>JACIXY010000039.1 GCA_014360195.1 Bacillota bacterium
ATCAACTTCGCCCGCAACCTGGTCCTCGCGTAACCATTCTCCCAGATGCCCCTAGCCAGGTGGTCCCCAGAGGACCAGGATTTGCGTGTGGGTGGTCCCCAGGGGATCAACCTCGCGGGCAACCTGGTCCCTGGTGCACCACCCCCGGCGGCGGTCAAGGCGCCCTGGTCACGACAGGACCAGGACATGGTGCCAGGCTGGTCCTCAGAGGACCATCTTCACGCCAGATCTGGTCCCGGGCGTTCCACCTTGCCCGGTCTTGGCGAAGGAGGGCGGCAGGGGTGGTTCCCGGAGGACCAGATCTTGCGCCGGGCTGGTCCCCATAGGACCAGGTCTGCTCGCAAGCTGGTCCTGCAGGGATCATCCCTACCCCGGCCTCCGGCGGGCGCATGCGCGCCTGTGAACACCCAGCATCGAACCTATAGGTGCCCAAGCTCGAACCTGCAGGATGCTTACGCGCTCGACGGCATAGCGTCCGGGCAGCCACGGCATGCGCAGAGCCGTTGCTGCGGTCTCGAACTTGGTCAGCTATAAACCTTCAACCCTCGGCCGACTGCACGGCACGACGCGCCTGATTACGCATTCATATAGCCGCACACTTAGCAGCACACTCGTCAAGTTCGGAGTTGGCTATCTTATCCATAGCTGTCATATGTATACCCCAGGGAAAACGCCTGCCAATTGACCTCGGCGGTCCCGCGGGGCGCTATGTCACCCATGGCGGCTCGCCAGTGCTCATCAGCGATCCCAGGGCCCAGGCACCGGGCAAGCACCCCCATGATGGCGGTGTTGGCGCACCTGGCGTTCCCGGCCGACTGCGCCATTTCCTGAGCGTTCACCAGGACGACCCGCCGGTCTCGGGCAGCAAGCCTGCGGGTTATGCCCGTGGGATACCGCTCCGCCCCGAGGATAACGGAAAGCGGGGGAATCTCCAGGTCGTTCACGATGACGGTCGCCCCAGGCCTTGCGTACGAAAGCCACCTCAAAGCCTCCAGCTTCTCGAACGCTACTATGAAATCGGCTGCGCCCATCTCGACGAGGGGTGAGTGCACCTTCGTCCCCAACCTTACATGTGTTACCACGCTCCCGCCCCGCTGTGCCATTCCGTGGACCTCGGAGATCTTGACGTCAAAGCCAGCTGCGATTGCGGCGCTTGCCAGGAGCCTGCTGGCGAGCAGAATGCCCTGCCCACCCACGCCAACTATCAGGACGCTACGAACGCCGATCGGCTTGCTCGCCTCACTCATGGTGCTCACCCGCCTTGTGTTGCGCGATTGCGTCATACCTGCAGATCTGGGCGCAGACGCCGCACCCTGCGCACGAGTCCCTGATTATCACGGGCCGTCCGTCGCGAACCTCGATGGCGGGGCAACCCAGGCTGAGGCAAAGCTTGCACGCCGTGCACCGATCTTCCAGGATGGTGTATATGTCCTGTGGCCTCGCGCCCGGGAGAAGCACGCACGACCGCCTCGCTATGACCACCGCTGGCCCCGGCGCGTCCGCAGCCTGGCGGAGCGCCCGCTCCGTTGCAGCAAGATCGTACGGGTCCACGACAGCGACATACTCGACCCCGCACGCCCGGGCAAGGTCCTCCAGGCTCAACCTGTGCGTGGCCGTCCCCCGGAGCGTCACGCCGGTCGCCGGGTGGTTCTGGTGGCCTGTCATGGCCGTGGTGCCGTTGTCGAGGATAAGGACGAGGATGGACACCTGGTTGTAAACGGCGTCGATAAGCCCTGTAACACCCGAATGCACAAACGTTGAATCGCCGATGACTGCAACGGGCTTTCGTGGAACAGCGGCAGCCGCAATTGCCGGCGCTCCAGCGGCTTTAGACGCGGTTTCGACAGCGCACGTCTGTGGTCCCTGATCTATGGTGGCCGCCACAGCGAATCCAATGGCATTGCCTATGCTGGCCCCCATGCATATCGTGGTATCCAGGGCCGAAAGGGGCGGAGCGACGCCCAGGGTATAGCAACCGATGTCTCCGGTGGCCACGGTCTTGAGCTTCCTCAGGACGTAGAATGCGCCCCGATGAGGGCACCCGGGGCACATGACGGGAGGACGCGCGGGCACCGCGATGGCATCGCCTGTCTCATGGCTCCTGGCCCGGGCGTTGGGGTTCTCGTTCGGGGGGACGAGCGCGACCTGGGCCCCCGCACCGGCGTCGCTGAGAACGCCTTCCTCAATCATCGCCCTGCGGATGATCTCAGGTGCAAGCTCGCCGGTCACCGGCAAGAGCCTCTTCCCGACGACGTTCAGCCCCATGGCGCGGAGCTGCTCTTCAAGGAAGGGGTCGAGCTCCTCGATGACGTACAGGCGGTCGACCTGTGCCGCGAACCTGCGTATAACCCCCTCAGGAATGGGGTTCGTCATCGCCAGCTTGAGATAGGACGCATTCTTTCCAAGGACCTCCTTGGTGTACTGGTAGCTAACCCCGCTGGCAATGATCCCCACACGAGTGCTGTTCCATTCGATCGTATTGTGCGCGAAGCCCTCGGCGAACTCGGCAAGAGCTTTCAGCCGGGCCTCCACCTCGATGTGACGCAGCCTCGCGTTACCGGGCACCATCACATATTTCGGGGGATTCTTCTTATAGGGAAGTCTGCGCGGCGCCCGGGGTGAACCCAGGACCACGATCCCCGACGAATGGGATATGCGCGTGGTGGTCCGGAGCATGACAGGCGTATCAAACCTTTCGCTGATGTCAAGAGCGAGCCCGACGAAGTCCTTGGCCTCTTGCGAGTCGGAGGGCTCGAGCATGGGGATCTTCGCAAACCTCGCGTAATGCCTGTTATCCTGCTCGTTCTGGGAGCTGTGCATGCCTGGATCGTCGGCGGACACGATGACGAGGCCTGCGTTCACCCCTGTGTATGCCGCCGTGAAAAGCGGGTCGGCCGCAACGTTGAGGCCCACGTGCTTCATGGCGGCTAGCGCCCTCACGCCGGCTATGGCTGCGCCCAGGGCGACCTCGAACGCCACCTTCTCGTTGGGGGACCACTCGACGTAGATGCCTTCAAAAGCCCGCATGTGCTCCAGGATCTCGGTGCTGGGAGTGCCAGGGTACGCACATGCGACGCCCACGGCCGCCTCGAACGCGCCGCGCGCGATAGCCTGGTTTCCAGACATAAGGACCCCACCGGTGTTGTTCGCGGCATCACCGACATCGCGGACTTCGTCAGCCCTGGCGATACTCTGCCCCTGGTATTTCAATCGCCATTCCTCCCTCGCCTGGCTTGGCTTGGCCTGGCTTGGCCTGGCCTGGCCTGCATTGCCTTGCCTTGCCTCGCTTCGCCTCGTCTCGCCTCGTCTCGCACCCCATTCCATCCCATCGCATCGCATCACATCGCGCCGCGTCACATTAGATCACTATGCGTCTCAACGCCGCCAAATCGCGGGGCTCTTGGCATCTGACCGGAAGACGCTGCTTTTCAGCGCGCAAGCCCTGTCCGGGGCTGCCGGTGTTCCACTCCGGGAAGGGCTTGCGGCGCGCCTCGTTCGAATTTGGCGCACAGGCTAGCCGGATTCCAGGCGCCCCGTCGTGCAAACACCGGCAATCTCCACACCGTCAGGCGAAGTGGCGCAAACTTATAGCGCTACACTTAGCCCATTTTCCGCATTAGGAGCGCGGCCAAAATCGAGCAATGACCTGCTAAAAGGCCTGTTGCCGGGGTCCTCCAACTGTTTTGCGGCACGCGACCATTGCGCCCTTTAGCTGGGAAGATGTTTCTACTGCGGAAAATGAGCTTAGTAAAGCAACTTAGTAAAGCACCACTCCCACCACAGCCGCCAGCACGATCGCGAGAATGGGGTGCAGGTCGAACCTGAGCATGCCGACAAGCACAGCGACGGCGATGATTGGTCCGGCGATGTCCACGAAAGAGGCCCTCACCAGCGAAATGGCCGCAGCGGCTATGAGCGCTGTGACCGCCGGACGGAGACCCTTGAACACTGCTTTCACGGCGGGGGCGTCCTTATACCTTAGAAAGAGCGTGGCGAAGGCAACAATGATCACAAACGATGGGAGTATTACCCCGCCCGTTGCTGCGGCAGCTCCGGGCACCCCCGCCAGCTTGTAGCCGACAAACGTGGCCGAGTTGACGGCAACCGGCCCCGGAGTCATCTCCGCTACGGCGATTATGTCCACAAACTCTTTCATCGTGAGCCACGCGTGAGCTTCGATGATCTCCTTCTGGATGAGGGGTATCATGGCATAACCGCCGCCGAACGTGAAAAGGCCGATCTTCGCGAAGGTTAAGAACAGTGTTAGCACCATCACTGCCTATCAACCACCTTATACTGGTCTTCAACGTCCCTGGTCTTCAACGTCAACGTTTTCGACGCGCGAAGGGCCTCCGGCGGCCGAAGAGCTTCCACTGCCCGATGTCTCCAGGATGGATCTGCCTCGTCCGGGGCAAACCGCATCAGGATTGGAACTGGGGTTAAGACCAGGGTCGGCATCGGGCAGGCTCCCGCAGTTCTGAGAGGCTTGAGGCTCTGGCTTCACGCCCGCCTTGAAGTCTCTTCGGAATACAAAATACCCGATGGTCGCCGATCCCACGATCACCGGGATCGGGTGGATATCGAAGACCGTGATGGCGACAAGCGCAACCACCCCGATGGCGACACCACGAAGATCGCGAATCGCGGTCCTGCCGATCTTGTATGCCGCGCCTGCCACCAGCGCTACGACCGCAGGTCGCACGCCTGCGAACGCGGCCTCTGCAGCCGGAAGATGCCTGATCTCGGAAAAGAAAATGGCTACGGCGAGGATGACGAGGAAGGATGGGAGGGTCGCCCCGACAACCGCCGCAACGGCGCCGGCGAACCTGGCTTTCTTGTAGCCTACGAAAACAGAAGTATTCACCGCGACAGGCCCTGGCGCCGTCTGCGCCAGGCCGAGCATGTCGATGAACTCCTCGCCCGCCACCCACTTCCTTGTATCCACAACCTCCTTTTGTATCAGGGGAACCATCGCGTAACCGCCGCCGAACGTGAATGCGCCGATTTTGAAGAAAGACCAAAACATCTGTAAAAGCAATCGCACTATGGTGATACTACCTCCTTGTGGAGCAATTGCTGCGTCTCGGCTGGACATATGCTGCCGGTGATATTTCTCCACGAATCCCCGTCGGTCCTCCCCGATGCTGTCGTTTTCCCGTGTTCGCGCAGGTCAAGACAGAGTGCGGGTTTGCACGGAGGATGGAACATCATGTGCAACTGTGCCACACATTCGCTAACATACAGTCTTGCCCTAAGGCAACACTACCAGCAGAAAAGGAAAGTGAGGTGAGACAGAAATGGCACGCGGACAGAAGAGGAACCGCGCTCTCGTGGTTGAAGCAGGCAATGCCCTGGACCAGTGGAAGTATGAGATCGCGAACGAGATCAACTTCCCCGTCAACCAGATTGTTGGTGGTTACTGGGGCAACATTCCGTCCGCCCAGTGTGGTGCGGTCGGCGGCCACATGGTCAAGAGGATGATCGAGGCGGCCGAGAGATCGCTCGTCGAGCAGACCGCGATCAACGTGAGAGCGGGCTTCAGGGCCGGGCTTGGCGCCAATCTCGGCGGCACGACCACCGGCGCGTATAACCTGCCCAGCAACCTGCCGGCGCAGCAGAACGTCGGGCAGCAGGCCGGGTTCACGACCACTGGACTCCAGCAGTAACACGGAGCGATAGGTGCCCGTATCTCTGGGCAAGTCTCGTAACCGCTTGCGATAACGAGCAGGGGGGAGCGCCTCCTCCCCTGCTCATGTTATTGTCCTTTGACAATGGCCACGCTAGCGCTGGCGCCAATGCGTGAGGCACCTGCCTCTATCATTTTGCGCGCGGATTCGAGGTTTCTGATGCCGCCGGATGCCTTCACCCCCATGTCGGTGCCAACCACTTTACGCATGAGCCTGACGTCTTCGACGGTCGCGCCGCCAGGGCCGAAGCCCGTCGAAGTCTTCACAAAGTCCGCGCCGGCCATTTTCGCAAGCAGACATGCCTTCACCTTTTCCTCGTCTGTCAAGAGCGCTGTCTCGAGGATGACCTTGACAATCGCCTTGCCACGAGCTGCCTCCACCACAGCTTCGATGTCGCGCTTGACAAGGTCATAGTCGCCAGACTTGAGCGCCCCCACGTTGATGACCATGTCCACTTCGGTGGCACCATTGGCTATGGCATCGCGTGTTTCTATGGCCTTAGCGGTCGGGGTCGTTGCCCCCAGCGGGAAGCCTATAACAGTGCACACCTTGACCGGTGTGCCCTTTAGAAGGCTGGCAGCGAGGCTCACATTGGCGGGGTTCACACACACCGATGCAAACCCGTATTGCTTCGCCTCCTCGCACAGTTTGACGATCTGGTCTCTCGTGGCATCTGGCTTCAACAACGTGTGATCTATCATGGCGGCCACATCGGTTGCGATTGCGCCGATGCCGGGCGCGGCGCCGATCCGGGATGCGCCCGCCTCGACTATCCTGGCCGTGCCGTCAGGGTTTTCCTGGACGCACTTGCCGCATGCCGAGCACTCGCCGAAAAGTCTTGAGCATGTCGAGCTCGCGCTGCCAGCCCCAGCCCCGGACCCAGCTCCAGCATCAGCAGAGACTTTGGGTTGAGGGCTTTCGATACCGGCAAACGTGGACCTGCCGCCTTCCGCACGATGCGATGCCAACGTCTCCACGCTGTGAGGGCCATGAGTACCAGTCGAACCTGCTGAGGAACCTGCATGCCCAAACCCGATTATGCGAAGCCCGCGCTCCAGCTCGCGCCCAAGATCCCTGGCATCGACCACAATAACGCCGTATTCTCGCAGTTTCTTGAGGTACTCTTCCACCTGCCTGCGCAGGGGGAAGTTGTGCCCACCCCGCCCGGCGGCATCTCCGCCAGCCGCCGCAGCGGACAGTGTGGAATCGGCAGCAGCATAGACTCGCTTGCCTTCCAGAAGCGCCGCAACGATGGCCCTTGTGACTGCGTCGCCTCCCGTAAGCAAGGCCGCCCGCGCTGCCACATGCAGAGAAAGCGCCGGGATCACCACGATGTCGGCACACACAGCCGAAGCGACAGCATCGTGCTCTTCCACGAAAGACACCCGGCCCAATGCCCCAGTTATGGCGCTCTCGCCGCATGATTCTCTCGCTTCGTTCGATATGAGGCACGCGACGGATAGCCCACGGTCGCCGATTCTCCCCAACTGGACCAGCGCGTTCTCAAGCGACGCGCTGTCGCCTGTCAGGATCAACAGCACTCTCGGGCTACCTGGCGGCCCACAAGCCGGCCCAGAAGCGGACGAGACGGCGCAACTCGATGACACTGCCAACGGCTTTGCTGCTACCTGTGGGATCTCGCCCCGTCTTCTCATCTCAGCTATCACGTCGTCGGTGACCCTCTCGATCAATTCGTCA
The DNA here is from genome assembly GCA_014360195.1 of Bacillota bacterium. Taxonomy (GTDB): domain Bacteria; phylum Bacillota; class SHA-98; order UBA4971; family UBA4971; genus UBA6256. The sequence continues at coordinate 7,386 of JACIXY010000039.1, forward strand.
ATTCCCATACGAGCCTACCGCATCCCGCTCAGCCGGTGCCGTGTACCCAAGCAGGATACAGCCTACCTCCCTTCGCCATGCCGCGATACGCGAATGGTGTCAACAACCCCGATGATGACCGAGTCCACAGGCGCGTCGCTCTTCCCCATCGCCTGCCGGGCGGAATTGCCTTCGCTCACGACCAGAACGATATCGCCGGGGCCCGCGTCTTGTGTATCGATGGCCAGGATCTCTTGACCGTAATCATTTCCGTCGAGGTCCAGAGGCTGCACGAGAAGCATCTTGGACCCGACAAAACTTTCGTTCTTCTGGGTCGCCACAACCGACCCGACTACCCTGCCGATTACCACAGCCCCACCTCAACCGCCTCAGCCACCCGGACCAGCTCAACCAGGAGGCTATGTCCTGCCGCCTCGCCCAGCGCCCAGCAGCCAGCGACTCCTCCCTACCAGCAGGACCTGGGTTCACCAGCATCCGGGTACACGCGGTCCACTATTCCGACGATCGCCACGTCAACTGGAGCGCCTGACCTTGGAAGCGGAAATGACGCCTCTCTCCCTTTCACCGCATGCACTATCTCCCCTGCGCCCGCCCCAACGCTGTCTACAGCAACGAGTGGCTTGCCACACGGGGTGCCGTCCCGCTTCAGCGGCTCAATGATGAGCAGCTTGACACCTTCCAGTTTCTCGTCCTTGCGGGTAGCAACTATCTTCCCGACTACTCTTGCGATGAACAGAGCGCTCACCTCACACTAGCCTCGCGGCGATGCCGCCTGCCGACGGCGCTCTCCTCGCGCGTCGCGCGAGTTTGGATTCGGAACGTCACTTATTCACTTGCACTCGCTCGCTCACTCACTCACTCACTTGCTCAGCCACTCGCTCGGCTACTCGCGCCCGCTCCTGCTTACTCGTCCTTACTCGCCCCTCGAGAGGAATCTCCGCTCTATTTCCATGATCTTGTCCACACGGCGGAGATGCCTTCCCCCTGCGAACTCCGTCGTAAGCCAAACCTTCACGATCTCTCTTGCTACGCCCTTACCTATGACCCTGTCGCCCAGGGCAAGAACGTTAGCGTCATTGTGTTCACGGCTGTTCCTGGCTGTGTATATATCCTGGCAGGGAGCGCATCTCACGCCTGGCACCTTGTTCGCCGCCATGGCGGAGCCAACGCCCGCTCCGTCCACGATGATGCCGCGCTCGAAAAGCCCCCTCGCCACCGCCTCAGCCACTAGAAAGGCGAAGTCGGGGTAGTCCACAGGCTCCTTGCTGTATGTGCCATAATCCACGCATTCATGGCCCAGCTCAGCCAGGTAGGCCTTGATATCTTCTTTCAGGTCAAATCCCCCGTGGTCGCTGCCGATCACTATCCTCATCGTTTGCGCCTCCCGGCTACGATCGTTATAGCCTCGCCAACGTCGGTGACGGTCCCCGAAATGCTCGCATGGAGTCTTGCTCCCAGTTTCCCCGCCGGGATTTCGGCAATGGGATCTCCTTCACGGACCTCATCCCCCGCTTTGACACACGGCACTGCGGGAGCTCCCGCGTGCTGAAGCAACGGGATGCTCACTCTCTCGGGCAGGAACGTGACAGGCGAGGATTGGGTATGTAGGCTGTGGTGGGCAGTTTCATCGGCTTCGGCAGAACCATCCCCAAGGCGCGTCACATAGGAGGCAATGCCTGCCCTCGTCACCATCCTCGACGAGGGCACTCGCCTCGCTGCCCGGAGCGGGTGTGCCGCGATCTTGCTCTCGTGGTACGGGTTCCTCATGCCTTTCCTGGCCATGGACTGTTTGAGGGCCTGGTTTACCCTGACCGGCGAAAGCCCTGAAGGGCAGCCGACCGTAGCACATACTGCACATTCGGAACACAACCATGCGCTGGCGATCGTATCAGGCGGCGCCCCTGGTCCCATGCTCATCGCGCGCATGATGAGATGGGGAGCTATCCTGTGTCCAAGAAGGTGGCGCGGGCATGTTTCCGTACAGCTCATACACTGGCAGCACGCGGCCTTCGCCTGCCTGATGATGGTCCCAATGTCGCTCTCGCGCATCCTTACCAGGGGATGGTCCGCGTGAAGCACGATAATTCCACCCGTCACCTTCGTCACCACGGCTGACGTGTCGGGCGCGAGCTTCCCCATGACCGGCCCGCCCATTATGACCCTGTAGCGCTCGGCTTGCGGCCCACCCGCGAAAGCAATTACGTCAGCTACCGAAGTGCCTATTGGAAACCTTGCGGTGACCGGCCGGGCAACCGCTCCGGCAACAGTGACATAGCGCGAGGTCACCGGGCGTCCCTGGACTGCATCAGCAACGTTCGCCAGGGTAGCCACGTTACTCACCACGACGCCTGCCTCGAGAGGCAAGCCGCCTTCGGGGACGTATCGGCCGGTTACTTCGTGAACCAGCACGTGCTCATCGCCGATGGGGTACACATCGTCGAGGGCGAACACGTCGATTCCGTCTTCGTTCTGGGTAAGCTCAGTCATAACACGTAGCGCGCTCTCGTGCTTCTTCTTGATGGCCACATAGCCTCGGGTAGCCCCCGTGGCCTTCATGGCGATCTTGAGCCCGGCCAGCACTTTCGCAGGCTCGAGCATCATCACCGCCTGATCTGCCTCGAGTAAAGGCTCACATTCGGCACCGTTCGCGATCACCGTATCCACGGTCGCGGAAAGCTTGACATGCGTTGGGAACCCTGCCCCGCCCGCTCCTACGACGCCCGCATATCTTATGGCTTGTATGATGTCCGTTACCGCCGCAGCCGCCATCCTTCCACCACCTGAAGGACCTGCGCTTACCGCGCTTACCCCGCCCGCCTACCCACGCAACTTCGCAAGCGGAGCCAGCCTGCAAGTATATCAGCTCTTTCGGTAGACCAACTTGCCATTCATCTCGATAGAGTCCACAATCGCCATTATAACCGCGTCAACTGGCGTGTTCTGGGTCCTTGACGTCTGGCGGGCTGAGCTTCCGCTTACAACGAGCACAATCTCGCCCTCGCCCGCGCCGACGGTGTCAATCGCCACCAGGGGCTTCCCATCGGGAGACTGGTCAGCCAGGGATATGGGCTCTACGATCTGAAGTTTCGAGCCTACCAGCTTTTCGTCCTTTCTCGTGCAAACCACGGTGCCCACCACTCTGCACGCGATCAAGGAGATCCCCCTCCTCGTTCAACCGGGGTACACTCGTGTGGGCTCACATACCCTCACCGTTACCAGGGCGCGGCCGCACCTCCGCCGCACCGCCGCCGAGTCGGCGACCGTCATCGCGCAGGGCTTCGTGGCGCATGGCGCCGTCGCGAAAGCCGCATTTCACGTGCCCGCAACGCTGCCGCCGCCTAGTCCCGGCCACCGTTGCCGCCGCGCCCGGTCCCGGTGGTAAGCAGGGCCTACTGGCCCTTCTCCTTTTTCGTTTCCGGCAGGGAAATGGGCAGCTTGCCCTCGAGGTCGAAGTGCGGTCTCGGAATGACGTGCACCGACACGACCTCGCCGATCTTCGCCGCCGCCGCTGCACCGGCCTCGCAGGCCGACTTGCACGCTGCGACCTCTCCTCTCACCAGGACGGTCACATACCCGCCGCCGATCTTCTCCCAGCCCACGAGCCTCACATTGGCCGCCTTAACCATAGCATCGGCAGCCTCTATCATCGCGACAAGCCCTCTAGTTTCAATCATTCCCAGCGCTTCCATGGCCACTCGGGTTCACCCCCTTTCGCTAGTCCTGAGGTGTAAGGCTTGACACCCCAACTGCGTAACCTAGACGAGTCAATACAGTAGCTATCACCTTAACGAGGATTTCTCTGGTGGCATGGGGTCCCAGATCCGCGATGGCAGCCTGGGCTATCCTCTCCATGAGTTCCTGCACGTCCATTTCCAGTTCCTGCACGTGCATTTCGGCCTGAGAACGGCCGCCGCGTACCAGGAGACGGCCTTCCGCACCGGGAGAACGTCCACCAGCACAGGATAGAATGCTTGAGTCTATGGCGAAAGTGCTCGCATCTCCTACGTTCCTGCGGGGTGAAGCCCCGACGACGCCCTCGCCAGCCATCTCGACCAGCACGATCCCATGATCCCTGGCGTAGTCTCTGGCTGCAGGAGTTACAATGGCACCACGCGGCACCAGTACCCGCGAGGCTGGCGCAAGCCTTTTCAGTTCAGCCTCGGTGACGACCGCACGCACTGCAGCACCCCCATCTCACAAGAGAGCCGCAACAAGCTCCTTCGCGGGTGACGGGATCACTACGCGGGAGACCAGAAGCCCCCTCGCACTTGCGTCAGCGCTACCTGCGGCTACGGCCGCCTGCACCGCGCCCACATCTCCCGTGAGAGTCACAAAGCACTTGCCGCCGAGCCCGATGGCGAGCCGAAGCTCAATGGCCTCAACCGCCGCAGCTTTGAGCGCCGCGTCGGCAGCAACTATCGCGGACGCAACCGTGAAGGTCTCGATGACGCCTAGTGCCTTGACCTCCCGTATGTCGGACGTAGCAGTTATGGCTGGGAATACCCCTGGATGCACGTTGGGCAAGACGAACTCGTCCACCACGGCATCAGCGCCGATTGCGGTCCCTGCCGCAACCGAGCTTTTCACGGCGCCTACGTCTCCGGAGACAAGGGTCGTGAACTTTCCCGGGCATGTGGGCCGCGCAAGCAGAAGCTCAACATCGGCCGCTTTGACCATGGCGTCCGTTCCCTCTATTCCTCTGGTCACGTTGGCAAACTCCACGAGACCTATCGCTAGACCCACAGGGATTATCCCTCCACCCCCACTCCGGGGCTACCAGTCGTTACTACCGCCTGGCGGCTCGCCGCCGCCACCTTGCCGTTACCTTGACGCCGGGCTCTTTCCGACGACCTTTACCATGTCGCCGTTTCGCAAGAGCGCCGCGTTAGCTTCGTCGGTATCTACGTGCATCTCAAGCCGAAAGTTATCGCTTACCCTGACGAGCACCTCACGGAACACGAGACCTCGCGCCCCCACAACCTCCACCTCCACGCGGTCGCCATCCCGAAGCCCCCACGAAGATGCCTCCTGTGGCCTCATATGAATGTGACGGGTCGCAATGATGGCGCCCTCCTTCAGGCTCACGGCTCCGGCTGGCCCTATGAGGGTGATGGGAGCGGAGCCATCGAGATCCCCCGAGTCACGCACGGGCGGCGAGATGCCCAGGGTGAATCCGTCCGTGCGGCTCACCTCGACCTGGGTCTTCGACCGCAACGGCCCTAACACTCTGACGCCGTATATGCCCCCCTTCGGGCCTACAAGGGACACAAGCTCCTTTGCAACAAACTGCCCGGGCTGCGAAAGGTCACGTAACTTCGTAAGCCCACCCCTGGCGCCCTCGGCCCCGAACAGCGCCTCGAAGTCCCGCGCACATAAGTGCACGTGTCGGTTGGAAACGCCCACCGGCACCATCAGCCCGCCTGACTGCTCCTCCGGGGTGCCGCCTCCTTGGCCCCGAGATCGGCCGGCGTTTGCGTCAGGGGACGGAGGCAAACAGGTCGGCCTGACCTCCGGAACTACAAGGCCCTTTGTTTCGAGCTCTCTCACGCATTTTGCTATGAGGTTCTCAAGCGAGCTTGCGTCCATCTCTACCTGCCCCTGCCATGCATCAGTAGTACCAGGCCCTCCTGGCTAGCTAAGTGCGGGCTCAGCAATCCTTCCTGGTTTTCTAGCGGGTGTCGGGCTGCCGGTGTTGCACTCGGGCACGGCGCCCCAAGCGGGGCGCGCTTCGCCAAAATCGGGCCCATCGGGCCAGTGGCCCGATTTTGACACCCCTCGTGCAATCACCGGCAACCCCTCCCAAGAGTCGGGAGCACTTCTAAACTCTTACTCAGCTAACCCCTCCAGCCGGCGCCCTTTGAGTGCGGGCCATATCCCCGAGTACTGGCCATATCCTTCGAAAGTGCGCACGGCATTCGGCTCGGTGTGGGGGATCACGAGCCCGAATAATCCAGCCTTATGAGTCCGGCCTTATGCTTTCGGCAGGATCCTGTCAACATCTGTATGAGGTCTTGGGATAACGTGCACGCTCACAAGCTCCCCAACCCTCGCAGCGGCTGCAGCCCCTGCGTCGGTTGCGGCCTTCACCGCCCCGACATCGCCCCGGACCATAACCGTGACATAGCCGCCGCCAATATACTCCTTGCCGATGAGCACCACGTTTGCCGCCTTGACCATGGCGTCCGCTGCCTCGATCGCTCCTACAAGGCCTTTGGTCTCTACCATCCCCAGTGCGTCCTGAACCACCGGTCCTGCCTCCCTATCACAATGTGCGTTTTCGGGTGCATTTCCACTGCAACCTTAACCTTGCTCATGCCAGGTATCGGCCCGCACGTTATGCCACCTTGCGGTCGCCCACCTGCGCCGCCTCAGTTGCCTCTGCTACGATCGAATCCAGAAAGGAACCTGTCGACGACTGCCCGTATGTCCTCATCCGTAACAAGCCTGGTCTGGTGGGCCCGCCGGTTGGAAATCAAGCTCTGCGCAGCGTTCTGCCTTCCCTGCTCCCTTCGCTCTCGATCAGACCTGACCGTTTGCCCGGCGGTCGTCACACCCGTCGCGCCTGCCGCGCCCGCTGCGCCCGCCGCACCGGACTGAACCACTCCCACGAAGTTCCTCCCCTGGCTCCTGCTCCCCACGGGCAGCGGAGTCATGACCGGCCTATCAACAGCAGCCGCCGGACCGATTATGGTGGGGACGGCTACCTCGGAGCTCCTGGGCGTGCCAGGAGGCTTGCAGCTCGCGCTCACTCCGACGGCACCTCCCGCCACCTCCATGTAAAGCCGCTCAACATCGTCGGAACCCAGGCCGAACGCCACGCGCTTCACGTTGACGAGGTGCAGCGGGCCGACGTTGTCGGCGGTGATGCTCCCGCCCCAGGTGCCACAACCGAGCGTCAGCGCCGGGTCGAGACCAGTGGTCGCACCGATGGCCCCCTGCGAGGAGGGCGTGTTGACCAGTATCCTGAAAACCGGCTTTTTCATGGCAAACTCCCTGATGACAGCCGGATTTCGCGAGTGGATGACCAGGCTGTGGCCGATCCCGCCGAAGTTCAGGAGCTCAATGCACCGTTCGCAGGCCGCCAGCCAGTCAGGCTCGACATAGAAAGCCAGTATGGGACTGAGCTTTTCCCTTGAAAGTGGATACTCTGGCCCGACCCCTGCAAGGCGGGCCACCAGGACGCGCGTCCCGTCCGGTACGGAAATCCCGGCCATTCTGGCGATGGTTTCCGCGCTTCTTCCCACAATGGACGGGTTGATGTTGCCCCCCGACGTCACCACAATCTTCGAAAGCGCCGCCGCCTCCGCATCGGTCAGGAAGTACCCGCCTTGGGCTCTGACTTCCTCCACGACCTGGCTTTCGATGACCGATTCTGTCACTATTGCCTGTTCGGACGCACAGATCGTGCCATTGTCGAAGGTCTTGCTGGCGAAGATGTCTGATACGGCCTTCTTTATGTCGGCTGTGCGCTCGATAAACGCTGGCACATTACCGGGGCCGACGCCGTACGCAGGCTTGCCGGCGCTGTATGCCGCTTTCACCATCGCCGACCCGCCCGTAGCGAGTATGAGGGCTGTGTCAGGATGGTGCATGAGTTCGTCGGTGGCCTGCTTGGTCGGGTGGACGAGGCACTGGATCGCCCCCCTGGGCGCTCCGGCGGCGGCAGCTGCGTCGGCCATCACCTGCGCCGCCTGGCAACTGCACCTGCGCGCCGAAGGATGCGGGCTGAACACGATGGGATTACGGGCCTTCAAGCTTATGAGGCTCTTGTATATTACCGTTGACGTTGGGTTGGTGGACGGAACCAGAGCTACGATCAGGCCTACCGGCTCTGCTATCTCGGCGAGTCGGCGCGACGGGTCGCACCGGATGATGCCGACCGTCTTGAGATCGCGAATGGCCTCATACACGCGTTCGGAGGCAAAGAGGTTCTTCGTGATCTTGTCTTCGTACACTCCAAAACCCGTCTCTTCGACGGCCATCTTTGCAAGGGCACGGGCATTTGCGCGCCCCGCCTCAGCCATCTTCGCGACGATGCGATCTACCTGCTCCTGAGTGAGGGACGCCAGCTTCGCGCGGGCCTCGGCGGCGCGACGCACTGCGTCTCTTGCTTCTTGAATCGACTGAAGGTCCGTATCAAGCGCCATCCTGATCTCACCTTGCCCTTCCAGCAGGTGCGTCTCCGGCGACCGGCTCTCCGGCGACCGGGCCAGCCTGGCTGTGGGTTGCTCCGGCACGCCGACCTGCGCCAGGTGTGTCAATTACCTGTGTTTGTGTTTGCGCCCGAGCTTCGACGCGAGCCCCCGCCTCATCTCCGGCCGGCGACCTGGCTTGACCTTGGTCCAGAGAGCACTCCAGATCCAGCAGCTGCCTTGCCGTCGCCTCGTCGGTGACAAGCACGTTGGCGAACCGGCCACGCAGGGCCCCTCTTATTCCTGCAACTTTTTGTGGACCGCCTGCCACTGCCACCGAGAAATCCTTGTGCATGAAGTCCTGAAGTTCCAGTCCGATCGTTCTTCTGTTCAGCGACTCATCGCAGATGGACCCGTCCTCTGCGAAGAACCGCGAGCAAAGGTCTCCAACGGCCCCTGCGGCTACGAGTGAATCCATTTCCTCAGGCGAGAAATAACCGGCCTGGACGAGCAGGGAAGACCTGTCGGGGCGCCCGATCGAGAAGGCCGCGATGTTAGCCGCCTTGCCCATATCAAGCACCCTGGCCACATTACGGTCGCTCAAAAGAGCCTCCTTCACTTGTTCGTGCTCAACAATGGCAGGCACGCTCAGGAAAAAGGGCGTGGCCGCGAACGCTCTTGAGAACAGAAGAGCTATCTCGTTGCCGTGGATGAGCGCTTCGCCCTTCCCGGATAACGTCCCTTCGAGCTGGACAACGCTCACGTTTTTCCGCTTCAGCGGCCGAAGCGCCCGCGCCACCTCCAGCATCGTCGTGCCGCCACACACGCCGATGATAGCGCCATCCCGGACTATCTCTCTCAGGAGTCTGGCCGCAGCTTGCGCAAGATGCCACGCCAGGGGCTCCCGGCTTGACCTGGGAACGGGGCACACAATAGCCCTCTTCAGCCCGTACCTCGCCTGGAGCTCCTGGGCGAGCAAGGACTCCTCTCTAAACGGATCCACTATGGTGACCTGCACAATGCCTGCCTCTCTCGCCCTGGTCAGCATCCTGGAGATGCGGCTGCGCGACAGGCCGACCCTCTCGGCGATCTCTTGCTGGCCGAGGCCATATTCGTAGTACATGCGAGCGATCTCCACAAGGAGTTCGACGTCTTTGCGGTTAGCAGTCGCGTGCATATCTTCACTTCCAGCTATCGCGTTCCGCATCGCGTTCCCGAGAGGCTTGACGACAGCCTCATCCCGTGCGACTGCCAGCGAGCGGCGCTTAGTATACGCAGAGATGGCCTCCACAGCATACTCACAGGCGCCAGGTGAGCCCTAGCAAGCTGGGTGACACCCCTGGACCCACTTGAGCGCACATCTGTGCCTTATCGAGCACATCTGTGCTCCATGTCACGTATTCGCCGCTCGGCCCCAAAATCCTTCAACAGGAGTACGATTCCTGGGGACTTTTTTCGAGACGCCTTTTCGATGGGCGACAGGAATTTGGAGTCTCACCGCACCGCCCGCGGCGTCACCTCCGGAGTGCGGGACCAGCTGCAGGAAGTTGACCAGCGTCTTGTGAAACAGCAGCGGTTCGCAACGTCCAATACCAGAGCGGCAGTAAGACCATCAGAAGCTTGTACAGGGCGGACGGCTTTGCGGCACCGGCAATACCTTATGCCAGCATGGGAAGGCAGAGTTTGCGCGGCTCTCAGACGCTCTCAGACGAGGCGCATCATCTCAAGGGCCGCGAGTTCATCTATGATGAGGGTGTTGACATAGCCGCCTCTGGCCGCGCCGACGATCCCTCTCGCCTTGTGCGCGCCGGCAGCAACGCCAATAGAGTGTTCCTTATTCCGCAAATCGTCAAGGCTAATGCCTATCGTCCGCGCGTCAAGGTCGGGATCGATAACCTCCCCGTTGATACCGAAATACCTGGAGCACACGTCGCCTACCGCTCCGCGCGCAACGAGCTCGGCAATTTCCTGGACCGTGACATAGCCAGCCTCCACCAAGATCGAACGTGCATCGGGAAAACCAATACTGAAAACAGCTATGTCTGCCTGCCTTGCTAAGCCAATGGTGAAGCTGATTGTTGGGTCAGCGAGCAATTGGGCAGACAGAGCTTTGCTGCGGGTGACAGCGGGAACTGGTAATGAATACGACTCCGCGGAGTACGCCCGGGCGAAGTTCATCAATATGGTCGTAGCGTTTTCATGGGTTCGGCTTGACCTCGCATTCCCGTTCAATTGCACGACCCTTACCCCAGACACCTTTCGTGGGACCAGGCGCCTGGCCACTTCAAACATAGTTGTGCCCCAGGAGACTGCTATCGCGCTGCCGTCGCGGACAATAGTATCGAGGTAGGACGCTGCAACGGAGCTTACGGCCTGCTTGGCCTGCTCCTCGTCGTACCCGAAATGTGGAACAACCAGTACGTTCCTGAGCCCGAATACCTGCCTGATGACCTCCGCTCTCTCTTTGCAGTCCTCCTCCGGGTCGAACACCTCGACACGGACGATACCCTTTGCCCGAGCTCTGGATATGCACCTTGACACCACAGGCCGGGATATCCCCAGCATCCGGGCGATCTCTGCCTGAGTGAGGCCATCTTCGTAGTAAAGCCTGGCGATCCTCGCACAGAGCGCATCATCATCTACAATGCTCACAGCCGAACCCCACCACCAGAAGGCGACCCGTTGCCCGGCGTCACAGCCACGCATGTATCAGCTGTATCAGCGTAAGACGGAACTACGCCTCTCGCCAGATTCGTAATCTCACAAGCTGTGGTTTCATCGGTTATGAGAACATCGGCGTAGCCGGCGCGCAGGGCACCAAGCACTCCGGCTGTTTTCTTTCGCCCCCCGGCGACGAGAATCTTGACGGGAATCGACGCGAGATCAGAAAGACACAATCCGAGGGTGCGCCTGTCGAGATCCGGATCACAGATCCTTCCCTGACCGTCGAAGAACCGGGAACATATGTCCCCCACCGCACCCCGGGCCCGCAAGTCCTTCATATCGTCGGCCGTGAGATAGCCTGCCTCAACCAGCACACATGACGGGTCCACTACTCCCACAGTGAATATGGCTACGTCACATCCCCTTGCGGCCTCGAGAGCCTCAGCAATCGAAGGTTCCTTCATGAGCGCTTCACCGAAAGCCGGATCCCCTACGATGGCTGGAGCAGGAAACGAAAACGCCTGAGCACCGAGTTTAGCCGCAATGATCTCAAGCACCTGCGCCCCCAGATACGAAACCCTCCCTTGCCCCACGCTCCCGTTGAGTTGCACCACGCAGATCCCTGGTATCCTGTGTGGCCGCAGCTTCAATGCCACCTCAAACAAGGTAGTCCCCCAGGATATGCCCAGCATCTGTCCGGGTCGAAGTATTTCGGAAACATACGCCGCCGCAGCGGCCCCAAGACGCTCCTTCAGCCTCCCCTCCGATCCGTCCCCAATTGCGGGAACGGTCACGACATCTTTGAGCTTGAAGGTCCTCTGCAACTCGCTCTCGGTCGCGGAACTCGCCCGGTTTTCCCTGGCGAACGATATCCTTACGATGCCTCTACGCTTGGCTTCCGTCAACATCCGGGAGACGCTGGAACGCGACGTCCCAATAAAGCGGGCAATTTCCTGTTCAGACAGGTCCTTCTCGTAGTACAGCTTTGCCACCCGCACAAGGTCGCGAATGTGCTCGAGGTCACTCACTATCTGCGCACCGCCGGACACAAAGTCTGCACGCCCACGGACCCCTCCTGGCAGGGCTAGTTCCGCGAGGCGAGCCAGCGCTGTAAGAATACGCCGCCAAGGATGATTATCCCTTTCACGATTTGCTGTGGGAAAGGATGAACTCCGACGAGATTCAGTACGTTTGTAATCAGGGTGAGAATCAGCACTCCGATCGCAGTGCCGCCTACGCCGCCCCGACCTCCCGAGAGGCTGGTGCCCCCGATGACCACAGCGGCGATGGCGTCCAGTTCGAAGAGTTCTCCCTGCCTTGGCTCCCCCTGGTCGATTCGGCAGGCCATGAGCATGCCTGCAAGCGCTGCGAACACGCCGGCCACCACATACATGAGGACCTTATGACGATCGCAGTTAATCCCTGACAGCCTCGCAGAATCCTCATCCCCACCAACCGCGTAGACCCAGCGTCCAAAGACAGTTCGTTTTAGAATGAACCCCGATACCAGGACGCAGCCGAGCCATATGACAACCGGAACCGGAAGGGGACCGATGTTCCCGAATCCAAGCACCGAGAGCGATTCGCCGAGGCCGAAAATCGTCCTCCCGCCGGCGAGCATGTAAGCGACACCCCTCACCGATACCATGGTCGCAAGGGTCGCGACAAAGGCTGGAATCCGAGCCTTCGCGATGAGAACCCCGTTCAAGAGACCTACAAGGGCGCCCGCCGCAAGCGTGGAGAGAACGATGAGCGGCGTTGGCATCGCCGGTGACAGCGTGACTACGTAGCCTTTGTAGCCGCCCCAGTGAAACAAGTACGCGAGCAACACTCCTGACACCGCAACCGTCGAGCCCACCGAAAGGTCGATGCCGCCGGAGATGATCACAAATGTCATTCCCACGCTCACAAGCCCGATGTAGCTCGCCTGGCGAAGGAGGTTGGCGATGTTGGTCCATGTTAGGAAGGCCGGCGATACCTGGGCGCTGATTATTACCAGGAGTATGAACACAAGATATACGCTATTGCGCCTCAGCCCATTGATCCATGTGTTCGACCCGCGCAGCCTGATGCCAGAGGCAGACGCGGCGGCAACCGGCTCGCCCTTTGCTCCGTTCACGCCACCTTCACCCCCATCGCGCACGCAAGCACGTCCTCCTGCGTGGTCTGCGCAGGCAGGAACTCGCCTACGATTCTGCCCTTGCGCATGACGAGAAGCCTGTCACTCACCGACATTATCTCAGGCAGCTCCGACGAGATCACAATGAGCGCCTTACCTCTGCTAGCTATGGCCCTGATCAACTCGTGGATCTCCGCCTTTGCTCCTACGTCAACCCCTCGCGTCGGTTCGTCGAGGATCAGCACCTTGCAAGCTGTGGCGAGCCACTTGGCAAGCACAACTTTCTGCTGATTCCCCCCGCTCAGGTTCTCGACAAGTGCCGAAAGAGAAGGGGTCTTGATCCGCAGTTCGTCCACGGACTCCCGGGCGCTCGCGAGGAGAGACCGCCTATCAACAATTCCCAGCCGTGCGAGCCTGTCCCAGATTGCAAGAGTCGAGTTGTCGGCGACGTTCATGCCCAGCACAAGCCCATGTCTCTTTCTGTCCTCGGGGACCAGGCCGATTCCAAGCTTCAGCGCGTGCTGCGGCGAGGAAGGCATAACTTCCTTGCCATCAAGGAGGATTCGCCCGGAATCGGGCCTGTCCGCGCCGATTAGCGCGTGGGCAAGCTCAGTCCTGCCGGCTCCTACAAGCCCGAATACTCCCACAATCTCCCCAGCGTGCAATCGGAAACTGACATCCCGGAGCACCCGTCGACGCGAGAGGTTCTCAACTTCAAGAACGGGTTCGCCTGTCTCTACACGAGACCGGCTACCTGTCTTGACTACCTCTCTCCCGGTCATCATCCGGACGAGGTCAGACTCGTTCACGGTCGATACGTCGAACGTGCCAACGACTTCGCCGTCCCTGAGAACGGTAACACGATCGCCAATCTCGAAGATCTCCTCGAGCCGGTGTGAAATGTATATGATGCCGACCCCATCCTCACGAAGCCCCCGCATTATGTTAAACAGCCTGCCAAGCTCCTCCACTGTCAGCACGGCAGACGGCTCATCCAGCACAATTACCTTGGCCTTGAAAGAAAGAGCCTTGCCGATAGCAACGATCTGCTGCTGAGCAACGCTGAGCTGCTCCACCGGCAGTGCAACATCTATTTCGACTCCGAAGGGTTTGATCAGACGTTCCGCTTCCTGCTGCTGTCTTCGGACGTTTACTACGCCGAATGGGGTCTTGATCTCCCGCCCTAGGAAAATGTTCTCTGCGGCACTAAGACATGGGTTTAATGCCAGCTCCTGGTACAGGACGGATATGCCTGCCTTCAGGGCCGCGTGGGGATTTGGAAAGAACACCTTCTCCCCGTCAAGAATGATGTCCCCCGCATCCATGCGGTAAGCCCCACCCAGGATCTTCATAAGGGTTGACTTCCCCGCGCCATTCTGACCCACCAGGCAATGAATCTCGCCCCGGCGTACTGAAAGCGAAACGTCGTGTAAAGCCCTTACACCAGGAAATGATTTTGACACGTGCTCCATACGTAGCACGAATTCGTCAGCCAACGCAATCACCACCAAGACGAGGCCGCTCTCAATGTTTTCGAGCAGTACCTTGCATCAGCACAGCAGCGATGATTATGAGTCCCTTCGCCACCTGTTGGGGGTACGGCGGCACTTCCATGAGGTTAAGGAAATTCGAAATAAGCCCGAGGATAAGCGCACCTATGATCGTCCCCACGACGCTGCCCCGGCCCCCGCTCAGCGCCGTTCCTCCGATGATCGCCGCCGCGATGGCGTCGGCTTCCATTCCAGCGCCCTCCCGAGGCTCGGCCGCACCCATCCTGCCGAGCATCAGTATCCCTGCAAGCGCCGCCAGGACCCCACTTATGGTGTACACCGTGATCTTGATGCGATCGCTGTCTATCCCCGAGAGCCAGGAAGCCCGCTCGTTGCCGCCCACGGCATATACTTTCTTTCCGAAAACTGAGCGGCTGAGGACGAATATGCATATAACCGACGCAACGCCCCAGATGAGGACGGGCACCGGCAGCGCACCTATCTGGCCTGCTCCCATCCACTGGACCTCGCGGGTTACACCCGGGATCGGAAACCCCGCCGTATAGGTGAACGCAAGACCTCGAATCGCAACCATTGTTCCTAGCGTGACCACAAATGGCGGCATCTTGGCCTTCGTTACGAGAATCCCGTTGAGGAACCCCAGTAGAGCACCCACACTGACTGTGAGAAGGAGCGTGAGCGCGAACGGCATTATCGGCGCCAGCTCACCGGATTGCTCGAAACCTGCTGTTAGCTCGGGCATGAACCTGAATAGATAACCGTGCTGAAAGGTGGCGAGCAGAACTCCGGCCAGGGCGAAGACGGCGCCCACCGAGAGGTCAATCCCGCCGGTGAGGATCACGAACGTCATCCCCAGGCTAACCAGCCCCACGAAACTCGACCTGAGTAACAGGTTCATCACGTTCTCCACCGAGAAGAACTGCGGTGACATGATCCCCGATATGCCAACGAGCATGGCGAACACGATATAGAGTTTGTATGTGTCCCAGAGCACGTGGGCCCGCCTGCTGATGCGCCCCCGCTCGTCCTGCTGAACTTGCCCTCTTACTGCTTGCCAGCGCTCCATGGTTCCGACTCCGTTTCATCCGGCCCAAAGACCGATGTAATCCGGTTGCAGGCCGGTGCGACACTGTCGCAAGACAGTGCCGCACCGGCTTCCGAGGCCTTCTTAGAAGATACTGTCAGGATTGTAGTACTGGTGAACGTTCTCCTTGGTCACCAGAATCGTGCCGGTGATGATCCGGGGAGGATGGGGCTTACCGTCAAGGTGGTCCACCATCATCTCTACCGCTTTAGTTGCTATCTCGTACGAGTTGTTGATGACCGTTCCGATGTACTGACCACCCTTCATGATCTCTTCGTACGCCTGACGCTGACCGTCAATGCCCACGACATAAACGTCTTTCCTTCCGGCAGCCCGGAGGGTCTTCAGGGCGCCGAGGGCCATGGCGTCGTTATGCGCGTAGACGAGGTTTACGTCCGGGTGAGCAGCAAGCGCTTCTTCCATCCTCGCCATGCCTTCGGCGGTATTGTAGTGAGCAATGTAGGGACCGACGATCTTTATGCCAGGGTACTTCTTCGAAAGCACGGCATGCATTCCGCCGCCGCGACCCTTACCTGCAGAATCGCCCGGATCACCCGCGATTTCAACGACTTTGCCCTTCCCGTTCAGGGTCTTGCCGATGAGCTCGCCCGCCAGCTCCCCGGCTTTCCACTGATCGATGCCCACGTACCCGACATGACCCTCCGCGAGTTCCCTGTCGGCGCAGATTATCGGGATCTTTGCGGCAAGCGCCTTCTTGACGGCCGACTCGAGGGCGGTCGGAGTAACCGGGTTCACGATTATGCCATCAACTTTCTTCGTGATGAGGTCCTCCATGTCGGCGATCTGTCGCGCGACGATGTTGTCGGCATTGAGCCAGATCAGCTTTACCCCCAGGCGCTCAGCGGTATCAACCGCGCCCTGATAAAGCGCCAGATAGTAAGGGCAGTTCATGACGACC
>JACIXY010000004.1 GCA_014360195.1 Bacillota bacterium
CTCGGGGACGGCGCCCCAAGCGGGGCGCCTTGACAAAATCCGGCCCGTCTAGCCAGTGGCCGGATTTTGACACCCCTCGTGCAATCACCGGCAACCCCTCCCAAAAGTCGGGAGCATTTCTGCACCCTCACTTAGGAGCGAGGTTCCGCCACCTCGCCGGTTGCTGCGAGGCCGTCCTGCGGCAAGAGGCCAGTCCGTATAATCTCGGAATAGAGCCTTGCGCTCGGGCGGATCGTCCTCGCCTGGGTCTTGTAGTCCACTGCCACAAGCCCGAACCTTGGCGTAAACCCCTCTTTCCACTCAAAGTTGTCTATGAGCGACCAGTGGAAGTACCCGCGCACGTCCACCCCGTCGGCGATGGCCCGGGCCACCTCGCGAAGGTGCGAGACGATAAAGCGCTCCCGCTGGCTGTCATCGGTAGTCGCGATCCCGTTCTCGGTGATATACACGGGAAGCCCATACTCCTTCACGCTCATGAGGATGCGGTATATGCCCTCCGGGTACACCTCCCACCCGAGGCTGTTCTTCTCCGCATCCTCCTTCACCGACACGTCCATGAAGAGCATCTGAGGCTTTCGCAAGCAAAACGCGGCCAGGGTGCGCGAGTAGTAGTTGACGCCAATGAAGTCCTGGGTTTTCGCGACCTTCGGGTCGGTCTCCCGCAATACCACAGGAAACGCCATGACCCCGGTGGCCAGGACGTCCAGGAAGGCCCTGTTGAATATGCGGTCGAGCTTCTCTGCAACCATCCTGTCGAGCCTGCTTGCGGGGTTCTTCGGGTCGAAGACCATCATGTTTTTGGCGATGCCCACCATGGGGCGCCGGCCCCGTGCCCCGAGCACCTCATGGATGGCATGGTATGCACGGCTGTGGGCTTTCGCAAGGTTCTTCGCCGCGCGAAACGCAAGCATGATGGACTTCTTCTCAGGCGGCCACAGGCCGAATAGAAAGCCGTGCGTGGCGTACACCATCGGCTCGTTGATGGTGACCCAGAAGTCCACGAGATCTCCCAGCTGCTCGGCCACGTGGCGGGAATACCTCTCGAATAGCCCCACGACCTCCGGACGCAACCAGCCACCCTTCGCCGCGAGCCACCTGGGGTTCGTGAAGTGGTGTAGGGTCACCATGGTCGCCATGCCGAAAGACTTCAACGTGCCCAGGACGTCGCGGTAATGCTCGATGGCGCCCCGGTCGAAGCGGCCCTCGGCCGGCTCTATCCTGCTCCACTCCAGCGACAGCCGGTGGGCGTTGTGCCCGAGGTCGCGCGCCATCGCGAAGTCCTGCCGGTACCTGTTGTACTGGTCACACGCGTCGCCCGACTTATCGCCGTGTGCGACCTTGCCAGGCAACTGCTCCCAGTCCCACCAGTCGTTGTTCACGTTGTTGCCCTCGACCTGGTGGGACGATGTCGCGGCGCCCCACAGAAACCCCTCGGGGAACAGCCTCCGGACCTCATCGCCCATGTCGCTCCGCCTCTCCCCTCTCCTGTCGTGCGGCAAGCACCACAGCCTCAAACGCAGGTTCAGAGTCACTTCCACTCTGCTTGTCTACCTGGCACTGCCGGTGTTGCACTTCGACCCCCACTTGCAGGTAAGCACGACCACCTGCGGACGGGTCCCATGCCGTGGGCAACCACTTTTGAAAACACCCGATGGTTGCCATTTTCATCCTGCGATGGTGGCGGCCGCAGGCCGGCATGGGGGACTACTCCGAGAGCCGCCGACTCCGCCCCTTGCGCCAGGACGGACCTGGGAATGGGGCACAGGCACGTCCTCAATCGGGACCCCCCGGCAAAACCCAGCCCGCGCCGATTCGTAACAACCAGCGTAACTTCCGGGCATCCTCAGCCCCAGCCCCGGCCCTAACCTGGCTTTCGGTCGAGGTCGGGGCTGGGGACCTGGACCTGGTCTTCTCTAAATCCGTGCGTCACTTGCGCACAGCCTTACCTGCGCACGCTACTTGACGACGATCCTTCCCTCGACCTCCGGCGCGACCTTGCCGGCGGTCCTCACGTAGCCAGCCATCACGTCGCGCAGGAGTTCGCCGGAGGAGAACACCACCTTCGCGCCTTTCAGCATGTCGTAGCCGTCTCCGCCGGCAGCCATGAAGTCGTTGGTAGCGACCTTATAGAGCTTGTTCGGATCGAGGGGAGCACCTCCGATCGTCACGGCAGTCACGCGCTCGCCCGCCGCCCTGGACGGGTCGAACTCGAACTTAAGGCCCGAGACCTGCAGAAACGCGCCAAGCTCCTTGGGGTAAGCGCTCACGGACCGCTCCAATGCGGCCTTGACGTCGGCCCCACTGACCTCGAGCACCACGAGCGTGTTGTCGAACGGCAGCGTCGTGAAGATTTCACCGACGGTGATGGGACCCTTGTCTATAGATGCCCGGATGCCGCCACCGTTCGTGAGGGCAATGTCAGCTTGCCCAGCCTCGCGCATCATGTCGGCGATGAGGTTGCCGAGGTTGGTCTCGCGCGTGCGCACGTTCGCGCGCTCGCCGTCGAGCGTCACCAGGGACTCGCCCACGACCACCGAGAGCTTTTCCTCGAGTTGCTTCTTATAGGTGGCGACGATGCCTCCCACCCTGGCGTTGTCGGGTACGTCCGCAGCCACGGGCACAAGCTCGCCGGAGAATGCGGTGACTTTGCCATCCTCAACGGTGATGTCGAGCCTTCCGAGGTCCTTCGCGTACTCGCCAGCCGAGACTATAATGGTGTTGCCAACCTTTTCGGGCTTCTCAAGCCTCGTGTGGCTATGCCCGCCCACGATAACGTCGATGCCCGGCACTGCGGCGGCGAGCCTCTTGTCGTCTTCATATCCGATGTGCGTGAGAGCGATCACGAGGTCGACCTTCTCCTGCTCACGCAGGAACGGCACCATCCAACTTGCCACCCTGATGGGGTCCACAAACTCAAGGCCCACGACGTTCTTCGGATGGGTGGACGTGTAGGTGTCGAGCGGGGACAGACCGAAGATGCCAACGCGGACCCCGTCGCAAGTCAGGATGAGGACCCCGGGAAGAAGCGCCCGTCCATCGTTTACCCTGATAGTGTTAGCCGACAGGAACGGGAAGTCAGCTTCCTCCGCGTTCTCAAGCAGCACCGGCTGGCCGTAGTTGAACTCGTGGTTGCCCACGGCCATTGCCTCGATGCCGACAGCCTCCATGACTTCGACCATGGACTTGCCGTTGAAGAGGTTCACGATGTTCGTGCCGTGAATGGAGTCCCCGGCGTTGAGGATGAGGACGTTCTTGCCCTCCTTTGCGACGATGTCATCCACGAGAGTTGCCAGCCTGATCATGCCGCCGACGGGCTCGTTCGCGCCGGACGGCTTGAAGGCTTCAAGCCTCCCGTGGACGTCGTTGGTGTACAGGATGACGATGCGGCCGCTCGCGGAAGGCGCAGCCATCGCGGGCAGAAAACACATCGCCCAAAGGGCGAGCACGAGTATCCCGATGCCCAGAATCCTCCTGGAACGCACTGAGAGCGAAGACATCAGCACCCCTCCTGTGCAAGTATTAGGAAACACCCCCGATAGTTAATTCTGCGCCCCAGTGGTTTCCCCTGCCGGTCGGCTCAGCGAACTTTCCGTCTGGTGACTAACCACAAAAAGAAGGAATATAAGGATAAAGCTTACCCGGGGATGCGTGGGATGAGTGGCGAAAGGAGTGCCGAGGGAAGATGGTCGGGGCGAGAGGATTTGAACCTCCGACCTCCTGCGCCCAAGGCAGGCGCGCTGACCAAGCTGCGCTACGCCCCGAATTCAACACACGCGTGATACCCTTTTCAAGTCCACATTCTACAGCAAACACCGCCGAAAGTCAAAGGCAAGCCGGGCCTCCTGGGCCTCCCGACCTCCGGGTCTCGCGGCGAACGTCTCGCCATCGGGCCTCACCATGGCAGCCGGGCCGGGCCTCAGCCCCTGTCTCCGGACTTCTGCCGGGCTATCTCCCCGGCGTCCAGGCCGAGCAGGTCTCGGATAACCGGGATGGCCGCCCTCAGGGCTCTCGCTCTGTGGCTGATAGCGTTCTTCACCCCGGCGCCAAGCTCCGCGAAAGTCTCGTCGTAGCCATCGGGGACGAACACGGGGTCGTACCCGAATCCACCAGAGCCCCGGGGTGCGAAGATTATGCGGCCTTCGCACCTGCCCTCGGCGGTTTGCACCCGACCCCCGGGGGCCGCCACGGCTACAGCGCACCGGAAGCGCGCGGTCCGCTCCGGATCCGGCACGCCTGCAAGGAGCGAGAGCAGCTTCTCGTAGTTGGCCCTGTCGCGCGAGGCCCCGCGCGGGAGCGCCTCCCCCGCGAACCTCGCCGACCGCACCCCCGGGGCGCCTCCAAGGGCGTCGACTTCAAGCCCGGAGTCGTCGGCGAGCGCCACCTCGCCCGTGGCCTTTGCCACGGCGAGAGCCTTCTTCGTCGCGTTCTCCTCGAACGTTTCCCCGTCCTCCTCGACGTCACCAAGCCAGGGGAAATCCGCGCACGAAAGCACCTCCAGGGCGCCGAGCCCGTTTGCCCGCAGGATGTCGCGCATCTCCGCGACCTTGCCGGGGTTCTTCGTGGCAAGCACAAGCCGGGGCATGTCAGCGGCCCACCCTTGCCGCAAGGTCGCCGAGGACCTCTCGCTGGATGGCGATGAGCCTGTCGATGCCGCCCCTGGCGAGCCTCAGCATCCTGTCCAGGTCCGCCCTGGAGAACGGGCTGCCCTCGGCGGTCCCCTGGATCTCCACCAACTTGCCGCCCCCCGTCATCACGACGTTCATGTCGACGCTCGCACGGGAGTCCTCCTCGAAGGAAAGGTCCATCACAAGCTCGCCGTCGACGATGCCGACGCTTGTGGCAGCGATGAAGTCCCTCACGGGGAGGGGGCCGGGCAGCGGTTCGGCGGTGCCGGCCTCGCCGTAGGCGGCGTTGCCGCCGGACGACAGACGCGAAAGCGCCTCCACGAGAGCAACGAAGGAACCGGTGATGGCGGCGGTACGCGTGCCGCCGTCCGCCTGGATCACGTCGCAGTCGATCCACACGGTGCGCTCGCCGATGGCCTCGAGATCCACGACGGCCCGCAGCGCCCGCCCTATCAGCCTCTGGATCTCGTACGTCCTGCCCGACTTGCCCTTCGTCGCCTCCCGCGGGTTCCGCTCGCTGGTGGCCCTGGGCAGCATCCCGTATTCGGCAGTGACCCAGCCCTTGCCCTGCCCTTTCAGGAATTGCGGCACCCGATCCTCAAGAGTGGCCGTGCACACGACCCGCGTGTCGCCGACCTCTATGAGCACCGAGCCTTCAGCATACTTCATGTATCCCCTCGTGATCTTGACCGGACGGATCTCATCGTTGGCTCTGCCGTCTTGCCTCGGCACGTCGCGACCGCCTCCTTCAACCTTCCTTCTCATTCACCCTTCCTTCGCCCTGCCCCGTGCGTCCTGGCCCTGCCCCAGCCGATTGCCATCTAGCACCAGGCACCTACCACCTGGCGCCTGCCCCTGGTACCAGGCACTTGCCACCTGCCCCCCGGCACTGGCACCTGGCACCTGGCACTTGCCGCCACCCGGTAGCGTGCTACCAGCGTGTCACATCCGCCGCGGCGGCGCCCTAAAGGCGTTGCTCCCGATAGCGGTAGCCGGGTGAAGCCAGGCTCTCCTGCAGGTCGACCCTGGCTACCCGCGGCAATCGGCTCCCCAGTAGTTTCTCCGCCACGCTCGCAAATCCTGCAGGGTCGCCGCTCACCGTGAACTCGTCAGGTCCAGTCCTGGCGGAGCTTGCAAGGTCGAGGTCATGAAGAAGCGCCGAAGCAACTTCCACAGTCTCTCCAGCAGGGTCTACGATGGCGACGTCTGGGCCTACGACCCGCCTGATCTCGTCCTCAAGGAACGGGTAGTGAGTGCAGCCGAGCACGAGCGTATCGATGTCCCGCTCCAGGAGGGGGGCAAGGTAGTCCCGAAGAGCGTCCATAGCTTCGGGCGAGTGAGCTCGGCCGTCTTCGATAAACGGCACCAGGAGCGGGCACCCTTTGGAGAGCACTTCCGCCCCGGGCATCAGCTCTTTTATCGCCCGCTCGTAGGCGCCGCTGCGCGCCGTCCCTTCGGTCGCGATGACGCCGATCCTGCCGGTGCGCGTCGCTCTCGCCGCAGCGCGGGCGCCGGGCCGCAACATCCCCACGAGCGGCAGGTGGAACTCACGCTCGACCGTGTCCAGAGCGAGGGCGGAGGTCGTGTTACATGCAACGATGACGAACTTGGCCCCGCGCCTCTGAAGGTAAGAGATGATCTGCCTCGCAAAGCCCTCGATCTCGAAGGCAGGCCTTCCGCCATAGGGTACCCTCGCAGTGTCGCCGAAGTACAGGACACGCTCGTTCGGGAGTCGGCGCCATACCTCGCGCACCACGGTGAGCCCTCCCACGCCGGAATCAAATATCCCTATCGGCCTCCCGTCCACCGGAGTCGCCTCCCGCACAATGTTGCGATGCTTATTATATGCATGCCGCAACCATCATCGCAACACCGGCGCGCACCATGTTGGTGAGGCGTTGCTGTTCTGGCATGCGTCTGGCATGCGGGGCAGCAGCGGGACGGTAGAGGCTCGGGGTGGCAGGAAATCGACCAGGATGGCGGCGCACGGTGGCAATTTGGCGTCCATCTTCCCGCCCAGCCTGGCAGGTTGCGTGGGTAGTCGAAGCTAAGGACTCTCGCCGCGTCAGCTCGGAAACAGGGCGGCCATGATGCGGTCGACATCCCGGGATGGGTGCTACGTGAGAGTGCAGAGATGCTCCCAACTCTTGGGGAGAGTTGCCGGTGACTCAAAGAGACAGTTCAACACCGGCAACCCACCACATGGTGGCAAACGGGGAGGAACTGACGAACCCTCACTCAGGGATTGCTTTGTGCCGGTCACTTTGACGACTTGTCCGGGGCGTCTGACGGGGGCTCCGCCTTGGTATCTCTCCGCCGGTTCTCGACCCGGTAGCCAGACGAAAGCACGGTCTCGGCTATCCTGGTGATGAGCTGGACCTGCTCGGGCGATGCCCCGGCGACGAGGGCCAGGAGGTCTTCGACAGGGGATTCGTCGTCCCCGACAGACTTCACCAGAAGCGCCGGGTCGACCTGTAGGGCTCTTGCGATTGCGTCGAGGGTCTTGATAGACGGGGTCCTCTGGCCCCGTTCGAGCTGTCCGATGTAGCTGACGTGCAGACCGGTGAGTTCTCCGAGCTCCTCCTGCGTGATCCGTCTCATGCGGCGAAGTCTCCTGATGCGACTGCCGGTATGCTCGAAACCCCCGTCCAACCTGCTCACCTCACACATCATATTACCGGCACGTCCAGGGGAAGTGAAGAAGCACACAGCGTAGAGTGCATATGCACATGTATGCAGAGTGCGCGTATGCACCTGGCGATCGGTTGCAGTAAGGGATGCAGAGGGGTTTCACGCCGGTCAACGCCACGAGTCCCTCCATCCCGATGTCAGCCGTCGTCCGTGTGTCATCCGTCGGAGCGGGTGCGCGGACCCACATCAGGGCTCCCTGCCGACTGGATGTCACTTGGCGTCTGACAGGGTACCATCAGGACTCCGTCGAGGGCCTGGCTTCCTTGAGTTCGTCATCCTCTAGCTGCTTGTTCTCGGGCTTGTCGGGCTCATCTGGCTCGTCAGGCTTTGGGCCCTCCGCGACCATGATTAACCTTCCGGGGTAGATTTCGTCCGGGTGCCGGAGCCCGTTTTGGGCGACGAGAGCTTCGATGGCAACCTTGTATCGCTGAGCGATGTCCCACAAGGTCTCGGCGTTCTGCACCACGCAAAACGTCTTGCCAACCGTGTCGGGCGTCTCGATGGTGAGCTCAAGCCCTGGATAAATGTGATCCGGGTGGGCAAGGTTGTTAAGCCTCACCGTCGTCTCGAAGGTGCCGCCAAATCGCTGGCAGATGTCCCACAGGGTGTCTCCCCGTCGAACTGTGTAGACTATCATCGCCTCGCACACCTCCTGGCAGTTTTCGGTGTCTGTACGTGTTCGCTACATCATATTGTGCCGACCTACTCGATATTCCGGCATCGGGGCCGTGGCTGCGCGTCGCACCGAGGCGACGTCGCGGAGGGCAACCAGGCGGGTCCTGGCGAAGCAGGGCGCGGTTTGCCACGACCCGACGTGGCCTGGCGCGGCTTGCGCCCGGCGCAGTGCACTGCGACAGCACGCGGGTTGAAGGCAGCGTGCCGACGGACCGCAGCGTACGCACAGAGATTTGCACGTCCAGAGCAGGCATCCACATAGCAGAAGAGGAAATTGTTGAACGAAGTCGAAAGAGAACCTGGTAGCAGTCGAACGGTTGGAGGTAGAGAGTTGAGACCCGGAGGACACGGCAAAACCTGGCTACTCCCAGTCATCCTCTTTGTAGCAGGGTTCGTCGTAGCAGGGTTCGTCGCGTTCCCCGCGCGTGCGCGTGCGAGCGCGCCTGCGGCGACGCCCACCGGCGGCGAGGAAAGGCCGGCCCGCGTCCTTGCGGTGAACTATGCCGAGGTCGAAGGACGAGGAACGGTCACAGTGTCCCTGGCAGGCCCGGGAAGGGCTGCCTGGAGGTCCTTCGTCCTGAAAGACCCGCCGCGACTCGTCGTTGACATCGAGGGAGCCGTGCTCCCGTCGCGCCCCGAGCCCGTCCTGGTCGGCGACGGCATCATCGACAAGGTGAGGATCGCCCAGTTCAACCCCAGCGTGGTGCGGCTCGTCATCGACCTTTGCCAGGACTCGGCATACACGATAAGCCAGCCTGAAGAGAACCCCCACGAAATCGTTATTGTGTTCCCCCAGCGTGTGACCGGGATGGAGTTCCATGAGGTGGACGGCCGTGCCGAGGCGGTCATCAGAGGCACAGGCAAGCTCAAGTACAAAACCTCCATCCTCATCGATCCCCC
Source organism: Bacillota bacterium (assembly GCA_014360195.1). Lineage (GTDB taxonomy): Bacteria > Bacillota > SHA-98 > UBA4971 > UBA4971 > UBA6256. The sequence continues at coordinate 8,892 of JACIXY010000004.1, forward strand.
GAGGATCGTCGTGGACCTCCCCGGGGCTGTCCTGGTCGGCACTCCCGCGCCAATGCCTGTGTCCCACGCAATAGCGCGTCAGATCCGGGCGAGCCAGCACTCGCCGGACACCGTGCGGGTGGTCGTGGACCTTGCCAGGGAGACGACTTACTCGGTGTTCACGTCGTCGGACAGGCCAGGCGAGGTGGTAGTGGATTTCGGTCACCGCATCCTGGGCGCAACGTTCACGACGCGCCTCAAGTCCACGCGCGTGAGCGTGAAATCCACCGGCCTGCCGCAGGTGAAGGTCCTGCGTCTTACTGAACCACACAGGCTCGTCATGGACTTTGAGGACTCCGTCCTCGATTCGCCTGACTGCACGATCGAAGTGGGGGACGGCACCGTCGACAGGATACGCCTCGCCCAATTCGGGCCGATGACGGTCAGGGTTGTCGTGGACCTCCCGTACTATGTCGGCCATTCCGAAGCGCCCAGAGGACCGGGGCCCGACGGCTCGTGCAGCGAGACCGCCGTGGAGGTCACGCGGTCGCCGCTCTACAAGAAAACAATAGTGGTAGACCCCGGCCACGGCGGCACCGACCCCGGAGCCATAGGCTCGACGGGGTTGCAGGAGAAGGCCGTGACCCTGGACATATCGAAGCGCATCGCTGCCATGCTGAGCGAAGCGGGGGCTACGGCCGTTCTCACGCGCACCGACGACGTGAGCCTGTTCCTGCCGGAGCGGGTGAAGGTCGCCGCCGACGCGCGGGCCGAGGCCTTTGTCAGCGTGCATGCGAACGCAGGCAGGACCGACGGACCGTCAGGCACGGAGACGCTGTTCTGCACGAACGTGCCGATGAGCCGCCGGCTGGCCGAGCATGTGCAAGCGGGCCTTGTGAAGGAGATCGGCCTTGCAGACCGGGGAACGCGAGAGAGGCCAGATCTTTACGTCATTCGAGAGGCGAAGATGCCTTCGTGCCTCGTCGAGGTCTTATTCATGTCGAACCTTGCCGAGGAACTGCTCCTCATGGACCCTGCCTTCCGGGACAAGGCGGCGCGGGGTATCGTAAACGGCATTTGGAGTTACTTCGAATGGCGCCTGGAGGCTGAGGCTGAGGCTGAGGCTGAGGCTGAGGCTGAAGGGGCGGGAACAAAGCCTGGGGCAAGGGAAGGTAGCAGCGCCGAGGCCGGGACCGGGACTGAGCCTGAGGCTAAGACTGAGACTGAGACTGAGACTGAGACTGAGGCAAGACCCGCAACCGGGGCTGGGGCTGGGGCTGAAACCAAGACTGGGGCTCCGGCCGGAACCGGCACTGAAACGGGGCCGAAGCTTTAGCCGGAAATGGAAATATCATGGCAAGTCTCCGTTACCCGTCAGAATCCGTCCACTGGCCAAATGGGCCGGACTCTGGCGAAGCGCAGCCTGCTCGGCACCCCGTCCCCGAGTGCAACACCAGCAACCCGACACCGGCTGGAAAAGGGGAGAGACTAATGAACTCTCGCTCAGGCGGACACGCGCCCACCGGCAGCCGGGATACGGGTGATCCCCTGAGGACCAGGTTGCGGCCAAGTCTGGTCCTGTAGGGATCAGTCCGGCTCGAAATCTGGTCCTGGGGGAACCACCCCCGCAGCCTTTCTTCGCTGAAACCAGACAAGGTGGAGCACCAGGGACCAGATCCCGGGTGAAGATAGTCCTCTGGGGACCAGCTTGGCGCAGGTCCTGGTCCTCTTGTGACCAGGCCGCCTGGGCCGCAGCCAGGGGTGGTGCACCAGGGACCAGGTTGCCTGCGAGGTTGATCCCCTGGGGACCATTCGCACGCAAATTCTGGTCCCCTGGGGACTAGGCGTTCTTGGACGTCTCGCAAGGTGGTTACGTGGGGACCAGGTGCCGGGCGAAGTTGGTCCCCAGGGGACCAGCCCAGCGCGTAGCCTGGTTACCAGAGGACCAGATCCGGCATCGTCGTGGCCCGAGCGCCAGGAGGGTGGGTCTCCGGTAACCAGATTTCGCGCAGGGTTGGTCCCCCAGGGACCACGTGCGCGCAAATCCTGGTCCCCTAGGGACCACCTACCTATGGGCCCCTCGAAAACTGGCTACATGGGGACCAGGTGGCGCCCGAAGTTGATCCCCTGCGGACCATCTCCGCGCGGATCCTGGTCACCAGAGCACCAGCTCCGCCTCCCCGCCGGCTGATGCGCGAGGAGAGTGGGTCTCTGGTAACCACCCTTCGCACACGGTTGCTCCTCCAGGGACCACCCGCACGTAAATCCTGGTCCGGCGGGGACCAGCCGCCTACGGGCATCAAGAGGGTTGATCTCTGGTAACCAGATTTCGCACTGGTTGGTCCCCCAGGGACCAGCCGCGCAAGAGAGCCTGGGCTTCCAGGGACCACCCAGGGACGAACGCAGCCACGCGTCGATCGGGCCTGAGGCAGAAGGGGCTGCCGCCTCATTAGCCAGGAGGTAATTCTGGGTCCTGGACCTGAACATGTAGCACGTATATGGCTAAACTCAGAGTTGAAGCATGGGGGAGCTGTACGCGGTCCGCTCGGCCGCCGGGCGGTGGCCTTACCGCATCATCCCTCAACTCTTGAGATAGAAGGGTGCTCTAGAATCACCTCTTCCTGGTGAACCTGCCCGTCACTGCGTCTCCGAGCTGGCAATTTCCGGCCTGCAGATGGCGGCACCTGCCCACGGCAAGCATTTCGGAGCACCGTTCTAGCCCGATGGAACCAGCTCAGCGTAGAGATCTTTCGTCTGGCGGGCGATTGAGTCCCAGCTGAAGTGCGCCTCGACGCGCCTGCGGCCGGCCTTGCCGAAAGACCGGGCGAGGTCGGGGTTCCGGAGCAAGGTGTTGATGGCCCGGGCGAGCGCCTCAGGGTCGCCAGGTTCCACCAGAAACCCGGTCTCGCCGTCCACCACGACCTCGGGTATGCCGCCTACTGCCGACGCCACCACAGGGGTCTCGCACGCCATGGCCTCAAGGTTGATTATGCCGAACGGCTCATAGATGGACGGGCAGCAGAACACGCGAGCGTTCGTGTAAAGCTCGATGACCTTGCGCTTCGGCACCATCTCGCGGATGAGCACGACATTGGGCTTCCCGGCGGCCCGTTCCACCACCTCGCGCTCGATTTCCTCGGTGTCAGGCGCGCCTGCGCAAAGCACCACCTGCACGTCCTCCGGCAGATATGGGACGGCATCGAGAAGGTGGACTATCCCTTTCTGCCTGCTCATTCTCCCCACGAAGAGCACATAGTTGTCGCCTATGCCGTACTCGCGGCGCGCGTCGTTCGTATGGATGGGTTTGTACTCGTCGAGGTCGATGCCATTGTGGATAACCCGGATGCGGTCCTCGGGGATGGTATAGCACTTGAGGATGTCGTCTTTCATCCCCTTCGAGACCGCCACGACCCTGTCGGACGCAAGCACGCCGGTGCGTTCCATCCATCGGCTCAGCCTGTACGCCGGGCCAAGCTGCTCCTCCTTCCACGGGCGAAGCGGCTCAAGGCTGTGGATGGTGGTGACGAGCGGCTTCCCGTAAAGCTCCTTCGCGTAGAACCCCGCCATGAACGTATACCAGGTGTGGCAGTGGACCACGTCGGATGTCACCGGGTCCTTCACCATCGCGAGGTCCGTCGAGAGCGGTGAAAGCGCTTTCGCAAGGCGCTGGTCGCCGCCCCTTGTCGTAAGCTCCCAGGGTCTGTAGGCCCGCACCATTATGCCTTCCGGCCCGGAGCGTTCGCCCCCGAAGCACCTGACCTCCACTTCCATCATGTTCGCCAGCGCCCGCGATAGATAGTCCACATGGACTCCCGCACCACCGTACACGTTCGGCGGGTACTCGTTCGTCATCAACGTCACAGATAGCCGCTTCTCCATCGCGTCCACCGGCCTCCTCATTACTTGTACGCAAATCCTGCGCGCGACGCCCCGGCCCCGGATGTGCCTGTGTCACGGCGGACCAACAAGGCCGCCGAGTTCCTCCATGCAATCCAGCACCCCCGCAAGGGGGATCTCCACCCATGTTGGACGGTTCCCAAGCTCGTATCTTACCTCGTAGAGGGCCTTTTCCAGCTTGAAACACGTGAGCAGGAGCCCGAAGTCCCTGTCATCCCCCGGCACGAGCCCTCGGGCGTCGCACCGCATCTTCCGAAGGTAACCCGTCAGGAACGCTCTCCCCGCCCGTCGGCTCCAGAGCCTTGCCCTCTCACACGGGTCATCCGAAATCTCTCCGGCCCTGCAGCTTGCCATGGCACGTCCCACGCCGCTGCCGCACTCCACCGCGCCCTCCTTGCGCAGAGCGAAAGCCGCCGAGTATGCGACGTAGTCGAACGACCTTTGCATCCCTGCCACATCACGCAAGGGGCTAGCTCTCCGCCTTCTCTCCTCGGCAGGACGCAGAGGCTCCCCCTCGAAGTCGATCATGACGAAGTCCTCGCCGCCGCCCCCCGCCTCCCCGGCCATCCTCAGGAACTGGCCGAGGTGCAGGTCGCCGTGGATGCGGATCCTCTTGCCCAGGTCGCGGGAGGATGCCAGACCGCGACAGGCGCGCCTCACAAGTGCGATGAGGTCCTTCCCGCGCCCTGCGACGTCGCGGATCCTCTGGACGTACGGCGGCTCATAACGTTCCTGGGCCCGCCGGAGAGCCTCCATGGACTCGCCCACCGACGCGACGAGGCCTTGCTCAAGGGCGAAGACATCTCCGGGGCCGAAGCCCTCCGGACGAAACGCGTCGTCGTCAATGCCGGCGGAAGCACAGTGAAGCTCAGCCGTGATCTCGCCGAGACGGGCCTTGCGCCCTTCCTCGCAGCCCGCCCGTTTCGCTTCCCTGCCGCGAACGAAGGCCGAGGCGTCGGCAAGGAACGTCCGCCATGCTTCACCCTGGTTCGGCACGAATTGCTGCACGAGGAGGATCGGGAAGGAGGCGCCCTCGCGCGTGCGGTACACTGCGTATCCGGTCGCGGCGGGCATGTGGCGAAAGCCCGCCCTTGTCAGGCTCACGCTCATCTCAAGGTCCGGAGACGTGCCCCGAACCATCCTGCGATACACCTTGATAACCTGCGCGGAATCGACTGTCATGAGCGTATTCGTGGAGGTGTCCGGTAGCTTCGTCGCCACACGTGCCACACCCGGCACACCTGCGCCCACGCTGCGGAACTCGAACATCCCCTCCCCAGCCGGAACCAGGGTCTCGCTCCTGACGCCGCCCAGCACCGCCCTGGCAAACATGCTGGTCGCGGTGGCGTCATGCACCAGCGCCTGGTAGCCCGGACCCTTTATCCGGACGAGCGGCTCGCCCTCGACCTGCACGCCCTCCAGCGCAACAACCAGGGGCACGTTATACAAGTCCGAGCACTCCCCTGCCGCACCGTCCTGCAGGCGAAAGCCAACCTCAAGCACTGCGAGGACGCATAGCATGACGTCCTCCCGCGCGAGCGTCGCAAGATCCCGGACCTTGACCTCGCTGATGGGGACGTCTTTCCGCTGGAGCCACCTTACGCCTCCAAGCCACTCAGGGGCAACGCTTGCTACAACGATGTAGAGGTCGGCCACGACATCGCCGAAGTCCCGCTCTGTAACGTAAACATCTGGCATCTCTCGTCCCCCATGCCGCCGTGCTGTTGGGCCGTCATCCTGCCATGATATGGAGAAACTGACTAAACCACGCCTACACTCACAAGCGTATAGTCTTGCGTCCCAAGCCCGATCCGCTCGGCGTGCCTCAGCTGCACGGTCCAGTCCACTTCCGGGTAAAGGGCCGCAAGCTTGTCGGCATGAGAATCAGCATGGGCAAGGTGGGCAATGGCCGACCCCGGGAGAGCGTGGGCCTGGTTCACCAGGTCGGCCGAGGCGGCATCGATGGCGACGGGGTCCTGCGACGCCAGGATGCCGATGTTCGGCACGATGGGGGCGTCGTTCCAGGCGTAACAGTCGCACTGGGGGGAGACGTTCATTACGAAGTTCATGAAGCCGCACTTGCCCTCCTTCGTCTTCAAGACGCCCAGCGCATACTCAGCCATCTTCTCCTGGAGGCTGCCCTCCTGGCCTTCCTCCCACTGCACTTTGATAGCCCTGTTGTTGCACGTTATGGTGCACTCGGCACAGCCGATGCAGCGCTCCGGGTCTATCCGCGCCTTCCCATCCTCCCCGACCGAAAGCGCCCCGGTGGGGCACCACCTGACGCACCTCCCACACCCGGTGCACCTCTCCAGACGCACTGCCGGCTTGAGCCCCGAGTGCTGCTCCTGCTTGCCGCTGCGGCTCGCAGAGCCCATGCCCACGTTCTTGATGGCTCCGCCGAAGCCCGTGGCCTCATGGCCCTTGAAATGTGACAGGGCTATCATGGCATCCGCCTGGGCGATGGCTGCCCCTATGCGGACTTCTTTGAGACGCACGCCCTCGATGGGCACCTTCATATGCTCGTGCCCTGTCAGACCGTCGGCCACGATGAAGGGCGCCCCCACAGTCGCGTATGTGAAGCCGTTTTCCAGCGCTGATATGGTATGATCCACGGCGTTCGACCGTCTACCCACGTAAAGCGTGTTTGAATCGGTGAGAAACGGCCGCGCGCCCGTGGCTTTTACCTTGTCAACGACCTTCCTCACGAGTGGCGGCGGGACGTATGCGAGGTTGCCCGGCTCGCCCACGTGCAGTTTGATGGCCACGAGGTCGTCCTTTTCGAGAAACTTCGAGAAGCCCGCCGCGTCAAACAATAGGCCGACCTTGTCCACCAGGGAAAGGCCGCTCTTGGTGCGTATGTTCGTGAAGTATACCTTGCTTGCCACCTTGCTCCCCCTTCCGGGCAGATTTGGCGGGAGCGGCCGCGACCAAAACCATATCCCGCGTCGCTCCCGGGTTTACCGCCACACACGGCCCACAGAGAGGTAGGCCAGCCAGCCCGGCGTGGACGTCAGTCAGCATGCGGCGATGCTGTCCGGCTTCCTTCCGTATCTCAACCAGGCTATCACCTGCTTTGCTCCGAGCAGGACGCCCATGCCCAGCCCAAAGGTAAAGTACGCCCACGACTGCTCGTATATTCCGAGGAACACAGGCAGCGAGACACAGCCGAACACGGAACTCGCGTACTTGTGCCTGGTGAGCACGTACGAGGCGCCCCACAGTGCGAGCAGGTAGAACACGGAGGCCGCCGACAGCACGAGCAGGGTCCCGATGCACGTCGCGAGGCCTCCCCCTCCGTGGAACCCGAGCCAGATCGGCCAGTTGTGGCCGACGACCGCGAGCAGGCCTGCTGCGAAGGCCGCCCAGGACAACTCGGGTGCGGTGGCTCTCGCGATCAGCACGGCCGCGATCCCCTTGCCGCAGTCGCCTATCGCAGCGAGAAGCCCGGGGATGAGGCCCGCGGATTTCACCACGTTGGTCGTGCCAACGTTCCTCGACCCCACTTTCCTCAGGTCGATTCTTTTGAACGCCCTTGCCGCCAGGTAGGAGAAAGGGATCGATCCTATGACGTAGCTCAACACAGCAATGGCAACCGCCTTCACCGTCTGCTCACCTCCGGGACCGGTGCGTGCCCAACATTCATCCTAGATCACCTTCTGGTTTTTCGTCGTTTGACGTCGTTTTCCTGCTTTGTTAGCCGCCCACGTGCGTTTTGGCCCTTTCTCCCACTCCGGCGGGTTTCCGCTTTGCTGTCCACATCGCCGTTCTCATCGCGCCTCCACCGCGGTCTACATCACGGACGCTCGAAAGTAGCGCCGAGCGCCTCCACCACGTTCGTTATCTTGTTGTAAAGCGTTGACTTGTCGGAGCCGGCGAACAGGAGGCCCACCGCGCGGGCATTTTCGTCCACAAGCACCGACCCGGAGTCGCCCCCGTCGGCCATGGATCCCGTCATTATCTGGTCCCGGAAAGTCGCAGCGACGTTGCCCGAGTACACGACGCTCACGGTCGTATCGACCGAGGTTATCTCGCCAGTCGTCACCCCGGTGGTCCGCCCGCTCTTCTTCACCCGCATGCCAAGTTCGGGCTCGGTTATTCCCTGCAATTCGCCGAGTTCAAGGACCGGCGATTCGATGGAGCCCGGATGCAGCGGGCGGGCTAGCGCTGCGTCCACGATGTTCACAGCAAAGGGAGAGTACGTCGTGACTATCTCCACCCGGGCCGGCGCCCTTGTGGCCCACAACCAGCTGTTGACGGCCCTCTCCGCAACCCTCGAAGCCATGCATGCGGGCACCCTCCCCGACATCTGGATGGGAACGAACCTCTCCAGGACGGCGATCTGGTCGCGCTCGACGGTCCCCCCGTCGGCCGCACCAGGCTGCACGATGGGGTCGCCCACCATCGCCCTGCCGTCGCGGCCCGAAGTGGCGTTGGCGAGCACGTGGTTGCAGGACAGGATGAAGGGCTGCCCGGTCCTCCTGTCCCACACAACTGCGCCGAACGTGCCTGCCGTGACCTGGTAATGCCCGATGCTCACACCGGGCCGAGCCGGCCGCATCCGCGTCTGCCTGCCAGCCTGGTTAGCGAGATCTGCCGCGTTGTCCGTATCGCCCGCGCACCCCGCGTCCGGTCGCAGGAACCGGATCTCCCCGACCTCCACTACATCGGTGGGGATGCCGCGCACCTCGGCGGGGACCATCGACTGGGTAACGAGGATGTCCTTCGGGAGTTTCTTTTTCACAAGCACGACGATGCACTCGGTCGAGCCGCGGACGCCGGCTGTCGTCTTGTACCCGCGTCCGACTCCGACCACATTCGGCAGGCCCATCAGCCTCCACGTCGCATCCTCAAGGACGCGGGATATCTCCGCCATGTCGGATCACCTCACCACGCATCTGCAGGTGAAACCCCCACATCTAAGTGAGGGGACGTTAGTCCTTGTCCCTTTGCCAGTAGTTGGCGGGTTGCCGGTGTTGCACTCGGGGACGGCACCCCAAGCGGGGCGCGCTTCGCCAAAACCCGGCCTGTCGGGTAAGTGGCCGGATTTTGACACCCCTCGTGCAAGCACCGGCAACCCCTCCCAAGAGTCGGGAGCATTTCTGCACCCCCGCTTAGGCCGAGCGCCGCACCCGTGAGATCGCCGCACCCGCGTTCACGAGGCCGGACCCCTGCTGGTCCAGGGAAAACCCCGGCAGCTTTGTGGCCGTCCCGCACACAACCTCGCGGACATCGTCCCTGGTAAGGCCCGGCGACGCGGAGAGAAGCAGCGCCACCACTCCCGCAACGTGGGGGCACGCCATAGAGGTCCCGGTGAGGCTCTTGTAGCCGCCGTCCCTGTATGTCGAGTACACGTCCTCCCCCGGAGCCGCGACGGCCACCTGCGTGCCAGAGTTGCTGAACGACGCAATGCGGTCGTCCCGCGTCGACGCCGTCACCGCCATGACGTTGGGATCGCGGGCAGGATAAAGCACGCCGTCTCGCCTGCCGTCGTTGCCGGCGGCGGCGATCATGACGATGCCCGCCTCAGCAGCTTTGTTGATAGCCACGGTCAGCGCCCTGCTGGAATCGGCGGTCCCGAAGCTCATGTTGATAACCTGTACGCGGTTCGTTATGCACCACTCCATGCCCTGCACGATGTCGGATACCTGCCCCTGGCCTCTCGAGTCGAAGGCTTTCACAGCATACAGCCTCGCTTCGGGTGCAACTCCCACTACCCCGAAGTCGTTGTCGAGAGCTGCGATGGTGCCAGCCACGTGAGTGCCGTGGCCGTTGTCGTCAACTACGTCGGTGGTCTCATTGATGCAGTCGAATCCGCCTTCGATGTTCGCTTTGAGATCAGGGTGGCTCATGTCGATGCCCGTATCAAGCACAGCCACCCGCACCCCTCTTCCCGTGGCGCTCCCCCATGCCTCCGGGGCCCGCACCCTCGTGATCCCCCACGGCACCGTCTGCTTGCGCGGCCACGGGCGTGGCCTGGGAATGAAAAAGCAGGCACCAGCGATGTGAATAACGAAGTCGTCCTCGACCCACGCCACCTCGCCGGCACGCGAAAGAAGGCTCATAGCCGTCGCTTCCTCGGGAAAGACGCATGCCGCGCCGTTGATGATGGGCAGCGACTTCCTGAGCTTCCCCCCGCATTCCTCCACGATGGAACGGACCCTTTCAGGGCCCACGCTAGGTTCGAACAAAATGATCTTTTGGACCGGCCGGGATCCGGCCCCGCTGGCCCCCTGGCGCGATCGCCGCGCAAGAGCAGCAAGTGCCATAAGGTAGACGGCATAACTCGGGAGCATGTGCCTGGTCCTCCTTCATGGCAGACTTTCATGACGATAAATCATATTCCTAAACTGAGGGGTCGGTGAGTGAGGAAGCCCTGCGGCGCCTCACTCTCACGCAGAAGGGCCCCGGCCATGGAGGCCGAAGGCCCTTCGTGCGAGGAGGCTGTGAGTTGGTAGCCAGGTCATGCTCCCCAGGCGTAGCTTGCGACGAGCACCCTGGAGAACGCGACGAGCTGCGGCAGCAACAGAACGAACAGGAGTATGATGATCCACCAGTGTTCGAGTTGCTGTACCACCTTTTGCTCCTCCCCGTTTCCCCGACTTCACCCACCCGCTGCGTGCGCTACGCGCTCTTGCCCCACGGGAAGCACGGGAAGATGATCAGGAATATCGGGACGAGCAAGACGAAGAGCAGTATGATTATCCACCAGAAGTGGGTCTCCTGGGTCATACGAAGACCTCCTTTCTTCATCTATCATGAGGTGCGAAGCCGTCTGGCGGCAGGTGACTCCAAACCGCCCGGCCCGACGGACCACCGGACACTCCCGTTGCCCTGCCTCCCCGCGTGCAGGCCTTGATGTAATCAGGCCTTCTTGCTCCACGGGAAGAACGGGAAGAAGATCAGGAACATTGGGATGAGCAAGACGAAGAGCAGTATGATTATCCACCAGAACTGGATCTCTTGCGTCACCTGTCATACCTCCCTTCATTTCCGTGCGCAGGGGCGCCTGAAGGACCTACCTTAGCTCTATCACACGGCCTCTTCGACTATAGGCGATCCCTTCGGACGACGCCTGCCTCGCTATTATAATATGGAGAGGTGTTCCACTTTGCTCCTCCGACCGTCTGCTGCTCGTTCCGCCGTGACCACGTGAACCGCCTCGGCTGCTGGACAATCCTGCCCCGGAGTCTGGCGAAAAGCATCCTACGGTTACTCCCCGACGGGCGACCGCCGTCCGGGTACCAGTACCCGTACCCGGACCCCTGCTTAGCTTTCGCCGGGTGAGACACTCGCGCTGCCCTCGCCCGGACGGGATGACAGGGCGTCTCTGATCTCCACAGGCACGCCTCCCAGGCTCATGTCAGCAACCGCCTGGAGAACCACGCCAAGAAGCCGGCGCCGGGCCTCCTCTGGCATCGACGACAGGAAACTATGTGCGATCTTCGTAAGTTCGACGGGGTCGAAGAGCTGAGCGTCCGAATACCCAAGCCCACCCAGAAGACCTTTGACCCGCTCCTGGTTCTCGGGAGAGATGCCCACATCACGCAGGATCCCTGCGAGCGAAGCTCCCTCGTTTTGCTGCAGACTCTCGCGGATTCTCGATGTGATTCCCTCAATCTCGTTCGCCATGCGCGTTATGCCCCACCTTCCCGGTCCGCGGCCTCCCGCGTACACCGAAGTACTCGTGCAGGGACGGCGCCCCGCGCTGATAGATCGTATTCGGAAGGGCAGGTTTTGGTGAGACGCGGACACCAGGAGCCAGCCCGCACATATTAGGGTAAGTGTCGCTCCCGCACAGTCTCGACCGAGGGTCATATAATGTAGTGCCGACCGATACGAGACTCAAGGGGCATAGATAGGCAGCGGGGTGGTTTTCCATGGAGGTTCAGGATAACAGGGATTCCCGTCGAGAGATACAGACTCTACAGGAGGCGGTGGCCCAACAGAACCTGGTATTGCAGCGGCTGGAACGAAGCCTCAAACGTCTCGAGGAGTCCTACGACAGGATGTCATCAAGGGTCGATGCCATAGAAACCGCCCGGCCCGGAAACGGCCCGGCGGAGACGACCCCCGCAGTGGAGAAAGGCCGCGCCGGGGCCCCAGGCAGCTTTATGAGGTCCGGCGGCCAGAGCAGGGAGCTCGTGCGCGAGCGGGTTTCCCGCACCCACGGCAACCCGGCTGCCGCTCAGGTGCCGGGCGTGGACGCTCCATCTGTAGGGCACGATGAATCCACGCACGATGAAAGTGGACAAAGCGACGCCTCGCAGGGACCCAGCACGCCGGCATCGCGTCCGAACCTGCTCTCCCGCGCGAAGACGGCGCTTCGTGGGGCTATAGCTGATGGAACCGTAAATAGCACTCTCGACAGGATTCAGTCTTCGCTCAAGCTGGCCGACGAGGCAGCGGGAGCGCTTTCACAGATCAGTGCCATGGTCAAAGCGTCGCTCGAGCAAAGTGCAGGTGTCCAGGGATCAGGAGCGCCACCGCCCCCCGGTGTGTCCCTTCCGCTCCTTCTCGACCTCGCAAAGACACCGCAGTTTCAGAAGTTCGTCGCAGCCATGCTCACGCACTTCCTGATGGACGTCGACCCAGACCAGGCACCGGTTTCTAGCTAGCCGTCCAGGACCCGGCAGGGTGATGCGGCCCACTCCGAAAGGAGGTATCCTAGATGACCCAGGAATTCTTCACGCTGATGTGGATAATCGTTCTTTCCATAATTGTCATTATAGCGATACTATTCCTTTGCTTCTTCATCCCATGGCACGCTAGCCAGGACTAACACGCAAGTAGCCGTGTCACGTCAGGACAGGGGTGGGCGCCGCATCAGGCCCCACCCCCTGCGCCATCCTGTGTGCCATACCCACGGCTTCCTCACCGAGGTTCGCCGGCTGCCTGGCCCAGGCTACTTCAACGCGCTCATCACGAGTCTCGGGATCTCGCCTATGCTGTCTGCGACCGGCACCCCTGCTTCGTGGAACGCCTTCACCTTCGACTCAGCGGTCCCCATGTTGCCTGAGACTATGGCGCCGGCGTGACCCATTCGTTTGCCCGGCGGAGCGGTCCGCCCTGATACAAAGGCGATGACCGGCTTGGTCATGTTCTCACGGATAAAAGCCGCAGCATCCTCCTCATCCCGCCCTCCGATCTCCCCTATGAGCACCACGGCCCTGGTGTCAGGGTCGCTTTCGAACTCTGCAAGGCAGTCGACAAAGTTCGTTCCAATTATCGGATCGCCCCCTACGCCAACGCAGGTGGATTGGCCGATCCCTCTCGCGCTGAGAAGGCTCACCACCTCGTAGGTGAGGGTCCCACTCCTCGACACAAGGCCCACGGGGCCGGGAGTAAAGATACGCCCGGGCATGATGCCTACAAGGGCCTTGCCGCATGTCACAAGGCCCGGGCAGTTCGGCCCGATTACCCGCCCCTTCCATCCTCGTGCCTTTGCCGCATCCAGCAAGTTCATTACGTCGAGCGTCGGGATCCCCTCCGTGATGCACACGACAATCCCGATCCCGGCAGCGAGCGCCTCGGCTGCAGCGTCGGCCGCCGCAGAAGCCGGCACAAACACGCACGAAGCGTTGGCGCCCGTTTCTCGCACGGCCTCCGCCACGGTGTCAAAGACGGGAATACCATCGACGTGGGCGCCGCCTCGCCCTGGGGTGACTCCTGCCACCACGTTCGTGCCGTATTCCTTCATGCGACCGGCGTGAAACCGGCCCTCTCTGCCGGTAATGCCCTGAACCACAAGCCTCGTATCGTCACCTACGAAGATACCCATCGCTTCACCCCTCCCGACGCAAGCGCCACGGCCTGCCTCGCCGCATCGGCCATACCCTCGGCCGCCACAACGGAAGCTTCCCGCAAGAGCGCCCTGCCTTCCTCCTCCCTGGTGCCCGCAAGCCTCACGACCATGGGCACGCGCACGCTCACCGACTCGGCCGCGGCAAGAAGACCGGAGGCTACCTCGTCGCACCGCGTGATGCCGCCGAACACGTTGATGAGGATGGCTTTCACGCGGCCGTCCATCAGGATGAGTTCAAGTGCGTTCCTGACCACATCGGCCCTGGCGCCGCCGCCGATGTCGAGGAAGTTCGCAGCACGGCCGCCTTCAGCGCTGATGGCATCGAGCGTTGCCATGACAAGCCCGGCCCCGTTCCCGATGACGCCGATGCTGCCGTCCAGCTTGACATAGGTGAGGCCCCGCCTGTGAGCCTCACGCTCGAGCGGGTCATCGCTGTCCTCTTCCGCAAGCGCCTGATACTCGGGGTGGCGCACAAGGGCGTTGTCGTCGATGGTGATCTTGGCATCCGCAGCGATCACATGGCCGTCCTCGGACAGCATGAGCGGGTTGATCTCCGCAAGCGACGCGTCCTCGCGCACAAACAGTCGGAAGAGGCTCGCGATATACGTCCCCGCCGCGCCCACCGCCTTCCTATCGAATCCTGCGGCGAGCGCAAGCGACCTTGCCTGCCACGGCTCGAATCCTTCCCGAGGGCTCACCCAGAGCCGAGCGATCTTCTCGGGCGACCGCGCGGCCACCTCCTCGATGTCCACCCCGCCCTCGCTAGCCGCCATCACCACGATGGAGCGGCGGGCGCGGTCTATCGTGATTCCAGCATAATATTCCCTCGCCGCCTTCACGGCCTCTTCCACGAGCACCTTTGTCACCGCGAGGCCCTTGATGTTCATCCCGAGAATGCGCGACGCTTGACACCTGGCCTCGTCCGGCGTAGCGGCAACCGCAATGCCACCGGCCTTGCCTCTGCCCCCCACGTGGACCTGGGCCTTCACGGCGACCGCGCATCCCAGCCTCGCTGCAATCTCGCCTGCCTCGTCGGCGGTGCGCGCAACCTCGCCGCGCGGGGTTCGGATCCCGTAGCGTCTCATTATCTCCTTCGCCTGGTATTCATGGAGTTTCATGTCGCACCCAAAGCCTCCCTCGCCCGCTTCATCCCCAGCCTGAACGCCTTGAGGTTCAGGTCCTCCGTTCCTTTCGGGACTCGCTCTCTCACAGCCCGCTCAGCCGCCTCCGGCGTCGCAAGGCCCGTAATCCCCACAAGCGCGCCAAGAGCCACCATGTTCGCAGTCACCTGCCGGCCTGCCTCGTGCCTTGCGATGTCTGTGATAGGAAGGCGCACCACGCGCGCCCCTTCTACATCCGGCACTGTCTTCACGTTCGTCTCGTCTACCACGACCACCCCGCCGCGCTTCACCCGGCGCGCATACTTGTTGCACGCTTCCTGAGACATCACGAGGACGACGTCGGGTGTGCCCACTTTAGGGTAGTCGATGGCCTCGTCGGCGATGATGACCTCGGCGCGGCTCGCTCCGCCTCGCGCCTCCGGCCCGTACGACTGCGTCTGGACCACCTCATGGCCGTCGTGGATGGCGGCCTCTGCGAGGATGATGCCCGCGAGGATCAGCCCCTGCCCCCCGCTCCCTGAGAGCCGGACCTCCTTACGCATCCTCCTCAGCCTCCTCTTTCTGCGCCGCCTCAATGACAGCAGCGTACCGCCCGGTATACTCGGGCCTGGTCCTCGTGCCAAGCTCACCTATCCTGAACTTGCCCACAAGTTCCTCCGCGGACATTTTCGCCGCGGCAGCCACAGGCACGGCGTGCTCCTTCTGCCACTTCAGCATGTCCACGGCGGACCTCATGTTGTTGCGCCTGCCGTAGTAAGTCGGGCACTGCGTGATGGCCTCCACGAACGAGAACCCTTCGGTGGCTATAGCCTTTGCGATGAGCTTTGACAGGAGCAGAGCGTGATAAGCGGTGCCGCGGGCGACGTAGCTCGCCCCGGCCGCGTAAACCAGGTCGCACAGGTCGAAGGGCTCCTCGATATTCCCGTACGGCGCCGTGCTCGCTAAACTTCCCGTCGGAGTCATGGGCGAGTACTGGCCGCTCGTCATCCCATAGATGCTGTTGTTGAAGCACACGGTGGTGATGCCGATGTTGCGGCGCGCCGCGTGTATGAGATGGTTCCCGCCTATCGCGGCGGCGTCACCGTCCCCGGTGAGCACGATCACTTTCAGCTCGGGTTTCGCCATCTTGATTCCGGTGGCAAAGGCGATGGCCCTGCCGTGGGTCGTATGGAGCGTGTTGAAGTCGAGATAACCCGGTGCTCTCGAGGCGCACCCAATCCCTGACACCACGCACACCTGATCCTTGTCGAGGCCCAGTGAGTCTATGGCCCGCAGCACGGCGCCAAGCACTATCCCATGCCCGCACCCTGCGCACCATATGTGAGGCATCTTGCTCGTCCGCAGGTAGTGAGTTACAGGCATCGCCATCGCTCTCGTCACACCTCCCGCAGTTTTGCCAGGATCTCATCCGGCGTGATGGGCTCTGCATCCACCCGCGAAAGGCCCACAACGTTCGCCCGGCCTGCCGAAGCCCTTTCGACTTCCAGGACGAGCTGCCCCATGTTCATCTCCGGGACAACTATGGCGCGCGCCCGCTCGGCCACCCTGCGCACGTGCTCGCTGGGGAACGGCCAGAGCGTCTTCGCCTTTATGAGCCCAGCCTTGAGGCCTTGCGCCCGCGCGTCGCGGACAGCCTTCGCTGCCGCCCTTGCCGTTACGCCGTATGCGAAGACCGCGACCTCAGCATCGTCCACGAGAAGCTCATCCACGAACGTGACGTGCGGCGCCGCCCTTTTCATCTTGGCGTCCAGGCGCCGGGCGAGAGCATCCACCTCGGGGGCCTTTGTGGTGGGGAATCCTGTCTGGTCGTGCGTAAGCCCCGTGACATGATAGCGGTATCCCGAGCCGAAGTCGGCCATGGGGGGCACAAGGTCCTCGCCCGCAGCATAAGGCAGATACTGGTCCGGGGCCACTTGAGGCCGCGGCCGCTCCGCCAGTCTTATCCGGCTTACGTCCGGCACCACGACCTTCTCGCGCATGTGGGCAACGACCTCATCCATGAGGAAGATCACCGGTATCCGCCAGCGCTCTGAGATGTTGAACGCCTCGATTATGAGCGTGAACGTCTCCGCGACCGAGGACGGACACAGGACGATGACCGGGTGGTCGCCGTGGGTCCCCCAGCGCGCCTGCATCACGTCACCCTGCGCAGGCGCCGTCGGCACGCCGGTGCTCGGTCCCACCCGCTGGACGTTCACGATAACGCACGGCACCTCAGTATACGAAGCGAACCCGATCCCCTCCTGCTTCAGCGAGAACCCTGGCCCGCTAGTGGCGGTCATGGACTTCGCCCCCGCAAGCGACGCACCTATGATCGCGGATATACTGGCGATCTCATCCTCCATCTGGATGAACTTCCCGCCGACCTTCGGAAGGAGCAGTGCAAGCTCCTCCGCTATCTCGGTGGAGGGCGTTATGGGGTAGCCTGCGAAGAATCGCAGGCCCGCAGCTATCGCGCCTTCCGCACAGGCCTCGTTTCCCTGCATGAGCCTCGTGCCAGCCTTGCTAAGCATCAGCAGCACCTCCCTGCCCCCGGGAAGAGGTCCCCTTGTGGGCCGCCGGTAGTACCACGATCGCCAGGTCAGGACACATGATCTCACAGAGCCCGCATCGTGTACACTTTTCGGGGTGCGCAACCTGCGCCTTCCCCCCCTCGGGCCTTGTCAGGACCTCTTTCGGACAGAAGGCGACGCAGATGTCGCACCCCTTGCACCACTTCTGGTTGATCTCCACCGGGACCTCCGCCGGCCAGCCCTCGACGGCCGGCCCCGCCTCGATGCTTCCAGGCATCGTCACCCGCCCCCTCTTTGCGCGATGCGCAGGTTTTGTGCTCCAAGAGCAATTCGGACGACTTTGCAGTTCCCCGGCCCGCAGGTCTTTCCCGCCACACTATAATACCACAGAGTTGGCGCCGGGCCTCGCTTCGTGACGGGCGTAAGACGGCAGAATCATCGGCGACACCCTGTCCTTCCCGATGCCCGCCTCGTCAAGCTCCTTGTGATAGCGCCTTACGTGCTCGAGCGTGAGCCTCCCGGGCTTCACGCTCCGAGCCCGCTCGGCCGCAGCCGCCCCCGCCCGCCTGCCGAAGACCACAACGTCGAGAAGGGAGTTCCCCATGAGACGGTTGCGCCCGTGAACACCCCCCGAGGTCTCCCCAGCCACGAACAGGTTCTCGATGCATGTGCTCGTGTCGTGCGATATCTCGACGCCGCCGTTCTGGTAGTGGAGCGTCGGGTACACGAGGATCGGCTCCTTCCGCATGTCGATACCGAAGCGCTTATACTGGCGGAACATCGCCGGAAGCGCCCTCTGGATCGTGCCCTCGCCGTGGATGTGCTCTATCATGGGTGAATCGAGCCACACTCCGTGCTGTCCCGTCTCGGTGACCACACCCGCGTCCCGTTCATGGCACTCGCGCAGGATGGCGCTGGAAACGGCATCTCTGGTCTCGAGCGGGAATACGAACTGCTCACCGTGGACATTCACAAGCTGCGCGCCCAGGCCGCGAACCTTCTCGGTGATGAGGAGGCCGACGATCTGCTCGGGGTACGCGGCGCCCGTCGGGTGGAACTGCGTCGCGTCGAGGAAGATGAGGTTTGCCCCGATACGGTAAGCCATGACAAGGCCGTCTGCAGTGGCGCCGTAGTGGTTCGTGGTGGGGAACCCCGCGACGTGAAGCCTTCCGAACCCGCCTGTCGCCAGGATGACGGTCTTCGCCCGCACAACGAAAAAGTCTTTCGTCTCGAGGTTCATAAGGACAGCCCCCGTGCACCGCCCCTCGCCATCGGACAGAAGCTCTACCGCAGGCGAGAATTCGATGACAGGGATCTGCCTGTTCCGCACCTCGTCCCGGAGCGTGCGCATGATTTCAGCCCCGGAGTAGTCGCGCGCGGCATGCATGCGCTTCCGCGACGTGCCGCCGCCGTGCTGGGTGATCATGGTCCCGTCGGGTTCTTTGTCGAACATGCACCCGAGGTCCTCCAACCACTTTATCACGAGAGGCGCGTCATGGACGAGCGCCCTCACGAGGTCGGGCTTGTTCACGAACCCGCCGCCGCCGATGACATCAAGGTAGTGGATCATCGGGGAGTCGTTGGGCTTGTCGGCCGCCTGGATGCCGCCCTGGGCCATCATGGTGTTTGCGTCGCCCAGCCTGAGTTTGGTGACTTGAAGGACGTTCGCGCCCGCAGCGTGGGCCATCAGCGACGCCGACGACCCTGCCCCGCCGCCCCCGACCACCAGCACGTCCACATCGTAGTCGATCCTGTCGAGGGGAAAGGTGTCCGGGTCCAGCCTGCTCCTGGCCTCAAGAATGTCCACGAGCTCATGGGGCATCATCGAGCCGCGCGACGGCCCCACCTTCACCGGGCGCATGGTGTCCGGACGGAAGTCCGGGTGGAACCTCCGGAGAAGGTCCTGTTTCTCCGCGGGGCTCAGCCTTGGGTGCTTCTCCGTGTACCGCCTCTCTCGCGATGCTTCCACGAGGCGGATCGACTCTATCATCTGCGGAGTGTAAGCCACCTCTATCTATCCCTCCTACTCCGGCTCGATGTCGCGCTCGTTGTAAAGCCTTTCGAGCTCGGCCCGGTCCAGCCTGGTCATCTCGTCGAGGGCCTGGTCGAACTTGCCGTCGAGGATCTCCTGGACTCTGGTGGCAAGGTGCTGCGCCCTCGGCGCGATATGCCTCGCGTACAGCCTTCTGGCGAGGATCGCAATGTTGTACTGCACGGTTTCCGCCGGACAGCGGGCCGCGCACAGGCCGCACATCAGGCAATCGAAGGACATGTCGGCCGTGCGCGCGATGTCGCCCCGCATGGCCGCTGCCATGTAATTCATGACGTCCAGCTCCTGCGGGCAGACTTTCGTACAGGTGTTACAGCCGAGGCACCTTGAAAGCTCGGGGTACATTTTCAGAAGATCACCCAGGGTCGGGCGCATCTCCTCGATGTTGTAGGTGGCCTTGTTCGCCGGGAAAACAGGTATCTGGGTGAGATACATCCCGTCCTCGACTATCGTCTGGCAGGCAAGGCCGACCTTTATCCTGTAGTCGCCGGGCATGCGGTACACAGTGCCGCACGCGCCGCAAAAGCCACCGCGACACCCGCAGCCGCGGATGAACTGGTAGCCGGCGTACTCCATCGCTTTCATGATGGTGAGCCCCTTCGGCACCTCGTACGCCTTCCCCATGATGAAGACCCTGACCATCTCCTGTGCCATGCGGATCACCTCCTGCCAGTGCCGCCCCGGGGCTACCTGGGCTCAAGCTCCTGCTCCCTGAACGTCGTGAAAGGTAGTTCCTCGGCCAGGCTCCTGCCAGGAACGTACCCAAAGATCTCCTGCGTGCGCCTGGAAGCCATCGCGAACAGCCGGAAGAGCGGCAAGTCGGCGGGGCAAGCCTGCTCGCACTGTCCGCACCCCACGCACGAAAGTGACATGTGGTTCATCCTGGTAAGGTGGTAGAGGACCGTCTCAGAGGGCATCTTGAGCGCCCCCTTCCTCCCCGCCTTCCGCAGGAACTGGCCTGTCTCATATTCAAACGTATCGGTGTCGAAGACGCACTCCTTGCAGTAGCATACCGGACATGCAACGCGGCAGTTGTGGCAACCTGTGCACGCCGCAAGCTCTCTCGCGAAGGCCTCGATGCCGGAGATGCCGGAGATATTGAGGAAAGCGTCGTAGGCCCCTTGCCGTTCCTGGACAAGCGCCTGCACGGCTTTGCTACGCTTTCGCCCGGCACCCTCGCCGCTTGCGAGGCCAAGTTCGTCCACCACTGCGGCCACAGCCGGGTCGAGCCGGTCATGAACGGACACGAAGATGCCCTCAGAATCGTCCAGCCCGATGAACCCGAGCGTGATGCCGGGTAGCGCGTCCTCGAGCGGAGCCGGGTTCAGGCACACGCGACACGCCTCCCTCAGCTCGAGGCCGTCGGTGTTCCCGCCTGCGCCTCTATAGGCCACAGGGTCGTACGTGCCCGCGCAGTCGATGCCGATGGCGACGACGTTCTCGGGCGCAGCCTGCTTCAGCTTCATGAGCTCGACGAGTGCCCGGCCCTCGCACGGCCGGAGAACCGCCGCAACCTTGCCTGAAGGCCGCGTGCGCACCACCTCCGACACCACCTGCGCCGCGCTCAAGGGCATGACGGGCGCAAGCGGCCGGGCGGACCGCTCCACGAGGCGCGGATCTTTCGCGAGAACGTGCGTTATCACGCCCGGCGCCGCCTCGGCCGGGACCACAAGCCCGTCTACGGCCCCGGTCTCCAGCAGCCTCGCAAGGAACCTCGATAGCGCCTTCTCTCTCCCCTCTTGTCCCACCGCGATCAGAAGGTCTTTCATGGCCACACCTCGATGCTGCACATGTCAGGGCCGCGCTACGCGATCCACAGCGCCCGTGCGGGATTGGGACCGAGCGCCTTCAGGGCGTCCCTCATATCGCGCACGGTCTTTGCGAAGAGCGCGCCCTCGCTTGCGCTGATGAACCTGAACCAGACTCGGCGGCTATCGATCCCGAACTCATCCAGGATCGCCGAGAGAACCGCCAGGCGCCGCCTGGCCTTGTAGTTCCCGCTTACGTAGTGGCAGTCGCCGGGATGGCACCCGCCAACGAGGACGCCGTCGGCGCCGTCCAGGAGCGCCTTCAGGATATACATCGGGTCCACCGATCCCGAGCACATGACGCGAATGGGCCGCACGTTCGGCGGGTACTGTATCCTCGACACCCCTGCGAGGTCCGCGCCTGTGTAAGTGCACCAGTTGCACAGGAACGCGACGATCTTCGGTTCGAACTCTTCGCCAGATCCCATAGCCGCTCCCCTTTCCTCGCCGCATCAGCGGCGCCGGATCACCCGAGCGCCACATCCAGCGCGGACGTAATGCGCTCCGACTCGAACCCGGCATGCGAGGCTGCGCCCGAGGGACATGCCGCCTGACATGCCCCGCAGCCCCGACAAAGGTATTCGTCCACGACCGCCAGCCTGGCCTCCTCGTCAATGGACCGCGCGCCGTAAGGACACACGTCCACGCACACGCCACAGCCCGCGCAACGCCTTGCGCGGACGTAAGAGACGTTTGCAGTGGTGCGGGCCTCCTTTGCAGCAAGGTAGACGCCTGCGCGCGCTGCGGCGGCCTGGGCGGAGATGAGCGCATCCGTCAGGAACCCCGGCGCCCTCGCAAGCCCGCAAACGTAGACTCCCGGCGCGAGAAAGTCCACAGGTTGGACCTTCGCGTTGGCCTCGGTGAAGAAGCCGTGGTTGTCAACGGGCACCCCGAGAGCCATCGCAAGCTCGCGATCGGCGGCCCCCTCCGTCCCTGTGGACAGTACCACGAGGTCCGCCGGAACAATGATGGTTTCTCCGAGGACCTCGTCGCGGACCTCAACCGCGAGCCTCCCGCCGCCCAAGTTGTGGGCATCCTGAACCACTCTGGGCCGGGCGCTCTCGGGGTGTCTCACAAACACCACGCCCATCTCGCGGGCCCGCTCGTAGAAGACCTCGGATAACCCAGGCACGCGAATGTCGTGGTGCAGCACGTAAACCTCGATATCCGGGCGCTCGGCCTTCAGCCTGATGGCGTTCTTGATGGCGTGAGAGCAGCAAACCTGGCTGCAATAGGGCCTTGCCTCGTCGCGAGATCCGGCGCATTGTATCATGACCACGCTTTGCACGCCACCAGGGATATCGCACGACGGCCAAAGGCGCGCCTCAAGCTCCGTCTGGGTCAGAATACGCACCCCATCCGGCGACGCAAGGTACGCGGGACTGGACGCCTCAACTCCGCCTGTCGCCACGACCACCGCTCCGCAGTCGATCTCCACCCTCTCACCGCCACAGCAGGCCGGCCCAGGATCGCCTGGGGAGCCGTCAGCGCCGCTGTGATCAGCGCCGCTATGGTCGCGGACGATGGAGAGGCGGAAGCCTCCGTCCTTCCTGCTGACAGATGCGACACGCGATGAGGTATGGATGGTGATGTGGCTGTCTTGACGGACGCGCTCCTCGAGCTTTTCCAGGACCTCGTGAACGTCCGTCCCATCGAGCGTGCGGGCGAGAAGCCGCGCCCTGCCTCCGAGGACGCTGCCCTTTTCCACGAGGTGGACGTCGTGGCCGAGGTCAGCAAGGGAAGCTGCGGCCTGCATCCCGGCCGGGCCTCCGCCGATGACCACCGCGCCCGCCGGAATGGCCCTGGCGTGCTCCGCAAGCGGCCTTGCCAGACGCACGCCCGCGACGGCCATCGCCACAAGGTCACAGGCCTTTCGCGTGGCCTCCACAGGATCGTCGTGGACCCAGCCGCACTGCTCGCGCACGTTCGCGATCTCGAGCATCCCACGTGCCACGCCGACCTCCGATAGCCCCGCCTCGATAAAGCTCTGGACGTTCCTGGGCGAGCACGCGGCGGCAACCACGCGGTTGATATTGTGGGATGCCACCTCCCGGGCGAGGGCCTCAAGGCCCTCCCGCCTGCACATGGCCGGGACTTCCCCTACGATAACCACGTCGTCCATGGTCTTCGCGGACACAGCCCCGGCAAGGTTGCCGGGATCGAGACCGCCCATGGACGATTCACACCTGCACACGAACACCCCGATCCTCGGCTCCTCCTGCCCGGCTGCCGGTGTTGGTGCCAGCGTCAGTGCCGGCCCCGAAAGCGCGGCCGAAGACCCCAGAGCAACATTCTCGTGCTGGTGCGGCTGAGTGGCGGGTCCTTCCGTGTCTACCTGAAGGGCGGGCCATTCATCCCCGTCCGCCTCCGGGCCCACCGCCCGGAGCGCCTGGAGCGCACACGCCCCCGACCACATGATCGCGGTGGGGATGTCCTGCGGCCCCGAGGCTCCGCCACATACGTAGATACCGGGGCGGGAGGTCTTCACCCGCGACCGTCCCTGAGAAAGCAGCCTTATAAACCCGAACTCGTCCCGCTCGACCCCGAGCGCGGCGCTGAGCGCCCCGAGGTCCCTGCTGGGTGTTAAGCCGTTTGAGAGCACTACGAGGTCGAAGCCCTCGCGCCTCACCGTGCCGTCCGACTCGGCGCACACCTCGAGAGCGCCGTCCCTCTCCTCAATCCCAGACACCCTACAGTTCTCAAACTCAACGCCGAGGGATTTCGCACGGGCGTAATACTCCTCGTAGCCCTTTCCGAGGGCCCTCACGTCCATGTAGAAGACCTTCACCCGCGCGTCGGGCACAAGCGTCTTCGCGATGATGGCCTCCTTGATGGCGTACATACAGCAAACCGAGGAGCAGTACGGGTTTGCTCTCGACCTATCGCGCGAGCCGACGCACTGGATGAACGCAATTCTGCCGGGTCTCGCGCCGTCTCCTGGGCGGAGAAGCCGCCCCCCGGTCGGACCCGAAGCGCTCACGATCCTTTCGAATTCGAGGCCAGTGATGACGTTCTTCGAAGGATCGTACGAGTATTCAGGGCGCACGCGGGGGTCGCACATGGTCATCCCGGGGCACACAATGATGGCTCCTACGTCGAGATCCGTCCGCGTGTCTTCGGCGAGGAGGTCTATGGCGCCCCTCGGGCAGGCTTCGGCGCACTTCCCGCACCTCGTGCACGCAGCCTCGTCCAGGACAAACCCGCCGGGCACGGCGCGATGGCCTGGCCTGTAGATCGCCCTGCGGTCGCTCAACCCAAGGTAAGAGGGCACGCTCACTTCAACAGGACAAACTTTCTCACACTCGCCGCAGCCATCGCAGAGGTAGCGTCTCACGAACTCGGGGCGAGTTGTGACGCGCACGCGAAAGTCGCCGATGTCGCCGGAGACCTCCGTTACGCTGCTATTCACCATGAGCGTGATGCGGGGGTGTCTCTCGATCTCGATCACCGGACAGTAAGCCGGATTCCTCGGAGACATGTGGCAAACCCCGCAGCTGTGGGTCGGGAAGGTCTTGTCAAGGAGGCTCCACAGCCCGCCTACTGTGGGGGACGAATCCACCAGGTACACCTGCACGCCTGCGTCGGCCAGAATAAGCGAAGCGTGCATCCCAGCCACGCCGCCGCCTGCGACCAGCACGGACCTTTTCAAATACGCTTCAGGCACCATCGTCAGGCTCACACCTTATCACTTTCACTTGATCACCTGGCTAGATCGCCATCGCCGTCACGGCTTTCGCCGAATCTACGACGGCTGCCCCGTTCGCCGAATCCAGCCCCGCCGTTCCGCAGCGGAGGAACGAAGCCAGAGTTCAGAAATCTGCGGCCATCCTTCCTGACAGTAACGCGGAAAAGCCCCTTGCTCCTGCGCATGCGCCTGCGCACGCTCAGCCTACCCCACCACCGCGTCGATCATCGACAGCACCTGGGACCTTGCCATGTTCTTCTGACGCGTGGCGCCATTCGGGCACGCCACGGCGCACGTACCGCACCCCTCGCACAGGACGTCGTTCACCACCGCCACACGCCGCCTCACATCGAGCGTGCGGGCGTCGTAGGCGCAGGCCTCCACACAGACTCCGCACCCGCTGCACAGCTCCTCGTCCACGGCAGCCACCGTCGGCGAGTGGGAGAGGCGCTCGGCCGAGAAGAGGGCCAGCACCTTCGCGGCGGCGGATCCCGCCTGCGTCACCGTGTCGGGGATGTCCTTCGGCGCCTGCGCGCAGCCGGCAATGTAGATCCCGCGCGTCAGGCTCTCCACCGGACGCAGCTTGGGATGGGCCTCGGAGAAGAACCCGTACCGGTCGGTAGCCAGCTTGAGGGTCCGCGCAAGCTCTTTCGCGCCGCTCGCAGGCACGATGGCTGTAGCAAGGACCACCATGTCGGCGTGGATCTCCACCTTCTTGCCGGAGAGGGTATCCACGCCGAACACGACGAGCCTGTCGCCGTCCTGGAAAACCCTGGCCACCCTTCCCCGCAGGTAAAGCACGCCCTCGTCCGTGGCTTCCTGCACGAACTCCTCGTAGCCCTTGCCGCCCGCGCGGATGTCCATGTAGAACACGTACGGCTGACCGTCAGGCACCTTGTGCTTGTACAGGCGGGCGTGCTTGGCCGTATACATGCAGCAGATCTTTGAGCAATAGGGATACCCGTTCTCCTGGTCGCGGGACCCCACGCACTGGATGAACACCACCTCTTTGGGCACCTTCCCGTCGGACGGACGCCTTATCTCGCCCTGCGTTGGGCCGGATGCAGAGTTGAGGCGCTCGAACTCGAGGCCGTCGATAACATCGGGATAGACCCCGTACCCGTACTCGCCTACCTTTGCTTTGGGGTGAAGATCGTAGCCTGTGGCAACCACGATGGCACCGACCTTCTCTTCGAGCAGCAAGTCCTGCTGCTCGAAGTCGATGGCCCCGACCGGGCATGCCTTCTCGCATACCCCGCACTTGCCACTCGTGAGGTGCCTGCACGCCTCAGCACGGATCACGGGCTTGTGCGGGACCGCCTGCGGGAAGGCGATGGTGACGGCAGGCTCCTTCGCAAGACCTCGCTCGAAAGCGGACGGCGTCTTCGACGGGCATTTCTCGGTGCACAGGCCACAGCCGGTGCAGAGGTCCCAGTTTACATAAGTTGCTCTCCTGCGGATCCTCACCGTGAAATTACCCACATACCCCGAAACCGACTCAACTTCGCTGTTCGTGACCAGCCTGATCCGGGGGTGCCTGCCGACTTCCGACGTCTTCGGCGTGAGGATGCACTGCGAGCAGTCAAGGGTCGGGAACGTCTCCGAAAGCTGGGCCATGTGCCCGCCGATGTGCGGGAGGCGCTCCACCAGCACGACTTCGTGCCCGGCCTCGGCGATATCGAGGGCGGCCTGCATGCCGGCGATGCCCGCCCCTATGACAAGAGCGCGCCTCGTTACGGGGATGGACAGGGCCGAAAGCGCCTCATCGCCTCGAACCTTCTCGACGGCAGCCCGAATGAGCTCTACGGCCTTCCTCGTGGCCTTGCCAGGCTCGTTCTGGTGGGGCCAGCTGCATTGCTCGCGGATGTTCGCGATCTCGCACCTATAGGGGTTCACCCCGCCGCTTTCCGCGACGGTCTGGAACGTGGCCTCGTGCATCCCCGGTGAGCATGCGGCGATGACCACGCTGTCGAGCCGCTCCTCCCTGATGGTATCCTTGATGAGCTGCTGGCCAGGGTCGGAGCACATGTATCGATAGTCCACGGCGCGGGCAACTCCTGGGTAGCCTGAGATCTCCTGAACCACCCTCGGCACGTCCACGACTCCGCCGATGTTCAGGCCGCACCAGCACACGAACACGCCTGTCCTCATGCCGTAGCCTCACTTCCCATGGCCCCGATGGACCGCAGGAGCGGCCCGGGAGAGATCACGTGGCCCTCGAAACCCAGAACGTCCTCTGGGAGACCGAGGGCAATCGCGAGAAGCTGCGTGAAATAGATGACCGGGACCCCGGCTCCGTTACGGCCGTGGGCGCCCTGCTGTGATACGTCGAGATTGTACTGGCACAAGGGGCAACTTGTGACGATGACCCGGGCGCCCCTTGCCCTCGCCGACTCCACCACCATCCTGCTCGGCCCCGAGGCAAGTTCGCCGGGCTCGAGCGCCACGTAGCTCCCGCAGCACTCTATCTTGTAGGGATGGTCGACCACCCTGCAGCCCAGGGCCGAGAGGAAGTCCTCCAGGATGTGAGGGGCCTCCGGGTCATCGAACGCAAGCTCGTCGGCGGGCCGCAGGAGCAGGCACCCGTAATAGGGGGCCGCGGCGAGGCCGCTCAAGGGCACCTTTACGCTCCGGGCAAGCGCATCGAACCCGAGGTCGTCGCGGAGCACCTCGAGGAAGTGCACGACCTCGAGATCCCCCCTGTAGTCCTCTTCGATGAAAGCGTTCACCTTGTCGCGGCGGTCGGCGTCGGTACGCATCACGTGGTTCGTACGCTTGAGCACGTTATAGCAAGCCGAACACAAGGTCACGAGTCGCTCGCCCATTCTCCTCGCCGACGCGAGGGTTCGGGCGGGAGATACGAGTGGAAAGGAGTTATCCACCTGCAGCGGAAACGTGGCCCCGCAGCACTGCCAGTTCGCAAGCTCCTCAAGGTGGATGCCAAGGACACGCGCCGAGGCGAGGGCTGACGACTCAAAGCCCCTGGCCTTCGCCCGAAGCGTGCATCCGGGGAAATACGAGTAACCCATCTCGCTCCGCCGCAAGCCACCCTCGCTGTCCGGCGGCGGGCTTGCGGTAACCCTCCTCCCTTTCTCCTCGTCCGGACCGAAAAAGCCTCACGCAATCACGTGTACTTCCGGAGCCCGGCTACCAGCGCCTGCTCCGGCGCGTTCTCGAGCACGTCTGCCGGGAGGCGCACAGGGTCCAGGTGCCGCCCGCCCAGGCGCAGCAGCGTCACCCGCAGCGACTCCATGACGTTCGGCAGGCTCACGCCCCTCGGACAGCGCGCGCTGCACGCAAGGCACGAGGCGCACAGCCAAATTGTACGGGACGCGAGCGCCTCCTCAACCTGCCCAAGCTGGACGAGCCTTATCACCTGGTGTGGGAGAAGGTCCATCATCGCAGCCATCGCGCACCCCGCGGAGCACTTGCCGCACTGGTAACACGACGTGACGTCCTCGCCGCTGATATCCAGCAGTTTACGTCTATTCTCGCTGCTCACCACATCTCGCGTGAGCCTCAAAATCAGTCGCTCCCTTGCCGAACCCGGCCCAGGCCAGGCGGATCATCTGGGTGGATTGCCACAACGGACGACAAAGATCTACAGCGCCCCGCTCAATCCCTGGGTGCCCTTGGTACGATCCCGTTCTCCATGAGCAGCCTGGTGGTCTCGCGCGACCGGGCGATCATGGCCTCGGCGTTTTTGTACAGTTCATCCCACGTCAGAGTGAGCCGTGCAACTCCCTGCTCTATGGCCTTCGTGCCCACGGCCGCAGCTTCCCTCGGGTACACCTCCCATTCCTCCATGGTAGGGATGATGTAATCGCGGGAGAGGCCTCTGTCTTCGGCGCATCTTGCCAGCTCGAGAGCAGCGGCGAGGCACATCTCGTCGGTGATGGTCTTCGCCCTGACGTCGAGGGTACCCCTGAAGATCGCAGGGAACCCAAGGGAGTTGTTGACCTGGTTCGGGAAGTCTGAGCGGC
Source organism: Bacillota bacterium (assembly GCA_014360195.1). Lineage (GTDB taxonomy): Bacteria > Bacillota > SHA-98 > UBA4971 > UBA4971 > UBA6256. The sequence goes on from JACIXY010000004.1 coordinate 37,733, forward strand.
CCGTTGCCACCACAGCCGCTCCGGCCTCCGCAGCGTCCCACGGCCATATCTCGGGTACAGGATTCGCGCACGCAAACACGATGGGGTCCTTCGCCATCGACCGCACCCACTCGGGGTGTATTACGTCGGGACCGGGCTTCGAAAGCGCTATCACGACGTCGGCTCCCCGCATGGCGTCGGGGACCTGGCCGTCGATGCCCCGCTCGTTGGTCCGCTGCGCAAGCTCCCATTTCTCCTTGTGGGTCCTGGCAAGCTCGGTGCGCCCTTTATGGAGGGTGCCCTTGGTATCGCACATGACTATCTTGCCGGGGTCGGCGCCTGCCGCGATTATGAGCCATGCCGTGCGGATGTTGGCAGCCCCGGCACCGATCATGGCGATGTTCACCTTGTCGATATCCTTGCCCACCAGCTTGAGGGCGTTCACAAGGCCCGCCACCGTGACGGCCGCAGTCCCCTGCTGGTCGTCGTGCCAGACAGGGATCTCGGCCTCCTCGCGCAGCCGCTCGAGCACGTAGAAGCACTTGGGCTGCTCGATGTCCTCAAGGTTCACCCCGCCAAAGGATGGCTGGATCCATTTCACCGCAGAGATTATCTCGTCCGGGTCTTTGGTCGCAAGACAGATCGGGAAGGCGTCCACCCCGCCCAGGTACTTGAATAGCAGGGCTTTACCCTCCATCACAGGCAGGCCGGCTTCAGGCCCAATGTCGCCCAGGCCGAGCACCCTCGTGCCGTCGGATACCACGGCAACGGTGTTCCACTTGTTCGTGTACGAGTATACGAGTTCTCTGTTCTGAGCGATCTCCTTGCAGGGAGCTGCGACACCGGGCGAGTACCACACAGCGAAGTCCTGGAAGTCACGGATCTCGCATTTGGGAGTCGTCTCGATTTTCCCCCGGTAGAACGGGTGAAGCCTGAGGGCGTCTTCTGCAGGCTTCTTCGCCCTGGCAACAAGCTCTTCCTTCTGGCTCACGCCTCCTGATACCCCCTTCTCCCGTATCGTTGGTGATCTCGCTCGCGGGGGCGCACCCGGCTGCTCCGGCTACCACCGCCCGCAGGGCACGGGCTGCCCTATAAAGCTGGAGAAAAGTAAAACCTGACCCCACATGGTCCGATACGCCTATCGGACCGCCTCAGGCCAGGCCATGTCCGCTCTGCGGCCCAGGGTATACCCCCGCGCGCCGCGGCCAGGGTGGCAGCCGGCACTTCCACGCCCGCGGCGATCGCAGGTGTGTCCCTGCCGGCAGTTGTGTTCAGGTGTCATCAGCCTTCGTTTCCTTCACCCGTCGCGCCGCCATCCCCGCCCGGCTGCCGCTTAGCCGGGTCGAGACACGTCGCCCGGTATTTCTCGCGGATGGCCCTGAGAGCTGTTATGAGCGCCTTCTGCGCAGCGCCATGATAGTACGCCCTCAGGTCGCCCACGATCGCTTCCATGTCAGCATTAATTCTCCGTCCGGTAATAATCTGCCGGAAGACCTTCTTGGCGGTGGCTGTCGCAAGGGTGCAATCGGCGTCCACGATCTCGCCGGTTGCGGGGTCGATCTCCAGGCCCACCCCCACCACCTTGTATAGTTCCTCTGCTGTGATCCCGGTAGGCAGCTTGGCGTATCCACCGAAGAACATTGTTCGCCGCGTCACGGGATTCTCCTTCGACATATTGTTCACAAATCCTTCCCTGCTTCTTTGGATTCGGGCCTCGTGTGCCATCCCGTGTCCAAAGTCGGCAGGCTGTTGCTCACCTCGACACACCTACCCCTTCACCGATCAGGTCAGGCAGAGATTGCTCTCGCATGGCTTTCACGCCGCAACCGCAGCGTCTGCATGAAGTACACGACGGCTATCAAGGCCAGGCCGACGACGTCAGTGGTGAGGTGTGGGTGGATAAGCATGAGCCCGCCCACCAGCAAAAGCGGCCTTTCAATTACCCTCGTCCGGGTTATGAGCCAGCCCTCGAGAGCGGCGCCCACGCCGATCATGCCTATCACGGCGCCCAGGACGACCCTGGCGGTCTCAAGCCCGTGCACGCCTCCAAGCAACAGAAGCGAGGGTGAATACACAAAGAAGTACGGCACCAGAAATGCTGCGATCGAGAGCTTCGTCGATTCGACGCCGGTGCGAAGAGGGTTAGACTTTGCGATTCCAGACCCGGCGAACGCCGCGAGCGCCACCGGGGGCGTTACATCGGCCACTATGCCAAAGTAGAACGCAAACATGTGGGCCGCGATGACAGGCACGCCCAGCTTCAGGAGAGCAGGCGCCGCAATGGTCGATGTGATGACGTAGTTCGCTGTCGTGGGAGCCCCCATTCCGAGCACCAGGGATGTAAGCATGGTGAAGAAGAGCGTCGGCAAAAGTTGCCCCCGCGCCAGCATGATGAGGCCGTTCGCCAGTTTCAGCCCAAGGCCGGTGAGCGTCACCGTCCCCACGATCATGCCTGCGGCAGCGCAGGCGATCACTACGCCAAGAGCGTTTCGCGCCCCCTGCTCCAGCGCGGCCAGGATGTCCTGCGGCTTCATCCTGGTGGATTTCGAGATACAGCTTGCCAGCACGGCGACGACGAGGCCCCAGAGGGCCGCTTTCATGGGGGTGCTTCCCTCTACCAGCAAGTATATGATGGCCACGAGCGGCAGGAAAAGCTGCCCGCGCTCACGCATGATCCTCCAGAACCTCGGCATTCTCTCCCGCGGCAGCCCGCGAAGCCCCGTTTTCTTCGCCTCGAGATGCACAACGATGAACACGCCGGTGAAATAGAGGATGGCGGGGATTACCGCCGACTTCACAATCTGTAGATAGGGCACGCCTATGAACTCCGCCATGAGGAACGCCGCCGCGCCCATGATTGGGGGCATGAGCTGGCCGCCCGTGGAAGCGGAGGCCTCGACGGCCGCGGCGAACTCGGGCCTGTAACCGAGTTTCTTCATCATAGGAATGGTGAAACTCCCTGAACCGACGGTGTTCGCAACAGAACTGCCGGATACGGTTCCTTCGAAGGCACTGGTGATGACCGCGACCTTGGCCGGACCGCCTGCGGCGTGGCCGGCTATGGAGTTAGCTATGTCGATGAAAAACTGCCCTATGCCCGTCTTCTCGAGAAACGCCCCGAAGAGAATGAAGAGGAATATGAACGTGGACGACACGCCGAGCGGGATACCGAACATTCCCTCGGTGGTGAAGAACATGTGCCCGACGAGCCTCTCAATGGACGCGCCGCGATGCTGGAAGAACCCTGGCACGTATCGCCCGAAATACGCGTAGGCAAGGAAGCAGCACACCACCACCAGGATGGGAATCCCTACCACGCGCCTTGTGGCCTCGAGCACGAGCAGGATTCCGATGGTGCCGATGATTATGTCAACGGTGGTGTAAGCTCCGGCGCGCACCAAAAGCGCCTTGAAGTTCCAGACGAGATAGCTCATGACGAAGGCGCCGACCACTGCCAGCGCAACGTCGTACCACGCCAGCTTACGAATGCCCCTGCGCGACGCGGGATAGAGGAGGTACGCCAGCAGCACCCCAAACCCCAGGTGAACAGCCCTCTGTATCTGCGCCGGAAGCACGCCGAAAGCCGCGGTGTAAAGCTGAAATAGGGAGAACGCGATGGCGATGACGCTGATGATAACGGAGTATGCCCCGGGGATCCTCCGGTAGGCGGACTCCCTGTCATATTTCATCAGGATCTCTTCGATTTCGGCCTGGCTCACGGACTCGCCCTCTACTTCAGCTGAGCCCGGGGCGCTGTCTCTCCGAACCTTCTCTATCTTCTCATCCACCAGCATCTCCCCCTGAACAAGAATGCCAGCACAGGCGCGCGAACCGCCTTCACGCTGAGCGCCGTCCCCGGCCTCGCCAGGTCAGCAAGCGGCACCGTCTCGCCGGAAACCACGAGCGCATGTCCCGGCACCGAGCTCACAGACAGAACCAGTTCCCCGATGCGCCGGTGAAGTCCGGTAATCCGTATCTTTCCGTCCTCCAGGACGAGCCGGGCGCCCTCGTCGGCAGTCGTCGGCAGCCCCGCCCCGAAGGACTCGTACACCGTCTCCACAAGGTAGATAACGAGGTCAGGGCCAGCCGCAAAAACCTCGCGGACCGGCGTCCGCTCCACCGAATGGATGAACCGCACCTCGAACCTGCTTCCAGCCGGCATCCGGGCGAAGTAAAGCAGCCTTCCCGTCCGCCACTCTCTCACCTCGAGAGCCTTGAACGCGGGCACGAGCGCCGCCGCTGCTACGAGAACAGCCAGCGCCAGGGCGGCCAGAGCGCCGCCCTGGCGCCGGGTGAGTCCCATTCCGTCTCCGATCCGAACGCACCCGCCCATCCGCCTACTTTATGACGCCCTTCTCCTTGAAGTATTTCTCGGCTCCGGGATGCAGCGGAGTGCTGACGCCCGCAAGAGCGCTAGCAAGGCTTATCTCCTTGCCCTTGGCGTGGGCCTTAGCAAGCTCCGGCAGGTTTTCGAAGAGCGCCCGGGTCATCTCGTAAACGAGGCCTGCGTCCAGATCCGACCGGGCGATGAGTACGGCCTGCACGGCGACGGTTTTCGCGTCTTCGGTCTGGTTGATATACGTGCCGGCCGGGATGACCGCCTGGCCGTAGAAGCCGTACTTGTCGTGCAGTTTCTTATACATGTTCTCCGGAATCTCGACGATTTTGATCTTATGCTGCGTCGCCACGTCCTGGATTCCGGCATTCGGTATGCCCGCTGTGACGAAGAACGCGTCGATGTGCTTGTCCTTGAACGCCTCCGCGGATTCGGCAAAGCTCAGGTACTGTACCTGACCAAGGTCCTTGTACGTGAGGCCGTAAGCTTCGAGAATCTGCCTGGCGTTCGCCTCGGTGCCGCTGCCCGGTGCGCCCACCGACACTTTCTTGCCCTTCAGGTCGGCCACGGAGTTTATCCCGGAGTCAGCAGATGCGACGATCTGGATTAGCTCCGGGTAAAGCGATGCTATCACGCCGAAGCTCTGTAGCTTTCCGTCCTTCTCGAAGAACTCCGTTCCGTTCCACGCGTAGTCCGCCGTGTCGGTCTGCACCAGTGCAAGATCGACTTCCTTCTTGTGGATCATCCTCAGGTTCGCAATCGAGGCGCCTGTACTCTGGACGGTGATGTTGACGTCCTTCACTTTCCCGTTGATGAGCTGCGCCATGGCCCCTCCCAGGGGATAGTAGGTGCCCGCCGTTCCCCCGGTCGCCATGACGAGCTGCGCCACCGCAGCAAACGACGAGGACGCGACGGCAAGCACGAGACACACGGTGACAGCGGCCAATACGACTCTCCTCATTTTCTCTGCCTCCTCACGCATGGGAATTTCGCAAAACCGTTCAACTAATCATTCGACGCACCTGGCGATGTTCCTCCCCTGAGCCTTCAAAGTAATCCAATGGGTCCGCAGGCTAGGACGTGGCCGAAAGGAAAGCATGAAGCAGGAAAACGGCCCGCGAAAGCGAATCTCTCGCACGGTGGCGCTCTTCCGACCGGAGGGCCGCGCAGGGCTTCGCGGCGCAGTGTCTTTGGTGGCAGCGCGCATGCGCGATGGCCGACTTAAGAGCACTCGACTTGAGAGCTCTCTCCGAAGGGAGCTGGTGAACCTGAACGAACTTCTCGCCGGTATTCGTGGGCTAAGCTTCGGGAACATCGTCATGTTCGTCGTGGGAGGATTCCTCATATATCTTGCGGTGAGACGCGACTATGAACCCATGCTGCTGCTCCCCATCGGGTTCGGTGCCATCCTTGCGAACATCCCGTTTACGTCGGTCCTGGGTGAACACGGCGTGCTCGAATTGCTTTACAGAACCGGGATCAAGACCGAACTTTTCCCTATCCTGATCTTCGTGGCCGTGGGTGCGATGATAGACTTCACGCCCCTCCTGCAGAGGCCGGAAACGCTGCTTTTCGGCGCAGCAGCGCAGTTTGGGGTGTTCGCTACCATGGTAATCGCGTCCTACCTCGGGTTCAGCTTGAAGGAAGCGGCGTCGATAGGTATCATCGGGGCGGCGGACGGGCCCACATCTATCTACGTGGCCACCAAGTTCGCAAGCCACCTGCTCGCGCCTATATCGGTCGCTGCATATTCGTACATGGCGCTGGTGCCGATTATTCAACCCCCGGTCGTGAGAGCCCTCACGACCCCGGCCGAGCGGCGCATTCGCATGGATACGAAGGAGATCGCGGTACCCCGAATCGTGCGCATCCTGTTCCCCATCGGCGTGACCCTGGTGGCGGGCGTCATCGCTCCCATCAGCGTCGCCCTCGTCGGCATGCTCATGTTCGGCAACCTGATCAGGGAGAGCGGGGTTCTCGAGAGGCTCTCGAAGGCGGCACAGAACGAACTTGCGAACCTGGTGACGCTCCTTCTTGGTATCACCATCGGCTCCTCGATGCGAGCGGAGTCGTTCCTTAACTACAAGACGCTCCTCATAATGGGCATGGGCCTGCTCGCGTTCATCTTCGACACTGGGGGAGGCGTGCTGTTCGCAAAAGCCCTGAACCTTGTGCTGCGCCGCAAGATCAACCCGATGATAGGGGCGTGTGGGATCTCTGCGTTCCCGATGTCCGCGCGGGTCATCGCGAAGATGGCTCTCAAGGAAGATCCTACCAACTACATCGTAATGCACGCTGTAGGGGCAAACGTTGCCGGCCAGATTGCGTCCATCGTCGCGGGCGGCCTGATACTGGCGCTCGTGGCATAGCGCGGGCGGGCAGGAGCGTGCTGCTGCACAGGGCCGCGTGCGGGAGCCAAGGAACGGGAAGCAATGAACAGGCCGCGGCCGAGCGACGGGTGCGGCGGGGCGGGCGCGCTGGAAGCATGCGCATGCTGCGCCCGGAAACAGGCAGGAAGCGGAAGGAAAGCACAGACAACAAGTTGAGACAAGTAGAGAGAGGAGGTAGCGGCAGACGGCGTCCCGGCCCCTGAGCCAGGTATGGGTTCATGAGACCGCGCCAGATGGCGTTGGTCTGCTGGCAGGTTCCAGGTTGCCTGCGCATGCACCATGGAGCGGGAGCGCTCGCGATTCGGCAAGCCCCGGCGCCAGTTCTGGGACCAGGTCTAAGTCTAAGTATGAGGTCATTGGTTTTCTCTCGTTTTCCGAGGTCTTGGGTTGCCGGTGATTGCACAAGGGGTGTCAAAATCCGGCTGCCTAGCCAGACGGGCCGGGTTTCGGCGAAGCGCGCCCCGCTTGGGGCGCCGTCCCTAAGTGCAACACCGGCAACCTTGCACGGCGCGTGCGCTCTCTGGAACCGGCGATTACTTATGGCGGTCTACTTAGTGGCGAGTTCCTGACCCCGTTTGTCCGTGGTCTGACTGAAAAGTGACCGCCTTGGCGGGCGGACGCGCGACTAAACGCGACTGGAGAGGGCAACGCCGTCGGCCGCAACTCAACATGAACGCAGTGGTTCGAAGCTGGCAGATACTAGGTCTCGGCATGGCGACCATATTCGGGGTGATCCTCATCTTCTACGCCATGGTCAAGTTGATGCTAAAGATATGGCGCGAAGACTGAGCATGCAGCCCGCAGTCCGTTGCCTGTGGCATGCATCGCCCAGGCCCGGAGTGCCTCTCAGAGGCCCTTTGAGACCAGCTTCTTGAGGAGGTTCTCCACGCGCTCCTTCGCGGCTTGGGTCGCCTCCTCGTCGGGCTCGACGCGGATCTTGAGAATCATCCCCTCGCGGACGCCTTCAGGCAAGGCTTGCATAGGCCACAGGATCGCATCGGTTTCCGACTCGCGCACGAGAAGCACAGCCTTGCCTCCCTCGATTCTGTCCACAGTCACTCTCAACTCCATGATTTTCATCCGGCGGCCCTCCCGATCATTGCATCTGCGTTTCTCTGCGCCCGGCATCTCACAGGTGTCGCGTGCAGAAAAAACGTTCTTCCAACCGCTGCTACTTTCTTCTGTGCCGTCGGCCCTTCTCCTGCACGAGGGTGTCCCGTTCCGGCGCGAATGGCTGAGAATGCAGCCGAACTCCGCAAGAAAAATGCTAAAGCAGGTCTATTTTGAAAAAGGGAATTAGCCATCTGACGACGAATAAGAGATTGTGCCGGACGGCGCGTGCCACTACTGCGTGCCACCATTTGGGTATGCCGATTCGCAAAGCTACTGCTTGACTACGCGAGCCTGCCATGATATAGTGGCTGAAACAAGTCATACCAGCTATACCAGGCTGAGCAGAAAGATCTGGACGTGCTGGCGTAGGTTACCGGAACACGCTGTTGGCGGCGCAGCTCGCTACCTTTGCGGCTACCTTTCATCGTGAGGCAGCTGGCGAGCTACGTCGGGAGTAGATTTGAGGCAGTGGAAGAGGGTAATGCCCTCTTGCCACAGGGGAGGTGACGAATGAGCCACAAGCGGGCATAGATGTCATTTCACATTCGTAATGGAGCAGGTGGAGAAAAGCACTAACTGTACAAAGCGAGGAGGTACTGAGCAGTGAGAAGGTTCATACTGAGCTCCGTTTTGGTTATTGCCCTTGTTTCGCTGGGAGCGGTGGCGTATTCAGCCGAGCCCATCGTCATCGGGTTCAACCTCGAGATGACGGGCCAGGTGGCCGCGTACGGCCAGGCGGCGTGGGAAGGCGCCAACCTTATCAAGGAACTCGTCAAGCCCGAGGTCCTCGGCAGGCCAGTTGTATTCAAGCTCCTCGACAACAAGTCAGATAAGGTTGAGGCAGCCAACGTAGCCTCTCGTCTCATCGAGAACGACAAGGTCGTCGCCATAATCGGGCCCACCATCAGCGGCAACATGCTCGCGGCCGGTGAGATCTGCGAGAAGAAAGAGGTCCCAATCATCGGGCCCACCACCACGAACCCTCTGACCACCCAGGGCAAGAAGTACGTTTTTCGTGCGTGCTTCATTGACCCGTTCCAGGCTACGATCGCAGCGACCTACTGCTACAGAGATCTGAAGGCCAGGACTGCGGCGATCCTGTCCGACATAGCCAACGACTATTGCATCGCCCTCGGAACCATGTTCGAGAAGGAGTTCACCAAACTCGGGGGCAAGGTGGTCACCCACCAGAAGTGTAAGTATGGCGACCAGGACTTCAGCGCCCAGCTTACAGAGATCAAGAACAAGAACCCAGATGTCATCTACATACCCAACTACTACCAGGAGACTGCCCTTGCCGTGCGGCAGGCGAGAGATCTCGGCCTCACCCAGCCGGTCTTCGGAGCCGACGGTATAGCCACCGAGGAGTTCCTCTCCATCGGCGGGAAGGCCGTGGAGGGCGTCCAGCACACTACCTTCTGGCACGAAAAGGCGGCGGTGACCGACATCGGCAAGCAATACGTCGAACTCTACAAGAAGAAATTCGGGGCCGATAGCGAGGTCAACGTGTTCGGCGCTCTGACGGCTGACTGCTACCTCATCGTCCTCGATGCCATCAAGAGGGCTGGCTCGGCCGATCCCAAGAAGATCGCCCAGGCCATAGAAGACACGAAGGACCTGCAGGTAGTCACCGGGCCTGTTACGATCGAACATGGTGACGCCATCAAGCCCGTGGTGTTCAGGGCCGTGAAGAACGGCAAGTGGGAGTACCAGTCGATCGTGTACCCGTAATGAGCTGCCTTTCGACCCGAGCAGGCCCCTGCCCTGCCTGAAAGGGACGTCAGGCAGGCCCGGCCGTCGCGGCGCTGCCGGTGAGTATAAGCCGGGTGGACCCTGGGGCGCCGTGATGAGCGGAGAGAGTCCCAGTACATCACAGGGGGCAAGGAGGGCCATAGCTGCGAAGATAGCAGGGTTCCTCTTTGCCCCCGTTGGGTGTTTCACGAGTCCTCCAGGGTGACAACCAATGCGTCGCGAGAGTGGAGAAGTAACCCGAGCGTATGCTGCCCGTTCGTGTTTGGCGCATAATGCCGGACACCAGGGCGAAACCTCCCGACGAGGCGAAACCTCCCGACGACCGGAACCGCCACCTTTTCAAGGAGTAGATGTGAATGACGCTCGAGACCTTCATTCAGCAGCTGATGAACGGTATCTCCCTTGGGAGCCTGTATGCCCTCATTGCCATCGGTTATACGATGGTCTACGGGATCTTGCGGCTCATCAACTTTGCCCACAGCGACATCTTTATGGTGGGTGCGTATTTTGCGTTTTTCCTCGTCGCCATATTCCGCTTGCCATGGGGTGTATCGGCTATCCTTGCCATCATCCTGACGGCCCTCGTCGGCATGATCGTTGATCGGGCGGCCTACCGCCCTGTCAGGAATGCCCCGAGGATATCCGCTCTGATAACGGCTGTGGGCGTATCGTTTTTCCTGGAAAACCTGGGCCTTGTGACTGTGGGGGCCCGACCGAAGGCGTTCCAGAGGCCGGACATCATGGCGAGGGTGATTCCGATAGGCCCGGCCGCCGTCTCCGGCGTATCCATCTGGGTGCCCATTCTCAGCCTCGCCTTGCTCGCGCTGTTGTTGTTCATCGTGTACCGGACGAAGGTCGGCATGGCGATGAGATCCGTGTCAACCGACATCGAGACCACCCGCCTCATGGGAGTGGACGTGGACAGGGTCATATCGTACACGTTTGCTATAGGCTCCGCTCTGGCAGCAGCAGGAGGCATAATGTGGGCCTGCAAGTACCCACAGATCAACCCGCTCATGGGAATATACCCCGGATGGAAGGCGTTCACCGCAGCGGTGGTGGGCGGTATTGGCAATATCACCGGGGCGATGCTTGGGGGCTTTCTCATCGGGCTCGTCGAGATCATGACTGTTGCAGTCCTGCCTGGTCTTTCAGGCTACCGGGACGGCATCATCTTCACGTTGCTCCTGGTCTTTCTGCTCCTCCGCCCGACCGGGATCCTTGGTGAGCCCCTAAAGGAGAAGGTGTGACATGGAGAGAAGACGTCTGCACCTAGTTTTGACACTTGCGCTCATAGCTGTGCTCTTTCTCGCCCTCTGGTGGGCCGACACACACCTCGGGGAGTTCCCGTTGCGGGTGGCGCGCACCGGCGCGATATATGTGGTTGCAGCCGTCGCGTACAACCTTGTGAACGGCATCACAGGCCAGTTCTCGCTGGGTCCCAACGGGTTCATGGCGCTCGGCGGGTATACTACAGCTCTCCTCATATTGCCGCTTCAACAGAAGCAGTTCGTGTGGTTCCTTGAGCCGCTCATGTGGCCGTTCAACTCGTTTTCGTTCCCGGGGTACCTGTTCGGCCTTGCCGTCCTGCTCGGGGGCGTCATGGGCGCTCTGGGAGCGCTTCTCGTGGGTATCCCTTCCTTCAGACTGCGCGGCGACTACCTTGCCATCGCTACGTTCGGCTTCGGCGAGATAATATTCGTGCTCGCCAACAACCTCATCCCCCTGACCAACGGTCCTCTGGGAATGAAGGGCATACCCGAGTACGCCAACGTGTACTGGTGTTTCGGCGCGGCTGTCGTGGCGACGCTGGTGGTGAGCAATATCGCAAACTCGAGCTACGGGCGGGCCATGAAAGCCATAAGGGATGACGAGATAGCCGCCGAAGCAATGGGCGTCAACGTGTTCCGCACAAAGATGTTGGCCTTCGTGACGAGCGGCTTTTTCGGAGGAGTGGCGGGCGGCCTTCTGGTTTCGCTCATCACCACCATCTCCCCGACCCTGTTCACTTTCGGGATGACGTTCAACCTCCTCATCATCATCGTGCTCGGAGGCCTTGGAAGCATAACCGGGTCGGTCATCACGGGGTTCGGGTTTGCCCTCATGTCCGAGTTACTGCGAGTTGTAGAGGCGCCTATCAACATCGGGCCGATTCACATCCCAGGCGTCCCGGGCATGAGGATGGTCGTGTTCTCCGTGCTGCTCATTCTGCTCATGATCTTCTATAGGCGAGGCCTCTTCGGCCAGTTCGAGCTGTCATGGGACTGGGTCCTGTCCGTGCTCAGAGTTACCAGGGGGGTGCGAGAGTGGAAGCGCGAACGCAAAACGGAGTCATCCTGACTCTCGATCATGTGACCATCAAGTTCGGCGGGCTTGTGGCCGTAAATGACTTCTCCCTTGACATAAGAAAGGGCGAGCTCGTCGGGCTCATAGGCCCCAACGGCGCGGGCAAGACCACGGTCTTCAACATAGTCACAGGTCAGTATACGCCCACCAGCGGACGGGTGATATTCGAAGGACGGGACATCACCGGGTGGCGCCCGGACCTCATCGCTGCGGCGGGCATCGCCAGGACCTTCCAGAACGTGCGCCTTTTCACAGGCCTCACGGTGCTCGACAATGTCCTTGTATCGCAGCACCTCCGGCTGAAGTCGTCCTTCCTCTCAGCGGCATTTCAACTGCCAGACTACGTTAAGGAAGATGAGGACGCACGGGCACGCGGGATGGATCTCCTGGAGCGAGTGGGGCTCGCAGGCCTCGCGAAGGAGCAGGCCGGCAGCCTCCCGTATGGCCAGCAGCGGCGTCTCGAGATCGCGCGGGCGCTTGCGACGAACCCCCGGCTCCTCCTTCTGGACGAACCCGCGGCGGGCATGAACCCCGAGGAGACAACGCAGCTAATGAGGTTCATCTGCCGCATCCGGGATGAGTTCGACCTCACCATCTTTCTGATAGAACACGACATGCGGCTCGTGATGGGAATTTGCGAGCGGATACGCGTGATCGACTATGGAGTCTCAATCGCCGAAGGTACTCCGCAGGAGATCCAGTCGAATCCCCGAGTTATAGCAGCTTACCTGGGCGAGGAGGAGGACTAGGATGCTCACGATAAGAGACCTCCACGTTTACTACGGCGGTATTCATGCGCTCAAGGGGATCTCCATGGACGTGCCCGAAGGCAAGATCGTCACGCTGATAGGGGCGAATGGAGCCGGCAAGAGCACCACTCTCCGCGCCATAACCGGCCTTGTGAAAGCCCGGCGAGGGTCCATCGAGCTTAAAGGGGAGAACATCGCAGGCAAGCCCAGCCACCACATCGTCCGCTCCGGCGTCGCGATGGTGCCCGAGGGCCGGAGGATATTCCGTAACCTCACCGTCCTCGAGAACCTGATGATGGGAGCATACCCCCGGCAGGACACTGCGGGTATACAGCAAGACCTCGAATGGGTTACCTCGCTCTTCCCCAGGCTCAAGGAGCGCTTCTCGCAGAAGGGCGGCACCCTTTCCGGCGGTGAGCAGCAGATGCTGGCGGTGGGGCGCGCTCTTATGTCGCGACCGAGGCTCCTCTGCCTTGACGAGCCGTCGCTGGGGCTCGCGCCCGTCCTGATGCGCGAGGTCTTCAGGGCGCTTGCCCGGATACACGAGGAAGGGTGCACGATCCTGCTTATCGAACAGAACGCCAAGGCTGCCCTGAAACTGGCGGACTACGCGTACGTGCTCGAAACAGGCACCATCACGATGGAGGGGCCGGGACGGGAACTCCTGGAAAACGAGGCCGTTCGCAAGGCGTACCTGGGGGAGTAGGCCAGGGTCAGCAGGTGCCCGCAGGTCCGCAGGTCTCCAGGTCTGCAGGGCCGCAGGGCCGCAGGGCCGCAGGGCCGTAGGGCTACTCCGCTGGAGGGACTGCCGTGCATGCCGGTGATGGTCCCCGGCTCGACCAGGACCCAGGTCAGAGTCCGCTGCAATCTGGGGAGGACAAAGAGCTGAAGGCTGAGACTGGTCGGGATCGCCCGTCGCACGCAGCGGGAGCGGGTAGGTCCCTTCCTGTTTTCATATTCGCCCCTTCGTTACCAGGTGCCATCGGCCATCAATAAGCCCCTTCCCATCGACGGACGCATCAACCGCCGCTCCTCGCTCCCCGCTTCGCCCTCTGACCTCCCGTTCTTCCCCTTCCATTTACATCCCCCGTTTTCCTGTCCTTGTCTTCGAGACCCGGTAATGTTATCATGTGGGCGATGGTCTTGATATTGCCATACATCTGAAGACTACCACAAGTTCCGTTCAGGAGGCGATCCATTGTGAGGAAGAACTGGTCCCGCCTATTCGGCGTAGCGGTTCTCATGATCGCTGCCCTCTCGGCCGCTGGCTGTATTAACCCCATCGTGGACTCCTGGTCAGGTGAGACCGTGGACGACGCGCTGATTACTTACCAGGGCGTGACGTATGACATTCCGACTATCCAGACCATGAACATACCCCCAGGCAACTACGAGGTCATCATAAGCTCGCCGAATCACCATCCTGTATTGACCACTATTACAGTAGGGTCCGCGGACGTGCCCCCGATCCGTCTCGTCCCATATCGTCGCATCTATAGCCCGCTCGTGGCCGACGCAATGCTATGCCGGGGCGTCGATATGCTTGGAACCCCAATCGGGCCCGGGTGGAGCTACACTCCCTTTGACGCGCAGGTCGTGGCCTGGGTGAGGTGGGACATCAACGATAGCAACTTGCACTATCAGATCACAAGATGGTACCGGCCGGACGGAGCGCTGTACAAAGAAGAAGCGCTTCCCCCCTTTGCTCGCACACCCGGCAGCGTGTCGCTGATATCCGCGCCTGGGTTGCCGCTTCAGGTCGCACCGGGCTGGAACGTGCCGGCGCCTGCGTCGCTTCCGGGGGTGTGGGTAGTAGAGGTCTTCCTTGACGGGTCACGTGCGGTCAAGATGTCCTTCTCGATTTGAGTTGCCTCTGAACTTGCTGCTGTGCGCAACCGGGCACGCCGAACGCTGTGGGAGCGGGCGGGTCTCTAGCGCACCACTTTAGGCTAGTGGGCGAGATAGATTGGTGGGCAAGATTAGTGGCCACAGCGCAGCCCGCCGCGACTCAAGCCCGGCCGAGCCCTGATCGCTTGAGGAGCGCGATGATCTCGAAGATGAACCGCATCTCCCTCTCATTCAGGGTACATACGGCGCTCAGTAGCATCTGGACGTTGGGATCCTGCAGGAGGTCGCGGAGATCTTTGCTCATGCCTGGGATGAGCTCGTCGATGCCCTCGCTGTCCAGGACCAGGTAACACGGTGACACACCCAGGCCCGACGCTATCTTGTTGATGGTCTTGAGCGATGGCGAGACGCGTCCGAGCTCAATCTGACCGATGAGAGCGGCTGAGACCCCAGCCTTCGCCGCTACCTCCGCCTGGGTCATGCCCAGTTTCTCCCTTAGCCTCCTGAGCTTCTCGCCGAGGAACCCCTTGCGCTCGGCAGGTGACATGAACGTCGAGAGAGGCACGTGCAGGACGCGGGCGAGCTGTTTAAGGACAGAAACGGCAGGTTGTACATTCCCGCGCTCTATCTCGCTCAAGTACGTGCTGGATATCCCGGCTGCGGACGCAACCTCGCGCAGGGTCATACCGCGATCCTCCCGCGCAAGGCGCAGCTTGTCGCCAAGCCCAATGCCTCGAGCCCCCTCCTCCTCGGACATCTCGACGAGTTCAGACCTGTTGAGGTTGAGCGCGTCCGCGAGTCGCGTCAGTGCATCAAGGGATGGGGTCTTGGCACCGCGCTCTATCTCGCTCAGGTAGGAATAGGAGAGCCTGGCTCTCGAAGCAAGCTCAACGAGTGTAAGCCCCCTCGCCTTTCTTGCAGCCCTCACTCGCTCACCTGGTACCACGTACCCAGCCTCCTTTCAAGGCCCACGCCTGGTCCAGTCCAAGAGGACAGTTGCGAAATCGCACACAATGGCCGATAGGCAGAATCCCCAGGATAGGACACAGCGGTCATCTCCCGCCTGTCACGTCGATTTCGTGCCGCCCCGTCTCCTATATTCTAGCACTTTGTGGTATTCTTCACAAAGCCATCTTACCGAACCGCATCAACCCAGCGCGGCGTCGGGCATGCTCTCGGAGTTGAATCAGAATGGCCCGAACCCCGGAATCCCGGAATTCCACATTCTTGACAGAAAGCAAAGAGCAGCGTATAGTACGTAATTGGCGCGGGACACGCGGCGCTCCGTCTCTTGAGGGGGCGCCCACGATGCGCCGAGTTTTTTGAAGGAGGGATTATCGCGACATGCCTACCTACGAATACTATTGTGAGAAATGCGGCCGTTTCGAGGAATTCCAGCGCATGTCGGATGAGCCCCTCTCCCGCTGTCCCACCTGCGGCGGCCCGGTCAGGCGGCTCATCAGCAGAAACGTGAGCATCATCTTCAAAGGGTCTGGCTTCTACACGACAGATAATCGCAGCGCCGACTACAAAGAGAAGGCCAAGAAGGACAGCGAAGCTGAGTCCTCCTCGGGATCATCGAAGGCACCGGATGCGGCAGGCGTCTAGAGTCCGCCCGAGCGAGTTCTGCCCTGCCCCCATCTGCTTCGGGTGCCCGGTGCTCACGCCCGGCGAGCACCAGGCGCCCGTCCGCATCCACGCCGCTTGCGGTCCGACGCGGTGTCCGGCTGACAGCGCGCCAACCGCTCATGCAAGCGCTACCTGGCGCCGCCGGCCGAGGTAACCCGCCCGCCCAGTGCAAGCCACCTCTTCGGAAGCGCTCCCCTTACAACCTCCCCGAGGAACGGCATAACATAGTAGTCCAGCCCAAACGCCCGCCCGGCTCCAGCGAGCATCGCGATGGAGACCATGACGAACCAGATGTTCCCGCCAGCCCCGGCAAGGGCGAAGTTGATGTTCATGAAGATCGACCCAAGCGCCGCGAGGCTCGTGAAGAGACCGAAGATCAGAGCAAGCCCCAGCGCCAACTCGGTGAGGGTTACAACCCATTGGAAGAAGAGCGCGTGCGGGAACACGAACGTGTCCATGAGCCACCTGTACCATTCCGGCGTCCCCGGCCCCATGGGCATCAGGGACGAGCCTGACACAAGCTTGTCGCCGGAGACCAGAAAGCCCTCACGGATCTTCCCTATGCCCGATATAAGCCATTCGTACCCCAGGAATACCCTCAGAATCACCAGCCAGACAAGGCTGACCTTCACGTCTGCGTGTTTCATGAGACCCGAAAGCACTCCTCTCACGTTTATCATCTCGTGCTTGAGGTACTTGAGTATAACCCGGAGACCCCCGATGCCCCACTGGTAGTGGAGGTTCACCAGATGCTTCATGGCGGTGGCGGGATAGCTCCAGAGGGATATCCCCATGAGGTCGGCCACCGAGTAGTGGCTGCCGATGGACACCATCACGCCGTGCAGACGAGGCCTGAACTTACGCTTCGGCGTGCCTTTGATGTCGGCAGCTATGTTCCGGGCGGCGCAGGCTCCACCCTGAAGCGCTGACTCAACGAGCGCAGGAAGCTCCCCGTTTTCGTCCACGAAGAAACAGTTATCGCCGACGGCGTACACGTCATCGTGCCCGTCCACCTGCAGGTACTCGTTGACCGCTAGGCGGCCGCGCTTCTTGCAATTGAAGCCCTTATCCTTGAGGAAGGTCGTGGCGCGGACTCCACCCGTCCAGATGACCGTCCGGGTGCGTATCTTCGTACCTGACTTGAGGGTAAGCTCCTCGGGTTTGACTTCTACTATCGGGGAGTTCGTAAGCACCGTGATCCCCTTGGCCTGCATGGCCCGGGCGGCCCTGGCTGCGAGGTTCTCGGCGAGGGTGGGCAGTATCCGCGGCAGTGCTTCGATCACGTATACCGTCACCGAGAACGGTGAGATCCCGAACTCCCGGCACAGGTCGGGGACCCATTCGGCAAGCTCGCCCGCCATCTCCACCCCGGTGAAGCCGCCGCCCCCCACCACAAACGTGAGCAGCTCCTGCCGCTTGACCGGGTCAGTTTCCGCGGCGGCAAGCTCGAACATGCTCCGCACCTGCGCCCTGATCTTCCGGGCATCTTCCAGCGACCACAGGGTGAGCGCGTTCTCCGCCATGCCCGGGATGCCGTAGAACTCCGGTTCGCTTCCGCATGCGAGAATGAGATAATCGTACGGATACTCTGCCGACTCCGACCTCACGGCTTTCTTCTCGAGGTCGATGCCGGTGATCGTGTCCTGCACGACCCGCACCCTGCTCTTGCGGAAGATGTCGGCAAGGGGAATCTGCACGCTGTCCTCATGGACGCGTGCCCCCGCTACCTCGTGGAGTTCGGTCAGGAGTATGTGCCGATCGTTCTTGTCGATGAGGGTGATCTCGGCCTCGTCGCGTCCGAGCAGCTTTTCCAGGGTTTTCGCCGCGTGAATCCCCCCGTAACCCGCTCCGAGAATGACGACCCTCTTTTTGTCAGCCATCCACCATTCCTCCCACGCGTTCTTTTCGCAGCTGACTCGCACGGCCCGTCGCACTCCAGTCGCGGCCGCCTCTTTGTGATTGTGACGACTATCACACACGCCACCCCGGCTGTTGCACATTTCGCCGCGCCAGTGCGGATTCCTGCCTATCGATGCGTGTTGTTCCAGGCCATTTCAACTATACCATAGACAGTTTCGCCAGACAATGGTACAATCACAGTGTTCCGGGAGTCCATCATGCGGTCGGCGCCGGGTCGGTCAGCGGGTCGCGGAGATCCCCCGATCCCTGAGGGATCCCTTGTTCTCCCGGGTTCCCCCTGGCGAACGCGCAGGCACGGCACGGGCCGACACGCCCGCTCAGACTTACGCAGGCTTACGCAGGCTTAGGCTCATACGCACAAAAGGCCGCGCAGGGTCGGGGCGGCGCACGGAACAGCACGCGACGGCATATGGGTGTGAACGTGAACACGAGCACAAGCGCGAACACAAACGCCAGCAGGAGCACGCGCATGACCTGGAATGTTCACATAAGGTACGAAGGGTACGAGCGACGGAGGGAGGTCGGCAGGCACTCCCGGGCGCTTTCGCGGACTGCGCTATGTGCGTTCGTACTGCTGGCGGCCTTCACGGTCGCAGGCTGCCAGGGTTCCGGCGGCAGGCCAAGCGCCTCAGTGCGCATAGGCTTCGCCCTCGGGACGCTCGTCCAGGTCCGGGCGTACGCCCACGGCGAGCAGGCCGACAAGGCTGTCAGGGAGGCCTTCGCCCGCATTGAGGAAGTCGAGGCGCTGATGAGCGCGAACGTCCCCTCGAGCGACATCGCGGCGGTGAACCGCAAGGCCGGAGGCTTGCCAACCAGGGTGGCAGGCGATACACTGTATGTGGTGAAAAGGGCCAGAGAATACGGCGATCTCAGCCATGGCAGGTTCGATGCGGCGATAGGCCCGCTCGTCCGGCTGTGGGGCATCGGCACGGATCACGCGAAGCTGCCTTCACCCGAGGAGATTGCGGCAGCAAGGTCTCTCGTCGATTATCGAGACGTGGAGGTCGACGAGTCCGCCGGCACCGTACGTCTTCGCAAGGCCGGGATGGCCCTCGACCTCGGAGCCATCGCGAAAGGCTTCGCCGCCGACAGGGCAGCGGAGGCGCTGGTGAACCGCGGCGTGAGGAGCGCTTTCATCGACCTCGGCGGGAACATACTGGTGGTCGGGTCGAGGCCCGACGGCTCGCCCTGGCGGGTGGGAATACAGGATCCGTGGAAGGAACGCGGAGCCACCTTCGCGGTGGTGCCTGTGCGTAACATGGCTGTAGTATCATCCGGCACCTACGAACGATTCTTCGAGCAAGGCGGAAAGCGCTACCACCACATAATCGATCCGGACACGGGCTATCCAGCCGAGACGGGCATCGTGAGCGCGACGGTCCTCGCCCGCCACGCGGTGGACGCGGACGCTCTCTCCACCACGGTGTTCCTGCTGGGGCCGTCGGACGGGATGAAGCTCATCACGCGCCTTGCGGGGGTCGAAGCGGTGGTCGTCACCGACGACCGGCAGGTGATCATCTCGCCGGGCCTTCGGGGAGTGATAGAAATCAGCACAGGATGGACGGTCAGGTTCTATGGTCTTGAGGACGTTCAGGAAAGCTGATCTTATCCTTGCGCTCGTCATCGTCGGCGCGGCCGCCGCTATCGTGGCGGGCCAGAGCCTTGGCCGGAGTCGGCAGGAGGGTACTGTTAGGGCGCGCGAGGTGGTAATAGAGGTCAATAACCAGCATTTCCGCACGGTGCCTTTCTCGCAGGTCACAGGGGTCATGACCGTGGACGTGCCTGCGGACCGCGGTCGCACCGTGGTCGTCGAGATCACCGAGGACGGGCGCGCCAGGGTTCGCGCCTCGGACTGCCCTGACAAGGTGTGCGTCAAGACCGGTTGGATCGAGCATCCCGGCGAAGTCATCGTGTGCCTTCCCAACAGGGTAGTGGTGAAGATCCAGGGTGGACCCGAGGCCCTGGGACCTGCGCTTGACGGCATCGCGTATTGAGGATACCGGTAACCCTCCCGAGAAATCAGAAGCCATCTCCGAACTTGCAAGCACACAGGACAGGACAGGACTGGACTGGACTGGAGACGTCGGGACACAACGCCATACGCACTACAGGCCGCTAAATGAGGGTGCAGAAATGCTCCCGACTTTCGGGAGGGGTTGCCGGTGGTTACACGAGGGGTGTCAAAATCCGGCCACTAGCCTAGCCAGACGAACCGGATTTTGGCGAAGCGCGCCCCGCTTGGGGCGCCGTCGCCGAGTGCAACACCGGCAACCCGGCGACTACTGGGAGAGGGGCGAGAACTGACGCACCCTCACTTAGCCGGCCAGAGGGAGGAGAGGGGTTTTCTGCACGAGTACCGTGGGTTCGGCAACACGTGCAGGTTCCTTGTGGGATGACGAGAACACGGAGACTCACACATATAGCCATCTACGTTGCGCTTGCTCTCGTGCTCCACGTAGCCGAGAGCTTTATACCGGTGCCCTTCGTGGTTCCTGGGGCCAAGCTGGGCCTCGCGAACATAGTCACGCTCCTCGTGATCCTGCTTTCCGGTACGTACGACGCCCTCGTCGTGGTGGCCCTGCGCACGTTTCTCGGGTCGCTCCTCTCCGGGGCGCTCACCAGCTTCGCGTTCAGCATTGTCGGAGGCGTGCTTGCGACCATCGTGATGTCACTCGTTTACAAGCGCCTGGGAGGCGTGTTCGGTCTCGTGGGCGTGAGCATCCTGGGGGCGATATCCCATAATATCGGCCAGCTCCTCGTCGCAGGGGTGGTCGTAGGCACCATGGGCGTGTACGGTTACCTGCCTGTGCTCCTGGTAGCCGGAGTCGCCACAGGTTACTTCGTTGGAATTGCCGCCGGGTTCGTCCTGAGATTCCTGCCGAAGGCCCTCGCGAAATCGGCTGCCGCCGGGTGGCCAGAGGACGCGCGGGTGGATCACATCGCAAGGATGCCTTAAAGCCCGGCGCGACGGGAGATGGAGAAAGCTTTGGCACCCAGGTGGTCATCTCATCCTTTGCTCGCCGAGAGCCTCAGGAAAGTCGAGGCCTACCTCGAGGAACAGCTCTCCACCGGCCATAGCCTCATTTCAGGCGCGGTGATGTCTCTCCTGCGGGCAGGCGGAAAGCGCATCCGCCCCGCCCTGGTGCTGGCGTCGGGCATGTTCGGCAAGGCTGCCCCCGCGAAGCTCGTGCCGGTCGCCTCGGCCATCGAAATAATTCACATGGCCACGCTCGTGCATGACGATATCATCGACGATGCCGACACCCGAAGAGGAGTCCAGACGGTTCATGCGCGCTATGGGGCCGACGTCGCCGTCTTCACCGGCGATTACCTCTTCACTCGGGCCTTCCACATACTTTCCGAATACGCAAGCCATGAAATGCTGTCCTCCGTGGCCAGGGCTGTGCAGGAGGTCTGCGAGGGTGAGATCGAGCAGTACGAGGCGAGGGGCAACACCGCTGTCTCCTTCGGACAGTACCTGCGGCGGATCCGCCAGAAGACCGCCATGCTCTTCGCATTGAGCTGCTACGCAGGCGCCTTGGTGGCAGAGGCCCCCAGGGGAACGGCCGACGCGCTTCGCCGCTTCGGCCTGCACCTAGGGATCGCGTTCCAGATCGCCGACGACATCCTGGACTTTTCGCAAGACAGCGCGATCACGGGAAAACCAGCCGGGCACGATCTCGCCTGCGGCGTATACACGCTGCCCGTGATCTACGCGCTCGGAAGCAACCGGTGGGGCAGCAAACTGAGAGATCTCCTCGTCGCGCCGAACGGAAGCAATTCCGGGCCCGGCAACGAGCAGGAACGCCACGAAGCTCGCGAGCGGATCATCGCGATCGTGCGGGAGTCGGGTGCCCTTCAACGGGCCTCACAAGTGGCCGAAAGGTATGCCGCCCGGGCAAGGCGTTGCCTTGCGCCCCTTCCGGATGGCGCGGGAAAGGAAATCCTCGCCGATATCCTGGCAAGCGCCGTGCACCGAGCCAGCTAAGTGCGGGTTCCAGCTCAGAGGGAGTGCAAGAATTCCCCCGAGTTTTGGGAGGGGTTGCCGGTGACTCAAAGAGAAAGAGAGAGATGGCCGCCCCCCTGTTCGTCAGGCGCCGGCCTGCGAGGAGGCGATCTCGGAGCCTGCCTGCGCAGACGCCTTGCGCTGCACCTGTCCGAGAAGCTCTAGCCCGTTTATGACTAGCCTGAACCTGCAGCCAAGGAGCGAGGCTGCCTGCTTGCACATCTCCATTCGCGTCAGGTATATCTCGAAGTAGTCCATGATCTGGCACTCCGTGGTGTCGAAAGATATGTCCAGCGTGATGGTCTTACGTTTGCTATCCACGGTCAGGGATGAATCCGTTATCGCCAGGTTTACCCTGTCGTGGATGTCGTGGGCCCGCCTCATCCGGACTCGGGTGCGGTGAGCGTCGCTCTTGTCGGCGATGATGAGCGCGGCAGACACCGGGCTTACTGGAATGCCTATCTCCTCTTCGTGGTTGGCTATGGCCGTTGTGATCGTACAGATTTCCTCAAGTGGCATTCCCAGCATACGAAGCTCGGTAAACACGATGTTCGCGCCGGTGGGGCCGTGGTACTTGCGGTTGTGCATGTTCCCAATGTCATGCAGATACCCCGAGATGGCTCCCAGCTCGACCGTCCTCTCGTCGTACCCCAGGCTCCTGAGGATGTAAGCCGTCATCGTGGATACGTAAGTTACATGGCGCAGCCCGTGCTCGGTGTAACCGAGTAGCGACAGGTACTCGTTGGCCTTGCTTATGAGCAGGCGGAAGCTGGGATTGCCCTGAATGTCTTTTAATGTCAACATGATCCTCCCTCCCCCAACTCGTTCCCCGGCCATACCATAATAGCACATTCCTTTCATCGTGAACACAGCCCGGTTACACTAACCGGGCCGCCGGTCGAGCAGCGATGACGCCCCTTTTACCGGAGAGACACCTCTTCTGCCAGATCCCTCTCCGCATGGCAGGATCTGAAGGATGACAAGCCCGCGCCGCCCAGGTATCATGACCCCGAGGATGGAGGCGCTCACAGTGCCGGTAGTTCCCATCCAACATTCATCGTGAAAGGGGAGAGGTCTCTTGCATCGTATGGTGCGACACTCGTTCGTTTTGGGACTCGTCCTCATCACAGCGCTCGCGCTGCCGGCGACGATATGGGCCGCAGGGCCTGCTGAGCAGGAACCTGGCTTCAAGTCGCTCGCCCATCCATCGTTCAGAGCGGGTCAGAACGGTCAGGTCTACTACCGTGGAACGACCGCTCCGGCGCCCACCGAAGTTGCGACCGGTCCGGTGAGCCTCGACTGGCAGGCCCTGTACCAGGCGCAGCTGCGGGTGAACCAGGGGCAGGACACGTGGAGGCTCGACCCGGTGCAGGTTGCGCAGCTCGAGGGCGTGAGTCTCGGGCTTGACCCGTCGCAGGACGCGTACACCCTGATATCGAAGGTTGACTTTCAGCAGAACTCCGGAACCGGTGAAGCCCAGGTGCTTGTCGAGCACTCCGGGCGGGCCTACATGGTGCAGCTCATCCAGCCCTTTGGGCCCGGCCCTGGCATGATCTGGACCATCAACTCCGTGCGCGAGATCACCTCACCTGATGAGGCAAATCGGATTGCACGGCACGCCTGGATTACTTTCCGGTACCGCAGCCCATACGGACCGGCCGTGGCTGCATGGTGGAACGAGGCTCCAAAGAAGCCTGAGGTGCCGGTGGCGCCTGTGCAGTCGGGGCGCGTCTATTACGTGCAGCCCGGTGACACCCTGTGGGCGATCTCGGTGAAGAACGGCGTCACCCTCTACAGGCTCATCCAGCTCAACCCCGGCATCGACGCGAACGCACTGTGGGTGGGCCAGGTCATCATCGTCCAGGACTCAGACGACGTCTGGACCGCCCCGAGGCAGGGCGGTGACCTCGGGTCCGGCACGACTTCCCGGGGGACGGTCCACATCGTCGAGCCCGGGGACACCCTCTGGCAGATCGCGCTGAAGTACGACGCTTCCGTGCGGGCTATCATGGAGGCGAACGGCATCACCGACGCCAACACCCTCTGGGTCGGCCAGCGGCTCGTCATACCGTAGGCGGCGACATGCCAGAATAGTCGCCAGGCCGACGCCTGAACTCGAATGCCCGGCAGTCCCTTCGAGAGACGCCGGGCATTCCACTTCTAGTGCTCGCCAGCGTTGGAGCCCGCTTGCACCCTTTATCGTTTCAGCCTAAGTGCGGATTCAGAAATGCGCACCAGTTCTCCAGAGGGCATCAGGTTGCCGGTGCTTGCTCGACGGAATGTCAGAATTTCGCCATTTGCCTGCAGGGGGAATTTCATCAAGGCGCCGCGCTTGGGCGCCGTCCCCGGAGCGCGACCACCGGCAACCTTGAGTAGCCCGGACCCTGGAAAAGTGGCAGCGACTTATGACGCTTCACTTAGAGCAGGCCGGCCTGCTTCAACGCGTTCTCGTACGCATAGAGATACTCGTGGTAGCTGTGCGTCGCGCCACTTATAGCATCGATCTTCTTGAGGTCTGTTTGCGCCTTTACGGCCATCTCCGGGAACTTGTCGAAGAACTCCTTCGCGGGCTTAGACTTATAATCCGCGCCTTTCGCTGGCATAAGGGTGTCGTAGTCAGTCTTCTTGGTTATGAACTCGACCTTTGTGACCTTCTTCCCTTCCACGGTCACCGCAAGAAGGGTGTGCCCATTCACTGGGTTCTTGGCAAGTCCGTAGAATACATTACCTTTGTACTTGCCGCTTGCGATGTCAAGGGCCATCTGAGTTGCTTTCATGTAGTCGTTACGCGAGTGGGTCGCGCCGCTCACGGCGTCTATCTCGGCCTTCTGGTTCTTGACAACCATGAGAGGATACTCGCGGAACAAAGCCTTGGCAGCTTCGTGCTTGTATGTCTGGGGCTTGTCCGGATTTATCATGTTGACATCGACTATCTTGCCGAACTGAATGACGACCTCGATGACCACATCACCATGGTCGTTGGGAACATATCCTATGTAAGAACCATCCTTATACGCCGGCGCCTGAGCCCCCAACGCCGCCGCGCCCGCAAGCGCAACCACCGCGACCGCTACTGCTAGCAACACATAAGCTTTTCTCACTTTCGCCGCATCTCCTTTCGGATTTGTGAAAATGACGCCTTTCACAATCACTCACGCGCAGTCGTCTTCGCATCCCCCCTGGTATGTGCCGCATTTCACAAGCCCTAAATGCTTGCGCGCAGCCGCTGCCACAGGTATTCCATCCCGGCTAGAGCGCCACTACAATTATACTATGGCGCGGCCCCGCCCGCAACGCGAAATTCCCACCCTGGTTTTCGCACTGATCCGCCTGCTCGTGCCGCCCGTAACAGAAAAGCCAGGTGCACGCGGCACCCGGCCAGGATCGGGCCATGATTGGAAACGAACGCCCGCTAGACTCTAAGCTTCACCCAGTCAGAAATGACTTTCACCGAGCCCTCCTCGAACCTCGCTTTCTCGAACCTCATGAAGTAGCAGGTCTCGGCGTCAGGGCCGGATGCAGCGGGCACCACCTGCCGAGCATGGCCAAGCCGCATGTAGCCCAGGGCTTCCCCTGTCCCCCTTCTCACCTGATGACCAGCACACCCTGGTCGTTCAGGTACGCCCTGACGTTGAAACGAGTTGGCTAACCTTTCAGAAGGAAGTCTCGGACGCATTCGTTGAACTCTCGCGGCTTTTCGATGATCAGTTAGTAAGTTAAACGTTCGTTTTAGATTTCCTTCATGGGTGTAGCAACGCGCGTAAGAACATAGCGCCGGCCGGGGTCGGAAGGACCCTAGCCGGCGGGGGTTTAGTACGCGGCGGCTTTGCGCGCTGGTTTTGCGCAGGTCAGCGAAGTACCCTGAAGTCGCCGTCGACCTTTACCCCTTGGAGGGTATCAGATACGGGGCAGCGCGATTTGATCATGCTCACCAGCTTCCGGATGTTCTCCTCGGGCGAGTTCGACTTGATATTCATCGTGAACCTGATGTGCTGAAACCCCGTTCGCACGTCCCTACGCTTTCCCATGAATCCGTCGGGATCCAGGTCGCCCTCGAGGTCCACGCGGAAGTCGTCGAGCTTCACCCCGCACGCTGGCGCAAACGCCACGGCGCATATGGTGATACAGCCCCCGAGAGCCGAGAGCAGTAGTTCCACGGGGTTCATTGCCTGGTTCCCGCCGCCCAGCTCCTTCGGCTCGTCCATGGCAACCTCGAAACCGCGGACATTCGCCTTGCAGAGAAGCCCTTCTCCCGCACTCCGCACTGAAGCGTGAAAAGTCTCAAGCGCCATCGTTGTCGATCCTCCTGCCCTGCCAGCACATGCTGCGTTTTTTGCATAGTATCTCCCGCCGGCCCCGAACGTATAGATTACGCAAAGGACCATGCCCCGGGAAACTCCCGGCGGCCGCCCTCGGCCGCGCCGTCAGCTTCCGCCCGCAGCCGGCACTTCTCTCACGCCGGGTGAAGAGGGAGCATATCGTATACTGGAAGCCCCCCTTGCCGCCTCACGGGCCGCAGGTGGTGACTGGACAACTTAACAAGGCAAGGCCGGGGCAGGAGGCGCTTCCCATGGAGCCTGAGGTGCCGCGCCCAAAAGTGCTCCAGATGGTGGTCAAGATCCAGTGGACCGTGGATAACCTTCGGACCCTGGGCGCCGGCAGCATGTACCATCTTGCCTACAGGCCATGCGAAATCTCTTATGACGTGCTCGTGGACATAAACTCGGGCAAGATAGGTCCGGGCACCCGTGCGGAGGTCATATTCATAGGCGGCCAGCGCCCGGTGAAGGTAGCGGACGTGGTGATAGAAAACATCATCGCATCGAAGGGCTTTCGAAGGTTCGACTTCCGAATCGTGCGGACTCTCCCGGGCGTGGAGAAGTGCACGGGCTATACCAACATCGGGATCCTCTGTCTCTATTCGCCGCCCCAGTGACACCCTCGCAAGTTCAGCCTGAGCGTGCGCGCCTTGCTACCTCGGATCATCGCGACCAGGCTCCCCCAGCTCCAGCAGCTCCGAGAGCGGCACGAGTCTATAGCCCTTCTCCCGCAGACCGTCGATCACGCGGGGAAGGGCCTCATGAATCTGTTTACTGGAATCGCTTGCGTGCATAAGGATAATGGCGCCCCTGAAAGCCCGTTTCAGCACCCGATCCACCATGAAGTCTGCGCCCGGGTTCTTCCAGTCGAGGGAGTCCACAGCCCATATCACGGTCTCATATCCGCAGGCCTTCGCGGTCTCCACAACCACGTCATCGTAATCGCCATTAGGCGGGCGGAAGAACGGAGCGACTCTTCCCGCCGCGTTGAGAAGGTCCTCGTGGGCGGTCCTGATATTCTCCTCAACCACGTCCCGGTCATAGCGACTGAGGTTGACATGGGCATCTCCGTGGCTACCCACTTCGTGGCCTGCCCCGACGATCTCCTGCACGGTCTCGACGTGTCTCTTTGCCCATGGTCCCGAGAGAAAGAACGTGGCCCTCACGTTCTTTTCGCGGAGGATCTCGAGCACGCGCGGGGCGGTCTCGTGCCCCCAGCTGATGTCGAAGGTCAGGGTGAGGGCGGGCTCTTCTGTCTTGACGTAGAAGATGGGCATGGTGGTCCTGGGAAGCACCAGGATGGACTCGGTCACGGGGACGTAGCGGTCCACCGCCCGTTCCATGCCACGCCCGGCAAGGAACCCGATGCCCAGTACGAGACACGCGGCGCACGCACCCGCCAGAATGACGGCCTTTCGGGTTATCACCAGCATCCTGCCACCTCCCGGGTTTCTAGAGTTGAGGAAGCTTTCCCTGACAAATGGTATGTTCCGGCAAGCCGGCTTATTCTCCGTGCGCCCGGTAGGATGGACCGCTCGAACCACTGACGAGAGCGACAAGTTGTCACCTCAGGCGCGTGTGGCGATCGCAACGCCTGAGGCTTACCCCGCACGAGGCCCGAATGGTCAAAAACCTACCAGCTTGACCCTTGAGGGCGGACGGATTTCAGCCACCCGGGACTGCGGGTACGAGAGAATGGTGACAAAACGACCGGAAGGAGGGCAACAGGTGGCAGCGTCCTCCGTGCACGATAACCGTCACACGCAGCCCGGGATACAGCGGTATCCTGAAGGATTTTGACGATTAAACCGGAAACTATATGATGATGGCGTGTCGTTAGGTGAGGGTTCATTGATCCCTCCTGGTTTTCCAGCGGGTGTCGGGTTCCCGGTGTTGTACCCTCTTTCTGAGTCACCGGCAACCCCTCGGAACGTCGAGAGAGCTTTCGCACTTCCACTCAGCTGCGCAGGGTTTCAATGTGCTGCATCCCGTGGCGACACTGCCTTCCGGCAGAACGCTCCGGACTTTCCGGGCCTGGCCGGACCGGTAGACGCAGTAGACGACGTAGAGAGGAACGCACGGAGAGGAGAGATGCCCGCCCCATGAAACTTGAGTTCGTGGGTGCCACCCGCACCGTCACAGGGTCGTGCCACTATGTCGAAACCGAGGTCACGAGGTTCATCGTGGACTGCGGCATGTTCCAGGGGGAGGATGAACTCGAGAGGCTCAATCGCCTTCCCTTCCCGTTCGACCCGTCGAACCTCGACTTTGTCCTCCTGACTCACGCGCACATCGACCATAGCGGCCTCATCCCGCGCCTTGTGCGCGAGGGGTTCAAAGGGAAAGTATACGCCACGGCTGCTACGATCGATCTCTGCAAGATAATGCTCCTGGATAGCGCCCACATCCAGGAGCTTGAGGCCGGCTGGCAGCAGCGCAAGGCCCGGCGCGCCGGCCAAGTGCCGTTCGAGCCGCTCTACACGGTGGACGACGCAGAGCGAAGCCTCTCGCGCTTCGAGGCCGTTCCTTTCGGCCAGATGGTAAGCCTGGCCCCGGACGTGACGGTAAGGTTCCGGCATGCCGGGCACATCCTCGGATCGGCCATAATCGAGGTCTACCTGCGCCGCCCCGAGCCCGCCTCTGCCTCTATTTCTACCTCTATCTCCACCTCCACCTCCACCTCCACCTCCGCCGCCGACGGGCTGAAGATCGTTTTCTCGGGCGATCTTGGCAACGTGAACCAGCCGATAATCAAAGACCCGGAGTTCGTCTCCGATGCCGACTTCCTTGTGGTGGAATCGACTTACGGAAATCGCGTTCATGAGGACCGCATGGACAGCATGGAGAAACTCCGGAGAGTCATCCGCGACACGTGGTCAAGACACGGGAACGTCATCATACCGGCCTTCGCCGTGGCACGCACCCAAGACGTCCTATACGACATCGCCACACTCGCCTACAGGCAGGAGATCCCACCGGTAAGGGTATTCATCGACAGCCCCATGGCGGTGTCCGCGACCGAGGTGTTCGACAAGTACCGGGACGAGTTCGACGTCGAGACCACGGCCCTCATTGAGGCTGGCGGCGACCCGTTCGACTTTCCAGGCCTCCAGTATGTGCAGACCGTGGACGAGTCCCGTGCCCTGAACGAGATTACGAGCGGTGCGGTGATCATCTCTGCGAGCGGGATGTGCAACTTCGGCCGGATCAAGCACCACCTGAAGCATAACCTCTGGAGACCAGAGTGCACCGTGCTCTTCGTTGGATTCCAGGCGCGGGGGACGCTCGGCCGCCTTCTTCGGGACGGAGCAACGAAGGTGAAGATATTCAATGAAGAGGTGGCTGTGAAGGCGTCCATAGAGTCAATCGATGGCTACTCGGCTCACGCCGACCGCGACGCCCTGCTCTACTGGGTAAAAAGCCTTCGCAGTAAACCCCGAAGGATCTTCGTGGTGCACGGGGAGGAAGAGTCGTCGCAAGAGTTCGCGGCAACCCTGAGGGACGCTCTGGGAGTCTGGGTGGGAGTCCCACAACGAGGGGACAGCGTGGACCTTGTGAGCGGGGAGACGACAGTCAGGCCGGGCGAGAGCGCAGAACACGACCGGGCACTCTCGCTGACAGTAGCCCGCGAAGAGCTTGACCGGGCGTATGCCGCGCTTCGGAAGGCGCTGGACCAGCGGGAAGCCCTGAAAGATCCAGCCGCCTTCCGGGCGTCGCGCGACGATATCGCAAGGCTCATATCGATGATGCAGAGGCTCGTCCAAGACGACCGCACGGCATGACTCGTGACAACTAGCTGCCTATGCCGATCACGAGGCGCGCAACCTCGAAGTATACGATGAGGCCGACGATGTCAACAATGGTGGTGATAAACGGGCCGGCCATCACTGCCGGGTCCACGCGTAGCCGCTTGGCCGCGAGCGGCAGGAAGGCGCCGGCCACATTGGATATCGTTATCACAACGAGCAGCGACAGCCCGACGACAAAAGCGATGCGTACGTCGGCCTGCGTGAGATAGGCTCTCACGTAGGCAAAAACGCCGAGCAGAAGCCCGAGCACCACCCCGGTGCCGCACTCTCTAAGCAGCACCTTCAGCCCCTGCCGCACGGTTATCTCACCCGTGGCTATGCCTCGGATGACAAGCGTGGCCGACTGGGTGCCCGTGTTTCCACCCGTGTCGATGAGCGTGGGTATGAAGAACGCCAGTGCCACCACGGCCTCAAGGGAAGCCGAGTAGACCTTAAGAATGTTGCTGGAAAAGCTCTCGAGCAGGATGAGGAGCGCGAGCCAGCCCACCCGCTTCTTCACGCTGTCCACAAGGCTCATCCTAAAGTACTCCTCCTCGGGAGTGCCCAGACCGCCCATTATATGGATGTCCTCGGTGTCTTCCTCTCGTACAACGTCGAGGATGTCGTCGTGGGTGATGATCCCGACGAGGCGGTCCTCGCTATCTACCACGGGGACGGCGATGAACCCATACTCCTCGAAGATCCGGGCAACCTCCTCCTGGTCGGTGTCGGTGGAGACCCTCACCACCTCCGGGTGCATTATCTCGCGGATGAGCCTGTCGCCCGAAGCCAGCATAAGCTCCTTCAGCGAGAGCTCGCCCACCAGCCGCCTGTCCCGGGATATGACGTACAGGTGATATATGGTCTCCTTGTCTGGGGCAGTCTTTCGCACGTGTGCGAGGGCCTCGTCGACCGTCTGATCCTCCTTGAGGTCAACAAAGTCCGTGGTCATGAGACGCCCGGCCGATTCCTCCCTGTAGCCCAGGAGCATGTTGGCCACGTGCCGCTCCCTTTCGGACAGGAGCGAGAGATACTTCTTCACCACCTTGGCCGGGAGCTCCTCGAACAGCTCGGTGCGGTCGTCCGGGCTCATCTCGTTGAGGAGAGTCGCCACCATGTCTCCGCTCAAGGAGCGCAAGAGCACCTGCTTTCTATCGACGTCCATGAAATCGAAGACTTCGATGGCAAGGTCCTTCGGGAGGAGCCTGAACACAAACCCGGTGGATTCCGGGGACAGCTCCTCCAAGACCCTGGCAATCTCAGAGGGGTGGTGCCTTTCGAGGGTCCGCTTGATGAATATGTAGTTCTTTTCGGCGAGAAGCTCTTTTACCCTGTTCGTGAGATCGACGGCCAATGGTATCCCCTCCTTCTCGGCATATTCGGTCGGTGCAAGCGGCCTTGCGCTACGGGCGCGCGCGGCGGCCTGGCGCCGCGGCGTACCGGTGCAGGCGTGCCGAACGGAGGGGCAATGCAAGCGCTGGGCATACTATGCGTAAAATCGCCCCCGACCCGTCTTCCCGACGAGGCCAGGGGCGCATGACGCGCCAGGCTTACCCTGCTCCGGGAAACGACGAAGACGGACACCGGGCACCAGGTGGCGCCGCGTGCGCTGCTCTGTTGACGCTCTTACTCCCAGGGTCAGCATCCATCTTCATCATCTCCTTTCCTGAACTTTGACATAACTCACGTAGGAATCCTCGCTAGAGTTCCCTCCCCGCTTCAGCTTACGCCTCCTCGCGGTGTTTTGTCAAGCCAACGGCGGGCTCTCACGCCTTCGCCAGTTTCCACTTGCCGCTACGGAACCGGAACATTATGATCGCGGAACGCACTATCTGGTCAACGGCCATTGCGATCCATGCGCCGACGAGTTCCATATCAAAGACCACTGCAAGCACATATCCCAGCGCGACCCTAAATCCCCAGATCCCGATGGCCGTGGAATATAGCGGCCACTTCGTGTCACCGGCCCCACGGAGCCCGCCGGCCAGGATGAACTGGGTGGATTGGGCCGGCTGCACGAACCCGATTATGCGCAGAACAACAGCAGTCTTCGCCACGACTGTGGAATCATTCGAGTACAGCATGGCGATGTGTCTGCCGAACAGGATGAAAATGACCGCCATGAATCCGGAAACCATCATACCGATGCGGCGCGTCTCAAGCGCCCCCTTCTCCGCGACGTCCGGCCTGCGCGCGCCCAGGCCCTGGCCCACGAGGGTCGTTGCCGCCACGGCGAACGCCTGGCCGGGCATGAACGAAAGGCTCAAGATGTTCATGGCGATCTGGTGGGAAGCCACGACGGCTGTTCCGAACCCCGCGACGATTCTGAGGTAGGCAAGCTGCCCGCCCCGAAGGATGAGTTGCTCGATGGCTGCGGGAATGCCGATGTTGACGATGCGCCGAATGAGCGGGAAATCGAATCTCACGGGCCCTGTGAGGTGCAGAATGAACCTGCCGCCAGTCACTGCCCGCATGATGAGGACGAACGCGATCACCCTCGATATGCTGGTCGAGAGCGCCGCTCCCGCGACGCCCATCCTCGGGAAGCCCAGTTTCCCATATATCAAGAGATAATTGCCGATGACGTTCAGGATGTTGCAGAACGTGTTGACCTTCATCGGCGTCTTCGTGTCGCCCGCTCCCCGAAGCGCTGCGGCCACGCTCATGGTCAGAAGCATGAAAATGGCCCCCGCCGCAACTATTTTCATGTATGCGACACCAAGAGGGATCACCTCCTCCTCGGCGCCCATCAGCACCATCACGTCCCGTGCTAATACAAGCCCCAGCACGCTCACGCCTATTCCCATGATGGTCGTGAGCACGAAACTCTGCCTCAGAGCATTGTTGGCTACCGGTCTCTCGCCGGCCCCGATAGCACGAGCGATAACTGCCGTGGTGCCAACGTTGAGGGCCATGAACACCGCTGTAGCGAAGAACACGGGCTGGTTGGTGAGCCCCACTGCGGCAATGGCTGCGGGCCCTATCCTGCCCACCATTATCATGTCCGCCATCCCCACGAGGGTGACCAAG
This sequence comes from Bacillota bacterium, assembly GCA_014360195.1. Classification (GTDB taxonomy): domain Bacteria; phylum Bacillota; class SHA-98; order UBA4971; family UBA4971; genus UBA6256. Next base: position 70,938 of record JACIXY010000004.1, read on the forward strand.
AGCATCTCCACAAGGGCCGGCCCCGCAAGGTCGATCACACGCCGCCTGACCGCCGGGGCGGAGTCAAGCTGGAAGACAGGCCTCACCCGTAGTTCGACATCTTCCACATCACTCATGCCGACTACTCACCTTCATTACATCCGACATTACATCCGACTTTGCCCGGTGTCGTCGTCGCTCGAAAGAGAAGCCTGCAGGCTATACGGTCTGGGTGTAAGGGTCACGGTCCGGGCTGGGATGACAGAAGCGAGTGCACCCTTGCGAGCAGGTCCCGGAGTGTGGATTGCTCCTCTTCCGTCATCGCCGCAAGCACACGACCCAGGTACCTCCGCCGCCTTTCCCGGACCCTGCTGAGCACCGCTTTCCCACCACCTGTGATCTTCACACGCACGACTCTCCGGTCGGCCTCGTCACGGACACGCTCAGCGAGGCCCGCCCGCTCCATGCGGTCGATGAGGTCGGTGACGGTGCTGCAGGTCACGCCCAGCCGCTCGCTTAGCTCACCCATGGTGAGTTCGGCCCCGCAGAGCGCGAGCAGGGCGTGAAACTGGTCCCTCGTGACGCCGAGATCCGCCAGCTCTGCTCTACCCTGGGTTCGCATGAGGTGCTCTATACGCGCGAGGAGCATCTCCACGTCATCCACGTGAGAAGCCGAATTACTCTTGCTGCGGGCACTGACGTTGTCGCCAGGAGAACCCACCTATGCCGCCTCCTTTCCTCCGCCGAGTCCTCCGTCCCTTATAGTCAATATGTTTCGTGTTCCGAATCTTACGTGCCACCAAGTATTATATCTCGCATACCTTATCCTGCCAAGATCATACCAGGGCAATCTTCTCCAAGACGTGCTGACGTGCTATTGACATCTTTGAACCGCAGGAGCTATATTATGTTTGAACAATTGCTTAATTGATCAGTCCAGTTCTACTCGGTTTTTGCTGTCTTTGCTGTTGAAGTGCCAGCCCCAGAAGCGGCACGGACCTGGAACGACCGAGGTAGAGCGAGGGGGCAAAAACATGTGTGCCAACGATGTCTGCGACGTGTTCACGCCTTCGGGCGACAAGGCCGCCAGGCTCAAAGACAGGCTTCTCGAAGTGGCCGGACTCTCGGAGATATTTAAGGCGCTCGGGGACGAGACCCGCACCAAGATCCTTTACCTTCTGTCCCTGGAAGAGCTTTGTGTGTGCAACCTCGCCCAGATCCTCGACATCAGCGTTCCTGCGGTATCGCACCACCTGAGACTCCTGCGCGCGCTGCGTCTCGTCAAGTATCGCCGCGAAGGCAAAACGGTGTGCTACTCTCTGGACGACGAACACATTGTGAACATGATCCGCCAGGCCCAGGAACATTTTGCGGAGGACAGGTAGCGACAGGTAGCGAGCCGGCGCGGGAAACTGCTTGCCCCCATCTACCGTGAGGAGGAGAGAATAGGATGGACGCATCAGACAGGACATGCCGCGCATGCCACGCGCCCGCCGCACCCGAGACGCGTAAGTCCGGCCCCGAGTTCGGCCGCGACCGCAACCACCGCGAGCACGAGCACGAGCACGAGCAGGAGCACGAGGAGGATCAGGATCAGGAGCAGGAGCAGGAGCAGGAGACTGCAGAGCTTGGGGAAAGCGCAGGCGGCGTAAGAAGGCAGCTTGCGATGATTGTGCCGGCAGGGGCGCTCTTCATCACCGGCCTCGTGACCGAGCAGGCCCTTCACCACAGTGTGTACCGCGTCATCGAGTACCCCATCTTTCTCTCCGCATACTTCCTCGTCGGCGGAAAGGTGGTCCGCTCCGCTGTGCGGAACCTCGTGCGGGGCGAGCTGTTCGACGAGGCGTTCCTCATGACCGTCGCAACCCTCGGAGCCATTCTCATCCACCAATTGCCCGAGGCCGTCGCCGTCATGCTCTTCTACGCTGTCGGCGAGCTTTTCCAGGATGCCGCGGTGGGTCGGTCCCGCCGGGCCATCGGGGCGCTTCTCGATATCCGTCCCGACGTCGCCAACCTCAAGATCGGCGACAGAGTCGAGATCGTCCGTCTGGAGGACGTCGAGGTCGGCCAGGTTGTGTTGGTGAGGCCCGGGGAACGCGTCCCCCTCGACGGCGAGGTCATCCAGGGGTCCTCGTTCGTGGACACGTCGGCGCTCACGGGGGAGCCCACACCCCGCAGGGTGAGACCTGGCGAGAAGGTGCTCGCTGGCATGGTGAACCAGGGAGGAACGCTCGACGTCCGCGTCCAGCGGAGGTCCGCCGAGTCCGCTGTATCCAGGATCCTGAACCTCGTGGAGAACGCCGCGGCGCGCAAGGCCCCGACTGAGCAGCTCATAACCAGGTTCGCCCGCTACTACACCCCGGTGGTCACGCTTGCCGCGCTCGGGGTTGCGCTCATACCGCCCCTCGTCGTGCCCGGCGCCACGCTCGCCACGTGGGTGTATCGCGCTCTGGTGCTGCTGGTCATCTCGTGCCCGTGCGCCCTCGTCATCTCAATTCCGCTGGGCTACTTCGGCGGCATAGGCGGCGCGTCGCGCCACGGCATCCTGGTGAAAGGGGCGAACTTCCTCGATGCCCTCACCTCGCTGCACACCGTGGTGTTCGACAAGACCGGGACTCTCACAAAGGGTGTGTTCCGCGTCACTGGGATATCCGTCCGCAACGGCTACTCCAGGGATGAACTGCTCGAGCTCGCGGCCCTTGCGGAGACGAACTCTGCCCATCCGATAGGAAAGTCTATCCTGGAGGCTTACGGTCGGCCGGTGCGAGCCGACCTTGTGCGGGATTACCAGGAGATCTCGGGGCACGGCGTGCGGGCCCTCGTGGACGGCAAGGAGATCATCGCCGGCAACGACCGGCTCATGCACAGGGAAAACATCGACCATGACTCGTGCGACCTCGAGGGGACCGTCGTGTATGTGGCGGTGAACAGGGTGTTCGCCGGCTACATCGTGATCTCAGACGAAGTGAAACCGGACGCAGCCGAGGCTGTGGCGGGTCTCAGAAGGCTCGGAGTCAGAAGGGCGGTCATGCTCACAGGGGACGATGAGGCTGTGGCGAAGGTTGTTGCCGAGCGCACCGGCATGGACGCGTATTTCGCCGAGCTGCTCCCGGAAGAAAAGGTGGCGAAGCTCGAAGAGATCGAGTCCGCCATGCCCGGGCTCGACGGGCGGAAGCTTGCGTTCGTTGGCGACGGCATCAACGATGCGCCTGTGATCGCCCGCGCAGATGTGGGGATCGCCATGGGGGGTCTCGGCAGAGATGCTGCCATCGAGGCTGCGGACGTCGTGATCATGGACGACATGCCTTCGAGGCTGGTCATGGCGGTTCGTATCGCGCGAAGCACCCGCTCCGCGGTCGTACAGAACATCGCCCTCGCTCTCTCCGTGAAAGGAGCGTTCATTCTGCTGGGCGCGGTCGGGGTCGCCACCATGTGGGAGGCCGTGTTCGCCGACGTGGGCGTGGCGCTCCTTGCGATCGTGAATTCGACGCGAGTCTTGCGCCGGGACTTCGGCAGAGGCGTCCATGCTCCCCGCTGACCAAACCGCAGCGTAGTCGCGACTGCTCGCGCGGGTGTTCCGCACGCCCTTTGCCTCAGAACCACGTTTTCACATCTCTCACCTCTGCCTGGACTCCACAAGTGTTCTCCGCTATGAGAGCAGATCAGCGCTCTGAACAAAGAAGGGAGTTTTCCTCAGTTGGATGCCCTCATCTGGGGATAATACTCCGGGGGACACCATGAGGAGGTGCCGGTTTTGAGAAACCTTGGGTATGTCGTCATCGGAGTGCTGATCGCTTTTGCGGTAGCGGTTGCAAGGCCAGAAACCCTTGACACCATACTGCAGTCGAGGTTCCTCGGGGAATCCGCGCTGCCGCGCTACAGTGACGGCACCGAAAAGCAGAACAGGATGCCTGAGCCGCAGGACCTTGTGAAGCTGTTTCCCAACATCGTGGTGAGACAGTGGACCCCGGCTGTGCCGTCTGTGGCCATCACGTTCGATGACGGGCCGGATAACACCTACACCCCGAAGATCCTCGATATCCTCGCCAGGTACGGGGTACGGGCTACTTTCTTCCTTATCGGACAGGCTGCAGAGAAACATCCAGAGGTAGTTGCGCGCATCGTCAACGAGGGGCACGCCATCGGGAATCACACGTACTTCCACACCAACCTCTCGCGTATGGCGGCCTGGCAGGTGCTATTGGACCTCCGAAAGGCACAAGCTGTCTTCACGCGGCTTGTTGGGCAGGCGCCCGCGGTCGTGAGGCCGCCGTACGGCGCGCTCGACCCGCCTGCAGTGGAAGCGATTGGGCAAGAGGGTTTCAAGGTCGTGCTCTGGACCATTGACTCGCTGGACTGGTGGGGACTATCCAAGGAACAGGTCATCAAGAACGTCGTGCCTGCGCTCAAGAGCGGGGTGATAGTCCTCCACCACTCATCAGGCGGGCCCGGCGAGGACCTCACAGGAACCCTGGAAGCGCTGCCGGAGATAATCAGGACCCTAAAGGACCAGGGATACCGGTTTGTGACCGTGCCCGAGGTGCTCGACGAGATCGAGCGCCAACGCAAGGCCCCTAAGAAGCCTGCCCCTGCGCCTGCTCCGGCCCCGGCTCCGTCGCCCGCCCCGGCCCCGGGGTCTCCCGCTCCGCCGCCGACTCCCTCACCGGTCCAGGCCCCGGCGTCACCCCCACCGCTAGCCCCGTCCCCGGGCCCGGGCCCGACACCGGCGGGGCCGCCGTCTTAGACTCCAGCCCACCGGACCCCGGCGTCCCAGCGACCGTCCGCGCTTCCCTCCTGCCAAAGGATAAGAGTTTCTCCCGAAGTTTTCTCGCCCCGGGGATCCCAGGGCGGGTCATCTGTTCAGGGCTCAGTATGAGGCCAAGTTCATCCTCAGTCAGAAGGCCTGTTTGCAAGACGAGGTCCCTCACCGGCTTGCCCGACGCCAGAGCTTCCTTGGCTATCGCGGAGACCGTGTCATAGCTCAGGTAAGGGTTCAGGGCCGTGAGGATGCCCACGTTGTTCTCGACCACGGCCCGGCACCTGTCCTCGTTTGCCGTGATCCCCGTCACGCACCTGTCGACGAACATGTTCACGGCGTTCTTGAGTATATCTATGGATTGCAGGAGGTTGAAGACAAGCACAGGCTCGAACACGTTGAGCTCGAGCTGGCCGGCCTGCGCTGCCAGCATAATGGTCACGTCGTTGCCGATGATCTGGAACGCCGCCTGGTTCACGGCCTCGGCGATGACCGGATTCACCTTGCCTGGCATTATCGACGATCCCGGCTGGACGGGCGGCAGGTTGATCTCCTTGAGGCCGGCAAACGGGCCGGACGCCAGCAACCTCAGGTCGCTCGCGATCTTCGAGAGCGTGATGGCGCACATCTTGATGGAGGACGAAACGTCCGTGAAGAGGTCCACGTTCTGCGTAGCGTCCACGAGGTTCTCCGCAAGACGCAGCGCGTATCCGGTGATATTCTCGAGCTCCTCTACGACAAGCCTCATGTACTCCGGGTCAGCGTTGAGGCCCGTCCCGACCGCCGTTGCGCCCATGTTGATCGCGAGTAATCCGTCGGCGCTCCGGGCGATGCGCTCCAGGTCGCGCTTAACCGCCCCGGCGTAGGCGCCGAACTCCTGTCCGAGGGTGATCGGGACAGCGTCCTGCAGGTGCGTCCGCCCCATCTTGATGACGTCCCTGAACTCCTCGGACTTCTCCCGGAGGGCGTGGACAAGCCTTGTCAGGGCCTTGATCGCCGGGTGTATCTGCTGAAGCATGGCCAGCTTCGCCGCAGTCGGAAACACGTCGTTCGTGGACTGGGACATGTTCACGTGGTTCAATGGATGGACTATTTCGTACTGGCCCTTTCTGCCTCCCAGGATCTCGATGGCGCGGTTCGCCAGCACTTCGTTGACGTTCATGTTCATGGACGTCCCGGCTCCACCCTGTATGACGTCAACTATGAACTGGTCCCGAAGACCGCCGGCGATGACCTCATCGGCCGCCTGAACGATGGCGCGGGCTATATCCTTCTGAAGGTACCCCATGCGCATGTTGGCGACGGCCGCCGCCTTTTTGACCATCGCAAAAGAGGTCACCAGCGCAGGATGCATCCGGAGGCCGGTGATCTGGAAGTTCTCAGCGCTGCGCAGGGTCTGGATCCCGTAATATGCGTCCTCCGGGACCTCGCGTGACCCGAGGAGGTCTTTCTCAAGGCGCGTTTTCGTCCGGACCTGCGACTCTGTCTCTCCCATATCAACACCCCTCATGCGCCACACTTCTTGCCGTCGGTTGGCCACCCCCCCCCCCCATCTCCGTCTCGCCATCCCTGCCCCCAGGGCGCTCCGCGCTTTGCGCGCAGCCCATTGAGCCCGACAGAGGCCGGGGCCGGGACCGGGCGCGGGCTCGGAATCGGGTTGGGGCCGGGGCTTGGGATCGGGGGAGAGGACCTGAACGGATGGTCCTCAGCCTATCAGGGCCATTCCGATTATACGCCTATCCGCAGGAAAAATGAAGAGCCGATGGAGCGCGGGCGGCGAGCCCCTGCGCAGCGGCATGCAAAAGCCGCAGGCTGCGGCAGGAATTCTCCAAGCCGCGGAGAATCATGCGACTGTTGCCCGTGCGGCCGGGTGCGCCAGATGTACCCGGAGCCACAGGGGTGCGCCACGCCTAGCTAGGCTTTTCCAGCAGTCGGAGTGAGGAGGCTAGATCGACGTGGCAAAACATTTCGAACCCATCGGTTCGACACAGGGATACCAGATAGATGCGGGGGGCGTTCTCCTGGAGACCGATGGCGCCCGCACGGTGCGTTATCGCCGACTCGCCCCTTGAGCGCATCCTCCTCTTCTACCGCGAGGGGGCTATCGTCCCTTACGGCAGAGAGATGAACCACGTTGGAGAGGTCCCTCAGGTGCTGGAGGTCGTCGATGTCTATCCATCGCCCGCCGTCCCGGAGCGCACGTATAGCCTATACGTGGACGACGGCGAGACCGCGAACTACATGTCGGGCGCGTTCGGGTTCGTGGACATAGCGTACAGGCTGACAGGCGCGGAGGAGCCAGGCGCAGGCTACCCGGTGGAGGCGGCGGCAGGCCGCGGGAGCGTGGCGAACATCACCGTGGATGCCCGCGACGAGCACTATCCGTGCGCTCTCCCCCTTGGCGTGGTCAGGGTTTGGGGATGCGAGACGCGTCCCCTGGAGGTTCTCGCAGGCGGCAAGGTCCTACCCGAGGCCGCGAACGCGTCAGACGTGCTCGGGGGGCAGCGCGGATACTTTATGGACGCCAAGATGCACCAACTGTACGTGGGTGTTCATGGACCCGCGAAGGATGTGCGGCTTACAGTGGTGTGGCCGACGGCACCTCAGGCCGAAGCATGAGGTCGGCATCGCCACGCGTGCCGTAGCACCGATTGACATGATGCGAAAACGTCAGGAGCCCGACCGTCCGTGGCCGGGCTCCCGGTTCTCCATGGAAGCCTCTCCATCTCTCACGCGCGTGACCTGCTTGCAGTCTCTTACGGTCTTCAACCCCGCGCTGCCGTCTTATCTACACCGCCAGCTGGCTCACTGGTTGAACGGGAACAAGAAGAATATGAAGAAGAACGGGATTATGATGATGATACCGATGATGATGATCCACCACCAGCTGAAGCCGCCTCCCCATCCGGGTGAGGGCTTGGTGATCTCTGCCATGCTACCTACCCCCTCGGACTGCCGTCATCGGCACACCGTAATCTGCAGGCTTTCCCGCAGTCACGATATCATATGCTCAACCTCGAGGGGATGACACTTTTCCGGGCAACACCACCCGTGTCAAACCACTGGTGGAGGCGGCGGGAGTCGAACCCGCGTCCGAAGAGGCGACTCGAGGAGTTTCTACGAGCGTAGCGTGGGGTTTTGATTCGCCCCAGGGGCGCTCCCACGCCGGCTCCCCACGAGGCTATCTCGATGATCTTAGCTCGCCCCTCCGAGAATTGGAGCGAGAGCATCCTGGTTTGAATGACGCCCGCACCGGTCTCCCAGGCCAAGCCCGGATTGGACGGCTGCGTTAATTACGCAGCGTAAGCGTACTCGTTGTTGGCACTTATCGTGCGTTCCACCGTTTAACGAGGTCGGCGGGATCTCGGCTCGCTACCCCTGTCGTCACAGCTCCCCGTCGAAACCGTAACGCCCCCACAAACTTCAGGATCCGGATCCGTACTTCAGGACTTCTGAGTTACCGGTCGGCCGGCAGCCCCTGCCACTATCGCGTTCTCTCCTTGATCGCGCGGTCGGCCTCGCGCGCAAGATCGCGCCTGGCGATGGCCTCACGCTTGTCATAGAGCTTCTTGCCTTTCGCAAGGGCCAGCTCAACCTTGGCGAGGCCCCTCTTCAAGTAGACCTTGAGAGGCACAAGCGTGAAGCCACGCTCCTGCGTCTTGCCCTGGAGCCTTCGGATCTCGTCTTTGTGCAGCAGGAGCCTTCGCGTGCGAAGGGGCTCATGGTTGAACCTGTTGCCGTGCTCATACGGGCTTATGTTCATGTTATAGAGCAGGACCTCGCCGCCCTCCACCCGTGCGAAGCTGTCGCGCAGGCTCACCATTCCGCGCCTGACCGACTGGATCTCGGTGCCGGTGAGGGCGATCCCCGCTTCGTACGTCTCATGTATATGATAGTCGTGATATGCCTTGCGATTCGTGGCGACGATCTTCTGCTCTGACAAAGCCCCTCACCTGCACGCCAATTATACCATGGCGGTGCGTCGCATTCAAGCGACGCCAGAGGTGCAGGCCCGGCGGCTACAGCCCGAGTTCCTGCGCAATCTCCTGCATGGCCTGAAGGCCTATGCCGATGAACTCTTCGAGCGACAGCCCAAGCTCGGAGCAGCTTCTTATCTGGTCCCTGTTGGCCCCGCGCGCAAACGACGATTCCTTAAATCTGTTCATCACAAAGCCCACGTCGATGGCGGAAAGCTTCTTCTGCGGATGGATGAGCGCGGCCGCCACCAGGAGCCCCGTGAGAGGGTCAACCGCGTAAAGGGCTTTGTCCAGGCGCGTCTCGCGCGGAAGCCCATGGGCCTCGTTGTGCGCCTTCACAGCGTACACCACGTCACCCGGCAGACCCAGTCTCTCGAGCATCTCGCCCCCCACGAGGCTGTGCCGGTCGGGGTCGTGCGCCGTCTCGTCGTAGTCAATGTCGTGGAGAAGGCCTGCCAGCGCCCATTTGCCCTCGTCCTCGCCGAAGTGCTCCGCCAGGGTCTTCATGACGGCCTCCGTTGCGAGCATGTGCTTGATGAGGTTTCTGGTCTTGACGTGCTTCTTCACAAGTTCCAGCGCCTCTTGTCGATCCATCATCGTGCTTGTTCTTCTCCTTCCTGAATGCTCTGAGTGAAGATTCGTTAGTCCCTCCCGCTTTGCCAGCATCTGGGCGTTGCGGGTCATTGCACGAGGGATGTCAAAATCTGGTCACTCGCGCCGACGGGCCGGATTTTGGGGAAGCGCGCCCCGGCCACCCGTTACGAAACGACCGGAGGGCGACATAGCCAGGCCGGACTGCGTTGCGGCAGCTGCCCGGAGTTGCTGTTGCTGAAGAAGTGCATGGGCCCCATGCACTTCTTCAGCACACTCTCATCTTCTTACGTCTTGCGATTCTCCAGGGACGCGGCGCGGCCTGACGAAGGTCGAGCTCGCTCCGGGGCCGCGCGCAGACCTCCGACTTCAAGTATCATCCTGGCGCTCGTCGGCACCCATCGGTAGATTCAGCTGAACAGGCCCATGAGGAGTGCGTTCAGCTTGATGATGAGCGGCGCAAAAACGAGGGCTACCACGGTCATCAGCTTGAGAAGGATGTTCAGGGCCGGACCTGCGGTATCTTTGAATGGGTCGCCGACGGTGTCACCGATGACGGCCGCCGCATGAACAGGCGTCCCCTTGCCGCCGAGGTTCCCGGCCTCGATATACTTCTTCGCATTGTCCCAGGCGCCGCCGGCGTTTGCAAGCTGGATGGCCAGCGGTACCCCCGTCGCGAGCGCCCCGGCGAGAAGTCCGCCGAGCGTTTCAACCCCGAGAATTATCCCGACGGCGAGAGGTATCGCGACCGCCAGGAGGCCCGGCGCCACCATCTCTCGCAGCGCGCCGGCAGTCGTTATGTCCACGCACCTCGCGTACTCGGCACGCGCTGTGCCCTCCATGAGGCCGGGGATCTCCCTGAACTGCCTGCGGACCTCCTCGACCACCTTGAACGCAGCGCGCCCCACGGCCTCCATGGCTGCGGCGGCAAAGATGTAGGGCACCATGGCGCCGATGAACAGGCCCGCCACCACCCTGGCGTTCAGGAGGTCCATGACGGAGAGCTTCGCCGCCTGGATATATGCGAAGAACAGCGCAAGCGCGGTCAGAGCAGCAGAGCCGATGGCGAATCCCTTCGCTATGGCGGCGGTCGTATTGCCTGCGGCATCAAGCGAATCCGTGATCTCCCGGACCTCAGGCGGCATGTGCGCCATCTCGGCAATGCCGCCGGCGTTGTCGGATATCGGCCCGTATGCGTCCACGGACACCGTCATGCCCGCGATGGAGAGCATCCCGAGGGCCGCTACGGCGATGCCATAGAAGCCCGCCGCTCCGAAGGCCACCAGGATGGCGACGGCCACGAAAAGCAGCGGGAGCACGGTGCTCCTCATGCTGAGCGCGAACCCTCCGATGATGTTCGTGGCGGGCCCGGTGAGGCATGTCTTCGCAAGCTCCGCGACGGACTTACCGGATGTGTACATCTCCGCCACCTGTCCAATGACCACGCCCGAGATGAGGCCCAGGAGCGCGGCCCAGAACACGCTGAGCTCACCATAATAGAACCTGCTTAGAAGGAACACGCCGATGACAACCAGCGCCGCGCTGGCGAAGGTACCCCTTCGAAGCGCTGCACCCGGGTCTCCGCCCGTCTCGCTCGTCCTCACGAAAAACGTCGCGATTATCGAGGCAATGATCCCGATTCCCGCAAGCCCCAGAGCAAATATGATGCCCTTGAACTTGGCCTCGGGCGTGGGAAAAGTCGCAACCGCGATCACCATGGCCGACACTATGGAGCCGACATAGGACTCATAGAGGTCCGCGCCCATCCCGGCCACGTCTCCGACGTTGTCACCTACGAGGTCAGCAATGACTGCGGGGTTCCTCGGATCGTCCTCAGGGATTCCCTTTTCCACCTTACCTACGAGGTCGGCGCCGACGTCAGCAGCCTTCGTGTAGATGCCGCCGCCCACCCTGGCAAAGAGCGCCACGAAGCTTGCGCCCATACTGAAGCCCGCGATGAGCTCAGTGGCAGAGAACATGTCCAGACCGGGAAGCCTGGAGAATATGTAGTACACAAGGGACAGCGCGAAAAGCCCGATGCCGACCACGTACATCCCCATGACAGCGCCTCCGGGGAACGCAACACGTAGGGCGTTGTTGAACCCCTTCGTGGCTGCCTGGGCGGTCCTGGCGTTGGCTCGCGTCGATATCTGCATTCCTACGAAGCCTGCGGAGATCGAAGCCCCGGCCCCGAGCACAAATGCTACGGCGCTGTATGGGCTGATGCCGACTGCGAGAATGACGAAGACTATCGCAAGGAAGACGAATACCACGCTGTATTCGCGCTTCAGAAATGCCATTGCGCCTTCGTGGATGGCGCCCGAGAGTTCCCTCATTGTTGCATTACCAGGATCCTTCGCGAGGACATTGGAGATGAGATAACCAACGAACGCCAGGCCAAGGGCCCCCGCAAGTGTTGCGTACAGGATGGACGACGTGCCAACGACCGGCATTTTCCGCTCACCTCTCGACGAATTGCATCATCTCTGCCGCATCACACATCTCCGCCGCATCACACGCACCTATGTCACGCACTCGAGAACAAAAAGCCCCGGCTTTTGCGCAGCACGGGGCACAGGCCTACCTCACAACGGTGAGCAACACCGACGACGCCAGGAAGACCACCGCCACAACCGTCGTCACCTTGCTCAAAAGGTCTTCCCAGCCCTTGTTCTTCGCGAAGAACAGCTGCCCGCCGCCGCCGATGGATCCGAGCCCCTCGCCCTTGCTGGACTGGAGCAGCACGACGACGATGAGCGCTATCGATACGATGAACTGGAACACTATGAGCGCCGTTCGCAAAGTCTGCCACCTCCCATACCGCTGGCTTACGGAATATTCTAAGTGAAGATTCGTTGGTTCCTCTCGGTATGCCAACACCTGGTGGGTTGCCGGTGTTGCACTCCCTCTTTGAGTCACCGGCAACCCCTCCCAGAAGTCGGGATCATCTCTCCACTTCTCACTTCACGCGAACCAGAACCCATTTTAGCACACCGCCCGGGAGGTGGCAAGCACTCGCTCGACCGCTTCGACCGCTCGACCTCGCGACCGTCCCGACCGTCCTTCCGAGCATCCGTCCGATCGTCCGTCCGAGCGCTCGACGACGGCCTCGTCACACCCGGAAGGCCGCGCGTCCCGCGAACACCCCGGTCTCGTCGAGCATATCCTCGATCCGGAGAAGTTCGTTGTATTTCGCCACCCGGTCGGTGCGCGACGGCGCGCCCGTCTTTATCTGGCCGCTGTTCGTGGCGACCGCGATGTGGGCGATGGTCACGTCCTCGGTCTCGCCCGATCGATGGGATATGACCGCCGTGTACCCTGCACGGTGGGCCATCTCGATGGCGGCGAGCGTCTCAGTAAGAGTTCCGATCTGGTTGACCTTGATGAGCACCGAGTTGGCGACGCCGGACTTGATCCCGCGCTCAATGCGCTCGGTGTTGGTCACAAAGAGGTCGTCCCCGACGATCTGAATCTTCTTCCCGAGCGTGTCAGTGAGCAGCTTCCAGCCGTCCCAGTCGTCCTCTGCAAGCCCGTCCTCGATCGATATGATGGGGTACTTATCCACAAGCCCTTTCCAGTACTCCACCATCTCCGGGGTCGTCCGCCTCTTGCCCTCGCCCTCGAACACATACGCGCCGTCTTTATACATCTCGCTCGCCGCCGGGTCCAGCGCGATGAGCACGTCCTCGCCCGGCCTGTACCCGGCCATCTCAATGGCTTTGAGGATAAGCTCGAGCGCTTCCTCGTTGGACCCGAGGTTCGGAGCGATCCCGCCCTCGTCTCCGACGGCCGTGCCCATCCCCTTCTTCTTCACCACGTTGCGAAGGTGGTGGAACACCTCGGCGCCCATGCGCAGCGCGTCCGCGAACGTCACCCCGCCCACCGGCGCTATCATGAACTCCTGGATGTCCACGTTGTTGTCGGCGTGCTTGCCGCCGTTCAGGATGTTCATGAGCGGGACGGGCAACACGTGCGCGGCGGTACCCCCGATGTATCGGTAGAGCGGAAGCCCGAGCGACTCCGCGGCCGCCTTCGCGCACGCGAGCGACACAGCGAGGATGGCGTTCGCGCCCAGCTTCTCTTTGTTCGGAGTGCCGTCGAGCTCGAGCATGATGTTGTCGATCTCCATCTGCTCGGTGGCGTCCATCCCCTCGAGCTCGGGACCGATGGTCTCGTTGACGTTCTCGACCGCTTTCTGGACGCCCTTGCCGAGGTACCTCTTCTCGTCCCTGTCGCGCAGCTCAAGCGCCTCGTGAGTCCCGGTGGACGCGCCTGACGGCACCGCCGCCCTCCCAACAGTGCCGTCGGCCAGAGTCACCTCGGCTTCCACAGTGGGATTGCCGCGGGAGTCGAGGATTTCCCGCGCGTAGACATCTACGATCGTGGTCATCGAAACACCTCTTTCCTAACACGTGTCTTGCGCGTGGCTTCGCCCAATTCACCTGGACTTGACGATAGCCGCGAAACTTGCGGCATCAAGGCTCGCTCCGCCGACGAGGGCGCCGTCTATCTCCGGCTGCGCGAGAAAGTCCGCGATGTTCTGGGGCTTCACGCTGCCGCCGTACTGGATGCGGACCTCCTGCGCGATTCTCTCGTTGAACACCTCGGCCACCGACCGCCTGATGATGTGGATCACCCTGTTGGCCTCGTCCGCCGAGGCGGTGCGGCCTGTTCCGATCGCCCACACCGGCTCATACGCGATGACTATTCTCTCGGCGCCGTTCGTCTTCACCCCGCTCAGGGCAGCTTTCGTCTGCCGGACGACCACTTCCTCGGTCTTGCCGGCATCGCGCTCATCGAGCGTCTCGCCGACGCAGATTATGGGAAGGAGGCCGTTCGCCATGGCCGATTTGACCTTCCTGTTCACGGTCTCGTCCGTCTCGCCAAAGTAAGTCCTCCGCTCAGAGTGGCCCAGGATGACATACGTGCACCCAAGGTTCCTCAGCATGAGGGGGGATATCTCGCCCGTGAACGCCCCCTCCTCCTCCCAGTGCATGTTCTGCGCCCCAAGCTCGATGTTGCTACCGCGGAGCGCCTCCCGTACCGCGTCGAGGGCCGTGAACGGAGGACACACCACAACCTCCACGTCCCCGACGTCGGCCAGCATCTCCTTGAGATCCCCGACAAGATCCACAGCCTCGTCGCGGGTCTTGTTCATCTTCCAGTTACCTGCGATTATCCGTCGCCGCAAGCCCTTCACCTCCACGCTCCCATGTCCCCATGCCGGCCGGCGAGGACGGTCGGCAGCTTTCGCGTTCGCAGCCGGAACTCGCCGCCGAGCCTCTCGCCGGCTCGCAGGCCTGGCTTACCTGTTTTTGCGTTCATGCCTTATCCTTTAGCACCGCCACGCCGGGTAGCTCCCTGCCCTCGAGAAATTCGAGCGACGCCCCGCCTCCCGTGGAGACGTGGGTCACCTTGTCCGCGAAGCCCATCTCTTCAAGCGCGGCGGCAGAGTCTCCGCCCCCGACTATCGTTGTGGCCTTCGACTCGGCGAGGGCCTTCGCAATGCCCCGCGTGCCCTCGGCGAACGGCTTCATCTCAAACACGCCCATCGGGCCGTTCCAGACCACCGTTTTCGCATCGGCGATCGCCTTGCCAAACTTCGCCACCGTCTCAGGCCCGATGTCAAGCGCCTGCCAGTCCGGTGGGATCTGATCCACAGGCACCACCCGGGTCTTCGCGTCCTCGGCGAGGCGGTCCGCAACAACCACGTCGGACGGGAGCATGAATCTCACACCTCTCGCCCTGGCCTTCTCCATGAGTTCCCTCGCAAGGTCGATCTTGTCGGCCTCCAGGATGGACTGGCCCACTTCAAGACCCTGGGCCTTGAGGAACGTGTACGCCATGCCGCCGCCGATCATGAGCGTGTCCACCTTGTCAAGGAGGTTGCGGACCACACCGACCTTGTCCTTGACCTTGGCTCCCCCCAGGATGGCCACGAACGGCCGCTCAGGGTCGGCGAGAGCCTTTCCCATGACCTCGATTTCCTTCTCCATGAGGAAGCCTGCGACCGCTGGCAGGAACTTCGCCACGCCCGCGGTGGACGCGTGGGCACGGTGGGCGGTCCCGAACGCGTCGTTCACGTAGAGGTCGGCAAGATCGGCAAGGGCCCTCGCAAACCCTTCGTCATTGGCCTCCTCTTCCGCATGGAACCTGAGGTTCTCGAGAAGCACCACATCTCCGTCGTTCATGGCAGCGACCTCGGTCTTGACCTTGTCGCCCACGCACTCATCCAGCTTGCGCACGGGCTTTCCCAGAAGCTCCGATAGCCTTCTCGCCACAGGATCCATCCTGAACTCGTCCGCGGGCTTACCTTTGGGCCGCCCGAGGTGGGATGCCAGGATGACCTTCGCTCCGTGGTCGATGAGGTACTTTATCGTTGGGAGCGCCGCCCTGATACGGGTATCGTCGGTGATCTCGCGCTCGGCGTTCATGGGGACGTTGAAGTCCACCCTGACGAGCACCCGCTTTCCTTTCACATCAACGTCTCTAATGGTAGCCTTCGCCACATTCCGTCACCCCTTCCCAGGGTCCACCCCGGCGACGGGCCACGCGAGCCGGCACGGCCGGCGGGCGCGGCCGGCCTGCCTGGTGCTCTGGTGTTGTACTGGCCGGCCTGGTTTGGTAGTGTCGCGGTCTTACAGCCCTCTCCCCGCGATGTAGGCAGCAAGGTCCACGACCCTCACCGAGTAAGCCCACTCGTTGTCATACCACGCTATAACCTTGACCATGGTCTCATCCATCACCATCGTGGACAGCGCATCAACGATCGCGGAGTGCGGGTCGCCGTTGAAGTCTTTCGAGACGAGCGGCTCCTCGGTGTAGGCGAGGATGCCCGCGAGCGGGCCTTCCGCCGCCGCCTTGAGGGCTGCGTTCACCTCCTCGACGCTCGTGGGCTTTGCCACGTCAGCCACAAGGTCAACCACGGACACGTTGGGCGTGGGCACGCGCATCGCGAAGCCGTTCAGCTTGCCGTTGAGCTCTGGCAGCACCTTGCCCACGGCCTTGGCCGCGCCGGTCGTGGTGGGGATGATGGAAAGGCCGGCAGCCCGCGCACGCCGGAGGTCCTTATGCATGAGGTCGAGGGTCCTCTGGTCGTTGGTGTATGAATGAACCGTGGTCATGAGCCCTCTTGTGATGGTGAAGTTCTCGTGGACCACCTTCGCCACGGGGGCAAGGCAGTTGGTGGTGCAGGACGCGTTCGAGATGATGTTGTGCTTCGCAGGATCGTAGCTCTTCTCGTTGACGCCCATCACAATGGTGATGTCCTCACCCTTGGCGGGGGCGGTGATGATGACCTTCTTAGCTCCACCCTTGAGGTGGCCTGCTGCCTTCTCGGCGTTCGTGAACACGCCCGTGGACTCGATGACTATGTCCACACCCAGGTCCTTCCAGCGTATCGCGGCCGGATCCTTCTCGGACAGCACCTTGAGGGACTTCCCGTTGACAACGATCTCGCCGTCTTTCGCCTCCACGCTGCCGCTGAAGGTACCGTGAACCGAGTCATACTTCAAGAGATGAGCGTTGGTCCTCGCGTCGGCCAGGTCGTTCACGGCCACGACATCGATGGCCGGGTTCTCTAGCGCCGCCCGGTACACGATCCGCCCTATCCTGCCGAAACCGTTGATCCCGACTTTGACTGCCATTTTCCTTCTCCTCCCTATCCCTTCCCGTTTTGCGTTTATGCCTCGAGCTCGAGCATTCTCCGGGCCGCCGCCTCGTCCGTCACCAGCGCCTCGCGGCTCTGCTGTTTCATAACAGCCAGCACCGCCTGCGCCTTCTTAGCCCCGCCGGCCACCGCCACCAGCTTTTTCCCAGCGAGGTCCTCGGGGCGGATGCCCATGCTCGGCGTGTAGTAAACCATCTTACCGTCGCTGTCGAAGTAGTACCCGAACATCTCCGCCACGGCGCCGCGCGAGGTCAGGATCTCCAGGGCCTCCCCGGTGATGCCGCGTCTTCTTGCCATCTCCTCGAGCGTGCCCACCCCGTGGACGACGATTCGAGCCCTCTTTATGAGATCCAGGACCTCCTTTATGCGAGGTTCGTCCACGATCCGCGATATGGTCTCCGGGTGAAGATCGTCGGGCACGTTGAGCACCCTGTAGGCACCCCCCATGCGCTTCGCCATGGTTACTGCTATGGTATCGGCCTGCGTCTCGACCTCCTCTCCGAGACTGCCCCTGGCTGGAACCACCGTTATGCCTTTAGGCCATCCTGACGGAACGATAGCCTCGGCCACCTCGGCCATGGTTGTGCCTCCGCCTGCAGCAATGATATCCCCCTCCTCAACGATGTCTCGGAGGATGCGCACCACAGCCCTGCCCATCTCTTTCTTGACGGTAGGATCGCGCCCCGAATCACCCGCCACCACCACGACCCTTGTCACGGGCAACCGCTCCTCGAGGCCCCGCTCGAGCCTGGCGAAGCCCCGAAGCTCGCGCACGTACTCCCCGAGGTCCGCGAAAGTACGCTCACCCTCCGGGGTTAGGCTCACCCCCGACGGGCCGACGGCGAGGAGCCCCTGCTGCCTCAGGAACTCGAGCTCGCTTCTTACGGTGCGCTCTTTCTCCGCAAGCCGCGATGAGAGAGTGCGCCTGCCCACCGGCTGAGAGAAATGGATATGACGAAGGATGGAGTAGCGAATGTCGATAAGCTCCCCGATCTCGGGGGCGATCTTCCGTTGCAGGCTCACGAACCTGTCCATGTCGTGCGTCCCAATCGCTCTCCTCGCTGCCCCCGCCCAGGTTTCACCGTGCCGGCTGAGCTGTTCGCATGTCCGTGGTTCTTGCGGCTTCGGCGGGCCTTCCAGTCTGGCCGTGTCATATTATGGCAGAGCCCCGGGACACATAGCGTCCCGGCGGAGGCAGTACTGTCCCACCAGGGCAAAAATAAAAACTCCCATCATCTCCACTAGTTTATTCTGTACGCCACGAAAAAATCCTTCCGCCCCCGTGCACCAAATCGCACTCAGAACCTCCTCCGCTGCTTTGAGGCGGGTATCATGTCTTCTTCGCGGTATTTGGCCACGGTGCGGCGGGATATGAGGATGCCCTGCTCCCTCAGCCTGTCAGCGATGGCCTGGTCGCTCAGGGGTTCCTTCGGGTCCTCCGCCTCGATGATATCGCGGATCATCCTCTTGATGCTTTCACTAGAAGCCGAATCCCCGGCTGCCGTCGGGACCCCGCTCGCGAAGAAGAACCTCATCTCGTACACGCCCCGCGGAGTCTGCACGTACTTGCCGGCGGTGGCCCTGCTGACGGTGGACTCGTGCACGCCGATCTCGTCGGCGACTTCCTTCAGCGTGAGCGGCCTCAGGTACTTGATGCCCTTATCGAAGAAGTCCCGTTGGAACCTGACGATGCATTCTGTGACTCTGTGAAGCGTCCGCCTCCGCTGCTCGATGCTGCGTATGAGCCACATGGCCGAGTTCAGCTTCGACTTCACGAACTCGACTGCGCTCGCCTCCTGCCCCGGCTTTTTGAGCATCTCACGGTAAGCCGGGTTTATGGTAAGACGCGGGGCCGACACGTCGTTCACCACGATGACGTAATCGTCGCCCGCCTTCTCCACGGTCACGTCGGGCTCTATGTACCCTGCTGACCGCGTCCCGGAGAACTCCCGGCCCGGCTTCGGGTCAAGCGTCTTGATTATGTCGCACGCCCTCTGGACCTCGGCGACCGGTCTCTGGAGCCGCTGCGCGATCCTGGCCAGCCTCCCGGCGGCCACATCGTCGAGGTGATCCTGGATGAGAGTGGATGCGAGGTCACGCTCATCCTCTGGGATGTCGAGCGTATCGAGCTGGATGAGGAGGCATTCCTTGAGATTCCGCGCGCCCACCCCCACAGGCTCGAACCCCTGTATTACCCTGAGCACCCGTTCGACCCGGTCGGCGCTTACGCCCGCCATGGCCGCTATTTCTGAGACTTCCATGCGGAGGTAGCCATCGTCATCGATTCCACCGATGATGAGGCTCCCGATCCTCACATCCTCGTCGTCCAGAGGTGACAGGCGCAACTGGAACATGAGGTGCTCCTGGAAGGACTCCTGGTGCCCCACGTACGACTCGTATGAAAACTCGGCCTCGTCACGTTTCTCCCTTGGGGCGACGTACCCGAGGTCGCTCGCATCATCGAAGTAGCTCTGCCAGTCGATATCCGGCCCGTCCCCCTCCGCATCGCCCGTGCCAGCCGCTAAGCCGCCGGAGGCCTCGGCCGCCGGGTCCGCACCGGCATCCCGGGACAGCGCGTCGGCGCGCTGTGCCTCACCGGCCTCGACGTCAGTCTCAGCACCGGAGCCGGAGCCGGAATCGGAATCGGAATCGGAGCCATCGGCGTCCGCAAGCTCGAGCACAGGGTTCTCCAGCATCTCGGTCTCGATGTATTCCTGAAGCTCCATCCAGGGCAACTGGAGGACGGTTATGGCCTGGCGAAGCTCAGGGGTTATGACGAGCTTCTGAACCTGCTTGAGGCTCATCTCATAACCCATCCTCATTGCCCTGTTCACCTCCTGCTACTAAGTATGAGGTCATTAGTTTTCTCTTGTTTTCCGAGGTCTTGGGTTGCCTGTGACTCAAAGAGAGAGTCCAACGCCGGCAACCCTGCACGGCGCGTGCGTTCTCTGGACCCAGCGATTACTTATGGCGATCCACTTAGAGTATTCGCGCCGAGGTCGAGATCTCCTCTGTCTTGTGCTTCGGCTCGCCGCGCGAGGTCTAGTAGCCTCCTCATGCGGTGGTTGGCTGCGGATTTGGTTATTGGAGGGATCGCCATCTCGCCAAGCTCTTTCAGGCTGGCCTCGGGATGCTCGAGGCGAAGCCGGGCGATCTCCTGAAGGCCCGGCGGAAGAGAGTCCATGCCAGCGCGCGCCACCAGCTCCCTTATGGTCTCGACCTGTGCAAGCCCTGCATCAACCGCTTTCGCCACGTTGGCGGTGTCGCAGTTGACCACGCGGTTGACCTCGCCGCGCACGCCGCGCATCACACGCACGCTCTCGAGGGCGATCACCGACGCGTGCGCACCCGTGACCCGCAGAAGCTGGGCGACGTCATCCCCTCCCTTGACGTACACCATGAAGCCCCTCCTGCGCTTCGACATCCTGGCCGCCACCCCGAAGGACCCGGCGATACGCACGATACCACGCGCATGCGGCTCGGCGTCGGTCACTATCTCCATATGATATGCCTTCTCAGGGTTCTGGACATAGCCCCGGGCGAGAAAGGCCCCCCGCAGGTAGGCCCTGCGGCAGCACTGCCTCGACAGTGCTCCCCAGGGAACCCCAGGCCTCATGGCTCCGCTCCCGCCCCGGCCCGGCCGCTTCAGGACCACGCCCATCTCGTCCAGGCCCGCGCGGGCCTTCTCGTCCCATGGAAGTGATACAACATAGAGGTGGCCGGGCGCGCCCCCTTTTCGCCTCGTGGTCTTCACAAACGGCCTCAGGTCGAAGAGGTCGCGCATGAGCGATACGATCCTCCGGGCCAGCGCCGCGTTCTCCGTGGCCATCTCAAAACGCGCATCACCCCCGGCCCGTCTCCCGCCGGCGAAGCGCCCGGTCATGCGAGCGATGGCCGCGAGCTCAGCGCGCATGCAGCACCTGCTCCGGGCTGTAAAACGGGCAAGCTCATCCTTGGTCGTGGCGGAGAACATGCAACATCCCACCCACCTTGATTCTATCACAGCCGGCTGGGACGCGCCGTGGTAATAATCGATGCCCCTCCCAGAATAGCTTTACCGTGAGGCCAGGGCTAGCCTACCCTAAGTGTGAGTTCAGAGATCACCGCCACTTTTTCGCGGGTTGCCGGTGCTTGCGCGAGGGGGCGTTGAAGATTTGGCAGGCCTCGACGCCAAATCTAACGACGCGCCCCGCAAGGGCGCCGTCCCCCAAGCGCAAGCACCGGCAACCCGGAATCCTGCTGGAAAGCTGGGGCGAACTTGTGAACCCATACATAGCGCGGGGGGTGGATCCCGTGGTAAACTCTGTGTGGCTCTCCCTGATAGCAGCAGGAGTGATTACAGGACTGCTGACAGGAACCAGCGAGGCTGTGACGCGCGCAGCGCTGGAGTCGGCAGGATCGGCGGTCACCCTTTGCTTCGGGCTCATAGGCGCGATGGCCCTGTGGTGCGGTGTCATGAAGGTCGCCGAGGAGGCCGGGATCGCACGCTGGCTCGCCCGGATGGTCGCCCCCGCCGCCAGGCTACTCTTCCCGTCGGTTCCGGCAAGGCACCCGGCCATCGCCGCCGTGGCCATGAGCATCACCGCCAATCTTCTCGGCATGGGAAACGCCGCGACCCCTCTTGGGATCAAGGCCATGGAGGAGCTGGCTGCGCTTGCGGGCGACAGGGAAGAAGCAAGCGACGCCATGTGCACCTTCGTGGCCATCTGCACGGCCGGCATCACGCTGGTGCCGACGACGATCATCGCCATAAGGGCACAGTTCGGATCGGGAAGCCCTGCGGAGGTCGTGGCACCGATCATTCTAGTGAACCTCCTGGCGACCACGGTTGCGCTCATTGCTGACAGGTTCTTCAGGCCCATTTCGCGGACAAGGTGAACCTCGTCCGGCGGCCGGTCGCGAGTGGCCGAAGGAGGCGATACGATGCTCGTCAAGGCGGTTACAGCGGTGTCCGGCGTTGTGATACCCCTCATGATCCTCGCGATATGCCTCATCGGACGCCTTAAGGGGGTGAGGGTGTACGAAACGTTCGTCGAGGGAGCGAAAGAGGGCTTCGCTACGGCGGTCCGTCTCATCCCGTTCCTCGTGGCCATGTTCGTCGCCATCGGCATGTTCAGGGCGTCGGGCGCGCTTGGAATCGTGACCTCCGCCCTCTCACCCGTCGCGCATCTCCTCAGCATGCCCGAGGAGCTCCTGCCGCTCGCCTTCATCCGTCCGCTTTCGGGCAGCGGTGCGCTGGAAGTGACCACGAACCTCGTCAGGACCTTCGGCCCGGACTCGGTCATAGGCAGGATGGCCTCGACGATGCAGGCAAGCTCAGAAACAACGCTCTACGTAATCACCGTGTACTTCGGGGCGGTAGGGATCAAGAGGACCCGCCACACGCTTGCGGCGGGCCTTCTCGCGGATCTCGTCGCGTTTCTCTCCTCAGTTGCCATATGGCGTCTCATCCTGGGCCTTGCGCCATGAGCCCCTACGCCCGGCCGCCGCGGAACCCTGCCGTCGGCGCGCGGCACGGGCGCTTCCGAGGTCCAGCACACGCCGCCTGTCCTGGCGCGCACCCCTCGCCGAGGCTCTAGCCTCGACCACCAGCCTGATGATGGCGCGGGCGAGCCGCTCCGGGTCGTGCCTCGCATAGTCCATGGTGGATACCAGGTCCCCCTCTACCACTGACACCCCGAGGGCCCTGAGCGCGTCGCTGTCCGCCACAACCGGGTACGCGCCTTCCTGCCGGTATCTCTCGGCGAGCCTCGGCGGCACCTCTCCTGTGTTAACCACGACCACGTCCACGATGCCCCGCCCGACATGCTCGAACAGCGCCCTGAGGTGGTCGGACGCGGCAAACCCGTCTGTCTCGCCCGGCTCGGTCATGACGTTACATACATACACCTTCAGCGCGCTGCTCCGGCGAATGGCCTCCGTGATCCCCGGGACGAGGAGATTCGGGAGCACGCTCGTGAAGAGACTCCCAGGCCCCAGCACTATCGCCTCCGCCCCGGCTATGGCCTCCACTGCCTCGGGAAGCGCCACGGGATCTCGGGGCCTCAAGAAGACCCGCTTTATCGGAGCGCCGCACGTCGAAAGTGTTGACTCCCCCTCCACCACGGCCCCGCCCTCGCACTCGGCTGCGAGTACGACATCCTCGAGCGTGGACGGCAGGACCCGTCCCCTGACCGCCAGCACCCGGCTGGACTCCTTCACTGCCTGCTCGAAGTCGCCCGTAATGGCAGACATGGTAGCTATAAAGAGGTTGCCGAAGGTGTGCCCTCCCAGGCCCGTCGGGTCGCCCTCGGGGAACCGGTACTGGAAGAGGCGCGCCATGAGCGGCTCCGAGTCAGCTAGGGCCACCAGGCAGTTACGGATGTCCCCCGGCGGCAGCACCCCCATCTCCTTGCGCAGCCTTCCAGAGCTTCCGCCATCGTCCGCGACGGTGACTATGGCCGTCACGTTGCTCGTGAACTCCTTGACGCCTCGAAGCAGTGTGGAAAGGCCGGTTCCCCCGCCCACCACGACGACCCTGGGGCCCCTGCCGAGCTGCCGCTCGCGCTGCACGAGCTCGGCGATGCGGTTCTCGGCGCCCGGCAAGAGCGCCGCCACTATGGACCGGATGACCGCGCTGGCAGAGAGCACCATGATGGCGACCCCGCCGACCATGGCCGCAATGCCAGCCACCGTCACGAGGCCCTGCGGAAACGGCCCCGGGCGCGGACCGCCGAGCCACGCGAACCAGCGCTGCAGGATCCCCACGGCCCTGCCGTCGAGAAGCGTCACGCTGCCCAGCACCACAAGCGCCACTCCGAGCGCGAAGGCCAGGAGCCACCTCTTGATTTTCATCCCCGGATACAACCACCGGAGGGTTTTCACGTCTCGATCACGTCTCTCATTCCGCCCTCATTCGGCTCTCATTCCGCGACTCTATCCTGGATATCCCTGTCGCGGTACTCCACGGACACGCTATACCCCCGTTCCTTCAGGAAGCCGGCGAGCCGATCCGCAATTGCTATGGACCGGTGCCTGCCGCCCGTGCAGCCGATGCCCACCACAAGCTGCGTCTTACCTTCTTTGACATAATGCGGCAGCAAGAACGCCATGAGGTCGAAGAGCTTCTGCAGGAACCTCCGCGTCACAGGCGACTGGAAAACATACTCGCGGACAGGCTCCATGTCTCCGGTGAGCGGGCGCAGCGACTCCACGTAATGCGGGTTCGGCAGGAACCTCACATCGAAAACGAGGTCCGCATCCATCGGGATGCCGTACTTGAACCCAAACGCCACCACGACCACGTCGAGCCGCTCTTTCTGGGACGCGCGGGCGAACGCGTTCATTATGCGCTCCCGCAATTGCCTGGGGGGCAGGGCGGTAGTGTCGATGATGCGCGTGGCTCTGCCCCGAACCTCCTCCAGCCTGCGGCGCTCTTCCTCTATGCCCTCCAGGACCCCGCCCTCGGCCGAGAGAGGATGGCGACGCCGGGTCTCCTTGAACCTGCGGACGAGCACCTCGTCGGACGCCTCGAGGAACAGGATCTCGTAGGTCACCCCCATTTCCTCGAGAGCATCAAGGGCGCCGGAAAGCCTGTCGAAGAATTCCCGGCTTCTTATGTCAACCACCAGAGCTATATTATTTATCTTGCCGTCGGACTGTGCCACAAGTTCGGCGAACTTGGGAATGAGCGTGGGCGGAAGGTTATCCACGCAGAAAAAGCCCATGTCCTCGAAAGCCCGAACCGCCTCGCTCTTGCCGGCGCCCGAGAGCCCGGTGATGATAACGAACCGTCCCTCACTCAAAACCCCCATCCTCCGGTTCCCCGTTCTACTCACGCACGCACGTTGATGATCCTCTCCGGGTCGAGGCCCGCGTGTATCGCGACCTCCAGGGCGCGCCCGAAGTCGCCCACCTCCTCGGGGCTGTGGGCATCGCTGCTTATGCAGAAGCTCGCTCCCTGCCGCGCCGCTACCTTGATGAACTCCGTATCGAGGTGGGCGTGCTTCGCGTTGATCTCCAGGGCCGTCCCGACCCTGGCACACTCGCGGGCAAGCTCCTCCGTGTCTATGGACACGTGAAGGCCGGGGTGAGTCACAACGTCCACCCGGTTTCTCCTTATAGCTTCTATCAGCGACTTCGTGTTGTCAACCCTTGCCCGCTCGGCGAGACGCCGACTCCACCGCGCTGCATAGTTGCGGGCCGAAAGCTTCCACCAGTCCGGCAGGGTCCGCCCGCGCACCACGAGGTGGTGGCCGGCGAGCACGATGTCGAGGCGCTTCAGCAAGTCGTCGGGGACGTCGAGCCCGCCATCGGTGTCGATGATGTTCGCCTCCACGCCCATGAGCACCCTGACCTCGGGGAAGGCCTCCCTGCTCCTCCCAACCTCCTCCGCGATCTCATCGAACGTCGCAAGGCTCCTGATGCCCAGACCAAACAGGTTCGCAGGGCCGTGATCCGTGATGGCAACGGCCTCAAGGCCCTTCCGGGCCGCGGCCCGCACGTTGTCCATGACTGTACCCTTGCCGTGGCTGAACCTCGTATGGGTGTGGTAGTCAGCGAATACCTTCATCAGTATACCATGGTCCGCGTGCCCGGGCCGGGGACGAACCCCTCCGGCGACGGCTTGAGCTGCGATGCGGCCTCCTCGTCCACAATGAGCGTGGCATCGGGATGAAGCTGCAGCACCGAGCTTGGCACCATCTCGGTCACAGGGCCATGCACAGTCTGGGCGATGACCGGTGCCTTGGCCTTGCCGCTGGCAAGGAGCAGGATAGACCTGCTGTTCATTATCGTGCGTATGCCCACCGATATCGCCTGCCTGGGCACGGCGTTCTCATCGCCGCCGAAGAATCTCGCGTTCGCCTCGATGGTGCGCTTTGCAAGGAACAGCGCCCGGGTGCGGGACCCGAACTCGGTCCTCGGCTCGTTGAACCCGATGTGGCCGTTTCTTCCGACGCCGAGGATGGCGAGATCGATCCCTCCCGCGTTTCTTATTGCCCGTTCGTATGCCTGGCATTCCTGGCGGATATCTGCAGCAAGACCGTCCGGTATGTAGATGCGGTCCGGCCGAACGTTCACATGATCGAAGAAGCGGGTACGCATGTAGTAATGAAAGCTTGCCGGATGATCCGGGGCAAGTCCAAGATACTCATCGAGGTTGAACGTGGTAACCTGCGAGAAATCCAGCCCCTCTTCACGGTGCATCCTGACGAGTTCAGCGTATAGCCCAAATTGAGTCGCACCCGTTGCGAGGCTGAGAACGCTCGTGGGTTTCCTCCGCACCTGTTCAGCCACGATCTTCGCGGCTTCCCGGCTCATCGTATCGTAGTCCTGTGCAACGACAACAACCATAAGCCCGCACCCCCAGCATCCTTCTCCACCAACGTGCCACTAAGTGAGGGTTCATTCATCCCTCCACTCTCTCTTTGAGTCACCGGCAACCCTCGCCCCACCGGAAAACCGGCGTGAGCGGGTGGACCTAAACTTACACCTGGGCCCGATATACCACGACCCCGCGGACGATGGTCGCCCGCACCTCTCCCGCCTCGTCCATGAGGACAAAGTCGGCGTCCTTGCCATCCTCTATGCTGCCCTTGCGGTCGTGGACCCCCGCCACCCTCGCGGGAACAGACGACGCCATCGCGACAGCCTGAGCGAGCGGCACGCCCAGGTCGTCCATGGCCCGTCGGACCGCTCTATCAAGTGTCAGGGCGCTTCCGGCGAGGCCTCCACTCGGAAGCCTTACCGCGCCGCCCTCATACATGACCCGCTGCCCGCCAAGCTCGTATTCGCCCTCCGGCATGCCTGCCGCCATTGTGGCGTCTGTAACGAGGGCGAGCCTGTCCGCCCCCTTGCATCTGTAAAGGATGGTCGCCACCGCAGGATGCAGGTGAAAGCCATCCAGGATGGCTTCGGTGGTAACGTCGTCGCACGCGAGCATCGCCCCGGCCATCCCTGGGCTACGGTGATGGAGCCCGCGCATGGCGTTGAACGCGTGCGTGACGTGGGTTGCGCCGGACCTCACCGCACGCATGGCCTCCTCGAACGACGCCAGGGAGTGACCGAGCGACACCCTCACGCCGCGGGCAACCGCCGCTTCGATGAACTCCCGAGCGCCCTCGAGCTCGGGGGCAACGGTGGTGATCTTTATGAGCCCGCCGGACTCCTCTATAAGCTTGTCCAGCTCGGTGATGCTCGGCGGTCGAATCACGTCCGGCGGCTGGGCACCCCTGCTATCAGGGTTGATCCACGGCCCTTCCAGGTGTACCCCTAGGACCTCGGCGCCCCCGGTGCCGCGCCTCGCCGCGTCCGCCACGGCCCGCACGGCGTCCGCCAGGTCCTCGTGGCGCGCAGCCATGGTCGTCGGGATCATGGAGGTGGTACCGTGGCGCGCATGGGCCTGGCACATGGCGGCCACGGCCTCGTACGTCCCCTCCAGCACGTCGTGGCCGCCGCCCCCGTGCACGTGGATGTCCACGAACCCGGGCACGATCATGAGACCCGACGCGTCGAAGACCTCGTGGCCCGAAGTTGAGTACTCCCTGAACTCCCCGTGCGACCCAACCTTTGCGATCCTGCCGTCGCGAACGACCAGGAACCCCGAGACCATTATACCTCGTGGCGTCAAGATGTCAGCGTTCTTGATGATCACCCGAGTGTCCTCCTCCAATCGTGCAGCCACACAAGCCAGCCTTTCTCTCGTCTCATGTGGGGCGCAAGAGCGAGTCCTCGATATTCTCCACAACCCTTCCTGTGATGCGGCAGCCGGCCTCCTGGATGCCCAGGAGATACGCCCCCACCACAGGTGGAAACCTTGCTTCCACGACCTCGGACACGGGGGCCACTTTTGCGAGCTCCCTGGCCAGAGCTCGTCGGACGATGTCTCCCGCGGCGAACACACCGCCTGAGGTCACGCAGAGCACGGCATCGTTTTGCATCCCGAGGGCCCTCACCACGCTCGCTGCTGCAAGGCCGAGCTCGGTTCCTGCGCGGCGGAGTATGCGCCGCGCCACGCGGTCTCCTTTGCGCGCCGCTTCGGCTACCAGCACGGCCAGCCCGGCTATGTCCCTTCTTCCGAGGCCCTTGCGGTATGTCAGCTCCACCAGCTCGTCCGGCGAGGCTATCTTGAAATGCTGCAGGACGGCCTCGGAGACAGCCGTGGGGTCGCCCCGCCCGTCGTTCGCCCTGACCACAGACGCGAGGGCCTGCCGTCCGATATCGTACGCGCTGCCCTCGTCGCCCAGGACGTACCCCCAGCCGCCCGCCCGCGCTCTCTCGCCCTTCGCGTTCATGCCGAAAGCTATCGATCCCGTGCCGGCTATCACCACCACGCCCGGCTGGCCCAGCGTGCCCCCGGCGAGCGCTATAGCGGCGTCGTTGTCCACCACGACCCTGCCTGCTATGCCGGCACCTTGCAGGAGGCCTGCCACCGCTTCGCGCTCGCCGGGCCTGTCCACGCCTGCGGCGCCCACGAATGCGACGTCAAAAGCCTCATCTCCAGCAGGCAGCAGGTTTCGTGCCTTGCCGACCGCGGCGAGAATCTCGGCTTTCATACCCGCGGGTCCCGAAACCTGATAGTTGGCCGGACCTGCCCAGGCTCGCGCGAGCACCTCGCCATGAACCGTCCCCACCATGCAGTCTGTCTTCGTGCCGCCCGCATCTATTGCGACGATGAGCCCCATGTCGCCCCTCCTGCTTGTCCTCGTCATTGATGAGCTTCACAATGTCCCGCGTGGACAGGAGATCGATGTCCGCACTCTTTGGGTTTGATTCCTCCGTTGAGAGCCCTTCGAAATCGTCCTGCGTGTCCATGGGCATCCTCCAGCGGAACCTCCGCTTGTCAAAGGTGCGTCTTCCACGTCCTCCAGAGCGTGTCCCGAACGCCCGGGGTTATCTCGACGCCCGCAAGGTCAAGAGCCAGGAGCACCGCGCCCAGCACGGGCGGGTCCTTGAGCAGAATGAACTCGGCCGCCGGGAACTCCCCCAGGACCCGCGCCTTGAGCGTGGCGGTCATCACGGGGTCGTCGGTGTTTGCGAAGACCCCGCCCGAGAGCACGACCTTCACCGCGTCATTCGGCGGGAACAGCTTGCGGAGGGCGGCAAGTATCGCTATGGCAAGCTCCTCGCCCACCTCCCGCAAGATGTCGCATGCCACCTCGTCGCCGCGGCGTGCGGCCTCGAACACGAGGGGAGCGAGGAACGCCACGTGCACCCGCTCATCGGACCCAGGGTAGAACCGCTCCACAAGGTCGTCCAGGTTCTTGAGGTGAAGCTTCTCGCAAAGCATGTCATAGAGGACCGTAGGCTTGCCGCGGCCATCCTGGCCGCGCGTCGCCATGCGAACGGCGAGCACGCCTATGTGGTTCGCGCCGGCGCCGTCCCCGAACATGTACCCGAGCCCGCCCACTTGCACCCGCCTGCCTTCCCGGTTGAACCCGATCACGTTCGTGCCGGTGCCGCAGACGGCCACCACGCCCACGCCGTCGCCTGTGGCTGCCCTGAGCGCTATCGTTGCGTCGTTCTCCAGGCCCATGCGGGGCGCCGGGTTTATCTCGGTCAGGAACTTCTCTATGATGGCGAAGTCCGCAGGGCGGTCGGCCCCTGCCATCCCGTAAAAGGCGGCTTTGAGATCTTCCGCCGTGACGCCCGCCGCGTCGAGCGCAAGGTCGATGGCCTTCTTGACCTGCCCCTTCGCGAGGTCGACGCCGATGGCCTGGAAGTTGCCCGGCCCGGCTTTCCCTGCCCCGACCACATGTCCCGCAAGGTCGCTTACAAGCGCGAGAGTCTTCGTGCCCCCTGCATCAACGCCCACCACGTAACTCATTGCCCCGCCTCCTCCCCGGCCCAGGCCGCCTCGCCCCTCCTGCTGCCGCCGGCTCCTCCACGAGCGAGGGCGGGTGCCGACGCCCGGTCCCTGAACGGCCCCTTGGCAAGCGCCTTCCAGTACTCGGGCCTGTCCGAGATGGCGTCGTACGAGAACAGCACCACACCCGCGGCCCTGAGGCGCCTCGCCATAGCGATCTTCTCGATGCAGCCCGCCGGGTCCTCCAGCATGTTGTAGGCACCCACGCCCGCCAGCACGCGTCCGTAGCCGGGGGCGGCCTCGACCGCCTCGCGTACATGCCTGGCGAAGAGATCCCCATCGGACGTATATACCATCGGAACCACGAAGTCAACGATGCCCCGGGAAAGCCAGGCCTTCCAGTCCTGAAGCCTGTGCTCGGCCGCATCGGCCGCATCTGGGAATACAGCGCACGACACCGCCACACCAGGCTTCACCCGTTTGACATCCTGGTACACGCGCCGGACGACCTCGGTGACCTGGTCGCGGCGGAACGCGTTCCACTTCGCCATAAGTTCGCGGTACAGTGCTTCCCCTGCCTCCTCTCCCTTGCCTTCCAGCGCCTTCGGGCCTTTTGCAAGGTCCAGGGGGTCATACCCCGTAAGGCCATGAAACGCGGCCCTGGCCACATCCCCATACCCGAACCTTGGCGATGGGTATCTTATGTAATCGAAGTGGACCCCGTCCACGTCGTAGTTCCGGACGATCTCCATAAAGACGTCATGGACATACGCCTTCACACCCTCTATCGCAGGGTCGAGCATAGGCGAAACAAGCTCGCCCTGGGCCATCTCTGTGGTGTAACCGAGCGTCGAGACGCCCGCCTCGTCAACGAGCGCCCACTCGGGGTGCCGGGAGAGCACGTGCTCCGGCTGGTACTCCCGGCAGCCGAGCCTTCCGACGGTGAACGCGTTGATCCACGCGTGCACCTGGAGGCCGGCTGCATGAGCCCGCTCGATGCAGAACGCGAGCGGGTCGAAGCCCTCCTCGACGTCCGGCATCCTCGGCACCATGCTGCTTGTGTAATACGCCTCACCGCGCCCGTTCACCTGCACGAACAGCGCGTTGAAGTTGTTCCTCGAGGCGAGGTCCACCATCTTCTCCACCGATTCCCGAGTCGCCATGCTCGTGCGGACCACCCACAAGCCCCTCATCTCGTGCCCCGCCACCCACGTCACGTCCACCCCTGGCCTCATGGAAACGCACACCGCCACTCCCACAATGAAAATGGCAACAGCAACGCAGGCCCGACGATGTTCCGGGCCTGCGCCTGTAAGCTTCGCAGAGAGCCTCCTGACGAACGTGAGAAAACTTTCGAGGGCGTGCCAGCACGCCTCAAAGAGAGGCACAGGCCGCCACCCGGTTGTCGTACCCTTTCCCACGTCTCACTTGCCTCCCCCGGGTCACACGTGCGAGCTAAGTGTAGCACCATGAGTTGGCGACACTTCTTCTGGCGGTGTCAGGGTTGCCGGTGCTTGCTAGGGCGGGGCGTTGAGAATTTGGCCAGCCCGTACGCCAAATTCGAACGAGGCGCGCCGCAAGCGCGCCGTCCCCGGAGTGCAACACCGGCAACCCTGGATAGGATTTGCGCACCAGAAAGCAGCGCAAACTTGTGACGATCTACTTAGCTATCAACTCAGAGACTACAGCCGTTCTTCGACAACATTTGGGTCAGACCTCGGGCCTCTCCAGCTCCATCCGGACCTTTCCGCGAGACCGGAGGAAGTCCATGATCCGCCCGACGCTGGTATTGAGCACGAGGTCTTCCGTGAGGCCAGCGCGCTGCACAAGCTCTATCGCGGCGTCGAAAACCCCCACCCGCGACGCGTGATGGGCGTCGCTGCCGATGACCACGGTTGCGCCGTGCGCGGCCGCAAGCTCGGCGAACCGGAAACAGTTGTCCCGGCTGTCCAGCCTGACGATGGTGAGGGACGAATTGTTGATCTCAAGGAGCTTGCCCAGGCGCTTCGCGGCCCGCACGACCTCCTCGATGTCCACCTGGAAGGCCGGGTTCCCGGGATGGGCGATGGCGTCCACGTAAGGATTCTCCATGGCGCCTATCATGGCCCTGGTGTTCTCCTCGACCGTCCCTCCGTCATAACCCGTGCCAACGTGAAACCCGGCGAGCACGAACTCCAGCTTTTTCAGGGCACGATCGGGAAGGTCCAGCTCGCCGGCGGGGCTGATTATGTTGGCCTCAACTCCCTTGAGGACCTCCACTCCGGCGATGGTGGCCGGGACAACTCTCAGGTTGCCGAAGTAGTATCGGTGCGGCCCGCCCGGGATGTTCGGCCCATGGTCGGTGATGGCGATCATCTCGAGCCCAGCATCGCGGGCGGCGCGGGCCATCTCGTCGATGGTGTTGTATGCATGTCCGCTTGCAACGGAGTGGGTGTGAAGATCAGCAACGAGCCGCATTTCCGGGTCCTCCCAGGCGATCTCTATATCGCGTATCGCAGCGGCACACCCTGGTGCGCTACAAAGAGCAATTCAACGCTGGGAAGCTGATCCCTGCTTTGCGGCGAACGCTGCCGGATCGATATCCGGGAATACCGCATCTATGGCCTCGATCTCCTCGAGGTACCTGATGGTTTCCGGCATGGCGTCGGCTCGTTCAAGGGCGTCGAGGAGCCGCGCAAATCTATACCTGTGCTCGAGGAACCGCCGCGAGGCGTAGTCAGCCGCTTGCTCCGTCGTCACGAGGAACGGCCAGTCGCTGCTCTGAAGAAGCAGCGCCTCGCGAGCTGCCTGACGGAGGAGCCGTTCCTCAAGACCTGAGGTGCGGCCATCGAACAAAGGTTGAGCCTGGTTGTGGATCGGTCGCTCTGCGCGGTCTCTGCCATCTCCCGCGGGCCGCAGTGCTGCCGCGATCCTCTCTATCTCAACTTCAGCGCTGTGGATCTCGTCCCACATCCAGCCGGTGGCCTCGTTGTCCCAAATGTAGTGCCCCCCTCCCATGCCCCACGAGCTTTCCACGAGGTCTATTTGGCCTACCGGTGGGTGGTTCTCCAGGTACCCGGCCGCGGTTGTAAGCTCCACGCTCTCGCTGCGGGCAAGGCCCTCAAGAACCCATCGGAGCCAATCCAACCCCTCCATCCACCAGTGCCCGAAGAGCTCGACGTCGAACGGCGCCACGATGACGCCATGCTTCCCCGTATCCCTGTGAAACTCTCCAAGAAGCCTCTCCACGAGGGCGACGAAGTGGTCCGCGTGCTCCTTTGCTCGACCCAGGGCGGCTTCCGGCTGGTAGATCTCCTTGGCGCCGAGGTCCACAAGCCTGCTGGTGACCTTCCAGTAGCGAAAT
This sequence comes from Bacillota bacterium, assembly GCA_014360195.1. Classification (GTDB taxonomy): domain Bacteria; phylum Bacillota; class SHA-98; order UBA4971; family UBA4971; genus UBA6256. The sequence goes on from JACIXY010000004.1 coordinate 104,037, forward strand.
CCGGAAATAGAATCACGCTTGTGAAACTCCCGGTAGTTTCCATCCCCGGGATAGCCCCATTCTGACGACCACACCTGGAGGGCCGTTCGCTCGTTCCGCCCGAGGACCAGAAGTCCGCTACCGGACACCGAGTACGGCAGATACGTGGTGAAACCGGGCCTCGAAGGGATGTACCTGGGTACGGGTTGCCGTTGCGGGAACCTCGCTCCGTACATGCCGACCGGCGTCCCGCCCTGGATAGCGTGGGAGTCCACGAAGAAGTGCCTGATCCCCATGGCCGCAAGGACGCCATCGATACCTGTGTCCCCGAAGGCAGACCCGGGCAGGCCGACAGCCGAGTCGCGGGGGCGGTATCCGCATTCAGGCAACCATATTCCCACCGGCCTTCTCCCGAAGCAACGCTCGTAGGTGTCGCATCCGATCTTCACCTGGGCGTAGACTGACGATTCCCTTGCAAGGAGCGGCAGGTAGGCGTGGGTCGCAGCGCCTGCCACGAGCTCGATGTGCCCTTCATCCTGAAGGGAGCGGAAGGCCGCAACAATGTCGCGCCTGTACCTTTCGTGGAAGCTCGTCCAGACCTTCTCGTACCGGTCGCGGTAAAACTTCGCAAGGTCGCGAAGGCGTCCCTCGCTCTCCGCCTCGAACCTCGCGATGTCCGCTTCGGCGGCGGCGATCTTCGTTTCCACGTACTCGTCGAAGCGAAACAGCATGTACGGGTCCCGAAGCTGGTCGAGCAGCACCGGCGTAAGTCCGATGGTAAGCTTCGCCGGAACGCCACCTTCCACGAGATCCGAGATGATGTCAAGGAGCGGGATGTAGGTCTCGGCCATCGCCTCGAACACCCACTCCTCACCGAACGGCCACACCCCGGCTTTCCGGCAGTACGGCAGGTGGCTGTGGAGCACGAACACGAACGAGCCTGTTGACACAATAGCCCCTCCTCACTTGGACTTTATTTAGTTTGGGCGCCGGGGTCGCCCGCTATTCGGAGGCGCGGCGAGTTCAGCGCAGCACGGTGCGATACGATGTGGGACAGGGCGTGGCGAGCCTGCACCCGTTGCCGTTTCTGGCAAATCCACACAGCAGCCCTCGAATAAACGCCCAGGGCGCAAGGGATATTATTACAGAGACGTGCCGGAGCACGTCTGGAAGTTCATTGCCTGACAGGGCTTTGTGATGTAATGATTGCCGGGAGGTAGCCGGGGTGGCGGCCATAATTGACGAGACGAGATCATCGGGCGAAAACGTAAGCCAGTCTATCCTTGATGAGGAGATCAGTGGAAAAACGATCGCTCGCAGGGAAGTGGAGGAGGTCCGTCTCCCGGAGAGCGTATCGGAGCTTCGCATCGTGGAGACAAGAGAGATTAACCTCGCCGAGGACATGGCCCGCGCCGCCACCCACCCCATGTACACGACCGGGACAGAGACGGAGTACGAGCTTCCGCAAGGGTACGGTGCCACCAGGGTGGTCCTCATGGTGCGCGATCCGTTCTGGCTCCACGCTTACTGGGAGATCGCCCAGGACGTATCGGAGACCGTGACCGCGGCGCTGGGCCCGGATGGATGGCGCGTGGGCAGAAAGACGCTCCGTGTGCACGACGTGACTGATGTCGACTTCAACGGAACCAACGCCCATCGCACCTTCGACATCGATATCAGCAACGGTGCCAACAACTGGTACATCAACGTGGAGCGCCCGAACAGATCGTACTGCGCCGAACTGGGCCTGGTGGGCCCCGACGGCCGGTTCGTGCTCCTTTCCAGGTCCAATGTGGTTCGGACGCCCCGTGCCGGCCCGTCCGAGGTCATCGACGAAGAATGGATGACTATCTCTGCCATAGAGCGATACCACCCGCACCCGGGGCGGCTGCCCTCGTCCCCGGAAATGGTGTCGGCCGGGCTGGAGCACATGGCGCTGGAGATGGGGTCAGGTTTTGTCGCAGGGATCGCAAGCCCGGGGATGGGAGTGGCCGCTCCCGAGCGAAAGGCCTTCTGGCTGAACGCGTCGGTTGAGGTCATCATCCATGGTGCCACGCAACCCGGCTCCGCTGTAACAATCCAGGGTTTGCCGGTGAAGCTGCGCGCCGACGGTACCTTCTCCGCCAGGTTCCAGTTGCCCGACGGTGAGCAAATCGTTCCCATTGAAGCTGTATCCAGGGATGGTAGTATGAGGCGGTCCGTTACGACAAGGCTTGCCCGCAAGACCTGGTGAGTCTGCCAAATGTAAAGCGGAAGCAGGGAGATGAGACCGGAATATGGCTCACGAAAAGGGTTATCTCGCGCTTGTGCTGCACGCACACCTGCCATACGTAAGGCACCCAGAGCACCCCGATTTCCTTGAGGAGACGTGGCTTTTCGAGGCTATAACGGAGACGTACATCCCGCTCATCAAGGTGTTCTGGGGCCTTGTGCGCGATGGTGTGGACTTCCGGATTACCATGTCCATCACCCCACCTCTCGCCTCGATGCTCCTCGATCCGCTCTTACAAGAGCGATACCTCCGCCACATCGGAAGACTCACCGAGCTTGCGGAGAAAGAGGTCGAGCGCACGAGGTGGCTCCCGGAGTTCAACGAAAACGCCCGGATGTACCGGGACCGGTTTTACGAGGCCCGTCACATCTTCGAAGACGTGTACGGGCGCAACATCCTTACCGCATTCAAGGAGCTTGAAGCCCAGGGACGGCTGGAGATCATCACCTCCGCGGCGACCCATGGGTATCTTCCGCTGATGGAGATCTGCCGGGAAGCTGTGCGTGCCCAGATCAGGATTGCCACGGATTTCCACACGCGAGCCGTAGGCAGAAGGCCGATCGGCTTCTGGCTTCCTGAGTGTGGGTACAACCCGGGGGACGACTGGTTCCTGAAAGAGGAGGGCATCAGGTACTTCATAACCGACGCCCACGGTGTGCTCTTTGCGTCGCCCAGGCCCAAGTACGGGGTCTTTGCCCCTGTGTATTGCAAGTCAGGGGTCGCCGCGTTCGGGCGCGACATGGAGTCGTCGAAGCAGGTATGGAGCGCACGCGAGGGCTACCCGGGGGACTACGACTACCGCGAGTTCTACAGAGACATCGGCTACGACCTGGACTACGACTACATCCGCCCGTACATACATCCGAGCGGGACGAGGATCAACACGGGGATAAAGTACTACAGGATCACCGGAAAGACCCACGACAAGCAGCCTTACAACAGGCAGCGGGCCGTCGAGAAGGCCGCCATCCATGCCGGAAACTTCATGTTCAACCGGGAGAAGCAGATAGAGTATCTTGCTTCTGTAATGGACCGCAAACCCATCGTCGTGGCCCCATACGACGCGGAACTCTTCGGCCACTGGTGGTTCGAGGGGCCGGAGTGGCTGAACTTCCTCATAAGGAAGGTCGCCTATGACCAGAAGACCATTGCCTTCATCACTCCCGGCGATTACCTCGGCATATACAGGCGCAACCAGGTGTCCACCCCGTCCCTGTCGAGCTGGGGATACAAGGGCTATAACGAGGTGTGGCTCGAGGGGTCCAACGACTGGATATACCGGCACCTGCACAAGGCCGCCGAGAGGATGGTGGAGCTTGCCCGGACCTACCCGGCCGCTGACGGCCTCCTGCGTCGCGCCCTGAACCAGGCGGCGCGAGAGCTTCTTCTCGCCCAGAGCAGCGACTGGGCATTCATCATGAAAACCGGCACGATGGTCTCGTATGCGGTGCGCAGGACGAAGGAGCACGTGTGGCGGTTCACCAAACTCTACCACGACGTACGCAACGGCACCATCGACGAAGCGTGGCTCGCGGATATCGAGCACCGGGACAAGATCTTCCCCCAGATCGATTATCGGGTTTACGCCGGCGGGGTGCGCACACCGGCCGCGGCGGCCGGCGCGGCGGCATCAGCAGGCACATGACCTGTCAAAGCACGGGGCCACGGGGCTATGTGGCCCTGATCTCATTGATCTTGGCCATGTACATCTCCCGGAGGGTCTCCGCGTCAGCGGGCGTGGAAGCCTCGCTGTATACGTGGAAGAGCGGCTCCTCCGAGTCCGGCAGGATGAGTGCCCAGCCGGTGTCATGGTATACCTTGATCCCGTCGATTAGCTCCACCTTCTCGTTGCGCACCTGCTCGATCAGCATGCGCATGACCTTACCCTTATCTTCCCACGGACACTCCACCGTGCGCTTGCTCATGTAGAACTGCGGCACCATGGACAGTAACGACGAGAGGCGCACGTTCTCCGTGGCCATGACCTCGAGGATCTTCGCAAGGGACAGGAGCGCGTCGAAGGCCGGCTGGAAGCCCGGAAGCTCCTTCTCGCCGATGAGGATTTTCTCCTCGATCACCTTCTCCATGACCGATCTCGGGTTCGCCCGGGTGCGGACCACGCGGCCGCGGTAGCTTCTCGCCATTTCTTCGATGATCCTCGGCGCCGTCACCGGCACGGCCACAGTGGCACCTTCCCTGGACTTGAGAATGAGGAGGGACATCAGGGCGCAGAACATCTCCTCGGAGATGCCATTGCCCTGCTCGTCCACGAGGAGAAGCCTCTCGGCGTTGGCATCCACAGCTATGCCGAGGTCGGCGCGGCTCGAGACCACAGCCTTCGAGAGGAGCGATAGAGAGTCGAGCATCTCATAGTGGTTTCTCGGCCTGGCAGCCGCAGCGTTATCGGGATTTAGCGCCAGCACGTCGCACCCGAGGGCGTCGAGGAGCGTCGGGAGGAGAAGGGACAGGTTCCCCGGGTCGAAATCCACGACCACCTTGAAGCGCCGGGCCCGCACCGTGGCGACGGACACCGCCTTGAGGAGGCCGTCCAGGTACTGCTCGACGACCCGCGTGAGAAAGGCGACCTCGCCGATGTCCTCGGTATCCACGCGCCTGAAGTCCTCGCTGAAGAAGGCGTTCTCGATCTTGCGCTCCATGGACCTGTCGATGTTGATGCCCTTCTCGTCCAGGAACTCGATAAGCCCGATGTTCGGGTCGTAAGGCGAAAGCCTTACATGGAGACCGCCCGCGACCCCCAAGGCCGCAACGGCGTAGCGGGTGACGGGAGTGGTCATGCGTCCGAGGTCATACACGTTGGTGCCGCTGGAAAGGAGACCCGCCGTTATGGCGCGCTTTAGCATCCGCGAAGGCTTGTACGCGTCGGAGCTCACCACGAGGGCCCGCTTCTCGCCGAGGCAGGCTCCGTATGCGGCTCCCAGCTTCGCGGCGAATTCGGGGGTAAGTTCGACGTTGAGAAGGCCGGATACACCGTACGACCCGAAGAGCCTCCTGGACCACTTCGCGCCCCAGACGAGGCTGGTGGTGATGGTGATGCCAGCGTCGATGATCTTATTGGGCCATATCTTCACGCCGGGTTTGATGATGCTGCGCTCGCCTACGGAGCAATCGGCCCCGACCACAGACCCCTCGAACAGGGCGGTCTTCGCCTTGATGCTGGTCCTTGAGCACACTATGGCCCCGCGCAGTTCAGTTTCCTTGCCCACATAAGAGTTGTTCCAGATGATGCTTCTCTTCACCGACGCCCCCTCGTTTAGGAGGTTCTGGTGGCCGATGACGCTGCCATCCCCCACCTCCGCGTTGCGCTTCACGCGACAGCAATCCCCGATCACAACAGGTGGTATGAGCCGCGCGTTCGGATGGATCTCTGCTCCTTGTCCGATGTATACGCCCTTCTCCACCTCCTCGCCGGGTATGTCCACCCTGGCCCGGCCCTCCAGGATGTCATAGTGGGTCTGGCGGTACTGCTCGATGGTCCCGATGTCGCTCCAGTAGCCGCTCGCGACGTACCCGAAGAGGGGCAGCTTTCTCTTGAGGACGAGCGGGAACAGGTTCTTGCTGAAGTCGAACTCCTGCCCGAAATCGAAGAAGCCCAGCACGTCGGGCTCGAGCACGTAGATGCCGGTGTTCACGGTATCGCTGAACACCTCGCTCCAGCTTGGCTTCTCAAGGAAGCGCAAGATGCGCCCGTCGTCATCGGTTATCACGACGCCGTACTCGAGAGGCGTGGGCACCCGCGCCAGGACGATGGTGGCGATGGCGCCCCTGGCCCTGTGAAACTCCACCGCCTCCGCAAGGTCGAAGTCGGTCAGGGCATCGCCGCTTATGACGAGGAACGTGGAGTCAAGGTGCTGTTCACACGCCTTGACGCTCCCGGCAGTGCCGAGGGGGACATCCTCCACAGCGTAGCGCATGTTGACCCCGAAGGACTCGCCCGTGCCGAAATAATCCTGGATCACCCCCGGCATGTAGTGGAGCGTGGCGTAGATGTCGGTGAACCCGTGCTTGCGCAGGAGGCGCACGATGTGCTCCAGGATGGGCCGACCCACCACCGGCACCATGGGCTTGGGCTTGTCGCATGTGAGCGGGCGAAGGCGCGTGCCCTTTCCGCCTGCCATCACCACGGCTTTCATCTCATTCGGACCTCCTAACCGGGCAATACTGTGGGCACCCGGCACCGAGCACCGGGTCAGAGACTACTGCTTCCCAAGAAGATCTCCTTAGTGCTCAGTGCACACCTTCCGGCACCCGGTAGCGCGAGTAATCCTGAGGCGCCTCGGCAGCCTGCGCGAACCAGCGTGGCCCTGCCACGGCCCAGGGGCTTGCGCGGTAAGCGGCGAGGACCTCATCGTACACTGCCCTTGTCCTGTCCGCTATTACGTCCCAGTTGAACCGCTCCTGAACCTCTCGATGGGCGGCTGCGCGGATGCGCTCGCACAGCCTGTCGTCGCCGAGGAGAGTGAGGATGTTGTCCGCAAGAGAACCGGGGTTTGACACCCAGGCTTTCATGCCGGTGATGCCGTGGCGCACGACCTCTCCAAGCCCGCCGGTATCGGACACCACCACCGGCACGCCACACGCCATGCCTTCGAGCGCGGTGATCCCGAACGGCTCGTAGAGGCTGGGTACGACCGCGACGTCGGCGCACTTATACAGGCGGTTGCGCGTCGCGTCGTCCACGAAACCGGCAAAATAAATGCGCTGGTAGATTCCAAGCGACTGTGCGAGATGCCTGAGGTAGGAGTCGGCCGGCCCCTTTCCGGCTATGACAAGCTTGGCCTTATCGTGGTAAGCGAGGACCTTCGCGAAGGCCTCGATGAGGACGTGGACCCCCTTTTCATGGACAAGCCTTCCGATAAAGAAGATCATCTTCTCGTCGGGCGCGGCCCACCGGGACCGGAACGCAGCAAGGTCCTCGCCCTCGGGAACCGCGAACCTCCTGGGGTCCACCCCGTTTGGGATCACGTGTACCTTGTCGGCGGGGAACTGGAAGACCCATGAAAGCTCGCCGCGCATGTACTCGCTGCAGCATATGACGCGCCATGCCTCAAAGCCAAGCCACCACTCGACGCTGCTGATGTACCGCTGAAGGTCGTTGTGGAGCCCCCAGTTGCGGCCGTACTCGGTCGCGTGAATTGTGGCGACGAGCGGGATCCTGAAAGCGTGCTTCAACGTCTTCGCGGCGTAGGCCACGACCCAGTCGTGAGCGTGCACGAGGTCGGCCCCTTCGGCCGCCTGGGGGATGGCGCGCTCCAGGAGGTTCAGGTTCATCTGCATGACCCACGTGACGAAATCGGGCGGGGACGGGCTGCCGAAAGGCACTCTGAAAACCCTGACTCCCGAGTCGTCCTCGACCTCCTCGGTGCCGTCGGCGGCGCAGGTGACGAGGTCTACGTGCACGCCCTGTCTTACAAGGGCCTTCGAGAGACCTTCAACGTGCCGGGCGATCCCCCCAACTATCCTCGGCGGGTACTCCCACGAAAGCATAAGAACACGCATCTCGTCCCCTCCCATTCCTCGTCATGGGAACTTGTGCCATGTTCTTATGATTCGCGGCTTCAGCACAAGTTATTCGTGGTGCAACGCACGGCCCATGACCTGGGCAAGCCTGGACCGCGCAGTGAAACAACCTGCAGCCGCGTCCGCAAGCTCCACCTCAGCATCATGGACGGCTGCTATGGCCGCCGCGACATCCTGGTGGGTTGCGGCCCCGAGCCGGTACTGCTCCTGGACGGCGTCGAGCGCAAGCCTTGCGCGATCGAGCCCCGACCTCGCCATCGAGAGCGCCGCTTCCGCCTCGACGAGCGCGTAATACGCCTGTGTGACCTCGAGCACTATGGTCGTCTTCGTGGCTTCCAGCTTCTCGCGGGCGGACGCCACGGCGTCCCGAGCCGCCTTCACGGCGGCTTCGGCGCCAAGGTCGCGGGTGAGGGTCTTCGTGAGCTGTATGCCTATGTTCCATGAGCCGTCGTCTTTCACGCCCCCAACCAGCGACACCGAGGGAAGGAGCGCCTCGCGGGCGGAAGCAAGCTCCGCCTCCTGGTCACGGAGGTCTGCCTTGGCCAGGGCAGGCTCCCTGCGACTTTCCAGAGCCTCCTTTACGCACGCCTCGAGTTCGGGAAGTCTCCCGGGCACGTAGTCGCCGACAGGGGCGAGGCTTACAGGCGTCGCAAGGTCACGGCCGATAACCCTGTTGAAGTTCATATCTGACAGGGTGACCGCATGTCTTGCCGCATCCAGCGCGACTTCGGCCGCTGCCACGCGCTGCCTTGCGTCGAGCACATCGAGCCGGCTCGCGTTGCCTTGCTCGAACCTGGCCTCGGTGGCTGCCAGGTGCTGCTTCACCCTCTCAAGGTTCATCTCCGCCGCCTCGAGTTTGCGCCTATCCCGCAGGACCGCGTAGTACGCCGCCTCCAGCGTGGCCCAGGCCTTCTCTCGTGCCTGCTCCACGGCGAACGAGGCATTCCTCACCGCGGCCATCGCGGCGCGCACCTGGGCGTCAATCGAGCCGCCGCTGCCCGTCCCGGCGGCTGCCCCGGCACCCCCTGCCGGGGGCGATCCCGGCCCCAGAATCGGGCACGACCCGCTCAGACTCCAGCCAAGGTCGGCATCTGGCTCCGCGGACACCCTTTGGAGATACGTCCCGTCGATGGAGAGGGTGATCCGCGTCTCGCCGATGGGTAGATGAACATCCAGGCCCAGCGTCGAGAGAAGCCGCGTCCCCTCGGGCTCCGACGCCGGCACCGATGGGACCGACGCGGAGGACGCCAGGTTCGGAGCCCTCGAGATCTGCGCCGGAACGGAGCGGAGGGTTATCGTGGGGCGCCTGAGGGCCTCTGCGGCCGCAAGGCGCATCCGTGCCAGCTCCAGAGCCCTCTCGGCCGCAGCGACCTCGGGGCTGGCTGCAAGCGCGAGGGCAATCGCATCGTCGAAATCGAGCGCCTCAGCGACCGGGTCGGCCGTACCGGCACCGGCTGCACCGTCCGCGACAGGCGCGAGAGCCGTGGAATAGACGCATGTCATGACCGCAAGCGCGGCGCCCGCCATGATGACGTGCCTGCGTATGCTGCGCACTACGGTTGCGTATCTCGAGACCAGCATCCCCACCCCCCCTATTCAACCCCGTCGGCAGGATAGCCCACGTAGTTCTCGTAGCGCAGGCGGGCGGTATTGTAGTTCATGACGGCCTGGAGCACCCCCAGCTTGGCCTCGGTCAGGTCGACCTGCGCCCCCAGGAGCGAGCTTGCGATCTCCATCCCGTACTCATAGCGCAGCTTCATCACCCTGTAATTTTCCTCGGCCTGTTCCGCAGCGGCGGCTGCTATCCTCATCGCCTCCTCCGCCCCGCGCACGGCGAGGTACATGCGCCTCGTCTCAACATAGACGGCCCGTCTGACCTCTTCAAGCTGTATCCGAGCCTTCTCAAGGCTGTTCTGGTTGAGGCGCTTCGTGAGCTCCGGCGTATAGTCGTTGTCGGAGAATTTCACCTCGAGCTCCGCGATCTCCAGCGCCTCGCGCGCCTGCACGATCTCCGGCCTGCTTTCCAGAGCAAGCGCCAGGCCTTTCTCAAAGTCTACGTCGCCCCCAACCGGAACGGCAGAGTCCACGGCAACCACACGGGCGCCGAGATCGATGCCGAGCACCTGCTTCAGCCCCAGCGCCGCCATCTCGAGGTCGTTCTGGGCCGACCGTACGTCGGACGAGGCACGCGCAAGCTGAATCTCTGCGGCCAGGACCTCGAGCTTGCTTGCAAGCCCGGAGTCGAATTTCAGTTTCACGATGCGGAGGTTCTCTCTAGCCTGCTCCTCCGCCTTCTGCCGGATCGCCAGCCGCTCCTGAGCGGCCACCAGAGCGTAGTAAGCGCTATCGACGTCAAGCATGAGGCCTTGTCGCTTTGCAACGAGAGCCCTCGCAGCGTTCTTTCGCGCATTCTCCGCCCTCTTCGCGGCCACCACCGAGGGTCTCACAAGCCCCTCGGCGCGCGTTATGTCAAGCTGTATCTTCGCGGCCTCGAAGTCCAGCCTCGCAGCCGCGTAAGACCCATTGTGCTCGATCGCGAGCTTGCGCGCATCCTCGATGCTGAGCTTGAGCTCCTCGTCGGCAGCGGCGACCGCGTGCGGCGCCACCCCTATGTAGAGCACAGCCGTCATCGTCACGGCCACGGCCACGGCCACGGCCACGACGTATGGCAGCGTCTTTCGTCTCGCCTGCGTGCTTCTGTCCAATGTTCGTCCCTCCAAATCGTGGCTGCGCCTGCAGGTGCATGCAGGTGTATGCCGGGTTCGTTCTCCATGACTATTAGACGAGGGGGTGGGGCAAAACCTTTCACTCAGGTGAAAATAATCGTTTGTGACAGCGCAGGGCCCGGGATATAATGGTAAGCGAGGGGTGAAGCCATGTCTATCGACGCGGTCCTCGACGAGAACGCCCAGGGCGTGTTGAGGTCACTCGCTGCAGCGGGAGTAGCAGAGAGTTTCTACCTGGCTGGAGGCACAGGCCTTGCCTTACAGCTTGGCCACAGGCGATCCCTTGATCTCGATTTCTTCCAGGTCAGCACAGACGAAAAACTAGCCTTCCGAAAAGTCGCTGCGGACATCGACAGCATCTTCGGTGCGAGACACGCCAGACTCACGCTCAGGCAAATGGACCAGGCCAGCTGGGACATCGGAGGCACCAAAGTTACATTCCTGGCGTATCCCTTCAGACTTCTCTTCCCCCTTGTGCCGGCCGGGTCGCTCTTCCCCGATCTCGGCGGGATGCTTCTTGCTGCCCCCAAGGAGATTGCGTGCATGAAAGCCTACGCGATCAGGCGGCGCTCCACCTTCAGAGATTACATTGACCTGTACTTTCTTCTGAAGCGCGGCGTGGTCACGCTGCCCGAGATAGTTGCCAACGCAGCAAGAAAGTTCGTCATCGAGAGCGAAACCGTGTTTTCCCCGAAGCTATTCCTTGAGCAGTTGGCGTATACAGAGGATATCGAAGACAAGGATGCCTCAGCAGCAATGGTAACCGGTGGCACCCTGACCCCCCTGGAGGTTGAGGCTTTCCTCCAGGAGCAGGTACGCGAGTTCGTCGATCGCGAGACGAGTCCGAACCAGCGTTCCGAATCAATATGAGGAAGGTCCCGGAAGTAGATGAGACTGCCCGATTCACTAGCAGGCCTATTCCGGAATTATAGTTTCGACGCGCTGGACGACGAACGCCACCGTGGGCTTATCGTTCGTACGGTGCTTGCGTACGGCACGTGGGAACAGATCCTGTGGCTCTTCCGACATTACGGACGGGACGGGGTGAAAAAGGTATTCGTGGAGGACTACTACGGCCCACGGACGCTGCCTGACGCCACGCGGAGCCTCTGGGAGCTTGTGTTCATTGATCACCCGTCGCCCGATGACCCGCACCCGGCCGCCCGCTGGCGTTGCCGCCGCGCACGTGGCACCGCACGAGGCGATGGCCTTCAAGGGTCACAAGCTCAGGCTGAGAGATGTCACAGCAAGGTCTGCGCACTTCGCAGCGCGGAGCGAAGCTGCAGCCAGGCCCAAGGGCAGCGAGGTCGGGAACCTCACCCATGATCGGCGTGAGCGGCTTCCTTTCGCCGAGGCGCGGGATGGAGCGTAAAAGCCCCTGCGTGTAGGGGTGCATGGGGTCCTCCAGCACCGCGTCGATGGGCCCCTGCTCCACGATCTGGCCCGCATACATGACCGCTACCTCGCGGCAGAACTCCGCCGCAACCGCAAGGTCGTGTGTCACCAGCACGATCGCTGTGCCGGTGGTCTGGTTGATCTCCCGCATGAGGTCCAACACCTGGGCCTGAATGGTCACGTCCAGCGCCGTGGTGGGCTCGTCTGCCAGCAGAATTTTCGGCTTGCACGCAAGCGCTATCGCTATGAGGATGCGCTGCTGCATCCCCCCGCTGAACTGGTGCGGATACTCGAGGTGCCTGGTTTCAGGCGATGGAATCCCAACCTGCCGCATGAGGTCGATGACCATCTCCCGCTCCCGCATGCGGCTGCGGCGCGTAAGGCTTGCCGGGAACCCCGGCAGGAACCCGTGAACCCGAAGGGACTCAGCTATTTGGTCCCCCACACGGAACGCGGGGTTGAGGGTGGTCATGGGGTCCTGGAACACCATGGCGATGTCCCTGCCCCGGACCTCTCGCATCTCCCTCGGGCCCAGGCTCATGAGGTCGCGTCCCTCAAATACGACGCTCCCCGCGACCACCCGCCCGGGGTAGGGTACGAGCCGCATTATCGAAAGGAGCGTGGCGCTCTTGCCACAGCCTGACTCCCCTACGATGGCAAGCACGTCGCCTTCCCTAAGCGTCAGGTCCACACCCCGCACTGCCTGGACATCGCCCCGGGTGGTGGGGTACACCGTGGACAGGCCGGACACCTGGAGCACGGTGCAACTGCTTCCGCCAGCAGGGCGAACCCCCTCTCTTGGGCTTGCGGGGCAAACCGTGGCGTCTAGTGCACCTGCAGCCCGCAAAGGAGCGCAGCTTGTTGCCTCGTGCGGGCTATCTCCCGGCTCGACGCCTGTGGTGTGGTTCATAGATCGGCCATAACCGCAGTCTATCGTTCCACCCTCCCTGTGTGAGATTCTCGGGGCCCGAGCGCAGTCTCTGGATCGCCCAGGGGCGCGGAGTTCGCATGGGCCCGGGACGGTTCTCGTCCGCAATGCCGGTTTACGTCTCCTTCAGCCTCGGGTCGAGGACGTCGCGGAGGGCTTCTCCGACGAGGTTTATGGCCAGTACCAGCACCACCAGGGCAAGCCCGGGCAGGGTTGCAACCCACCATGCAGTGAGCATGTACCGGCGTCCATCGTTCACCATCGACCCCCAAGCCGGGATGCGCGGCGGTATCCCGAGCCCCAGAAAGCTCAAGGACGACTCCAACACGATCATGTTGCCCATACGCAGCGTCCCCAGGACCAGTATCGAGTGCATGATGTTAGGCAGAATCTCCGAACAGATGATGGCCGCGTGCGACCGCCCGAGCGCCCTCGCGGCCTCTACATACTCCCGCGTCTTCTCCGACATGACCTCGGCCCTCGCGAGCCGGTAGAACTCCACCCATCCCTTGAAACTCAGGGCCCAGATGAGGTTCCAGAACCCGGGCCCCAGGACGGCCATGGCCCCGATCACGAAGATGAGGTACGGAAAGGCGAGGAGCAAGTCGGTGAACCTTGAGACGAGCCTGTCGAAGGGCCCCCGGAAGTAGCCTGCCACCACGCCCAGACTGACCCCGACCGTGACAGAGATGGCTATAGTGAGCACCCCCACTAGGATTGAAACCCGAGCGCCGTATATTATGCGCGACAGGATATCGCGCCCCAGTTGGTCGGTGCCCAACGGAAACGCGCCGGTCCAGGTTGGCGGCACAAGGCGCCGGGTGAGAGACACCTCGTCCGGCGCACAAGGGGCCACCCATGGCGCGAAGATGGCGGCCGCGACATATAGCAGGATCACCACGCCGCCGACGACCGCGGCCGGGTGGCCTGCCATCTGCCTCATAAAGCTCAGGAAGTTCTTCACCGCGAGGCCCAGCGGCCTGGCGCTCGCGGATAGGCGTGTCCGCGTCTCCCGAACCTTGCGGGCCTCCTGAAGTTCGTCAGATCTCATTGCCTCCCAGGTCGGCAGCGCCCGACGCCCCTCATCCACGGCTTCCATTCCGTCCAGGCATATGGGTGAGTCTCGCAAGGCTTTCCCTCCCTCCTCCATCCTTTTAGGGCTTAAAGTTACAGCTTAGAGCGTCATCTTCGGGTTGAGGTACGTGTACAGGACGTCGGTCGCCAGGTTCACGACAACGAACGTCAAGGCGTACACCATGACAGCGGCCTGCACGAGGGGATAGTCCCTTGAGAAGATGGCGTCGACAACGACGCGCCCGAGGCCCGGCCACCCGAAGATGGTCTCCACGATCATGTTCCCGCCGAGGAGCGTGCCGACCTGGAGGCCGACCACCGTGACAGTAGGGATGAGCGCGTTGCGCAGCGCGTGACGGATGGTGACCACTCGCTCGGCGACACCTTTCGCTCTGGCGAACAGAACGTAGTCCGCGCGAAGCACCTCCAGCATGCTCGACCGCACGACCCTCGCCACCACCGCGGCCACCCCGGCGCCCAGCGTGGCGGCGGGCAGGACGAGGTGTTTCAGGGCATCCCACAACGCGGGCATGTTGCCCGTAAGAAGGGCGTCCACCGTGAAGAGACCGGTGATGGTCTCAGGTTCAAACCCATAAGTGATGCGCCCCGATGTGGGCAGCCACCCCAGGTGCAGCGAGAATACGATGATCCCGAGTATGCCCAGCCAGAACGCAGGCATGGAAATCCCGAGGAACGACGCAGCCATACTGGTCCTGTCGATGACGGACCGCTGTCGGAGCGCGGAGATGACGCCGATCGGAACGGCCACCACTAGCGCGAAAAGCAAAGAGTACAGAGCAAGCTCGATAGTGGCCGGCAGCGCCTCCAGGATCACCTCTGCCACCGGGCGCGAGCTTGGAATGGAGTACCCGAGGTCGCCTCGGACAAGCCCAGTGAGGTACGTCCCAAGCTGGGCGGGAAGGGATTTGTCCAGGCCAAGCTCGGCCTTGAGCGCATCGATTTCTTCCTGGGTCACGCCGCCGGCCTCGCCGATCATTATATCAACGGGGTCGCCCGGCATGAGCCGCATGAAGATGAACACCGCTATGGCGACACCGAGGGCTATGGGGATCGTCGCAAGCACCCGTTCGAGAATCTGCACATGTGTCTTTCGCATATGTGTATCCCCCCGTGTTCCTCGGCGTCGCCGTCATTCGCGCCGCCAGGCGGCCGTCTACCTTACAGAGTAACCTGCTTCCCTCAGGAGTTCTTTCGCCTTCTCCGGATCGTACGGGTAAGGCTTGAGATCAGGGTTGAACCCGAACCCGCTCGGCAGGAACGCCGTGGCGAGGCGCCTCGCCGTCCCTCCGTAGATAGTCTCGAGGATCCTGTCCCAGTTGATCGCGTAGTTCAACGCCCTCCGCACCCTGGCATCGTCGAAGGGCGGCTTCGCGCAGTTCAGCTCCACGCAGTAAACGCGGGTGCCTTCGACGCTCTTCACCTGCACGTTTCTGTCCTTCTTGAGGCTCGCCGCGAGGTCGGGCGGCACCTGCTGCACTATCTGCACCTCGCCCGCCTTGAGCGCCGCGATGCGGACCGTGGGATCGGGCATCATCCTGAAGATGGCCCGCTTCACCTTTGCCGGCCCCACCGGTGGCAGGTCGGGCGATCCACCGTAGTAATCGTCGAACCGCTCCATCACGATCTGGTCGTCGAGCCGGCCTCCAACGAACTTGAACGGGCCGCAGCCCACGGGCTTTCTCGCGAATTCCTCGTCGCCGACTTTCTCTATGTAGTCTTTCGGGACCACCTGAGTGTGCACCAGCGCCTGCAAGAACACGGGGAAGGGGTTTGCCAGCGTGAATCTGACCGTGTACTTATCAACCTTTTCCACCTTCTCGAGCGGCCCGAGAAGTCCCTTACGAGGCGACGACCGGCCGCCGATGGCGCCTTCTTTCAACACTCGCTCGAACGTGAACACCACGTCATCCGCGTCAAGCTCCTCGCCGTTATGAAACTTGATGCCCTTTCGGATCTTGAAGACGTACACGTTGTCTGCGGGCGTCGTCCAAGACTCGGCGATCTCCGGCACCACCTTGCCGTCCCAGGTGCGGGTGACGAGCCCGTCGAACATGTTGCGGAGCACGGTCTCGGTGTCGCGCTCGCGGTGCATCGCCGGGTCCAGAGACACTGCCTTGTCGGTCTTCATCCCCACGACTATGGTGTCACCGCGCGTAAGTCCGACATCGTGAAGGTTAATGCGCGAGTCCATCGCCGGCTGCCAGTTCTGCACCTCGGCCCTGGCGGCCTCGGTCTCGCTCAGGTAATACCCGAAGATCCAGGGCGCGTCCTCATACAGGATGGACTGGGCTTCGTAATAGGCCTTTCGCCGGACCTCCGGATCGATAGTGGTGAGCGCCGTGTCCACGGCGCGGTCGAATGCCGGGTTACTATAGTGCGAGTAGTTGCCGCGGTCTTTGGTGCGCAGCTTGGGCACGGCAAGGTCGAAGGGATCGAAGTATGCGCTGCCCCAGTCGGTCAGGTACATTTGCCGCTCGCCCTTGAGGGCACTGTCTTTGAGCGCGCTCCATTCCCAGACTCGCACATCAGCCTGGACGCCGATGGCGCGCAGGTCAGCCGCGATGGCCTCGGCCTCGTCAGCCCTGTTCGCCTCAGCATCGATTACGACGGCCAGGGTCTTGCCGGCCGCATGGAGCGCCCCACCGTTCGGGATCCCAGTTGCGAAGAACGCAAGAGCCGCGATGACAACCGCAACCCAAAGACCTCTTTCACGGACCAGACTTGCTCTCATTCCGCACGCCTCCTTTATGTTGTGGTGCCAGGTCTAGATGCGCCATGATGCGGCGATGCGGCGGCCTCCCCATGGTCGGCGATGTCGCGGGGGTAAAGCTCTCTCGCGCCGGCCCGGGCTGCGGACGAAGCGTCGCGCGCCCCGATGGCCCGGCTCGGAGAATACGGGGGAGCGAAAGGACAAAGGGACGAGGGGGAACATGAGACAACAATAACAATAGCCCAGGGACACCCCTGGGCAATGTGAAGGCGTCCCCCTTTCGACGCTTACGAGGTTAGCTGACGGGCTCGGACCGAAGGAGCTGGCCCTACCTGCGTTCTCCCGCAGGACTCGCCCCGGACACCTTGGGACCTTGGTTCCCCCGCTCTTCCCGAAGGAAGATTCAGCGGCCGCACGCGGTTTTGCTGCGGCGAAAACCGACGCATCTATTCTGTTGTCTTTATTTTACCACCCGCACACCAGTTGCGTCAACCGACACCCGGACCGGCAGCCGAGCGGCGGCCTTCCGGGCAACTCCCGCCGCCGCAGAAGCTGGACATATAAAGTCGCACATTCACCCTGAAATGCGGCCTCACACCCGCTCCCTCCTGCTGTGCGGGTTCAGGACCTCGAACGCATACCCAGTGAGCATGAACCCAAGCACCGTGGGGAAGATGGCAAGGCCGAGCGAGATAATCCACCGCCACGCCCCAAAGAGGACCGCACGGCCCGCCTGGAGCTCATAGAGGATCGACCCCCAGCTTACGACGCGTGGGTCGCCGAACCCAAGGAATTGCAGGCCCGCCTCGGCCAGTATGGCCCCGCCCGCGATCATGACCGTGTTGAAGGTGACGAGCGGCGACACCGCCGGCAGGATGTGCGGCCACTGCCGCCACATTGTGTAACACGGCGCACCTCCAGACGCCACAGCGGCTTCTACGTATGCCCTGCCGCGCACTGAACACCTGCGCCCGAACCATCCTGGCGATTCCGGGCCACCCGAGAGCAGTGAATATCAGCATCATGTGTCAGAACGTCATCCTGAGGTACGTGGCCAGCAGGATCATCAGGGGCAGACGCGGGACGACGAACAACACGTCGCAGAACCGCATGATCGTCGAATCGACAGCACCGCCCAGAAAGCCGCACGGTATACCCATCATCGCTCCAAGCAGGGCGACAGCCGCCGCCGCAGTGATCCCGAAGAGGCGCGCGACGCGGGCCCCGTAAACCACCTCGCTCAGGATGTCCCCGCCCCGCGAGCCCGTCCCGAGAGGATGCTCCCATGAGGGCGGCGCGGACCGCGGTCCACGGTCGTCGATGGGGTATGGGTCGTACGGCGCCAGGACGAGCGCGAGCACGGCCACCAGAACCGTTATGACCAAGATCCCCACGCCTGGCCTTCCTGCTGTCCGGAGGCTCGCCTCTTCAGCTTGAGCGGTCCGCTCCCAACGGGGTTGTCGAGGTTCGGAAAGTTCATGAGGTCGTCCACGTGGTGCCAGATGTGCTTGGGGATAATGGCTCGGGCGGTGCCGGCGAGGCGCAGGTTGTCGACCTGCTTCGATTTGAATCTCACCTCAACCGTATGGCTATCGACCGCTACAGACTCGGTAACGATGCTGCCGAGCCCTTGCAACGACGAGTCGTAAGATGAGTCGTTGGTATATGTTTATGGGTATCCTACCACGAGTCTGCGGGAATTACTACAGATATCCAAACCCGGCAGTCGGCTTTCGGTATAGGCTTCCAGCCGTCTACCAGTCACCGGTCAAACCGAATCCCTTGGCGCTGCCGTCAGGACATACTGATCTGCTGAGGAGGGCTTCTGCCCTGCTCCAACTCGAACAGCGCCACCGCGCCCGCCAGTCAAGAGCCAAAGAAGCAATTATGCCCTTTGGCCCTGTCACCTGCTGCCAATGGAAACTCCCACTGAGCCCCCAATTCCCTTATGCTACCAGCCTGAATCAGGGTCCAGGAAACTGGCACGCACTGCAGATGGCCAACGCCGAGGCTAGAGCGATGTCGTCAGCGAACCGCAGGCACCTTTCGTGTGCACGCTTCCCACACTCAGCCTAGCTCCTGAGTTCGAGCTTGCCTATCTGCAGCCGATATGCGACAAGGTCTATCGCGCCTGGCTGCCGGAACTGAGCGAGCACTCAACTGTTCGTCCGCTCCCGGGAACGCGCTCTCCTGCAACTAGCGGTGTACTCCTCGCTGAGTCGCGCCAGCATACGCACGTATGGGCCGTCCTCGTCAACTTCTTTGCTGGGTAGAATGCTCGGTATCTTGGCGCGCATGCCCGCGAAGCTGAGATCCGCCTCGGTAACGTGCACCAGTATGATGTTGTTTTTCTGACTAAGAGCAGCCTTGATGTGGTCCCTTACCTGGAGAGATTGTAGGTCGGCCTCGTTCGGGTATTGGGCGGTAACCTCATAGTGTTGACGCCCATTATACTCAAATGCGACACCTTCGCGATAGTACCGATCGTACTCCAGCAGTTGACCAGTGACAGGGTGCGCAAGAAATGCCGGCCGACAGTTGTCAACGTAGTTGTCTGAATCCACAATGAGATCAAGCCAAGCCTTCATAAGGAACTCCCCAGCGTGCGTCGCCGCCCACCTGTCCTCTTTAAGACGCAGGGCAAGAGCCTCTTGCGTGGCTGGAGGCATGGTCGCGAGCACCTTCGTCTGACCAGGCCTCGACACTATCGTTACCCACCCGGCTACCGCTAACGCTTCACAGTGCCGACGAACTGCGCGCCTGCTGAGCCCGGAAAGCCGCGTAAGTTCGCTCACAGAATTAGGTCTCTTGAGCTCGATAAGCAGATACAGGTACTTTGCCAGCGGCTCGATCGACGTGTCGCAGGGCAGGTCGGCAGGAATCGACATCCGGAGCTTTGTTGAAGAAGACATGATTCGACCCTCCTCGTCTGGTATGCCTCCCATATACTACCATATTGAGGTAGTCTCTGCCAAGTCGTGCCACGAAGGAGCTTGCGGACCAACAGCGCTCGATGTACGCAGGCGATCGTCATAGATAGCTAACCTCAGACTTGAACGAGTGCGCGGGTATATGAGAACGAGTATGCGCCCGTATGAGTGCACAATCGAGCGTGCCGCGCCATACAGTCGAATGGAGGTTTAAGTTGGATGCTGCGTGTTTATGGGCCGCCGCAGGCGTGTTGACGATGTCGTGCGTGATTTGCATCTAAGTTTGATGTTGCGTATTTGGAGGCCCGCATGCGTCCGCCAGAGGCCGGGATAGGGATGATCCCTGCAGGACCAAATTGGGGGCAGGCCTGGTCCTATGAGGACCAGCCCGGCGCAAGATCTGGTCCTCCGGGAACCACCCCCGCAGCCTTTCCTCGCCGAAACCAGGTAAGGTGGAGCACCAGGGACCAGATCTCGCGTGAAGATGGTCCTCTGGGGACCAGCTTAGCATACGCCCTGGTCCTCTCGTGACCAAGGCGCCTAGGCCGCCGCCAGGGGTGGTGCACCAGGGACCAGGTTGCCCGCGAGGTTGATCCCCTGGGGACCACCGACACGCAAATCCTGGTCCCCTGGGGACCAGGCGTTCTTGCACATCTCGCAAGGTGGTTACGTGGGGACCAGGTGCCGGACGAAGTTGGTCCCCGGGGGACCATCTCAGCGCGTAGCCTGGTTACCAGAGGACCAGATCCGGCATCCTCGTGGCCCGAGCACCAGAAGGGTGGGTCTCTGGTAACCAGATTTCGCACGGGGTTGGTCCCCCAGGGACCACCCACGCGCAAATCCTGGTCCTCTGAGGACCACCTGGCTAGGGGCATCTGGGAGAATGGTTACGCGAGGACCAAGTGGCGGGCGAAGTTGATCCCCCAGGGATCATCTCCACGTGGAACCTGGTCACCAAAGGATCAGCGCTGGCTTCTCGCCGGGTGAGCCGTCAGAAGGCTGGGTCTTTGGTAGCCACATTTGGAACAGGGTTGTTCCCCCAGGGACCATCTGCCCGCAAAGCCTGGTCCTTTGAGGAACAGCCACCCATGGGCATCCGGGAAGGTGGTTACCCAGGGACCAGGTGGTGCTCGAACTTGGCTCCCTGGGGACCATCTCCACATGGGTCCTGGTCACCAGGGAACCAGTTCCGGCCTTCTGCCGGCTGAACCGCGGGGAGGGTGGATCTCTGGTAACCAGATTTCGCACGGGGTTGCTCCCGCAGGGACCACCCGCGCAGGAGATCCTGGGATCCCAGGGACCACCCAGGGACGAACGCAGCCACGCGCGCGCACCACGTGCGGGCTGGACTCGACGCGGAAAAGGGCTACCGGGCTCCGCGCGCAAGGCCCTGTAAGAGGGACAGCGCAAGGCCTGTAAGAGGGACTGGAGCCGGACTATGCTCTCACAGTCACCCCGGGGGTAGCAACCCTTGCGCACGAGGGTGTTGATGTTTCCCACATTATGTCAACGCAGCCCGGTTGAAGCGCGCAAAACCGTCGCAATGCTCAGCTAAAGTGGGCGCTGCTGGGGAAGTTCAACAGTCTCGTGCACTACAACTGCTACACGCACCCCATGAAAGGGGGCGAGGCTGCGAATTCGCTGTAGCATTTACCGCCTACTCGTGGTAAAATGTGCATTAATATACACCGCGGATGCATTCCTCCTTGCGCTCCCGGCGCTGGAGGGTGCTCCCGGCGCCGGAAGGAGAAAGCATGCCCATGTCGGCTGTGCCACACGTATCCTCTGGTGGAATCATCGCCACATACGGCGCGTATCTGCCGCGGGTCGGTCCGGCCGCGGTCGTCACGTTGAGGGAAGGAGGGACGCCGCTTATCGAAGCCCGCGCGGTCTCGGAGGCAGTCAGGGAGGCGGAAGCTGCCGCCCAGACGGAAACGACCGGGGCTGTGGGGCCGGCCGAGGCTTTGGAAGCGGTCGAGAGTTCAGGAAGACCCAGGGGCTCGGGGACCCTGAGATCGCCGGCGGGCGCCGGGACTTCAGGCACCCCAGGGTTGCGCGTCTACCTCAAGTATGAGGGACTCAACCCCACCGGGTCATTCAAGGACAGGGGCATGGCCTACGCCGTGAGCAGGGCGCGGGAAGCCGGATACCGCGTGGCGGTGTGCGCATCTACGGGCAATACCTCGGCCTCCGCGGCGGCCTACTGCGCGAGGGCGGGCATCCGGTCTGTGGTGGTGATCCCCGA
Source organism: Bacillota bacterium (assembly GCA_014360195.1). Classification (GTDB taxonomy): domain Bacteria; phylum Bacillota; class SHA-98; order UBA4971; family UBA4971; genus UBA6256. The sequence goes on from JACIXY010000004.1 coordinate 125,855, forward strand.
GGCCGCCATCGCCGCAGGGAAGCTGGCGCAGGCGGTGGCCCATGGAGCGGTTGTGGTGGCTGTCCGGGGCAACTTCGACCAGGCGCTCGCCGTGGTTCGGGATCTGGTGTCACGGCACCGGATCGCGCTTCTCAATTCCCTCAACCCCGACCGCATCGAGGGCCAGAAGACGGCGGCCTTCGAGGTGTGCGACCAGCTTGGCGGGCGAGCGCCCGACTACCTCGCGATTCCGGTCGGGAACGCGGGCAACATCACGGCTTACTGGAAGGGGTTTTGCGAATACAGGGAGCGGGGGAAGGTGACGTCCGTGCCTCGCATGCTGGGCTTCCAGGCGGCCGGGGCGGCGCCGATCGTTGAGGGGCGACCCATCGAGCGGCCGCAGACGATAGCAACGGCCATAAGGATCGGGAACCCCGCGAGCTGGAAGGGCGCGGTTGCGGCCAGGGACGAGTCGGGCGGCGTAATAGACAGCGTGACGGACGATGAGATCCTCAATGCATGTCGCTTGTTGGCGGCGCGGGAGGGGGTCCTCGTGGAGCCTGCGTCCGCCGCGTCGGTCGCAGGTGTGCTGAAGCTGGCGCGCCAAGGCTATTTCCGGGGGCAACGAGGCGCCACGGTTGTGTGCGTCCTGACCGGCCACGGCCTGAAGGATCCGGACGCCATGATGCGGCTCGGGTCGTCTCCGATTGTAGCGGAAGCCGACACGGCCTCAGTGGAGGCCGCCCTTGCCGCAGCGGGGACTCCGCTCGACTGAACATACCCGGGTTGAACGTGCGCCGGTCGCGCGCGTCTGCACGTGAGTCCTGGCTGCGGGGGGGGGGGATCGCGCCCTGCGCCTCCTCCTGCCTGGCGCCCGGCTGTCAGCAACACGCGGCGGGGTGTCAAGATTGAGGCATTTGTCTGCGGGCGGAATTTCGTCAAGGCGTCCCGCTTGGAGCACTGTCCCCGTGGCGGAGAAGCGGCAATCGCAGCCGTCCAACACAGCCAGACACGAGCGGTCCGGGGTCTGGAAGAGGAGGCAGCAATTCGACACGCTCTATCCTGAGAATAGCCGACGGTTGCGGTTTTCATCCTTTCGGTGGTGACGGCAGCTGGCCGCCATGGGGGACTACTCAGCCGCGCATCCACCTTTGTGATGATGACGCCGGCGGTTACCATGAAGAAAGCTGTGGACATGGCACATGTGCCACAACTTCCCGGGAACATAGACAGTTTACGGGCACCACTAACTAAAACAAAGAAGATGAGAAGGAAGGTGATCTTTGTGGTCGAAGTGGTCGAAGTCCGCGTACCGGCCTCTACAGCGAACCTCGGGCCAGGCTTTGACGCCGTGGGCATGGCCCTCGAACTTTTCAATGTGGTGAGGATGGGCACTACCACCACTACCGGCCTCGAGATCACCGTCCTCGGGGACAGCAGGGACCTGCCGCTCGACTGGACGAATCTCGTGGCGCGGTCCGCCGCCGCCCTCTTCGAGGAGGTCGGGCTGCCTGTGCCGGGGCTGCACATCCACGTGCACCAGCGGATCCCGGTTTCGCGGGGTCTCGGGTCGAGCGCCGCGGCCATCGTGGCAGGGCTCCTGGCCGCCAACGCCCTCGTGGGCTTTCCCCTTACTGACGATGACCTGTTCCAGCTTGCGACCGAGATAGAGGGCCACCCCGACAATGTGGCGGCCGCCCTCTTCGGTGGCTTTGTGGTCAGCGTCGCAGATGAGCACCGCCGTCTGCGTCATCTTAAGCTGGATGTTCCCAGCAGTCTTCATGTGGTGGTCGCGATACCTGACTTCCATGTGCCGACCGAGCTCGCAAGGCGCGTCCTCCCGGGCAGCGTGACCCTTGCGGACGCCGTCCACAATATCAGTCGAACGGCCCTCCTTGTGGCGTCCATCGCCTCAGGCAGGCTCGACTTCTTGGGCGATGCCATGGCGGACAGGCTTCACCAGCCTTACAGGGCCAGCCTGGTGCCTGGCCTTGCGGACGTGCTGGCAGCGGCAAGGCAGGCGGGGGCGCTCGGGGCAGCGCTAAGCGGCTCTGGCCCCTCAGTCGTCGCCTTCGCCGCGACCGACCCGCACCGCGTGGCCAGGGCCATGGCAGCGACGTTCGCTGCTAGCGGGGTGACCTGCCGCACGGTGGTGACGCGTGCTTGCCGCCGGGGCGCCACTGTGGGTCGCGATCCGAAAGCGTCCACAAAGGAGGCCACAAAGGAGGCCACAAAGGAGCAGGTTGTCGAGGGCGCGGAGGCCGACTCATTGGGTAAGGTCGGTTCATTGGACGGCACGAGGGCGAGCACGTTCCGAGGGTGAGCGGCCCGGGCGCCGCCTCGGACGAGCATCGCTGGAGACTCCCGCTCTAGGACAGAAGCACGAAGCACTCGCGACCTGCTGCCCGGAGGATATCCCCCGCATGTGTGGAATCAGTCATTCATGGGGGTGCCTGTTCTGCATCGGGTGACCGGGAAGCAAGATACGGCCCGGCAGAGGCCGGCGGTTGTGTCAGGGCGAGGTGCATTCGTGAAAGACCCGAGAGCGAGTTTCCGTAAGGAAAGCGTGGTGCGCCGCAGCGCGCGGGAGGTGCAGTGGGACTTCTACCTGGAGGACTGCGTATCCGGAATAAGGCGCCTGCTCGCGCCAGGGAGCGTCGACGTGGTCGTTACGTCTCCCCCTTACAACCTGGGCATTCGGTATGGGGCATACGACGACACGATTGACAGGCGCGATTATCTGGCCTGGACGGCGGAGTGGGCGGCCGCGGTGAGGGACGCGATGTCCGACGACGCGTCGTTTTTCCTGAACGTGGGGTCCAAGCCCACGGACCCGTGGGTCCCGTTCGAGGTGGCTGGGGTGCTCCGGGGGCTTTTCCACCTTCAGAACGTGATCCACTGGGTCAAGTCCATCGCCATCTCAAAGGCCGATGTGGGAGACTACGGGGGGATAGTGTCGGACGTCGCGGTGGGTCATTACAAGCCCATCAACGGCGAGCGGTTTCTCAACGATTGCCACGAGTACGTTTTTCATTTCACGAAGACTGGCAGAGTGCCGCTGGACAGGCTTGCCATCGGCGTGCCGTACCAGGACAAGTCCAACGTCAGGCGGTGGAAGAGCGCCGGCGCAGGCGTGCGGTGCCGCGGAAACACCTGGTTCATCCCGTATGAGACCATCAACAAGCGCGAGAAGGACAGGCCGCACCCTGCGACATTTCCGCCTCGACTGCCCGAGATGTGCATAAAGTTACACGGCGTGGACCGGTGCCGGCTCGTGCTCGACCCGTTCCTGGGCATCGGCAACACCGCCATCGCGTGCGTCAGGCTCGGCGTGCCGTTCACGGGGTTCGAGATAGACGAGGCTTACTTCGACGAGGCTGTGCGCAGGGTGAAGGTGGAGGCTGAGATGGGGCTGGGGCTGACGTGACCGGCGGCCAAGCGCCCGGCTAGCGCTTCACAGGAGGTTGCGACATGGGGACGCAGACAGCATCAGCATCCGACAGGCGCAGCCAGCAGGTAGACGAGCAGCCCGACTTCGGTGGATACAGGCGGCCGCCGTTCGGCGTGTTCGACTTTCACGCGCATTTTCCGGTTGAAGAGGACTTCGCCAACAGGGACGAATACATTCGCAGGTTCGGCCGGGAGAAATGGGAGAAGATCGCGCGCGAGGCCGCAAGGCTCCAGGAGGACTGGTGGCAGGCGTGGAGCTTTCCAAGGCCCAACCAGGAGGGCGAACCGCTGGAGACGCTCATCGCCCGCTGGGCCACGGAGGTGGACCGCTACGGTCTCGACGGGATCGCGTTCGTGACGGGCGGCGGCAATGACCTTCTGGCGCGCATCGTGGCGAGCGAACCCCGGCGGTTCGTGGGGTTCGCGCACCACAGCCCGGAGAAGCCGGACGCCTCAGGCGAGCTGCGGCGAGCCGTGACCGAGCTTGGGCTGCGAGGCTACAAGATCCTGGCACCCCTTCTCAAGGGGTCTCTTGCGGACGAGCGGCTCTACCCGGTGTGGCAGGCCGCGGAGGACCTCGGGGTGCCAGTGCTCATACACTTTGGGATCCTCGGCGGAGGTGGAGGCATCGGGAACGCGCCCAACATCGACCCTCTCGTCATCCACGATGTGGCTAAGGCCTTCCCGGACGTCACCTTCGTCGTGCCGCACTTCGGGTGCGGGTACACCCGAGAGCTTCTGCAGCTCGCGTGGGCGTGCCCGAACGTGTCGGTGGACACGTCTGGCAACAACGAGTGGGTGCGCTGGTGTCCGTATGAGCTCGACCTGAAGAAGCTGTTCCGCCTGTTCTATGAGACCGTGGGGCCGCGCAGGATCATTTTCGGAAGCGATTCGAGCTGG
>JACIXY010000040.1 GCA_014360195.1 Bacillota bacterium
GGGTCGACCCCTGCGGAGGATCTCGTCGTACAGGAACTGGCCGCGGCTTGCCTTACGGTACTCGTCCAGCGAATAAGGCCGCGGCGAGATGTCGAGGTCAATATCCTCGCTGATCCGCTTCAGCATTACAGCCTCTTCAACGTAGTCTTTGCCGAAGTCCGGCGAGATTACGGCGATGTCGATGTCGCTATCCGGAGTCGCTTGCCCCGCGGCATAGGAGCCGAACAGAATGGCCTTCTCCACTGGGACGCGGCTGACGAGCGAAAGCAGATCTCTCCGGAAGTCATAGCTCGGTGTCGCCAGGACCACTGATAGCAAAAAGCGGAGAAGACCGCCGGTGGGCGGGCTCTCCGGCATTGTTACCTGGCATCCATCTGCCGCCCACATTTCGCAGGTAGCGCCTTCCACTCAGTCATCTTGCTGGCCCTTTGTCCGCCGCGCAGGTTGGTCTCACACATAGATATCTTCGCTGAATCCAGACAATCTGAGCAATGCGAAACATGGGTGACCAAGAGAACGTCAGCAGCCACGTCAACACAAGAACGCCGCCGCGAGGAACATCCGAACGGGAACGGTCCGTACATGAAGACGTTACTCGAGTAAGCCGTCAACCCATCCGATTCCAAGCTCTTCAAGCTTCGGACGCAGCGGTCTGCCAGTTGCTGGCTCCCAACCGCTCATACCGTAGTATAGCTTCTTTGCGCTGTCCAAAGCGGCACCGGAAATCCCGGGGTTCGTGTGCTCGCCTGAGGAAGCCTCGAGTAACCGCTGTGGGAGCTGGTCATCTGTGCTCCTGAAGCCCTCCCTATAATTGAAGGCCCTGGCCATACAGGAGGCGCGTTCCCCTGCCTTCATGAGTTCCCACAGGCTGAAGTCCCATCCGGTAACCGCCCTGACAACATCAACCATCATGGTTATCGGCATAAGGCCCCTCGGGGCAATACCAAACAGACAGCCAGACAACGTTTTTAGCGCGTTCCAGAACGTCTCTAGGTAGAAGTAGAACCTGACTTTGCCCGCGTCGAGGCACAAGGGGTCCACTGCATGAAGAAGTCCGAGAGGGGAGACTTCCTGAACCGCTAACATCCCCTCCTTGGCAAAGAGCGTGTCATGCGCCGCTGTCATATGGTCTGCGCCATGTTCTGCGACCGCATATCCCAACCCTACCCCGACCTTGCCTCTCGGGTCGTGCATCGGCAATTCAACGCCCTTAACGTGGAGCGCAAACGCCTCGCTTCCGCGTCCGATCTCTGCCGCGGCCCTTCTCGTGCCTTCGCCTAGCAGCTTGCCTATGCCCTCTCTCCGGGCTATCATCCTCAGGAGTTGGAGAGCCGCCTGCCCGTTGCCGAATCTTAGGTCTAGGCCCTCAACATCGGATTGTCCCAGTATCCCTCGCTCGAAGCATTCCATGGCAAACGCCACGCTCATCCCCGCCGAGATTGTGTCGAGGCCGGCCCGATTGCATATTTTGTGCGCTTCGATGGCTATCGATGGGTCCGAAACGCCCAGGTTCGATCCAAAAGCAGCAATTGTTTCGTACTCGGGCAAGCCGTACATCTCATCGTCAGGCGAACCGTGAGAAATCTTCTTGCATCTTACGGGACAGGCGAAGCAGCCCCGTCTCTCAGCAATCGTCTTTTCGAAGGCCTCCCCGCTCAGTTTGTCCCATCCTTCAAACGCTCCTTCTCTGAAGTTCCTGGTTGGCAATGTGCCTATAGCGTTTGCGGGAGCCAACACGGCGGGTGTGCCCATTTCGTACAACAGGCGACTCATAGGGTTTACCATCACCTGGGAGGCGTACCATTTGGCGATTCTCGTGACCGCCTCAGGAGCCTTGAGTTGCACGTTCTGTCGTCCGCTTACGGCCACCGCCTTCAGCCTCTTCGAGCCCATCACCGCGCCCATTCCGCACCGACCGGCAGCGTGCAGGCGGTCCGCAATAATGCATGAATACCTGACGCCCGCCTCTCCGGCGGGACCGATCGATGCAACGCTCGCCAAGGGCTGGTTAATCTCGGAACGTATCGCTCCCTCGGTCTCAGCCGTATCGAGTCCCCACAGATGGACTGCCGGTCGGATCTCGACGATGCCGTCGTGCAACCAGAGGTACACCGGCTGTTCGGAACGCCCCTCGATGACAACGGCGTCAAAGCCCGCGAACTTGAGCCTCGGTCCCCAGTATCCCCCGGCCTCGGATTCGCCATAGCCTCCAGTCAGAGGGGACTTGGCAGCCACCGTGAATCTCGCAAACGCAGGCACAGGAGCGCCAACGACTACGCTGACTGCGAATACCAGGTGGTTCTGTGGAGCGAACGCATCAATCCGGCCCTTCTGTTCCCGCAGGAGGTAGTACAGGGCGATGCCCTTGCCCCCCAGGTAGGTCCGGTAAAACCCTTCGTCAAGTCCTTCATAGGTGACCTTGTGCGTACTGAGATCAACCCTGGCAATCCGTCCTGCAAAACCGTATCCCATGGCGATGATACCTCACAGAAGTAGCCTGCACGGACGCTCTAGGAGTTCCTTGACTGTTCCGAGAAAACGCGCTGCCGGTGCTCCATCTACTAAACGGTGATCGAACGAAAGGCTCAGGTGCATCATGCTTCGGACCGCGATCCCACCTTGCCAGACGGCGGGCTTCTGGGTGATGCGCCCTATGCCCAGGATGGCGCATTCGGGGAGGTTGATGATGGGGGTGAAAACCTCCACTCCATACATGCCCAGATTCGTCACTGTAAACGTGCCGCCGGTGACCTCGTCCGCCGTCAGGTTCCCGGCACGCGCCTTAGCGGCCAGGTCTTTCAGTTTGCAATCGATCTCCAGCAAAGTCATGCGGTCGGCGTGCTTTATCACGGGCACTATGAGCCCCTCTTCTACGTCGACGGCTACGCCTATATTGACATCCGCAATGACCTCAATGCCGTCACCGGCCAGCCTACAGTTGATATCTGGATGCACTCGTATCGCGCTGGCAACGGCTTTCACAATTAAGCTGGTATAGGAGAAACTCGAGAGGCTCCGTAAGCCGCTCAGTGTACCGTCGCTCGCAAGTTGCTCACGAAGGCGAACGGCGTCTGTCATGTCGACCTCCGTCGACAGCGTTACGTGAGCAGCAGTGTGCTTACTTTCAGCCATATGCTCAAAGATCGACTTGCGCATGCCGGATAGCGGCCTCACCCTGACCAGAGCCCCAGTAGCTTCCTTCTGGCCCGATTCCGGAGGTGCACTCTTCTTCTGTTTCCTAACGTATTCCTCGACATCGTGTCTTACTATCCTGCCGTCGGGACCCGTCCCCTTGATCGACAGAAGTTCTGCGTCGCCGAGCCCATGCTCTTTCGCAGCAAGCCTTGCGGCAGGAGAAATCCTGACGACTCGCGCATCGCGCATGGCTCCAGACTCGGGTGCCTGTGCCCCCTGAGCGGTCGGTGGAGCTGTTTCACGCTCGGGTTCAACCCGGAGAGAATCGGGTGGAGCGAAGGCATCACTTATGTCTTCCCCTGGCTGCGCTATGACTGCGATAGCCTCCGTAATGGGGACGACATCCCCTTCCTGCCGCAGGATCTTGGCCAGGATCCCTTGGGCTGGCGACTCTATGTGCATTGTAACCTTGTCAGTCATTATCTCGACAAGGGGTTCTCCTTCCTCGACAGGGTCACCCTCGTGCTTAAGCCAAGTGACTATGGTTCCCTCCGTCATGGTCAATCCGAGCTTGGGCATGATCACCTTCGTTGCCACTGCCGCGCACCCCCTCTGCAAATCCAATGGATTCCCAAGCGTGACGTGAACGCTGTTACCCGTCCACAACCCTTCTTACAGCTGAAACGATGTCGGCTTCGCTTGGGATCACCCAGTCTTCGAGCGTCTTGGAATACGGGATCGGAGTGTCCGCCGCCGCCACCCTCAAAACCGGCGCATCCAGGTAATCGAAAGCCTCTTCCACGACACGGGCTACCACCTCTGCGCCGAATCCGCCCGTTTTGCATGCCTCATGGACGACCACACACCTTCCGGTCCTCTTCACCGACTCCACGATTGTTTCGGTGTCGAGCGGTCTCAGCGTTCTAACGTCCACAACTTCTGCGGCAATGCCGTCTTCTGCAAGCATCTCCGCGGCCGACAGGGCCTTTCTCACCATCAGAGACCAGGTTACAATGGTGACGTCCGACCCCTTTCGTTTGATGTCGGCCTTCCCGATGGGGACAAGGTATTCCTGGCCCTCGTCTGGTACCTCCCCCTTGGTAGCGTAGAGGAGCTTGTGCTCGATGAAGATGATCGGGTTATTGTCCCTAATGGAACTCTTCAGAAGGCCCTTTGCATCATAAGGTGAGGACGGCATCACAACCAGGAGCCCGGGTATGTGGGCATACCATGCTTCGAGGCTCTGGGAATGCTGGGCTGCGTTTCCCCTGCCCGCACCTCCTTGAGTTCTGAGGACCAACGGAACGCACGTCTTCCCACCTGTCATAAAGCGCAGCTTTGCAGCCTGGTTCACGATTTGGTCCATGGCTATGGTGGAGAAGTCCACATACATGATTTCCGCGATCGGTCGCAGACCTGTTAGCGCTGCACCGATAGCCGCCCCCACAAAGCCCGCCTCCGAAATGGGAGTATTTCTCACACGCTCGGGCCCGAACTCTTCTATGAGGCCTTTGGTAACCGAGAACGCACCACCATGAATCCCGATGTCCTCTCCGATGAGTATGACAGATTCGTCCCGCTTCATCTCCTCCCGGAGAGCTTCCCGCAGTGCCTGCGCATAGGTTATCTCTCGCATATTGCTAGGCCTCCATATAATGTTCAGTGCTGCTTTCAGAATGATCGACGGTTGCCGTTTCCGTCCTGCATCGGCGGCTCCAGCAGACCGCCATGGAGGACTACCCCGAAAGTGCACAGTCCATGCCGCGTTGGTACCCGCAAATGCCCAGTATGGTCAACTGCTTTCGCAGATGCCAAATATGAGGCAGAAACCGCGTACAAACGTACCAAAGTAGCACTAGGAGCTATGCGTAGATGTCGTTGAGCATGTCCTGTGGACTCGGGTCCGGGCTCTCGAGGGCGAAGCGTACGGCGTCTTCGACCTCGGCTCGCACTTCGTCCTCGATTGCCGCCAACTCCTCCGCGCTGGCAACCTTACTTTCGATTAGCTTGGCCCGAAATCTCGTGATCGGATCCCTGGCCGCCCATTCCTCGACCTCTTGTTTCGACCGGTAGAGGCAGGGATCGCCCCTGAAATGACCGTCCATGCGGTAGGTCACTGCTTCTATCAGAGTCGGTCCCCCGCCGCCCCTAGCGCGAGCGCATGCCTCACGTGCCGCCTCGTACACGGCAAGCACGTCATTACCATCCACACGGCAGCCCGGCACACCGTAACCCGCAGCCCGATCCACTACATGCTCTATCGCAAACGCATCACGAAAGGGGGTAGACAACGCGTATAGGTTGTTTTCGCAGACGAATATGGCCGGCACCTTCCACACCGCTGCGAGGTTTAGTGCTTCGTGGAAGATCCCCTGGTTAACAGCTCCGTCCCCGAAAAAGCACACCGACACCCGCCCGTTCTTCAGGTACTTAGCTGAGAATGCCGCCCCGACTGCAATTGCTATGCCCCCACCTACGATTCCGTTGGCACCCAGGATTCCGCTGCCAAAGTCGGCGATGTGCATCGAACCACCGCGACCTTTACAGTATCCCGTCGCCTTTCCCAAGAGCTCTGCCATCATCTCTCGCAGGCGTCCGCCCTTCGCAATGCAGTGTCCATGCCCACGGTGAGTGCTCACTACATAGTCTCCAGGCTCAAGAGCAGAACATACCCCAACAGCTACGGCCTCTTGGCCTATGTACAGGTGGATCGAACCTCGCACAGCGTCTCTCGTGAAGAGGTCTCCGGCCTTGTGCTCAAACTGCCGGATTGCCAACATGTGCCTATACATTCGCAGCATCTTCTCCCGCGATTCCAAAGCATTCCCTCCCTTGCAGGGCAAGTAACGTAGCGCATCTGGTCTCTAGCACGTCCGCAAACTAGCCACCGAGGTATGCCCTCTTGACACTCTCATCCTTGAGAAGGTCTGAGGCCGCACCATGCAGGACGGTCCTCCCGTTTTCCACTACATAGGCAAGGTCGGCTGTATTCAGTGCAAGGTAAGCGTTCTGTTCCACTAAGAGGATCGTAAGCCCTTCGGCATTGATCTGCTTGATCCCCTCGAAGAGCTTCTCCACAACCACTGGCGCCAGCCCCAGGGAAGGTTCGTCAAGCAGGAAGACCTTTGGCTTGGCCATAAGACCCCTGCCGATTGCGAGCATTTGCTGTTCGCCGCCGCTGAGGCTCCACCCCAGCTGGTTCATCCTCTTCGCAAGTTGCGGAAACAGTTGACAGACGTGTTGGAGATCCCTCTCCAGGGAGGCCTTGCCGTCGCACCGCAAGCATGCGCCGATTTCCAGGTTCTCTCTGACTGTCAACCCGGGGAATATGCGTCTTCCTTCCGGAACATGGATGATGCCCCGGGCAACGATATCCCTGGGACGCATTCCGTCTATTCTTTCGCCGTTGAAAGTAATCGTGCCGTGACTCGGCCGCAACAGACCAGAGATGGTTTTCAGCGTCGTGCTCTTGCCCGCTCCGTTCGCCCCGACCAGGGCAACGATTTTCCCTTCAGGCACTGAGAACGTCACGTCATGAACAGCGCAGGTCTTTCCGTAGTAGACCGAGAGGCTATCGCATTTAAGCATACTGGATACCCCTCCCGAGATAGGCCTCTCTCACATCCTTGTTGTTCTGGATTTCCTTCGGTGTACCCTCTGCGATCTTTTCCCCGAAGTTGAGCACAGTGACAACATCTGCGATTCCCATAACCAACTGCATGTTGTGCTCGATGAGCAGGACCGTGATACCTCTCCCACGGATCCTGAGGATGAGATCCATCAGGGTGTTGACTTCCTGCGGGTTCATGCCAGCGGATGGCTCATCGAGCAAGAGCAAACTTGGTTCAGTCGCGAGTGCCCGAGCGATCTCTAGAAGTCTTTGCCCGCCGTGATCGAGATTGCCCGCAATTGTGCTTGCCTTATCCGCCATGCCGACAAACTCGAGTTCCTGGAGCGCCTTCTGGCAGACCGTTTCCTCCTCGTTCAACACATTGCGTGTCCGCAGGATAGCCTCGAGCAGACCATATTTCGTGCGGCAATGCCGAGCGATCATCACATTTTCCAGGACTGTTGCACCTGCAAACAGCAAGATGTTCTGGAATGTGCGCCCAATACCCTTTTCCGTCGCACTATGCGCTGGCAGGCCCGTAATTGGCTCGCCATTAAAAGTGACTCGCCCTGTGGTCGGTGTGGTCACGTTCGATAAGACGTTTATCAGGGTCGTTTTGCCTGCTCCATTCGGTCCGATGAGTGCGTGTATTTGCCCTTCCTGAACGCTTAGGTTTATGCCATTGAGAGCAACCAGCCCTCCGAACCTGACGGTGATATCCTCCGCTTGCAGGATCGTACGCATGGCCGGCCTTCCCTCCTAGTGCTCCGAGCGGACTGCGCGTTGCTTGTTGGTGAAGAGCCTTTGAACGAAGCGGGCAAGCTGCGGTATAAGGCTCCTGATACCGCTTGGCATCACGCCCATCAGTAACACCACACCGACACCGTATATCGCCATATAGTAGTCTTTTAGGAATCTGAGCCACTCTGGCAACAGCGTCAGGCCCACCGCCCCGATGATCGGGCCTTCGATGGAACCACTCCCCCCAATGAAAAGCATGCAGAGTATCTTCGCAGACTCCATGAAGTTGAAGGAGTTAGCATGGAGGTACGTGTCGTAGTGAGCGATGAGACTTCCGGCGAGGCCTCCGAAGAAAGCACTGAGCGCGAAGGCGAGGATCTTGTAGTACCTGGTGTTGACTCCCATGACCTCCGCAGCGAGGTCGCTCATCCTGATCGCGTGTAGCGCCCTACCGATCCGAGAATGGACGATCCGGATAGACACGAATACGGCGAAAAGAACGATCGTCAGGACTAGATAATAGTATCTCAGGTCTGTGTTAAGCGTGAACGTCCCGATCGTTGGGACAGGGATGTTCTTTACCCCTTCCGCGCCATACGTCACTTCCTTCCAGTTTAGCAACACAAGCCTCACTATCTCCGAGAATCCAATAGTCACGATGGCGAGGTAGTACCTCCCTACCTTAAGGGAAGGTAACCCTAGAAGCACGCCGAATACAAGCGCGACGAGCGCGCTGAGAGGTAGAGCTGCCCAGAACGACACACCAGTCTTCAAGGTAAGCAACGCCGACGCATAAGCCCCGATGCCGAAGAAGGAGGCCTGAGCGTAGGATATCTGCCCTGCCATGCCCACGCAGAAATTCAGGCCGAGCGTAAGTATTACGTAAATCCCGGCAAGGTTGAGCAGACGTATATAGTAAGGCCCGACGCCGACCAAAGGGAACACTGCAAGCAGAGTAACGACTCCTACAGCGACGGCACAACGCGTCCTGCGTCCCATATCGTCCCACCTACACTTTCACGGAGACCTTTTCGCCAAATATCCCTCTGGGCCTGAACATGAGGAATGCTATCATCAGCATGAATGCCACGGCAGGCTTGTAGACAGAGGATACATAAGCAGCCCCAAACACCTCCACAAGCCCCAAGAGAAGAGCGCCGCATATGGCCCCCGGGATGCTGCCGAATCCGCCGATTATGCTCGCGCAAAAGGCCGTTAGACCGACCGTCCCCCCCATGTCAATGGTAATGAAGAAGATGGGAGCAAATAGGACCCCAGCTATCGCGCCGAGGCACGCGCTTATCACGAAAGTGAGAACGATCATCTTTTCGACATCGACGCCCATTAGGCTGGCTGTTTCCTGGTCCTGGGCTGTGGCGCGCATTTTCGCACCAACGGACGTCTTATTGAGGAACAGGTAGAGCGAAACCATAAGCACCAGCGCGACGCCGATGATGAACACGTGTTGCGGCACGATCACCACGTTCCCTATCGTGATGAGTCTGCCTTCAAAGATGTCGGGGAAGAACCTCGGGATGGGTTTCCACACGATACGTTCGAACTCGCGGAAGAAGATCATCACTCCAATGGTGCTGACTATCACTGTGAGGAAGTGTTTATGTCTCAAAGGGCGATAGACGATGCGTTCGAACAGCACTCCGGCCGCTGCTACGATCATGACGGTGACTACGAAGCCAAGCGGGTACGGCACGCCCATCTCTGCTATCAGCGAATAGGCAATAAACGCCCCGAGGGTGGCAAACTCACCCTGGGCGAAGTTGACTATTCCGAGTGCGTTGTAAAGCATTACTACCCCCAGAGCGGCGAGCGCGTATATGAAACCCATCGCTAGTCCGTTCACTATTAGCTGGATGACCATGCATACACCTCGCTTTGCCCAGTGGACCAGGTCGCTTCCACACAAGACATCCCCGCATGTTCCGGCACCTCGGAGCACGTCGGGGCCGCGGGCACTGGCCCACATGCCCCGACGTACCATCCCCTGACGAGACTGCTCCTACTTGGGTTCGTAGCCGTCCTCCCACACCACTTTCACAACTTCCTGTTGACCGGTCGCCCCGTTTACCACCCGTACGACAACCCCGGAATGGGCTCCGTCACCATGCTCGTCGAAGGAGTAGGTCGTGAGGATGCCTTCGTAGTTCTTAATGGTGTGTAGTGCCTTTCTGATGGCTTCGCGGTCGGTACTGCCGGCCCTACGGATCGCCTCTACAAGAAGGTACGCGCTGTCGTAGGCGGCGACGCCGTACTGGGAAAGGACGCCTCCCGTCTTGGCCTTGAACTTCGTGACGAGTTCAGCAACCCTGGGTTCGTTCATCCGGTTCTCCAGGGGAACGCAGTCAATCACCGCGTATGTTCCATTCGCGCTTTCCTTGGCGAGGTTCAAGGAGTCTTGCTGAACCCATGAGTTCGACCCAATGATGTTTGCCTTTAGACCAAGCTGCTTCGCCTGTCTCGCCACCAACCCAGCTTCAGTTGCATGGCCCCACCAGAGAAGGGTGTCAATACCTTTGTTCTTTAGGGCCAGCAATTGACCCGTGAGGTCTTTGTCACCGCTGTTGTACTTGAGAACGGCAACTGACTTCTTCCCTATCTTGTCCAGATAGGCCGTGGCGATCTCGGCACCGCCTGTCCCAAACTCGTCGCTGTTATGCAAGACCCCGATTCTCTGCGCTCCGAGTGATTCGACTGCGAACTTCGCCATCGTCGTGGCCATCAGGCCATCATTCGGGCGATTTCTGAACATCCAGGGGTTACCACTGTGGGTGAGCTTATAGTTGCTTCCCCCTACAATGGTCGGAAGTTGCGCTTCCTTGACCAGGGGATCGATGGCAAAGCAAAGCGTGCTATACTGCGAGGAAAGGAGGCCTGCTATTTGATGCCTGCTTAGCAAGAGCTTGAGGGCACTCACTGCACCTGCGGTTTCACCGCGTGAATCCTCATAGATGACCTCTACCGGACGGCCATTAATACCTCCAGCCGCGTTAATCTCTTCTATTGCGAGATCGATGCCAATCTTGTCGTAGTATCCTACAGCAGCCTTTTCTCCGGTCAGCGAAAACACCGCCCCGATCTTGATGGGGTCGAGCGACGCACCTACTGATGCATTCACAAATCCGCAGGTACCGAGCACCAAGCATAGCACTAGGTTGAATGCCACCAAAGAAAGTCGCCTTTTCACACTGATACCCCCCTTGTGTACCGTCGGAGCACGTTTCGTCACACATGTGATTGTGCTAGACTATACCATTTGTACGATGCTAGAACCCGACGTCACCCGGAGCCACTTTCACCACTCTGTCGGCAGTGGGCCTTCTCCCATTCCGACACCTCCTTCCCCACCCTGGTGAGGTGTTGGGACATGGCTTCATGCGCCCTTTGTTCATCGTGGGCCTTTATGGACTCATATATCTCTGTGTGCTCATGAAGCGCCTTGGCTGCGCTGTCGGGTACCTGGTAAGTTCCTGCAAGGGCATCTCTCAGCATGTCGCGTATTGCTGCCATCATGGTGGCGAGCCCCCTGTTCCTACTAGCGGCCACTACCGCCATGTGGAACTCGAGATCTGCAGAAATGTATGCTTCGCACGAATCAAGGCCGACACGCATCTTTTCAATTGCTTCGGCCATCACTGCCAGATCCTGGTTGGTCGCCCGTCTTGCAGCCAGCGCAGCAGTCTCTGTCTCGATGATCTTTCTCATCTCCACGATTTCGTCCGTGCTGATCCTGTCCAAGGTCATCGCAAGCGCAAGCGATTTCTCAACGACCACATCGTTTGACGATACTACCCACCCTCCCCGACTCGAGCTGATGAGGCCTTGAGACTCGAGGAGCCTGAGCGCTTCCCTCACAGACGACCTGCCTACTCTAAGGTAGGAGGATAGCTGGTGCTCGGGCAGCAGCCTATCACCAGGCTTCAGCTTTCCCTCCCGTATAAGCTCGACCAGTTGGTTAGCTATGACTTCACACTTGCGTGGAGTGGTTACCGGTTTTAACACTCTTTCAACGACGCTCCCGCCAATCGATTCTGACTGACTGCCAATCATATTGTCAGACAGTCCTACTATTCGATGCGAGACGGGAAATTCCTCCTTAAACACCGGACAGATTTCCATGATAGTCGTCCATGGCGGCCAGCTGCCGCCGCCATCGAACGGATGAAAATGGTAGCCGACGCCTATTCTCAAAGTAGTACGCACCTCGTCCGTGCGTAAGCTTGACCGCACCTCGATGGGGACACCCCCTCGGGGCGGAGTGGGACGCCGGAGCGCCGGGCGAGCCGTACCGCGCCTACCTCGAGGCCATTGCTGACATCTGCCGTCGCGTGACGGATGTCCTGGGCGGCACGGTTTTCGTGTGGCTGCAGAGCACCGTGGACGATCCGCTCATGGACGACTCATGTCGCCGTCCCAGATCGTGCCGTTAACATGCCTGGTGGTGGCGATGCCGCCCGTGCCGCTGGCTCAAACGGCGCTGCTCCTACTGGCGGCTCTGCGCACGATGCCGGCCACGCGCCGTGCGCATGCGGGCGCACCATGCCGCTCCTGGGCGGGCTCGAGGGACGCGCGTCGGAATGCGTCGTCACGCCTGCGGGGCGATGCGTGCCCGCCTTGCTCCTCCAGCGCGGCATGCGTCTGCAGGCCGACCTTTTCTGGGAGTATCAGCTCCAGCAGCGCCGGAGCGACGAAGTCGAGGTCCTGGTGGTCCCAAAGGGCGAATACGGCGACACCCTGGCGGCCGAACTCTCACGCCACCTTGAGGCCTTCCTCGGAAACGAGGTCCACGTGGTCGTCAGCCGCGTGGGCCACATCCCCCGCGATCCCTCCGGAAAGCAGCCGATCCTCAAGACCAGCCTCGACTTCTTCGCTCGATAGGGGCCGGGACGCCCTGGCACAGCCAGACGGCATCCGCGGCGACGGGCAGAAGCGGGATAGGCTGAAGTGGGACGGGCTGAAGTGGGGCACGTTACCGACCGGCCCGGGATATGTCCCTCCAGGCGGGGTTTGCTTGAACGTTAAAGTGCCTCGGCCTCCTACCAGGCGTTCTCCGGCGCCCCCTTGAGACTGCCCTGTCAGAGACCCGGTCCGGCGCAGGGCGCACTCAAAGGAGCCAGATGCCGACCTGCTAGACCGGACGGCTGTTCGCCATGTCAACCACGATGCACCCACGGCGAAGAACGCCGACTGCGGCGTGAATTCCCGTTGGGGCGTGTAGCAGGGCGGAGTCGTGCAGTGCGCTTTAACGTTTCAGTAACCCTGTGCTGTACGACTATGTCCCTCGCCGAGCGCCGCCGTACCGCAGCCCCTCCCCGACCGCGCCGGTCCACGCGAGACATTCCCGATCCCACTGCTCCACGCCGTATGCAGGCTGCGTGTCAGAGACGACCAGAGCTCGAAGTCGTAACGTGCGTGCGCAACAAGGGACGTGGCGAACCAGCACACACTAGAATGCCCGGCTCTCCTCGCAACTCCGGTGTCTGCCAGCCTCGGCAGAGGACGCATGGGCGCAGCGCGCAAGAGCGCCGCAACACAACGCAACGCAAAGCAAAGCAGGGCAACAGAGGTAACTACCTCCCCGTCCGCTGGCAACTCAAGATAGACCCTTGTCAGCGGCGCTAGCGGTGTCACGCCTATCGCCTCACTCTTGGGCCCTTGGCCGGTCGCATTGTGGGCTGACACCTCGTACTCATAGCTCGTCTCGACACATTAGGGCCTGCCTCACTGGCACAAGCTGCCGTAATCGCACGCCCGGCAGCCCGTGCTCGGGCGGCGCGCAAAGTGTGCGCTCCGGATCCCGTGGACCCACCGGCACATGTCCTCCTGGAACTTCCCGAGTTCGCGCGGGTTCTCCTCCACGGGTATCGCCGCGCCGTCCGCGGAGTCGAGGTCGTGGATGACGAGGCCGGACCCATTCCTCGACTTCGTTGGGCCTCCACGGACGGAGCGCTCCTGTGGTTCTCGGCGAGGGTGGCCGTGGTGCCGCCGTGGCGCGAGGGGAAGTCCACGAAGAGGGACACGCCCCAGCCGGCCTCCACCTGGCCGGGACGGCCGGCGCGGCCGAGCATGTTGAGGAGCTCGCCCGTGGACAGCACGACGCGGCAGGGGCGACGCCGGATGAACCCCATCGGGTATATGTCCCTCACGACCACGAGGCGGGCGGGAAGGTTGATGACGGCCTCGAGAGTGGGGGAGCACGAGATGGTCTTGAGGTGAGGGTGCTGGAGGGCCGCCTCTCATGTCGTCTCGCTGGTTCCGTGGAGCCTTCTGGCAATTCCCCCAAAGTCTATGTCGAGTAGACTATCACCATACGCATTGACCTGCGGTGTCCCGCGGGTCTAGTTCTTTTCATGTACAGTTTGCGAGGTCGAGGAAGGAGTTTTTCAAGACGCGTAGAACCATAGTACTGTCACAGCGTGAATGGCATTTTCATGGAGTGAAAGTCATGAGTTCGGTCGAAAGCTCGTTGGGTGAGATTGAGGCGCGAAGTCACAGGGGCGACACCATAAAGACAGTGCGTGCAGTTGAACGCGCGCTGGACATTCTGGAGTGTTTCAGTTTCGACCGGCGAGAGCTCACATTGACTGAGATAGCCCAAAGCACGGGCTTGCCCCTACCAACGGCGTACCGGCTGGTGAAGATACTTGAGCGGCGACGGTGGGTTAGGAACATTGGAGCAGACAATCGCTATGCTCCAGGTCTAAAGTTGCTGCAGGGCGGAGCAGTTGTCCTCTCTGGCTTTACCCTGCGTGAAAAGGCTCAGCCAGTCCTCGATGCTCTGGCATCCGAAACATCAGGGACAGTGCTCCTGGGCGCCATTGAGCAGGGTGAACTCGTCTATGTGGACCGCCGCGACAGCAGGGCCCCATTGAGGGTGGTGTCCGAGGTCGGACAGGTGAGGCCCGTTACATACGGCATCCTTGGAAAACTGTTGCTAGCATATATGCCCGAAGATTACGTTAGGCGGGTTCTCGCAGAGACCCCTCTGGTGAAGCGGGCCCGTCGCAGCATCGTGTCGGAGAAAGAGTTCCTGGATGAGCTCACCCGGATACGGCAGGACGGGTATGCCACGGCAGTAGATGAAACAATGGATGGAGTGTCAGGTGTTGCTGCACCGATTTTCGGGATGGAAGGGAAGGTGATCGCTGGTCTCGCAGTGCTGGTCCCAACCGTGATGTGGACTGATGAAGTGTCTAAGCGAGACCTCAATGCAGTTTGCAGGGCTGCCATGCAGATATCAGAATCCATGGGATATCATACGGCGCGGTGAAGGTGGAGCTTCAGCAGCATTACTGTCTTGCACTCTTGGGAGGGTTGTAAAGTGAAGTGCGTAGCCAGGCCAGGGGAGCTACACGGAGAAGCGACCATACCAGGATCCAAGTCTAATACCACAAGAGCCGTTGTCTTTGCGACACTTGCCCCAGGTAGGTCAATCATCCACAACCCGGTACACAGCATCGATTGCTACTCAACCGTTGAGGTCTGTCGTTCTCTAGGTGCAACAATCGAGGTAAATGGCGAGCAATGGATCGTAGACGGAGTTGGACCTGAGCCCAAAGTACCCTCTGACATTCTCAATGTTGGCAATAGCGGAACCACACTGTATATCATCACAGCAGTTGGGGCTTTGCTCAAGAACGGTTACGCGGTGGTCAGCGGCGACTACCAAATTAGAAGACGCCCGTCGGCCCCCCTGGTAAGAGCGCTTTGTGAACTTGGCGCGACGGCCTTCTGCACGAGGCCTGACATCGGTGCTGCCCCTATCGTGGTCGGTGGCCCGCTTGTCGGGGGCAGAACAACCCTCCCAGGGGTTAACTCACAATGGCTCACGCCGCTTCTCATCGTCGGCCCTCTGACCGAGAAAGGCATATCAGTCGAAGTCGATAACTTGCAGGAGCGTCCGTACATAGCGATGACGCTCAGATGGCTGGATTTCCTGAACGTGAAGTTCTCGAACACCGATTGGCGCGTTTTCGAGGTGCCAGGTGGCCAGGCGTACCACTCGTATGAAGCGTGGATTCCTGCAGATTGGGAGTCAGCCTGCTTCCCACTGGTCGCAGCGGCAATCACCAATTCAGACATCACTCTCTACGGGCTTGATATCTCCGACCCACAAGGCGACAAAGCCATAATCCGGATTCTCCAGGACATGGGCGCGGACGTGGAGGTCAGGGACGGTGGCAAGGGTGGCATTCACGTGCGCGGCGGGAGGACGCTGCACGGAATGGAGATCGACTGTGGTGATATTCCGGACGCGCCTCCCATACTTGCTGTGTTGGGCACGCAGGCTGAGGGTCGGACTGTGCTTTACAATCTGCACGCGTCCAGGCTCAAGGAAACAGACCGGCCCAGGTCCATATATGAGGAGCTTCTCAAGATGGGTGGAAAGCTTTACTGGGATAATGAGGATCGCCTCGTCATTGAGCGCAGTGAACTCCACGGCGCGTCTATTGACGGCAGGCATGACCATAGGATAGTCATGGCCACTGCCTGTGCAGCACTATGCGCGACGGGTACCACGACGATTACCAATGCCGAGTATGTCAGGGTTTCATTCCCCTCGTTCTTCGAGGTGATGACGTCGCTTGGGGCTCCCTTCGAACTGGAGGGCAGGGAGGAGTACGCGAGCTGAGTAAGTGAACGAGAAGTCACGGCGGCATTTCCGGGCTAGCTCTATTTGTCCGGCGGTCAAGTGTCCAAACTGGGTTTGTGCCTCCAAACCTGGAGTGAAAGTCAAATCAAGGAGGAGTGTTACCATGACAGTAGGCCGTGTGGAGAGGGTCTTGCTTGCGTTGGTGCTCGTTGCAAGCCTGGTTCTTGTAAGTGGCGTGGCAAACGGCGCAACACCGAGGCGACGCTTTGTCATAGCTACCGCTGGGACCGCGGGAGCTCTCTATCCAATGGGCGTAGCAATGGCTGAGACGATCAACAAGCATTCTGACAGGTTTAGTGCAAGCGCAGAGTCAAGTCCGGCTTCGGTAGCTAACATCAGGAACCTGGACGAGGGCAAGGTTGAGTGGGGAATTGCCCAGAGCGAAATAGCTTCGTTTGCATACAAGGGTGAGGAGATCTTCAAGGGCAAGAAGGTGGATGGCCTTCAGGCGCTGTTTGCTACTGTCGGGTCTTGGGTTCAGATATTCGTGCCGGTGGATAGTCCGGTAAAATCTATAGGCGACCTCAAGGGAAAGAAGGTGGGGGTTGGGTCTCCGGGTTCTGGGGGCGAAGTGGATGCACGCATAGTGCTTTCCTTCTACGGACTGGACTACAGGACCATAAAGCCCTCGTTCATGACGGATTCCGAAATGGTGAGCGCCCTCAAAGATGGAACCCTAGACGCCATGATCTGCACGCATCCGCTCAAGTCCGCGGCACTTCTTGACCTCACGTCGTCGTTCAAAGTCAGGATGCTGAGCATTGCGGACGATGACTTTTACAAAGAGCATCCTTACTTCGTCAAAGCAAAGATACCTGCGGGAACTTACGAGAATGTTGGCTACGATGTGTACACTCCATACAGCCGGGTAATTATGTTTACCCACAAGAACGCCAACTTTAGCGAAGATGACATCTTCCACCTGCTGGACATCATCTTTTCTAACAGGGACGAGTGGCGAACTGCTCATGCTTCCGTGGACAGGCAGGTGAAGCTTGAGACTGCACTGGAAGGCATAACCGTTCCTCTTCACCCGGGTGCGGTGAAGTTCTTCGAGTCCAAGGGGATTCACGTTCCGGCCGCCTTGAAGCCAACTCGCTGACAGGGGCTGCCATGGCTGCGTTTTGAATCCACGCCGGCAGAAATGGCTAGCACGTTGATGTTTTGGAGGTAGTCACATGACATTGTCCAAGGACTCATGGGGTGTGACTGCTCGCCGGGCAGCAGTGTCCTGTGTTGCAATAGGGCTTGCCACGTTTCAGCTTGTGACGGCGTTTTGTGGCAGTCTTTCTCCCATGATTCAGCGTTTTGTTCATTTGTTCGGTGCGCTATTGCTTACGTTCTTACTCTACGGAACGAGAGGGAAACAAGGCAAGCGTCCCACCACGATTTCGTGGTGGGACCCCGCCTTGGTTGGAGTCACAGCATGCATCGGTGTGTACCTGCTGATACAGTTCAACCCGAATGCTGTGTTGAACCGGGGTATCTGGGGTATATCAACCGTGGAGAAATGGGTTGGGCTCTTACTGATCGTTCTGGTACTCGAGGCTGCGAGGCGGGTCCTGGGTTGGCCTCTTGTGATCGTAGCCTTGGTCGCGCTGGGATATGCTCTGCTTGGCCCCTACCTACCCATGGTTATAGCGCACAAAGGTTACGATGTATGGCGGATCGTAGAGACGATATCATGGACCACTGAGGGGATACTCGGGGTTCCAATGGCAGCGTCTGCCACGTTCGTTGCAGTGTTCATCATGTTCGGGGCATTCCTTGAGACTCTTGGTGGCGCGAAATTCTTTTTGGACCTGTCAAGCGCACTTGCAGGCCACCGAAAAGGGGGGCCTGCCCAGGTGGCGGTTCTGTCTAGCGCCGCCATGGGTACGATTTCGGGTTCTGCCGTCGCTAATGTGGTAACTACAGGGACGTTCACGATCCCTCTCATGAAGAGCCTGGGATACCAGCCGGCATTTGCAGGGGCTGTCGAGGCCGTGGCCTCTACAGGCGGGCAGATAATGCCACCCATCATGGGCGCTGCAGCCTTTGTCATGGCCGAGATGATCGAAGTACCCTACTGGAAGATATGCGTCGCAGCCGCTCTGCCAGCGGTGCTGTACTACCTGTCCGCATCTGCGCAAGTCTATCTCAGAGCAGATAGGCTCGGGCTGCGGGGTTTGCCGCGAGAGCAGCTTCCCAAGTTGTGGCCGACTCTGAGGCAGGGGTGGTACCTGCTTGTCCCTGTGATCTCCTTGCTTGTTATGCTTATTGGGTTACAGTATTCGCCGATGAAGGCTGGAATATGGACTCTGGCAATCATGGTGACTCTCATTTGCGTCAACTACGTGAGGCATTATCACCGATTCCCCTGGCGTGAGCTTGTTGATGCTCTGGAGAGCGGAGGTAAGACCATGGTCCCAGTGGCCACCGCATGTGGCGCCGCCGGGATCGTCATCGGTATAGTCTCGCTTACAGGGATAGGGGTGCGCTTTTCACAGCTCGTGATAGACCTTGCGCATGGATCGCTGCCGCTCACGCTGGTCTACACGATGCTGGCCTGCATAGTGCTGGGAATGGGTTTACCTACGACAGCAGCTTACATCATAACGGCCGTCCTTGGGGCGCCGGCCCTGGTGAAACTGGGGGTTGATCCGCTGGCTGCTCACCTGTTTGTGCTGTACTTTGCATGCCTTTCGTTCATAACGCCTCCGGTTGCGCTGGCGGCGTACGCGGCGGCAGGGCTGGCCGATGCTAACCCGATGCAGACAGGTTGGAGCGCGTGGAAGCTGGGACTTGCTGGTTTCATAGTGCCCTTCATGTTCATCTACAACAAGGCTCTGTTGCTGAGTGGCCAGTGGTATGAGCTCATTCTCGCCGGGGCCACGTCCATACTTGGCGTGTTTGCTCTGGCTGTTGCGGTGGAAGGGTGGCTCCGAAAGGCGATCCAGTTATGGCAACGTCTTGTAGCGTTCGCCTCATCAATCTTGCTCATCGTGCCTGGCCTCACTACTGACCTTGCGGGAATCCTGCTATTTGCAGTTGTATGTCTCTCGGTCAGGCTTGGTCAAGGTAGCGGCCACAGACAGGGGCTGGCTTCGGCAAACATTGTAAGGTAGGCCTACCCATTCGAATCTGAGCAAGGGGAAGATGTCCTCGTGGAAAGCTCTCACAGCCATCCATCCTGAGCCGGCTTTGAACCAGCGTACAGGCAAATCTCGGCCACGACGTAACTGCTGCAAACGAGGGGCGTTCGCCAGGCCACAAGATCCGTCCACGTGCTCGACGCCCGCTCGTGGTTTTCGTCGTCTGCGTTGAGGACGGCGAGGAAAGCCGAGGTGTCCACGTATACGCTCACTTGCCGTAGACCTCCTGAAGGTACCTGTCATGGCGGGTGGAAAGGTCGGTCACGCCGGACCTGAATCCCCCCTGCCACGGCGATCGCCCGCTTAAGCGGATCCTCCGTGCCCTGTCGGCCGCTCCCGAGGTTGCAATGAGAAGCTGAACTCCTTCGCGGATGAGCTCTGCAACCGACACCCCGCGAGCGGCGGCCAGTTGTCTCAGGATTCTCGACTGCTCGCTCGTAAGTTGAACCTGCGTGCGGACCATTGGTCATCCCCCTGATGAAATTACATGCTCACGGTTATGATAGGACGTAAGCATTGTGTTATCAAGGCGGCGAAAGTGGTGCGCCGTCGCACCGCCGTCATGGTAAGACCATCGTCGTCCCATGTCTCGGGCGATAGCGATCTACTACCGGCAGTCCAGATGGCACACGATCGTCGCGGTTCGGGGCACGTGGGCATCCGTATAGAGGCCGACTCGCGGCAGACTCGCGCAGCAGCTGCGCATGATTCGCGTTGGTCATGCATAGATCGATCGCTTTTCATGCCCTGGCAGAGAATCCGCGCGTGCAACGGGCCGAAGTGGGGCGAGCTGAAGCGCCTCGGGCTGAAGCGTGAGGGGCCGAAGTGCCGTGCATACCGGCGGCCCGAGATATGTCTCTCCAAGCAGGGTCTATCAGGAGCCAACTTGTTCTCGTCATTGCACGAAAGGAGACCCCGGGTCCGGCGTCGAACTTTCGTTTTGGACGCTGGCAACCGGTTTTGCCCAGGGCTGATCACCCTGTCGGTGAGGCAGGGGCATATCCTCAAAGGAGGCAGTTTTTTCTGATTTCTGGACGCATCCTGAAGACCCGATTGCCGAATACCGGCACAAATCCATCAAATGCGCGGAGGTTCTAGTGCCACACCGAGTTCCTCCGGAACTTATTATGGGCGGATACGTTTCTTGCGAGGCAACCATAGACTTGCTCAGACCCGCGCTCGCACGATGCGGGGTATCATGGCACCTGACCGTAAACAGGCATCTCTTCTTCCTGTAGGAGGGGCCACCATGGTGCAGCTTGTAAAAGGAAACTTGTTCGACTCTCAGGCGCAGACGCTGGTAAACACGGTGAACTGCGTAGGCGTTATGGGCAAAGGTATAGCCCTGGAATTCAAGAAGCGTTTCCCCGAAATGTATGATGATTACGCGAGGCGTTGCGCTGCCGGTGAGGTACGTCTTGGCGAGCCGTACCTGTTCCGCCGGCCGGTGCTCCCGTGGATTCTGAACTTCCCGACCAAGGGTCACTGGCGTTCTGTTGCACGCCTGTCGGACATTGTGCGCGGACTGGAATACCTGACCAGACACTATAAGGAATGGGGAATCACATCTCTTGCTGTTCCTCCGCTTGGGTGCGGCCACGGGCAGCTTGACTGGACGGTAGTCGGTCCGACTCTTGAGCGTTATCTCAACCTCCTCGACATCCCGGTCGAGCTATATGTACCTCAGAGCACCGGTCAGGACATGTGTGACACGGAATGTACAGGAGACGCACACTCACATCAGAGCAAACTGGTGGACAAGGGTGGGCTGCCACCAAGGATAGAGCCCGGCCATGTGCCCACGGAGACCCAGGCGCCATACTTTTCCCATAGTTAAGGAGACTCCCATCGTCTCAACCGGGGCCTGCGTCTTCGGCAGCCATCCATTCTTCGATCCTGTCCAAGAAGGCCTGTGCATCGGAACGGCCTTGGGTTAGGAAAGCCTTGATGTGTTCCCACTTGATGTCGAGGTACTGATGTGCGAGAACATTCCGAAGTCTGGTGGTATCTGCCAGACGGGTTGAAAGGTTCGGGTCTATCAGGCCCAACGATGCGAGTTTCGTGAAGATGTCCCTATAGCTTTCCGGCATCTCGATGTCAGCCTGGGAGAGGATGATCTTGCCTATATCCGATAGGGAGTTTACAACGTTCTCGATTATACGTTCAACGTTCCGCCGGACAAGGCGATCAGAAGTGTAGCGAGAGAAGTCCAGATCGCCAAAGTCTCCAAGGTCCGCGAGTTCTGTTCTCGCAAACTCGAGCCTCCTGATTATGCTGTCCCTGGAAGCCCGCTCCACGTCTAACCCTCCACATGATTGTGCTTAGTGGTGCGACGGTGTGCCCGCCGGAGTCTCCACAGATCATAGAGCAGCTCGCTGAAGTCTTCAGCCTCACGCGAGACATCCAGCATGTACTGCAGGTAGAATGTCCGGTCGCGGACGACGAGGGGTATGCCTCTCAAAGCTGCCCATGCCACCGACGCGTTCGCCTCGTTCAGGACGATGAGATCAATGTCCTTGTGAACGAGTGCCTCGAGTTCTCCTGCGACACCGTTGACTCTGGTCAAATCGTGTGCGCCGGCGAAGTATACTGCTACGTCCACATCTGAGCGTCTGGTCGCCTTGCCCCTGGCATGCGACCCGAAAAGAAACGCCACGACGACGTCATCTCTCGAGGCGAAGTACCGCTTGAGTGTGCCGAGAATGCGCCTGGATTCGTCGCCCTCTTGCATCTCGTCATTTGTGCAAGCTTCGTACGCTCTTGCCGCGATGGTCTCACCGGACATCTCGCTCGTGTTCACTAGCCTGCTCACCACCTGCGGGTGCCGAACCATTCGCGCCCCGGGACCCGAAGACTCCCGGGCCTCCACGCCGACTCTGTCTGCGCCTGGTCACGTCCCAGCGTTTCTGGTTGCACGCAGTCGAGCTCTGAAGAATTCTGCGTAGCAGCGACCGGACGCTAGCTGCCGCGCCGCGGCCGGCAAAGCGCGTGTCGCCGTGCCGCCGGGGTGGGTGACCATCGCCGTGGGCCGGGGCGGCCGACCCCGGAGAAGCCGCCCGGGGATTCCCGCCTCGCCCACGGCTTGATTGTACTGGAAAGTCCCACGGCAAGCAAGGAGATTCCTTAACCTCTTGCTGCGCCCCGCAGAACGCGGTATCATTCGGTTAGAGTCCTTGAGAGCAAAGGTGGCAGGGTTGCCGCGGACGATACCCTGGGGGGCGCCTTCGACGCGACGCGCTTGCAGGGAGCGGGTCGGGCCCGCAACAAGGGACAAGGGGGAAGCAAGACATGCCGGACGAGGGGCGCGCAAGCAGCCGGAAGCGCCGTGTGTCCCCGGGGCCCACAAATGGCCCGTGTAAAACACGTCCCGATAGCACTGCGCGCAGCCGCCGCGACGAGCGGGACCGCTGGATAGAAATCGCCCGAAGAGCCAAGGAGAGGCTGGCGCGGCAAATCCCAGTCTTTGAAGTGCGCCTTTTCGGTTCGCGGGCGCGAGGTGACGACACCCCGGAGTCGGACGTGGATGTCTATATTGAGACCGTCTCCCTCACCCGGCAGCAGCGGCGGCTTGTGAGTGACATCCTCTGGGAGATCGGTTTCGAAAACGGCGTGGTAGTGGCACCGGTCGTTTTCTCGCGTGAAGACCTGGAGAACGGCCCACTTTCAGCCTCGCCCCTCTACAGGACCATCAAGAGGGAAGGAATTCCTGTATGAGCATGGACGCGAACAAGGCCAAGCGGGCGCTGATCTCGTACCGACTGCAGCAAGCTTCCGAGGCATTGCAGGATGCGGCCAAACTTGCCGAGCATCACGGCACCCCGCGAAGCATAGTCAATCGGTCGTACTACGCGATGTTCTACGCCGTTCTCGCACTCCTGCTCAGCCTCGAAAAGAGCACCTCCAAACACAGCGGCGCCATCAGCGCCTTCGACCTGTATTTCGTCCGGCCAGGCTTGTTCCCAAAGCATCTGAGTAAGTCATTGCACCGGGCATTCGAACTTCGTCAGCAGAGTGATTACCAGGAGATGGTCACAGTATCCCCAGAAGACGCTCACGAGGCCATCAGGAGCGCAGATGAGTTCGTCGCTGCCGTCCGCACCTACCTGCATGACAAGGGGCTGGCCTGACGAGAATAGGCGCAGGCGTAGTCCCGGCACCCGTCTGGACCACTCCACGCGTAGGTTCCCGGCCGCCTCCCACATCATCGCAGGCGGTAACACGCACACGTTCCACGCCAAGCGCACGCTCCTTGTGGCTCTACTGCCCGGCTTCAAGACCGCGCACACGAACGCGCGCCGGCGCAGGTCATTGCGACCGTTGGCTATGCATCAACGGGTCGACCCCTGCGGAGGATCTCGTCGTACAGGAACTGGCCGCGGCTTGCCTTACGGTACTCGTCCAGCGAATAAGGCCGCGGCGAGATGTCGAGGTCAATATCCTCGCTGATCCGCTTCAGCA
>JACIXY010000041.1 GCA_014360195.1 Bacillota bacterium
GCTCCTGGCGAGCTCGTTCTTCAGGTAGTCTATCACCTTCACCGGCTTCGGATCCACCCCATAAAGGAATGCCAGGTAAAGGCTGGCAAAATCCCCGACATACACCAGGGACAGCAGCCGCGCCACCTTCGACCTCCCGAGGCTGTAGACCTCATCTATCCCAGCCGCGCCGCCCATAAGCGTCGCGGTTATCTCCATCCTCCGCTGCACCCTGGGATGGTCCCCCTTATCTTTCAGGAGCACCACCCGCAGCGCCTTCGAGATATCCTCCCTCGCACCCCATCCCACGGTCTCGTTGTGGTTGAGCTCGGGAAATGCGTTCCAGAACGCATGAGTCTTGCTGTTCTCGTTAATCTGCGTCTTCCACCTGAGAGCCGCCGCCCCCGTGATGCCGGACGACCCGTAGATAAGCGGGATCTTCCCGTGCATCGCAAGCGCCAGGCGTTTCGCCTGGTTGACCGAGGCGGGAGACTCGGGCCCGAGCACGACCGCGAGGTCGCGAAGGATGAGCTCCGCCTCCTCGAAGCCCTCAGCCGCATCTCTCACATACCCCAGCCGCGCCAGAGCAACCAGCATCGGCACGAACAGGTACCCCAGTGCGGTCCGGGGTGGAAACCCCTGCGGAATGGTAACAAGAGGCACTCCGTCACGCGCTGCAAGCTCTGCAAGGCGGCCTCCGCTGGTGATGCACACCATCCGGGCGCCCCGTTCACGGGCGATGCCGTACGCGCTCAGCGTTTCCTCGGTATTCCCCGAATAGCTGGATACGAACACTAGCGTGTCCCTGTCCACGAACGCAGGCAGGTCGTAATCCCGCACGACCACCATGGGCACTTTGAGCTCATCGGCGACAAGTTCCCGGACCACATCCCCGCCGATAGCCGAGCCTCCCAGCCCTGCCGAGACGATGCAGCGGGCCCCGGCGAGGCTCGCCGGGAAGTCCGCCCGCCCTGCGATGCCCAGAGCGTCACGTATCTGCTGGGGAAGGTCGCTCACTATCTTCAGCATCCCGCCCGGGTCAAGCCGGGCCATGTCTTCGGCACTGTCGAGAACCGCCTTGCGTTCAACGTCGCTACGTTCAACGTCGCTCGTGCTGGTCGTCACCTCATTGACCCCCTCACCCGAACCCCATCTGTTATGAAAAAGGGGATAGCTGGAGATATTCTCCCCAACTATCCCCAGGCGCAGTCGCTCTCGCCGTGGGAACGCTGGGCGCAAGGTAGCGCCAGGTTACCTGATGGCCTTCTGGGTTTTCTTGTCGAACAGGTGCGCTTTGTCGGTGTTGAACACGAGCTGATGGGACGAGCCGTCTCTCGCGGTTGTGCGCGCATCCACTCTGGCTATGAACGAGTGCGGCCCCACCGTTGCGTAGAGATACACTTCGGAGCCCATCGGCTCGGTCACATCGATGTCGGCCGTGACTATCCGGTCAGGAGGCGCATTGGGGACAAAATCCTTGTCGTCGATGTCCTCGGGCCTGATACCGAAGATGACTTCCTTGTCGATATACTCGCCGACCGTCTCGAACCTGGTCGGAGGTAGCTTCACCCTGAAGCTCTTGGCATCGACCCAGAGATCCCCGTCCTCTCTCAGGATGACAGCATCGAGGAAGTTCATGGCCGGGCTTCCGATGAACCCGGCAACGAACACGTTGTCAGGATGATCGTAGATTTCCATCGGCGCGCCCACCTGCTGGATGAAGCCGTCCTTCATGACGACTATGCGGTCGCCCATGGTCATGGCTTCCGTCTGGTCGTGTGTTACGTAAATGATCGTCGTCTGGAGCCTGTTGTGCAGCTTGGCGAGTTCCGCCCTCATCTGGACGCGGAGTTTCGCGTCGAGGTTCGAGAGAGGCTCGTCCATGAGGAACACCTTCGGCTCGCGCACGATTGCCCTTCCCAGCGCCACCCTCTGCCTCTGGCCTCCCGAAAGCTCCTTGGGCTTTCTCTTCAGCAAGTTCTCTATGCCGAGGATCGCTGCGGCTTCCTTGACGCGCTTGTCGATCTCTGCACGCGGGAACCTGCGCAGCTTGAGGCCGAACGCCATGTTGTTGTACACATCCATATGGGGATACAGGGCGTAGTTCTGGAAGACCATCGCGATGTCCCGGTCTTTCGGCGGGATGTCGTTCACGATGGTGTCGCCGATGTAGATGTTCCCCTCGGTGACCTCCTCGAGGCCGGCCACCATCCGGAGAGTCGTGGACTTACCGCATCCGGACGGGCCAACGAGAATCAGAAACTCCTTGTCCTTGATCTCGAGCGTGGCGTCGTTCACCGCAACAACATTACCGAACTTCTTGGTCACATGCTCCAGGTAAACTCTTGCCATTTCTTGCTTACCCCCTGTGCCGTCTTATGGAGCCGTACGTAACGCACTCCCAAGGCAGCGTAATTCGAGAAAACGAGTCACACGTGCCACAGACACCAGCACAAAAACCACGGACCACCACGACATACGCCACGAAAACCCCCGATCATCACCTCCGCCGGCCGTGTGCCGGAAGCCCTTCTGCCGAAAGCTCTCACGAAGTATTCAACAAACGAGCCCACAATCCTTCTTTGAGCCCTATTCCTTTATCGTTTCGCGTGTCCCGCAACCGCCGCTTACGCGCATCCATCAAACCAAAGCACGAGCTACCATCAAACCGCAAGAGCAAACTGTTCCCGCGTTCAAGCCGCCACGCACCGCACATGAGTCACTGGTCACTGGTCACTGGACCCGCGCTTCCGCCAGCATACCACCCCCCTCGGAGGACCCCATCCTGGCGCCACATGACTCCCTCACCACAAGGTCGGTTGGGAGAACGATCTTCTTCGGCTTCCTGGCAGGGTTGCCGATAAGCCTCAGCACCTCTTTGGCCGCGCTCCTGCCCATGACCTCACCTTGCTGCTTTACGGTGGAGAGCGCAGGCCTCACGTACGACGCCGCCTCGATGTCGTCAAACCCTACAACCGCCACGTCGCGCGGGATCTTCCGCCCCGCCTCGCGCAGCGCCTTCATGGCACCTATGGCCATGAGGTCGCTCGCTGCGAAAACCGCGGTAATGTCGGCAGAAGCTTCGAGGATGCGCCTCATGGCGACCCGCCCGCCCTCCTCGGTGAAGTTGCCGCTGGCGACGAGCCTCGGGTCCAGCGGCAGGCCGTGACGAGCGAGGGCCTGCTTGTAGCCGAGGAATCTGCCCTCTGAAATGGCGGACGGGGTGTGCCCGTCTATGTACGCGATCCGGCGGTGCCCAAGGGATATGAGATGCTCCACTGCAGAGGTGGCGCCCCCGATATTATCGGACGTGACGTAAGTCATTCTCGGGCCTTCGTGGGGGATATCGATGAGGACGGTGGGGATGCCGCTAGACGCAACCTCGTCAAGTATGGCGCGCCCCGGGAGAGTGCCCATGAGGAAGAGGCCCTCCACCTTGGACTCGTAGCACCTTCTGAGGCTTTCCCGCCAGCGCCTGTCGCCTGTGTCTTTGACGCTAAGCACCAGATCGTAGCCGGCTTTCTCTATCTCGGCGGTGATTCCACATATGACCTCGTAGAAAAACGGATGGCGCAGGCCCTCGACGGAGAAGAGCATCAGCTCCAGGACATAGCTCCTCTTCCGCACGAGCCGCCGCGCCAAGGCGCTCGGATGATAGTTTAACTCTTTCATGACGGCGCGCACGCGCTTCTCGGTCTCCGCGCTTATGTCGCCGTACCCGTTCAGCACGTGGGACACGGTGCTGACAGACACGCCTGCTTTACTCGCGATGTCCTTTATCGTCGCCACGTTTCTAGCTCCTTCTGTCGTGCGTTTCGCTGTCAATAGAAGCCAGGCCCCTGCGCGCTACAACGTTGTAGCGTGCTTTCATTATAGGACCCGACCCCGGGCGACGTCAAGAAGTACTTGCTAGATCTCGCGGGGATGTGCAACATATGTTGGCTCGACCAACTTTGCCTGCAACTGGATACACAGGTCTCCATCAGCCGGTATCATATAGATGCCCAAGCCCAAGATTGAAGGATACACACGCGCTCGACCGCGCGGAGGCGCCCAGGTGAGCGTAGCATGCGCAAAGCCATCCATCATCGTGGCTTCAAACCTGGTTGCCTGTGGAAAGAGACCCCCGGGCCGGGGAGGCCCGGGGGCGTTGCCGGGTTTGACGCACCCGGCGGCGTGACAAGTGAGAAGGTGGGTTTTCTGTTTTAGAACTCGACCTTCATGCCGGCCGTCAGGCAGAACCCGTCCGGTCTCGTGTCGGAGTATCCCTTGTCGTAGCTTGCGACGAACTGGATACCATTGGGCGCGGTGTACTCGGCCTTGCCGATGTATGTCGCGTTACCCTCCGCCCACTTGAGGTTCCCGGACAGCCCGATGCCGGAGAGCATCGGAGAATCGAAGGTCGTGGAAGCCGCCAGCTCGTGGACGGTCGACTTTATGCTGGACATCGTGAGATCGTACTCGGTGTTGACCAGCACGGGTCCGACCGGGATGTCGTAGCCGAGACCGAGGGTAACGGTGGTCTCCTTTTCAGGGTCGGCCTTCTCCTGGCGGTCGAGGATGGCGTAGTCTGCGTTCACCGTAGACCACATGGTCTTCACACCCGCCTCGATGTCGAGGCCCGCGTACTGGGTAGCGGCGGTTGCTCCGACGGTCTTCCTCTCGCCTACGAACTGGCGATCGGCGTTCCTCTGCTCGTGCCAGTCGGCTGTACCGATGAGCTTCACGCCGCTGATCGTGGTGGCGACTTCGCCGTTCACGCCGCGCTTACCTGCATTGAGGTCCACGACGTTGATGTCGTTGCCGTCGTCGTCCTTCCTGTCATCGCGGTAAAGCGGGTTGAACTTCGGGTCGAAGTTCCGGAAGCCCAGTTTCGCGCTGACGTCGGGCAGCATCGGGATCTCGGCGATGCCCGCCTCGACCTTCACGGCCGAAGCTTCGTTCGCGCCATCCCACGCGGCCGCGCCGGTCAGATCGACACCGGGTACCGGTGCGAACTGAACGGTCCCGGCAAGAGCCATGTCATCGCCGGTCTTCAGAGCAGCTCCGGTGAGGCTGATGCCCTGGACGTCCGCCTTCGCGGCGATGCCGCGATCAATGTGGCGAACATTTTTCTCTTCGGCATCCTGGTGTGTCGCCCACCCATAGAACGCGCCCAGCTCCACCGGACCAAAGCGTACGCCGCTCACCTGAGCGCCTTCAATCACGCCGTCAGTCTCAGAGACATGCGCGATATAGGGTGAGTAGTCAACAGCAAGGTCCCCGAACCTGGTGGTAACGTCCTGCCCGCCTGCAAGGAACGGGCCGGTGGTTTCGAGGTACGCCTTCTCGATGGTGAGTTGCGCCGCGCCAAGCGTCACCGGCGTTAGTGCTTTCTTGTCCATGTTGCCGCTCTTTTCGACGTCCGACCCCGGGTTCGGGCTCTGCGACTCGCCGAAAGGAGCGTAGTTTACGGGCTCGAAGCCCACGAACGCCCGGATCTGCTGGCCGCCGGCCATCTCCATGGAGAGGTTGAGACGAAGGTCCGATGTAGCGCTAATCCCCACGTTAGCCGCGTTTTCGGGCGTCACCTGGAACGTGGTCTCGAGGGACCCGCCCAGGTCGATGGTGGGGGCCGCCCACACCGGCGCCGCTATGGCTATCGCCATGATGGCGGCTAGTGCAGCGACTATTCTTCTCATTGTTCATCCCCCTTGGTGTGTCTTGTGGTTCGAACTTGCTGCGACTTGTGCTGCGATGGGGGCTTTCGGCAAGTATCCTTGTTTCCTTGCTTCGGTCCCCGGCTGCGTTGTCTGGTGCGTATCATATATCCCGGCCTCCGGCGCTTTTCGGGGTCCACCTCCCTTCTGCCGCCTGCCGGGCCTGGAATTCGTGCTACATCTGGTGCGCCCAAATGTGGTTCATACAGTTGTCAAGCGTCACGGCCGGTTGTGCAGCCCCTCTGTTTCCCCTAATTCTCCGCGTTGCTCGTTATTCCTCCATGAAGCTCGTGCTTGCGCCCATGTAAGTGGTGGCATCGCAGGAATGAGAATGCCAGGACAGGGCCTTGCTTCCTGTCCTGGCATCACATCCCCCGGGCGTCCGAGCACGTGCTTCCCATGCTACAAGCCACCAGGCAGAGAAAAGGTGAAGGGCCGACTCAACCGCAAGGTGTTCCTGGCCTTCGAGCCTGTGCTTTCACATGCCCGGCGCGCCGAGGTCAAACTCGTCGTACAGCGCACGGACCGCCTGCGCCACGCTTGCCTGGTCGATGAGGCACGAGATGGTGATCTCCGAGTCAACCGTTTGCATGATATGAACGCCCGCACGATGGAGCGCTTCGACCACCCTCGCCATCACGCCGGGCACTTCCTGCATGCCCGCGCCAACCACCGACACCTTGGCGCACTCGGCCATGACATGGCATGCGAAACCCTCGGATCTGAGTGCCTCTTCCACAGCCTTGGCGAACTCATCCTTCACCGTGAAAAGAATAGCCCGCGGAGTGACGTTGATGAAGTCCACGTTGATCCCTATGGTGCTTATGGCCTTCAGTATCGCCACCCTCGCCCTGGACGGCTCCGCAGGGTTCGGATACACGGCCTCAATGCGGGCAAGCCCGTCCACGTGGGCGATGCCGGTTATCACCCGTCGCGCAACGTCGTCGGTAATGAACGTGCCCTCTGACTCCGCGAAGGTGCTCCTCACCCTCACCGGAATGCCGCCCTGCTGCGCTATGTGGACCGCCCTCGGGTGGACCACCTTCGCACCGTTGTTGGCGAGTTCCTCAACCTCGAAGTAGGTGATGGCCGAAATGAGCCTGGCTTCCGGGACGATCTTCGGGTCAACGGTCATGACACCCTCCACGTCGGTATAGATCTCCACGCACTCAGCTCTCAACGCGACCCCGAGCGCGGTCGCCGTGGTGTCGCTCCCGCCTCTCCCGAGCGTCGTGATCTCGCCATCATCGGTCACCCCCTGGAAGCCCGCCACCACCGGGATCTGCCCGGAGGCAAGCACGTCCAGCAGCCGGGCGGTGTTGATACCCTGGATGCTCGCGTCGCCGAACTGGGCATCGGTTCGTATCCCGGCCTGTGCCCCTGTGAGCGGAACGGCCTCGTACCCTGCCGCCTTGAGATAACCCGCCATCACCACACAGCTTATGACCTCTCCGCACGACGCAAGGAGGTCGAGGCCCCGCGCGTCCATGGGTAGTCCTTTGCTCCTCACGAGGTCCAGCAGCGAGTCGGTGGCATACGGCCCGGGACGCCTCCCCATGGCCGACACAACGACGACGGGATCGAACCCCTGTTTCTTTGCGGAAATCACCCTGTCCCGCGCCTTCAGGCGCGCTTCCTCATCCCCGACGGATGTCCCTCCGAATTTCTGCACGATTATGCGCACCGTTTGCTACGAACCTCCTGCACTATTCATGTGGGGCAGCGCCAGCCATTCGGCTCTCCGCATCTCCCCGCGGTCACTTGTGGCCCGCCAGCGATCCGTCTAATTAGATCGCCACAACTTCGCGCTACTTTTCAGCTCATCGGGTGAGTGCTGTCCGGGGTTGCCGGTGTTGCCCTCCGGGGACGGCGCGCTTGCGGCGCGCCTCGTTCGAATTTGGCGCTTAAGGCTAGCCAAATTCTCGACGGCCCGCCCTAGCAAGCACCGGCAACCCCAACACCGTCAGGGAAGATAGCGCAAACTTATGGCGCCATACTCAGTCCGACGGCCCCCGTCTGCCACCTGTTCCGTCACCGCGCGGCCCCTGCCCCGGTTGTGTGCCGTTGTGAACGTGTATGGGTATTGCATATGGATACGCCGAAAAGCAGCGTTATCCTGCTGGCCTATGGGCCGGAAGCAAAAAAATGAGCGACCGGCATTTGAGGATAGCACAACCGGTCGCAGACGTGGACATGCAATTGCTGGCATGTTTGCTCGGAGGACGCCCGGAAACCGTACCTGGCGCGCCTTCACAACCTGCTCTGCGGCGCTCGACCATGCGGACAAGCGCCGGCGGCCACGCGAGCATCCGGCCCGCACGCCTTCAAGCATGTTCCGCGCCCTGCGGTGCCCCGCGTCGCCCTTCGGCGCCCTGCGGCGCTGCCTGGCGAGCGCTACTCGGCGTCCTGGCTCCCGGTACGGCGCCCCAGCATGCTACGGTGCCCGAGCATGGCCCTGGCCTCCTCGAGGGCCGCCCTGACCTGGGCCGGCGCCGTGCCGCCCGGAACCGCGCGGGCTTCCAGGGATGCTTCCACCCGCACGACCTCGAGCACGTCCTCCGACACGCCCGGCGCGAGGGCTTTCCATTCGTCGAGAGTGATCTCCTCGAAGCTCCTCCCCTCCCGGACGCACTTTAGCACCAGCCGCCCCACGGCCGCATGGGCTTCCCGGAACGGGACGCCCTTGCGCACCAGGTAGTCCGCGAGGTCGGTGGCAGTTGTGAACCCCCGCCCCGCGGCTTCCCGCATCGCCCCCGCGTTCACCTTCATGGTCCGCACCACGGGGGCCATAACCTCGAGGCACGATGCAACCGTGTCCACAGCGTCGAAGAGGCTCTCCTTGTCCTCCTGCATGTCCCGGTTGTAAGCAAGCGGCAGCCCCTTCATAACGGTGAGCACCGCCACAAGGTCGCCTACGACCCTTCCGACCTTGCCCCTCACAAGCTCCGCCACATCGGGGTTTTTCTTCTGCGGCATCATACTGCTGCCCGTGGCAAAGGCGTCGTCAAGCTCGATGAATCCGAACTCCTGCGATGACCACAGCACGATCTCCTCCGCAAGCCGGCTGAGGTGCACCATGATGATGGCAGCAGAGGCAAGGAACTCCAGGACGAAGTCCCTGTCGGAGACGGCGTCGATGCTGTTTCGGGTGATACCGGAGCACCCGAGCTCGCGCGCAACCGCCGCACGGTCCACCGGGTAGGCGGTGCCCGCGAGGGCACCCGAGCCGAGGGGCGAGACGTTCGCGCGGCGCGCCGCGTCCGCAAGCCTTTCCGTGTCCCTGGTCAGCATCTCGAAGTATGCGAGCAGGTGGTGGGCGAAGAGGACGGGCTGGGCGTGCTGCATGTGGGTATAACCCGGCATGACCACGCCCGCGTTGGCCTCGGCTACATCCACAAGCGCCCGCCGGACGTCGTCGATGAGCCCGGCGAGGCGCTCGGCCTCCTTCCTCACGTACAACCTCATGTCGAGGGCGACCTGATCATTGCGACTCCTGCCCGTGTGCAGCTTTTTCGCGACGTCCCCCACCTTCGCAGCAAGCATCCTCTCGACCGCCGTGTGGATGTCCTCATCGGACGCGGAGAAGTCTACATCGCCGGACTTGATGTCCTGAAGGACCTCGCCAAGGCCCGCGATGAGCGCATCGGCCTCCGCGCCCGATATGGCGCCGCATGCCGCGAGCGCGCGGGCATGCGCGATGCTTCCTGCTATGTCCTCCCGGTAGAGCCTCCTGTCGAAGTGGATGGACGCGGTGAATTCCTCGACCTGCCTGGCTGTATCCTTCTCAAATCTCCCCGCCCACGGTTTCAAAGGCTTCGCCTCCACGCTCCGTGCCCTATGCCCCATGCTCCATCCTCCACGCCCCACGTTCCAGGACTCCGGGCTCCACGCTCGTTGCTCCGTGGCTCGTTGCTCCGTATTCGATGCCCATTACTGCGTACTCGCTGGTCATGGCCACGCCCGTTCACGTGCCGGCCGCCGTGGCTCGCGCTCCGGTCGATGTGGCGGTCGGCGCCATAGCTGGCGCCACAGCTGGCGGCATCGCCGCCGCACCGATAGCCCGGCTTCTCGCCCTCGCAGCGACCACGGTCGGCAGCCCGAAGATCTCAATGAACCCCTCGGATGCGCTGTGGTTGAACACGTCGTCCTTATCGTAAGTGGCAAGCGAGTGGTCGTATAGCGAATACGGCGATGTGCGTCCGACCACCACAACCGACCCTTTGAAGAGCCGCAGGCGTACCACGCCCGTCACAGTCTCCTGAGTCTTGTCGATGAACGCGTCGAGAGCCTCGCGAAGCGGCGAAAACCAGAGGCCAAAGTAAGCCAGCTCTGCGTACTTCTGGTCTATGCTCTGCTTCATATGGTAGGTCTCGCGCGGCAGAGTCAGGCTCT
Source organism: Bacillota bacterium (assembly GCA_014360195.1). Classification (GTDB taxonomy): domain Bacteria; phylum Bacillota; class SHA-98; order UBA4971; family UBA4971; genus UBA6256. The sequence goes on from JACIXY010000041.1 coordinate 10,071, forward strand.
CCAGGTCCCTGTGGGCCGCGATGAGCGCGACCGCCGCCGGGGCCTCATAGACCTCCCTGGACTTGATCCCCACGAGCCTGTTCTCGATCTGGTCGATCCTCCCGACGCCGTTTGCGCCGCAGAGCATGTTGAGGCGTGTAACCATCTCCACGGGATCGACCCTCACCCCGTCGAGAGTCACCGGCACCCCGGCCTCAAACCCGACCTCCACATACGTGGGGCTGTCCGGACAGTGGTCCGGCGCGGACGTCCACCCGAAGGCGTCCTCCGGCGGCTCCTGCCACGGGTCCTCAAGGACGCCGCACTCGATGCTCCTGCCCCAGAGGTTCTCGTCGATGCTGTACGGGCTCGCTGACGTTACGGGAACAGGTATGTCGTGCTGCCTCGCGTACGCTATCTCGTCCTCGCGCGACATGGGCCACTCGCGCACCGGCGCGATGACCCGAAGGTCAGGGGCGAGTGCCGCTATGGACACGTCGAAGCGCACCTGGTCATTGCCCTTTCCCGTGCACCCGTGGGCAACGGCGTCCGCGCCTTCGGCCCGCGCGATGTCGACCAGGGTTTTCGCTATGAGCGGCCTCGACAACGCGGCGCTCAAGGGATACTTACCCTCGTACAGCCCGTTCGCCTTGAGACTCCTGAACGCATAATCCTCCAGGAACTCCCGCCGCGCATCGATCACATACGAGCGCGACGCCCCTATCTTGAGGGCCTTCTCCCTGATGAAATCGAGGTCTTTCTTCGCGCCGACGTCCACCGCAACGGCGATGACCTCGGCAGAGTAACGTTCCTTTATCCATCGGATGGCCACGGAGGTATCGAGGCCCCCCGAGTAGGCCAGCACAACCTTGTGAGCCGACTTACAAGCCGCTTTCACCAGCCTTCCTCCCTTGCATCAGCAGGACGAGGATGGCCTTCTGAACGTGGAGGCGGTTTTCGGCCTCGTCGAACACGACCGAGTGGGGACCGTCCATCACCTCGTCGGTGATTTCCTCCCCCCTGTGCGCGGGCAGGCAGTGCATTACCATAACGTCCTTTTTGCCCGCCGCCTCAATGAGCGCCTGGTTTACCTGGAATCCCGCGAGGGCCTGGGCCTTCTTCTCGCGCTCGGCTTCCTGGCCCATGCTGGCCCACACGTCGGTGTATATTACGTCCGCGCCCTTCACGGCTTCGTGCGGATCGTGCGTTATCTCGATGGTGGCGCCCGTGGCCCTCGCGTCCTCCCGCGCCAGCTTCACGATATCAGGGAGGGGCTCATATCCCGGCGGGCACGCCACGGTGACGTCCATACCGACCTTCGCGCCGCCGAACATGAGGCTGTGTGCCACGTTGTTGCCGTCCCCCACGTAAACCATCTTGAGGCCCTTCGTCCTGCCTCTTTTTTCATACACAGTGAAGTAGTCAGCTAGAACCTGGCAGGGATGCAGGAGGTCCGTCAGGCCGTTTATCACAGGAACCGTGCCGTGCCTGGCGAGGTCCTCCACGTCCCTGTGATCGAACGTGCGTATCATGATGCCGTCCACGTAGCGCGAAAGGACGCGCGCCGTGTCAGCTATTGTCTCTCCCCTGCGGAGCTGCAGCTCCTGCGCGCTCAGGAAAAGCCCGTACCCGCCGAGCTGCCATATTGCCACCTCGAACGACACCCTCGTGCGGGTGGAGGGCTTCGTGAATATCATTGCGAGCGTCTTTCCCCGCAGCAGGTGGTGCTCCACCCCAGCCTTCGTCTCCTCCTTCAGCCTCGCCGCAACCTCGAAGATCTTCTCGACCTCAGTGACGGAGAGGTCGTGGATGGATAGAAGGCTTCTCCCCCTCATGCCAAGAGCAACCTCGTCATACAGGTAATCCCGTTTTTCCGTCACGCTGCACACCGTCCTTTTCGCGAAGTGCTATGCCCGCCGATTACATCCCGCGGCGCACCGACATATATTCAAGGACCGGAGGGAAACTCCTTCCCGCCCAAGCGCAGGACGGCGCCGGCGTATTGCAGGCCCTCACCTCCCGACTGCGCGTTCAGAGACAACCGCCGCGTAGCGTAGTCTGTCACCCGAGCACGCCTGCCATCGCTTTCTCCAGAATGGCGACAGCCTCGTCGATGTCCGCCTGGCTTACCACAAGCGGCGGCAAGAAGCGCAACGTGGTGTCACTTACGGCGTTCACGAGCAGCCCTCCGCCGAGGCAGGCCGCGGCCACCGCACGCGCAGGCGCCTCGGAGCCGTGCCCCTCGCGCGGCCTGAGTTCCATGCCGATCATGAGGCCCTTGCCCCTCACCTCGGCCACCTGCGGGAACCTGCTTGCGAGCGCTCGCAACGCCTCCGCGAAGTATCGGCCTACCTCCGCGGCGCGCTCAACCAGGCCCTCAGCCCTGATGGTTTCCACGACGGCAAGTGCCGCCGCGCAGGCCAGGGGATTCCCTCCGAATGTGGACGCGTGCGTGCCCGGGGTGAACGCCGCGGCAACCTCGTCCTTCGCGAGGAGGGCTCCGATGGGGACGCCCCCACCGAGGGCCTTCGCGAGCGTTATGGCATCGGGCTCGATCCCGTAGTGCTCGAAGGCGAACATCTTCCCTGTCCTCCCCATACCCGTCTGGACTTCGTCCAGAATGAGCAGGGCGCCGCGCTCGTCGCAGACCTGTCTTGCGCGCTTGAGGTAGGCTTCGTCGGCCACGTGGACCCCTCCCTCGCCCTGGATCGCCTCGAGGAGGACGGCGGCCGTCCGGTCGCTGACAGCCCTGTCGAGGGCAGGTACGTCGTTGAATGGCACGTACCTGAATCCTGGCGGCAGCGGCTCGAAGCCTTTCTGGTATTTGGGCTGCCCGGTCGCGGTGATCGTCGCAAGGGTGCGCCCGTGGAACGAGTTGAGCGCGGTGACAATCTCATAACGCTCCTCTTCATGCCTGACGGCCCTAGCGTATTTCCGGGCCAGCTTGATCGCGGCCTCGTTGGCCTCCGCGCCACTATTGCAGAAGAACGCCTTGCCGAATGGGCTGCCGTCCAGAAGGGCCTTTGCAAGAAGCGCCTGCCCCTCGATGAGGTAGAGGTTGGAGCAATGAAGCAGCATGGCGACCTGCTTCTGGACGGCAGACACCACAGCCGGGTGCGAGTGCCCCAGAGCACACACTGCGATTCCGCTGAGGAAGTCCAGGTACTCCCTGCCGTCTGCGTCCCACAGGCGCGTGCCGGACCCCCGTACGGGCGCTATCGACGCCCTGGAGTACGTGTTCATAAGGTACATGCGAGATAGCTCCGCGATCCTGTCGGTCGCGAGGTGCGCCCCGAACGCGCCTTCAGCCTTCGAAGGTGCGCGGGACATCGCCGTCGTCGCCTCTGAAGTCGCTGTAGCCCTGGAGGCCCCACACGGGAGAGCTGTCATCCCTCCGCCGCCTGGTTCCCACATCCCGTTCCACGCCCGCACTGGAACCAGCGGCAACTCCCTCCTTTCCCCATGGAGATACTTGCCCTATGTACCTGGGTCGGGTCAGCCACTTTCTCAGGCGCCCAGGTCAGCATCTCGCCGCCGCAGCCGCCGGAGATGCGCCCGGGCCGGTCGGGGACGCCGTCTCAGGCAGCCAACCCTGTCCGCCGATGATCATGGTGCCGATCCCCCTGTTCGTGAACATCTCGAGCAGGAGCGAGTGGGGCTTTCGGCCGTCGATTATGTGGGTCCTGGGCACGCCCTGCTCGAGAGCGGTGATACATGCGTCCACCTTCGGAATCATGCCCGATGCAATGCGTCCGCTGGCTACCATCTCCCTTGCCTCGGCGATCGTCACCTGCTGGAGGAGCGATCCTGGGTCTTTCGGGTCCGCAAGGATCCCCTCGACGTCGGTAAGGACGACGAGCTTATACGCCCCGAGCGCGCCGGCGAGGTGCCCGGCCAGGTGGTCGGCGTTTATGTTGAGCGTGGCGCCGGTGTCATCGGATGCTACGGGCGATATCACCGGTATGAATCCCTCGCGGCACACCACGTCGATGATCTCGGTGTTGATCGCCACCACGCTGCCCACATACCCCAGGTCAACCCCCTTCTCCCCCTGCGGCTCCAGGCCTTTTCGCCGCGCCACGACGAGGTTCGCATCCTTTCCCGAAAGGCCTAGCGCCTTGCCGCCGCCCCGGTTGATGAGGGTGACGATGTCCTGGTTGATCCTGCCCGTGAGGACCATCTCTGCTATCTCCGCGGTCTCGCCGTCCGTCACGCGCAGGCCGTTCACGAAGACAGGCTCCTTGCCGAGGCGCCTCATGACGCCGGTGATCTCCTTGCCGCCGCCGTGCACGATGACGGGATTCATGCCGATGTATCTCAAGAGGACGATGTCCAGGGCCACCATCTCCTTGAGCGTGGCATCGGTCATGGCGGCGCCGCCGTACTTGATGACCACCGTCTTGCCGAAGAACGTCCTTATGTAAGGCAGGGCCTCAACGATCACCTCCGCCTTCTCCGCGCTCGAGAGGCCGTTCGTCGCAAGGCCGCTCCCTGTCGTAGAGCAGCGCATAGGTCTCACCCCTCTCAGGTCCTGTAGCTTGCGTTGATACGCACATACTCGTAGGTCAGGTCGCACGTGTATGCGCACGCGCTTTCGAAGCCCGCATGCAGGTCCACGGCAATGAGCACTTCCCTGGAGGCCAAGGCATCCCTCGCGCGGGCCTCGTCGAAGTCCACCGCCGCGCCGGCCCTGGCCACGAGGACGTCGCCGATGAAGACGTCTGCGAGGTTCGCATCGAAGTCCACTCCCGCGCGTCCCGCGGCCGCGAGCACCCGGCCCCAGTTGGGGTCGGCGCCGAACACCGCGGTCTTCACCAGGTTGGACGAAGCGATGGTCCTCGCGATCTGCCGCGCGTCCTTCTCCGTTCTCGCACCGTGAACCTCCACCCTGATGACCCGGGTCGCGCCCTCGCCGTCCTCCACTATCATGCGGGCCAGCCTGCCCGTGACGTAATCCAGCCCTTCTGCGAACGCGTCGAAGTCGGAGCCTTCTGATATAATGGTAGGGTTGCCCGCGAGCCCGCTTGCGAGCGCCACGGCCATGTCGTTCGTGCTCGTGTCGCCGTCAACGGTGATCATGTTGAAGGATCTCTCCACCGACCGCACGAGGGCCCGGCGCAGCATGCCGGGGCTTATGGCGGCGTCGGTGGTCACGAACGCGAGCATGGTGGCCATGTTGGGATGGATCATCCCCGACCCCTTGGCTATGCCGCCGATGCGCACCGGGTGCCCGCCTATCTTCCCCTCCACCGCGACCTCCTTCACGGTGCGGTCCGTGGTGAGGATGGCTTCGGCAGCCGCCCTTGAGCCGCCGGGCTCAAGCGCCGCCGCAGCCAGACGGATTCCCGCGCACACCTTCTCGATAGGCATCGGCACCCCGATTACACCTGTCGAGGCCACCACCACCTCGCCCGGGGGGATGCCCAGAGCCTCGCCGGTCACGCTCGCCATTGCCCGCGCGTCCTCGAGGCCTTTCGGGCCGGTGCACGCGTTGGCGTTGCCGCTCGCCACCACCACGGCCCGGCATCTTCCGGACCGGAGGTGTTCCATGCTGACCAGCACCGGCGCAGCTTTCACCCTGTTCGTAGTGAACACGCCTGCGGACGCCGCCGGCACATCCGAGACAATGAGGGCAAGGTCGGGGCGGGCCCGCTTTATCCCGCAGTGCAGGCCAGCGGCGCGAAATCCCATGGGGGCGGTGACCCCGCCGGGAATCTCCTGCCAGGCTTCGTCAGTCGTACGTGCTGGTTCGATAGCGATCATGCTGCACTCTCCTTTCGACCGGGCCGACTCACGGCCACACAGGAGGAGTCTCGAGGCCCATCGACTCCTCCAGCCCGAAGAGGATGTTCATGTTCTGGATGGCCTGCCCGGCTGCGCCCTTCACAAGGTTGTCGAGGGCGGACATCGCAATCACCCTGCGGGTCCTCGGGTCCACTCTGACCGCAATATCACAGAAGTTGGACCCCCGAACCGCCTTTGTCTGGGGCAGGTCCTCCCGGAGCACCCTAACAAACCTCTCGCCCGCGTAGAAGTCCTCATACAGAGCTGTGAGAGCACCCTGGTCCGGATCCGGAGGCACCCCGGCAACGCCGTTCGCGCTCCATCGCTCCCGTGGCACGGTGCGTCCGCCCCCGCATCCGCCCCCGCCCTTCCGGCCGATCTCGCCCGGGCTGCTTCCCCCTGGGCCTGGGCCGGCCTTTCGTGCACAGGCGTCCCCGGACGGATCCCCATGTGATCTCGCCGGGTCCTTGAGAGCGGCATACGCCGTGACCAGAATCCCGCGGCTCATGGGGATAAGGTGAGGGGTGAAGGTCACTACGAGATCCCCGCCGCCCGCGGACCCGGACTCCCGCGGCCCCCCCGCCGGCCCTCGCACACCGTCCTGGCTGCTGCGTGACAGCCGCTGTAGCTCCTGCTCTATTTCCGGTGTATGCCGGTGGCGCACGACCCCGTAAGGGCGGAGGTTCTCGTCGCACTCGGGAAAGTGGTAGCCTGTCGAAGGCGTCCTCCCTGCCCCGGACACCCCGGACTTCGCGTCTATAACGATGGTCCCCAGGTCAACGTAGCCCCGGGCGACGAGCGGTGCTAACGCGAGGAGCGCCGCGGTGGGGTAACATCCCGGATTCGCAACGATACGGGCACTCCGTATCTCCTCCCTGTATAGCTCGGGAAGGCCGTAAACGGCCTCGGAAAGGAGCTCTGGAGCTTCATGGACCATGCCGTACCATTCATGGTAGAGCGATGGATCCCTCAGGCGGAAATCCGGGCCGACGTCTATGATTCTGGTGTCAGAGGACGCCTCGAGGACCTCACGCGCGACGGCTGCAGCAGCGCCCGGCGGCGCGGCCACGAACACAACGTCGCACTCCCGGGCAAGCGCACTCCCAGGCGGGTCCGTGAAGCGGGGAAGCGTATAGCCCCGTAAGCCCGGGTACACCTCGAACGCCGCTTTACCAACATGACTGCGCGACGTCAGCCTCACAATGGACGCCTCTCTATGGCCCAGGAGTAGCCTAGCGATCTCTCCTCCTGCGTATCCCGATGCACCCACGATTCCGACTCGAATCATAGCTGGATCCCAACACCCACCCTGTTACAGACGCATGCTCTGCCGTCTGCGCCTTCCTGACATGCCAAAACCATCAAGCGTTGTTATGATTATACGCTAAAGGCGCATGAATATGCAACCCCTGAGCCGAAAAATGTCCAGGAGTGGTCATGACCATCCCCAGCGTGGCCCTTCTCGGGTTCCTCATCCCTGTGCTCGCCATCATAGGGCAAGGCATCGGGCCGCTCCCCGCCATCGTCGCCCTCTTCCTATACGCCCAGCTTCCCATCATACGGAACACATACACCGCTATCAGAAGCGTGGACCCGGCCATCATCGAGGCGGCCGTTGGCATCGGAATGACCCCCAGGCAGGTTCTCTGGAGAATCCAGGTGCCGCTCGCACTGCCTGTGATATTCGCCGGCGTGCGCAACGCCGTGGTCCTCAACGTCGGCGTCGGGTCGATAGCTGCGCTGATCGGTGCTGGAGGGCTGGGTGTGTTCATATTCCGCGGGATCGCGAGAACTTACAGCCAGATGATATACACAGGCGCCCTTTTCGTGTCACTCCTCGCGCTGCTTGCGGACTTCTGTCTCTTCCGCCTGCAAAAACGCCTTGTCTCAAGGGGGCTTAGATAAGCGTGATACGCCTGGAGCATGTATCGAAGGCTTACGACGGAGGCGTCAAAGCCGTCAACGACGTATCGTTTGAGGTTCCCAGGGGCGAGATCGCGATCCTGGTTGGCCCGTCGGGATGTGGCAAGACCACGACCCTGAAGATGATCAACCGGCTCCACGAGCCTACTTCGGGGAAGATCTTCGTCGACGACGTGGATACATCCACGGTTGATCCGATCGAGTTGCGAAGGAATATCGGATACGTGATTCAAGACGTGGGCCTTTTCCCCCACATGACCATCGCCGAGAACATAGCGGTCGTGCCTCATCTCAAGAAGTGGGACCGCAAGCGCATCGCTGACCGCGTGGACGAGTTGCTCACGATGATGGGAATGCCCCCAGCGGAGTACCGCAACCGCTATCCACGCGAATTGTCGGGCGGGCAGCGCCAGCGTGTAGGCGTTGCCAGGGCCATGGCTAGCGACCCACCAATACTCCTTATGGATGAACCTTTCGGAGCGCTCGACCCGATCACGCGAGAGAAAAGGACGCGCTTTCAGAGATGCTCTCCTATGGGCTCGCGCGAGTGCCGGCGGTAGCAATGGGGTTCGCGACAGACGGTCGCATAGAGGGGTTCGGGCTCGTGAACCTCATCGACGACAAGCAGTTCTTCCCCGTGTACAACCCGGCACCCGTGGTCCGCAGGGAAGTGCTGGATAAGTACCCGGAGGTGGGGGAGCTCCTTAACAAGATAGGCCCGTTGCTTGACACGAAGACCATGACGCGCATGAACTACCTGGTGGATATCGAGCATAAGGACGCATCCGCCGTGGCCCGGGATTGGCTCGTGAGCGTCGGTCTGATCGATAAGTAGCGATAAACACCGGAAAGTAGGAAGAAGTGATGTTGGCCCTCGCTTCGCGAGGGCCAACATCACCATCAGTATAACAATGTCACCATACCACAGACAGATCCCGAGAAGCGAGCAGCAGCTGGGGGCCCCCAGGGCTTGCGGAATCCTCGCTTCATGCAAACACAGGGAAGGCCACCATGATCGGCGTCGGCGACCCATCACAGGCACTCTGGGCTTCCGGCAATGAACCTGGCGCCAGCATCTGCGGCAGGCACGCCCAGGCGAGGTGGTCCGAGAGACTGTGCTTTGTTTCACAAATGCCTACAAACCACTACCCCGCCTTAACCCAATTGGGCCGCCGGCGCGATCGGGAGAAGCTACGAATCTGCGAGCACCTGGTCTGGGCTATGGTATTCGATCCCGAAAGCATCCGCCACGCCCTTGCACGTGAGCTTACCCTTGTAAGCGTTCAGGCCGAGCCTGAGGGCAGGGTCACGCCTCATGGCCTCCTCGGCGCCGAGGTCCGCGATCTTGATCGCATACGGGAGCGTCACGTTTGTCAGGGCGAACGTGGACGTCCTCGGGAACGCGCCGGGCATATTCGCGACCGCGTAGTGCAACACGCCGTCCACGAAGTAGGTGGGATTCGCGTGCGTGGTCGGATGGATCGTCTCGATGCACCCTCCCTGGTCAACCGCGACGTCCACGATGACCGCGCCCTTCTTCATAAGCTTGATCATGTCTCGGGTGACCAGCTTCGGCGCCTTCGCGCCGGGTATCAGGACGGCCCCAATCACAAGGTCCGCGTCTGCAAGCGCCGCCTCTATGGAGTGCCTGTTGGAATAAAGGATCTTCACGTTCTTCGGCAGTATGTGGGACAGGTACCGCATGCGGCTGATGGAGATCTCGAACACCGTGACCTGCGCGCCTAGCCCGGCGGCCATCAGGGCCGCGTTCGTGCCGACTGTGCCGCCGCCGATCACGACCACATGGGCCGGTTCAACCCCCGGGATGCCGCCCATCAGCACGCCGCGCCCGCCGTGCGGCCCCGCGAGGTAGTTCGCGCCCACGATGGCGGCCATCGCGCCCGCCACCTCGCTCATGGGCGAGAGAAGAGGCAGGCTGCCGTCGGGAAGCTGAACAGTCTCGTACGCGATCGCGACTATGCCGGAGTCAAGCACCGCCCTGGTCAGATTTTCATCAGACGCAAGATGGAAATACGTGAACATCACCTGGCCGTGCCGCATCAGCGGGTACTCAGGCGGCAGGGGCTCTTTGATCTTCATGATCATGTCGGCCTGAGCCCACAGGTCGGCCACGTTCTCGATTATGCGCGCGCCTGCACGGGCATAGTCCTCGTCGGGTATGCCGCTTCCCATCCCAGCCCCCTTTTCCACGAGCACCGTGTGGCCCCTGTCGCAAAGCGCCATCACGCCCGACGGCACGATGGCCACGCGGTTTTCGTTGTCTTTGATCTCCTTCGGGACCCCGACTATCAACTCAACCACCTCCATGATGACGTCACGAAAACCCGGGATCCGCCCGCTTGTTGTATGATTCTACTTCGGATATCATAATCCTTCCAGCCCAGAGCGAAACCCGGACCGTGGAGCAGCCCGAAAACAACGCCAACAGGCTGCGCCTCGCAGCAAGCGTGGCGCAGCCTGTTCGTCGCCGGTTCGCCCGGGTCCACTCCACTCGCCGCAGCCGGGGCCTCACCCTGGCCGAGAAGCGCGACCCTAGAAGTTCATCCCGACCAGCAAGCGGAAAGCGGTACCGTCAGCCCCCTGCTGGCTGCTGTATAGCGCCTCGCCCGCGAGCCAGAACGGCGACATGACGTTGGCCTTCAGGCCGCCGAGCACTTCAAACCACGAGTTGACGCCGCTCTTGAACGCCACTCCGCCCCTGGCGTACACATCGATCTGCGGGCTGACCGGCTGCTGGCCGTACACGCCGATCTTGAAGGTATTGGCGTTGTCTCCCTCGACCAGCTTCACCCCGCCGAACGCCCCCACCGAGGTGGAACCGAAGCTCTGGAGAGCGAGCTTGCCGTAGAGCTCGGTCTCGCTGACTTCCTTGCCGACATAATCAAACCCGAACGCCATCTTGTCAGACAGGCTCAACTCACCTGCGAGCGTCAACACCGAGGAGTCCCCCTGGAAATAGTATCCGACTCCGATCTTGTTCTCCGCGGATGCGACCCCCGCCACGGCCATCACCATAACCATGGCGACCGCCAGACAGATTGCCTTCTTCATTGATATCCCTCCTTATTCGAGTTGGGTCCAGGATCTCTTTCGACGAGCAGAACCAAACTCCTCCCCCGCCCAGGAGAACATTCTCTGGATCAGGCGAGGAACTCTTCGCGCACCACCTCCCACATCCCCGGGTCCTCCGAGCCAAGCCGCCAGAAGGCTACTCCGTCGATGCCGCGCTCCCTGACGAGCCTGAGCTTGAGCCTGAGGCTCTCGACGTCCTCATAGTATATGACGTGTTCTGTGTCGCCGTCATAGTACCGGATGACGGGGCACGCCGCCCGCTCGTCCCACGCCGGCAGAAGGCCAGGCCGGGCAAGCAGCTCTCTTGCCTTCTTCGCGTCCAACCCGCGGCCCTGCGATGCCACTCCCTTCTCGATGGTCCAGTGACGCCCATAGAACGGGAGGCCCATCACGATTTTCTCCCTCGGAACACACGTGAGCGCGTAATCAAGCACCTTCCCGAGCCACCACAGCGGCGCCACCGGCCCCGGGGGGCCTCCCGCCGGAGAGTAGTCGTACCCCATGATGACCAGGTGGTCCACCAATGGCGCAAGGCCTGGGTAATCGTACGCCTGGGCCCATCCTGTATCGTCCGGGCCTGGAGGCACGGTTTGCGCTACCGCGTCCACCGAAAGGTGCTTGCCGTGGGGCTTGAGGAGGCGCGCAATCTCGGCGATGAGCAGGGTGTACCTATCCCGGTCCCCTTTGAGGAAGGCGCCCTCGAAGTCCATGTTGATCCCGTCGAAGCCGCGCTCCAGGACGAGCGAGGCGATGTTCTCGGCCGCGCGCCGCCTCGTATCCTCGCTGAGGAGTATCTCGTGGGCGACCTCAGGGCTGAAGTTCTCGTTCACGATGAGAGGTACGACGACAGTGCCCGACGCCCTCGCGAAGCTGATGGTATCCGCCGCCCTCTTCTCCTCGCTCTTGATATTCCCGTCAGCGTCCATTGAGTACCAGCACGGACTGATGTGGGTTATCACATCGGCGTGCTCCCTGTATGACCGGCTGCTGTCATCAGCGTATGGAACCTGCCAGCCCAAGACCATCTTACCCACGGGAAATCCATACCCCCCTTGCGCAACATGGCCCGCCGCCCGCCCCCCCATGCAGCAAAACGAGCGGACTCGACAGACGTTCCTATACTTCGAGAGATGCCTGCGGAAACCTCCTTATCTGTCGAACCGCATCCATAGGACCGCTGAACAGCCTGAGCGAGGGTGCGGGGGTTTTCTCGACTCTAACTAAGGGTACAGAAATGCTCCCGACTTTTGGGAGGGTTACAGGTGCTTGCACAAGGGTGTCAAAATCCCGCCATTCACCTGCCGGGCTGCCTTCGACTCATGTCACAAGTCGACACCAACCGCGACATTCTTGTGTATTGGTTGACAATTGACTACTCATGTCGTACAATGTGTCCGGAAATGTGGACAGTCCACCCATTTATGGTTAACCAAGGCTATGTGCTCTTGAGAGGCCATGGGGAGCTTGTGGTCTTCGCCCGGGAGGGGCAGGACAACCGGGAAGGCCGGTTGGTTCCTGGCTGGACAATGCGGTGCTACCGCCGCCCCATCTCGTGGCCGCGGAACTCATCGAAACCGAGGACCGGAAAGCTGCGGCCGGAAGCGCGGTCCGAAGGTGGTCCACGGCGCTGACGCAGCGGAGCAGTCCACAGCTCGCCTTCGATGCGAGACCGGTGGATGGAAAGCGGGTTACCACTACAGGCTAGCGCCGTGGCAAAGTAGTTGAGTGGGAGTGCTGGCGAAATCTTTTGCCATCGCGAGCCGCTGGAGAAGCGGTGGTTATTTGCGCGCTCACACTCAAGGGGACAGCTTACAGTCAAAGAAACAAACGAGAGGGGGAGGCGTTACCGTGAAGTGCCGGCAGACACTCAAAGCCATGGTGGAGATCCTTCAGCAGAGCTTCCCTGGGTCAGGGGGCAACGAAGTGTGCTCCGTGATCAGCAGACTCCTCGGGGGGGCTCGCGTTTACTTTGTGGACAGCGGGGGACACGTTGCCGGCGACTCCATCGGGACAGATGGCCCGGATATGGAGGCAGATGAGTGGCGATTCGGAAATACCCTCACGCCTCGCACCGTCGCCTCACTCTGGGCGGCGGTCGCAGGAGGGCCAGACGCTGCGTCGGTCACGGTCAATGGCGAGATGTACGCGGTGGCCCCCGTAACAGTGCTGCAAGAAACCCTTGGCCTGCTGGTTGCCCGGCTGACCCGTGAGCCTTCGCGGGACGACCTCGACCTGGACATGCTGGGCCCGCTCGCCGCGGCCGCCGGGGCGGTGCTTGCCCTCAAATACCAAAGGGAGGAGGACGAGCGCGAAAGGAACCGGCGCGCTGCGAGGTCTGCCATCCAGAGCCTATCATACTCTGAGATCATAGCCGTCCGCGCCATCCTTGACACCCTCGACGGCGACCAGGGACTCCTGGTGGCGAGCAGGATCGCCGACAACGCGGGGATGACGCGTTCTGTGGTGGTCAACGCCCTCCGGAAGCTGTCCTCGGCCAACCTCGTCAGGACGAGGTCCCTCGGGATGAAGGGCACTTTTGTAAGGCTGCTCAACCCCGAACTTCGAACGGAGCTCGAAAGCACCGGCCTCGGACGCGAGGCCCTGCCTGGGCCGAGGACCGCGGCCGCGGAGGCAGGCGCACCCGCACCCGGCAACGGCGAGGAGGCCGCCGCAATAGGGACTGGCCCAGTGCCCAACCACAGGGTGGTTCATGCATAACAGCAAACCGCCCGTAGGAAGATACATCATGAGCGCACAGCCGGCTTCCCCAGTGGTGCCGGCAGCGGCGACCCGCGA
>JACIXY010000042.1 GCA_014360195.1 Bacillota bacterium
CGGGGGATCAGCCGCATGTCGGCTGCTGGCTGGCTGGCTGGCTGGCTGACTGGCTGACTAGCTGACTGACTGACTGGCTGGCTGGCACATGCCCGCTTATAAACACGCAATATCAAACTTGAAGGCAAGTCATGGACGACGTCATCAATGACGACATCATCAATGACGACATCATCAATGACGACATCATCAATGCGCCTACGGCAGCCTGCTGCGCTAGCCTGCAAACACGCCACATCGAACTCAAACCCTTGGGCGGCTGCGCGGCGCGGTGCGCTCGATTGCGGACTCATGTAGCCGCACACTCGTTCAAGTTTGAGGTTGGGCACCTGTAGTCCCTGACTGGAGTGTGACAGTGACCTCTGTGAATTCCGCCCGTGCTAGATCTGTTACGCGGCACAACTTCCGGGGTCAGGAATTCTCAGTGCGTTGTGGGCATACAGCCACGGTGGATGGTAACCGCTGGCTTTCAAACTCAAGCTTGACAACACGCCTTTGCCAGTATAGATTTGTATTAGTGTTTCGGACGCAAACTACGTTGTTGATAACCGAACCACCATACCACGTTAGGGGTGAGGCACGGTGGATCCTCTTGGAGCCCTGACCGCCCTGGGGTTTACCGAGTATGAGGCGAAGACGTATATCGCGCTGCTACGGACCAGCCCGGCCACCGGGTACCAGATCAGTAAGGAAGCGGGTATCCCGCGCTCCATGGTGTACGAAGCGCTGGGCAGACTGGTCAACCGGGGGGCCGTGCTCACACTGCAGCAGGGCGACATCACGAGATACGCTCCCATCCCCGTGAACGCGCTCCTGGACAGCATGCGTCACAGGTACGAGGACGCGATCGACGCGGCGCACGAGAGCCTGGCCCGATACGAGACGCTGGTCCCGCTTGATCAGGCGTGGAACATCGAGGGAAGGGATGCAATCTTCGGCAGGGCGAGGGATATGATAGGTGGTGCCAGGGAGGAACTCCTGCTGGCCGCGAGTGACCGGACCCTCGTGGACCTGATGCCCCTGCTCCGTGAGGCCCACGAAAGAGGTGTGCGTGTGCGCGTGCTTGTCTCAGGCGACGCGGAGCTGGACTTCGCCCAGGTTGTTCGGCACCCGCAGGCGGAGAGCGTCTTCCAGCAGCTAAGCCAGAGCATAGTTGTGGTGGCCGACGGCGCCCAGGCTCTGGTGGGCGGCACCGGCGCCGACGACACGGGGGTCTGGACGGGCAACCGCCACCTCGTGTTCATCGCCCGGCAGTACATCTGGCAGGAGATGTTCACCCAGCGCGTGTCAGAGAGGCTGGGCAAAGACCTCTGGGCAGTGCTGAGCCCCGAGGAACGTAAGGCTATCTTCGGGGAATAGGTGCGCTCGTTTGGGAGGTAGCAGACCCTGGCATCCTGTCCCGCCAAGCAGCGCCCGGGACGTCCTGTTGCCGGATCTGCTAAGAAAGGGTGGAGAAATGCTCCCCCTCTCGGGAGTGGTTGCCGGCGACTCAAAAAAGGGTGCAACACCGGCGACCGGCATCTACCCGAAAACGGGCAGGAACCAACTTACTCTCAAGCGGCGGGACCGCAGTGCTTTCACTTTCAGATGAGGAGCGAAGACCATGGCAGTGCAGACTCTCGAGGCGTACTTCGGACCTTTCGAGGGGCTCTCCGACGGCGAGGTGGCGGAGCGTCGGAGGAGATACGGGCCGAACGTCCTTCCGTCCCGCAAGGGGCCGTCGCGGCTTGCCATCTTTTTGTCGCAGTTCACGAGCCCGCTTGTATACGTGATCCTTGGAGCAGGCCTTGTGTCCCTGATCCTGAGGGAGTACAGCGACTTCTTCATCATCATGGCTGTCGTGGTCTTCGACGCCGTCCTCGGGTTCGTTCAGGAATACCAGGCAAGGCGAACCTATGAGGGACTCCGCAAGCTGGTCAAACCCACCGCGACTGTGGTCAGAGCGGGGGAGCGGCGGGAGGTCGAGGTCCGCGACCTCGTCCCGGGGGACGTGGTTATCCTCGCGGCAGGTGACAGGGTGCCTGCCGACGGCACGGTGCTCGAGAGCGTGAAGATGTCCGTTAATGAAGCCATCCTGACCGGCGAGAGCGAGCCCATTTTTAAGGGAGAGACCCCGGGCCAGAACCAGGTGTACATGGGCACCACAGTCCTTTCGGGCCGGGGCGTCATGGAGGTTACCCGGATCGGAAAGGACACCGAACTCGGGAAGATCGCCATGAGCCTCTCTGAGACTGAAGAGCGGGCGACTCCGCTGCAGGTGAGGCTGGCCGCCTTCAGCCGCACCCTCACCCGGATCGTCATCGGCGTCACCATAGCGCTCTTTCTCATCGGCGTCATTACAGGCAAGCCTGCACTGGAGATGGTCCGCGTGGCGATCATCCTTGCTATCGCGGCCATCCCGGAGGGGCTCCTGATCGCTGTCACCATCATTCTTGTGATCGGCATGCGCCGGATCCTGAAGCGCAACGGCCTTGTGAAGAAGCTTCTCGCGGTGGAAACTCTCGGCTCGGTTACCACCATTTGCACCGATAAGACCGGCACTCTCACAAGAGGTGTGATGGCGGTCACCCGTACACGGTTCGACCTGCCCGAGCGTGCCGTCCAGGCGCTCGTGCTGTGCAACAACCTCGAAGACTCGCTCGAGGTTGCCCTCTGGGAGTTTGCCCGTGAGAACGGCATTGAAGACCCGGAGGCGTTCGCAAGACGGGCAGAGCGCATCGACGAGGATCCGTTCTCGAGCGAGACGAAGTACATGCGTACCGTGAACCTGGTTGAAGGGAAGCCTGTGGTCTTCGTGAAGGGCGCGCCGGAGGTCGTGGCCGCCATGTGCGACCTTCCAGCCGAGCGCAGGGAGGAAATCGCCCGCACGGTGGAGTCGTGGGCCGACCAGGGCCTGAAGGTGCTCGGCATTGCCGTCAAGGAGGGCGGCGTCAGCGCCGCTGATAGCCCTGCTCCTGCCCTTGCTCCTAATCCTAATCCTAATCCTAACCTCAATCCTGATCGTGCCCCTGCCCCTGCCTCTGCCCCTGCCCATGCTCCTAATCCTGATCTTGTTTCTGCCGCCGTCCTCGGCGGGTCCGCTATGCTTTCCTCGAGAGGGAGTGAGAACGGCAGTGGCGGCCTCTTTGGGCCGGGAGCTGGAGCTGGAGCTGGAGCTGGAGCGGGAGCCGGAGCTGGAGCGCGAGCGGGAGAGGGAGGCGGCGGCTACGCGTGGGCGGGCCTGGTGGGCATCGAGGACCCCATCCGCGACGAGGTGGCGGAGGCGGTCAGAACGTGCCGCGACGCAGGGATAAGGGTTAAGATCATCACCGGCGACTATGAGCGCACGGCGCTTCACGTGGCAAGGCGCCTGGGACTCGAGGTTCCGCCCGACGGCGTCGTGGACGGGAACGCGCTCGAGGCCATGAGTGAGAGCGAGCTTGCCTCGCGCGTGCGGGACATCGTGGTGTTCGCGCGGATATCGCCCCACCAGAAGCTCAGGATAGTCGCCGCGCTGCAGGATGCCGGCGAGGTTGTTGCCGTGGTGGGCGACGGGGTGAACGATGCCCCCGCGCTCAAGAAGTCCAACATTGGGGTCGTCGTGGGCGGCGCGACAGACGTAGCGAAGGAGACAGCCGATCTCATCCTCCTGGACAGCAACTTTAAGACGATAGTCGCCGCGGTCGAAGAGGGGCGCGTGGTGTTTGACAACATCAAGAAGGTCGTTTCGTACACTCTCTCCAACTCGTTCGCGGAGATACTGCTCATCTTTGGCGCGATGATCATGCGATGGGCCGCGCCGCTCGTGGTGGCACAGATCCTCTGGATACACCTCATCTGCGACGGCCCTGTCGATATCGTGCTCGGCTTCGAGCCTGCTGAGGAAGGCATCATGCGCGAGAAACCGAAGCCGCTTTCCGAGCCGATCCTCGGGAAGTTGGGCATCGGCCTTATCGCCGCCATTAGCATTACCGCGGCAGCGGGGTGCCTCGCCATGTTCGGCCACTACTGGCTCATCCATCATGACCTCACGCTTGCGCGCACCCTGTCGTTTGCGACGCTCGCGATCATATCGCTCGTTTACGTGTTCGCGTACCGGAGCATGCGGAGGAGCATCTTCCACGCGGGCCACCTTTTCGCGAACAAGCCGCTCCTCGTCTCGGTGGCGGGCGGCTTCGTGCTGGCCATTGGCGCCGTGGTCGTGCCCGCCGTGCGCAGGCTTCTCGGGATCGTGCCGCTATCGGCGGGCGAGTGGCTCATGGTGTTCGGCCTCGCCGTGGCCCTGCTCGTCATCGTGGAGGTGGGCAAGTTTCTGGCGCTTACAAGAGGACGAAGATCTCGGTTACCTCCGCCTGGCACAGCAGATTGACCGCGCAGCCGCGCGCAGCGTTCGACTTCGTTTCCCGATGGCATACACATCAGCGCGAGCATTGGCTGCGCTGCGGCTTACGAGCCGGACGACGCGTCACACCTTCTCTTGCTGGCCGATTCCGCTCTTTACCGCGCCAAGGGGCAGGGTAAGGACCAGGTGTTCGCGGCCGCAGGCTCATCCAGGGAGTGAGCATGCGTGCTGAGGAGCGAGCATCGCATCCTTTCCAGGCGCATCGTGCGGGCTCGGGAAAGGCCACAGGGAAATACAGGGCGGCGTGCCGCTGGCACGCCGCCTTCGAACCTTCAAGCCGAGCCCTGGGAGCCCCTGGGAGCCTCCGGAAGTTCCGGGGAGCCCCTGGGAGCCCCCGCGAGCCCCCGGGAACCCCGGGGAGCTCCGGGAAAGCAACGGGTTCCCGCTCACTCCTTCCCAACAATCAGCACCCCGTGGACGAGGCCGCAACCTGCCTGGATGCCGCGACCGGGATATAGAGGCGGCTGTAGTACTCCTCGAGCATTCGGTGGGAGGAGAACCTCTCGGCCGTTGAAGCTATGCTCTCCCGCATCATCTCCACCCATTTCGCCCGGTTTTCGTAGTATGTCGGCAGGACTTCCTCGAGCAATACCCTGTACAGGGCCTCGAGGTCGTGGTCGTCCTGCCCGGGCCCCTCGTACCCGTCGCCGAACTGCCAGCCATTTTCGCCATGGCGGCACGCCTCGGGCCACCATCCGTCGAGCACGCTCAGGTTGAGCACGCCGTTCATGGCTGCCTTCATCCCCGACGTCCCGCTCGCCTCAAGGGGCCGGATGGGGTTGTTGAGCCACACATCGCACCCACGGGTCAGGAGGCGTCCCACCTTCATGTCATAGTCCGGCACGAACACAACGCTCTCCGGGTAGCGCTTCGTCATCTTCACCAGGTTCGCGACGATGTCCTTGCCGACGTCATCGAGGGGATGTCCCTTCCCAGAGAACACCAGTTGAAGCCTGCCGCTCTTGAGATACGGGTCGATGATGTCGGGGCGCCGGAATATGAGGTCGCTGCGCTTGTACGGCGCCGCACGCCTTGCGAAGCCAACAAGGATGCTGTCCTGCTTGAGGTCCACGCCGCGTTTGGCCTTGATCTCACCCAGCAGCGTCGCCTTCGCCTGCATGTGAGCGGCCCACAGATCCCCGCCCGACTCGTAAGCCGCGCGCACGGCCTCGTCCTGCCAGGTGCCGGGGTGGACGCCGTTCGTCACGGCGATGATGGGCGCCCTTTCTGTGACCTCCTGCCACATCCTGTTGGCGGTCGCACAGTGCAGCTCCGCGACGGCGTTGGAGATGCGCGCAAGGCGCAGCCCGGCCACGGTCATGTTGAACGGGTCGCCGCCGATCCTGACCATCTGCTCCTTCGAAAGTCCATTATACGCCCCCATGTAACGCAGGAGCTCGTGCCTGTGGGACTCATTGCCCTCCTTCACCGGCGTGTGCGTGGTGAAGACCACCTCCTGGCGCGTTGCAGCCAGGGCCTGGTCGAAACTCATCCCGCGGGACATCTTCTCGCGAATAAGCTCGATGCCTGCGAAAACGGGGTGGCCGTCGTTGAAGTGGTATACGTCGACATCGATGCCGAGGGCCCGAAGCGCCCTGACCCCTCCTATCCCGAGGACCATTTCCTGGGCGACGCGCTCCTCGCCAAACCACCCGTAGAGCTGCCCTGTGATCCACCTGTCTTCATTCTCGGGGACGTTCGTGTCAAGGAGGTATAGCGGCGCGTTCCCGTACCTGTCAACCATCCAGATTTTGCACACGACGTCGCGGCCGCGTATCTTCACCGTAACCGTCTTGCGTGTGTCCTTGAGGAAGTCATAGGAATAGCAAGGATACGCATCGAACGGCCTGCCGTCCTCGCCTATCAGTTGCTTCGTATACCCCTGTCTCCAGAGTATGCCGACTCCCACCACAGGCAGGCTGAGGTCGCACGCTGACTTAAGGTAGTCGCCCGCGAGTATTCCGAGCCCGCCGGCATAGATGCGGAGCTCCTCGTGGAGGCCGAATTCCATGCAAAAGTAGGCCACCCTGGGCGGCTGCGTGGCGCTGTCTGTGTACATACCTCTCCCCCTAGCGCATCCGGCGCCATCCGATTCCGGGAGCGCGACCCCCGTAATGCCCCCTGCTATTCTGCGAGCCAGGGCGCCGATGGCAGCCTGTACATTTTTGATGAATCCTCCGAAAGACGCGGCCAGAATGCCGGTCCTTCTTCCCACGTGCCCGATTATAGCGCAAGACTCCACCCTGGGCAACCTCCTGACCCAACTAAGTAGATCGCCAGAAATCCGCGCTGCTTTTCGGCGTGCAGGGGCTCTCCAGGGTTGCCGGTGTTGCACTCCGGGGACGGCGCGCTCGCGGCGCGCCTCGTTCGAATTTGGCGCACGGGCCAGCCAAATTCTCGACGCCCCGCCCTAGCAAGCACCGGCAACCCTAACACCCTCAAGAAAGGTGTCGAAAACTCATGGCGCCATACTTAGCTCATTTTCCGCAGTAGAAACGTCTTCCCAGCTAAAGGGCGCAATGGTCGCGTGCCGCAAAACAGTTGGAGGACCCCGGCAACAGGCCTTTTAGCAGGTCATTGCTCAATTTGGCCGCGCTCCTAATGCGGAAAATGGGCTTAGGTGAGGGTCCGCCAGTTCCTGCCCGTTTTCCGTGATTGCCGGGTTGCTGGTTGCTGGTGTTGCACTTGGGGACGGTGCCCCAAGCGGGGCGCGCTCCGCCAAAATCCGGCCCGTCTGGCTAGGCAGCCGCATTTTGACACCCCTCGTGCAATCACCGGCAACCCCTCCCAAAAGTCGGGGGGATTTCTGCAGCCCCACTCAGGGCCCCGACTCAAAACGGTAGCAGGGACGGTGGCTGCATGGTAAAATGATAAGGGCTAAAGGGTCCGGTGTTCCTCATGATCCCGGAAATACCAATGTATGAGTATGAGGACGAGTGAGAGCTGATGCCTGCAAACCTCACACCGCAGTATCTCGAGGCCGAACAGGCCTTCAAGGAAGCGAAGACCACCGCCGAGAAGATCGCTGCGCTTGAGGAGATGCTCGCCGTTATCCCGAAGCACAAGGGCACCGAGAAGCTGCAGGCCGACATAAAGCGGCGCCTGTCGAAGCTGCGGGAGGAGGGCGAGAAGAAGGCGAAGACGGGCCGTCAAGATCCGTTCCTCGTGGAGAGGCACGGCGCGGGCCAGGTGGCCCTCGTGGGATTCCCGAATTCCGGCAAGTCGGCCCTCGTGGGCGCCCTGACCCGGGCAAAGGTAACCGTGGCCGACTACCCGTTCTCCACGGCCCTTCCCGTGGCCGGAATGATGCAGTTCGAGGACATCTGGATACAGCTCGTGGATATGCCGCCGGTGACTGCCGGAGAGATGCCACCTGGGATGGGCGGTGCGCTCCGCAATGCCGACGCGCTGCTCATAGTGGTTGACGTTTCATCCGATGACTGCCTGGACCAGCTCGAAGGTGTCTTGGGTCTTCTGGGAGAGAAGCGGATCCTGCGCAGCGAAAGCGACCTTGAGGCGGGAGCGCGTGGGCACACACTTGAGGATTGCATGGTCGTGGCCACCAAGGTGGATACGCCCCGTGCGAAGGAAAACCTTGAGATCCTCAAGGAATACTTGCCCCCGGGCCTCGAGATGGTTCCCGTCTCGGTTTCCTCAGGCGAGAGCCTCGAGGTCCTCCGGCGCCGAGTATTCGAGCTTCTCAGGATCATCCGCATTTACACCAAGGTGCCAGGACAGCCGCCTGACATGGGCCAGCCGTTCGTCCTGAAGAAAGGGAGCACTGTCGTGGACATGGCCGCCGCGGTCCACCGCGACTTCCCTTCGAGGCTAAAGAACGCGAGGATATGGGGTTCGGCGAGGTTCGACGGGCAATCGGTCCCGCGCGACTACGTCCTTCAAGACCGGGATATAGTGGAGCTTCACGTGTGAGCGTTGGGGGGCATGACAGTGGCGACGGAAGTCCAGGCGAGAGTCGCCGACATTGCGGCATCGGCCGGAGGAGTCTTTGGCGTGGCGGCGAGGAGCCTCCATACCGGCGAGGAGATACTCATCAATGCGGATGAGCCGTTCAACGCAGCGAGCGTCATCAAGGTCGCCATCATGGTCGAGGTGTTCAGGCAGGCTGAGGAAGGCCTGCTGGACCTGGAGACCCGGGTCAGGCTCGCCGACACCGACAAGGTCGGCGGGTCCGGGATCCTCCAGGTGCTGTCTTCCGGCATAGAGCTGCCCGTCATCGACCTCGTGCGCCTCATGATAGTGGTGAGCGATAACACCGCGTCGAACCTCCTCATAAACATCGTAGGAGCGGACCGTGTGAACGAGACCATGCGCGATCTCGGATTTCCCGGGATCGTCCTTCGGCGCAAATTCATGACCGTGCCGGTCGCAAAGCCTGTGCCCAACTCCATAACTCCCCGCGACATGACAGGCCTTCTCGAGAAAATCGCCCGGTGCCAGGTGGTCTCGGCCTGGGCCTGCGGCGAAATGGTCCGCATCATGAAGCAGCAGCAATACAACGACCTCATCCCCGCGCTGTTGCCTGTGCCGGGCGATGAGGACGAACTCCTGGCAGGGGAGATGCCGCGCGTGGAGGTTGCCCACAAGACGGGGTCGGTGTCGAGGGTCCGCCACGACGCAGGGATAGTGTACGTTCCCGGATGTGACTATGTTGTCACCATCCTTACCAAGGACCTTCCCCACCCGCGCGACGGGGAGGACGCCATCCGGAGGATCTCCCTGGAGATCTACAGGCATTTCGCGGGCGCCTGAGGGCGACCTGATACGCGTTCCCAAGCGTCAAGCGGGGGTGGTCTTATGGGTCTCAAGGACTTTCTCGGCGTTCCCAGGCTCGAGAGGGCAAAGCGCGTGCTGTGCGTCCAGCCCCACCCGGACGACAACGAGATCGGCGCGGGCGGCACCATCGCCTGGCTTGCCGGCCTCGGCATCGAGGTCGTTTACCTCACGGTGACTGACGGGTGCATAGGCACGCAGGATGCGACCATAGCCCCGGAGAGGCTCGCGGAGATCCGTCGGGGGGAGGCCGAGCGCTCTGCACGCCACCTGGGGGTGTCTGAGCTCGTGTGGCTCGGGTATCACGACGGCGACGTACCGGAGGAGCGCGAGCTTGCCGCGACGATCATGGGCGTCATACGAACGGTGAAACCCGATGCCGTCCTGGTGCCCGACCCGTGGCTCCCCTATGAAGCTCACAGGGACCACCGCCTCACGGGCCTTGCCACGGCCAGCGCCTGCATACTGTCGGGTTTCCCCCATGCGAAATCAGAGCCGCAGGCGCCTCCTCACGCCGTGCCGACGGTCGGGTTCTATTGCACAACAAGGCCGAACACCTGGATCAACGTGGATGGGACATGGGGCAAGAAGATGGAGGCCATAAAGATGCATGCGACCCAGTTCGCCGAGGGCTGGACGATGATCTCCATGTACCTGGACATGAAGGCGCGCGAGCTTGCGAAGGGGCGCGGGTTTGCGAGGGCCGAGGCTCTCAAGGTCGTCCCCACGATCCTTCTGCACTTCAACGTGGACACGGAGGGATACTGATGCCGGCAGGACGGGGACGCTCACGGGGTCTCAAGCTCGCGGTCATCGGCGGAGGCTCGAGCTACACCCCTGAACTTGTGGACGGGATCATTCGCAGAGCGAAATAGCTTCCGGTAAAGCACATCGCGCTTGTAGACATCCCCGAAGGCGGCGACAAGCTGGATATCATCGCCAGCCTCACCCGACGGATGATCCAGCGGGCGGGCCTCGACATCGAGGTGACCGCAGGTTTCGACAGGGAGAGCGCGATCTCGGGGGCGGACTTCGTGATAACGCAGTTCCGCGTCGGCGGGCTTGCGGCGCGCGCCCAAGACGAGCGCATCCCGCTCAAATACGACATCATCGGGCAGGAGACCACTGGCCCCGGCGGGTTTGCCAAAGCTCTTCGCACCATCCCGGTCGCCATCGACATCGCCCGCGACGTGGAGCGCCTCGCCCCGAACGCGTGGATCATCAACTTCACGAACCCTGCCGGCATCGTGACCGAGGCCATAACGAGGTACACCAGCGCCCCGTGCATCGGGCTCTGCAACGTCCCCATGAGCATGCAGAGGATGATCGCGGCGGGCCTGGGCACGGACCCCCGTGCTGTGAAAGTGGAGTTCGTCGGCCTCAACCACCTCAGCTGGGTCCGCAGGGTGACCGTGGACGGCGAGGACGTGACTCGGGCCATCCTCGCGCACGACCTCGTGAAGCGCGAGTTCGAGAGGGCAGCCGGCGCGTATGGCCCGGAGGTCCCGGGGCTTCTCCAGGCGCTCGGGATGATCCCATCCTACTATCTACGTTACTACTATTTCCACAACTCTATGGTCGAAGAGGAGAAAAGACACGTTCGGGAAGGACGGGGCACCCGCGCGGAGCAGGTCATGGCTGTTGAGAAGGAGCTTTTCAAGCGGTACGCGGACCCGGGCCTCTCGGAGAAGCCTGCCGAGCTTTCGCAGAGAGGCGGGGCGTGGTACTCCGAGGCTGCACTGGCGTGCATCTCCGCCATCTACAATGACAGGGATGAGGTCCACGTGCTGAACGTTCCATCCCGCGGGGCGGTGCCCGATCTCCCGGACGACGCCGTGGTTGAGACGAACTGCCTGGTGAACGGGACCGGAGTGCATCCCGTGGCCCAGGGGCCTCTACCAGATTCAATCCGGGGCCTCGTGCAGCATGTCAAGGCATACGAGCGGCTGACCGTGGAGGCTGCCGTAAAAGGCGATCGGGATATCGCGTACCTCGCGCTTCTGTCACATCCACTGGTGCCCGACGCGTGCACTGCGCGCTCGCTTCTCGAGGACATCCTTTGTGCCAACGCCAGGTATCTTCCCGGCTTTGGAAGGGCTTCTCGCGACACGTGGTGACTGTGACGCAGTCACTGCTCGGGGACCGCACCCGCCCATATGTTGCGCGCCGGGTTTTCGAGCGCGATGGCAAGCCATCTCACCGTGAAGGTCCGCGGGCTTCCGAGGAAGTGCTTGAGCCGGATGGTGAACGTACCGTTGTAGGGCTTGCGGACCATCGCTGAGAGGTGCACCGGCACCTCGGCGGGAGGGCCGCCCGACTCCGGGTGGCTATCAATCGACTCGTAGTAGTCGAATCCGTGCAGGTCAAGGCCAAGGACCACAGCCACGGGGACGTTCCCGAGGCCGTGGTTCACCGTTGTGTGCACCGCCTCGCGCGAAGGCGCAGTTATCGTTACCAACCCGCAGGATGCCCGCGGCGCAGCCTCGCCCCAGGCTCCACCTGGCGCATTGTCGAGGAAGAAGCGCTGGTGCTGCCGTACCGCCGCGAGCATGGCCAGGCCGAGACAGATCGCGAAGCAGCCGACGGCCAGGAGGCCGCATGTGAGCGCTCGCAGGGATCGCATCCGAAGGGCCATCTGGCTGCCCCTCTCATCAGCCCGCATCAGGCAGGCCCCTATGGCTTGCTCACAATCTAACTATGCGCTGCGAGCGCGGCATATGATCTGCGGCGCCGGGCTGTACCAGTCGTGCTGATGGCTCAGCACGGATTCACAATTTCGCACCAGTTTGAGGCAGGTTACGGGTTGCCGGTGGTTGCACGACGGGGCGCCACAATTTGGCACCTGCCTGCGCGCCGAATTTCGTCGAGGCGCCCCCCTTGAAGCGCCGTCCCCGAGTGCAACACCGGCAACCCCCGGAGAAGCGGCGGCCATCTGTGCACTCACACTTAGCGCTGCTGCTCCGGCTGTTTCGGCTGGGGCTGCTGGCCCTGCTGCATTGCCTGCTGATAGACCCTGTACTGCGGTTCCTGCGCCTCGATATAGTTCACCCGTGACCTGAGCGGGTTTATGACCTGGTTCTGCAGGGTTTCAGAGAGCTGCGCGTACAGCTTCTGCGCGTTCTGATCCTGTGTATCCAGGGCGAAGCTCCGAAAGTCCGCAGCCACGCTTTCAAGCTGGGCAAGGCACTGATGGACCTTCTGGCCTACAGTCACTGCTATCACCTCCACGTGTCCCCGGGCGGCCCGCCTGCCGACGGAGCGCTCTACCTGTCAGGCTACGTCCGCTCTGTTTTCCGTGGTTTTCCGTGCGCCGCCCGTATCATCATGACATAGGATGACACATTCCCGAAGGTGCGATTCAGCCTGGTGCCACAAACGTGCAGGTGCCCACGAGGAATTCCTGGACAGGTGTGGAATACTTTCGCCGGAGGTGGGAAGAGTGAAGGATGCAGTAAGGATTGTTGCGGATCTCATGTGTCTTGCGGCCAGAACCGCCCCGAAAGCGGCCGGGAAGGATTTCATCGTCACCGCGGTGGTCGAGGGCGACGCACTCAGTCGTCTCGCACAGGCGATGGTGGATTACGGCAAGGAGTCGGGGAGGAAGAACTTCGACCGTGACGGCGCCAACGTCGCGGCAAGCGACGCGTGTGTGCTCATCGGCTTGAAGGGGGCCCAGGTGACGGGGCTGAACTGCGGCGCGTGCGGGAATGATACGTGTGCCGGACTCGCCCGGCCCCACGACGGGCCCGAGTTTGCCGGTCCCTTCTGCGCCTGGAGGCTCATGGACCTTGGGATCGCCATGGGCTCTGCCGTCAAGACCGCGTCCATTCATAACGTTGATAACAGGATCATGTACCGAGTAGGCGTGGCGGCGAAGCGCATGGGCCTTATCGACGCAGACGTGGCAGTGGGCATTCCGCTCTCCGCGA
Source organism: Bacillota bacterium (assembly GCA_014360195.1). GTDB lineage: Bacteria > Bacillota > SHA-98 > UBA4971 > UBA4971 > UBA6256. The sequence continues at coordinate 13,102 of JACIXY010000042.1, forward strand.
CGGGTAAGAGCATCTACTTCGATCGTGGTTGACCCTTTGTGGCGAGACCTTCGGGCATCCATGTATCATCCTCGCCGGGGCAAGGAACGCTAAAACGTAACCAGGCGGCCGCCTGGACGGCTCGCACGAGCGGCAGGGGTCGTAACGCAGGGCCCCGGCCGCGGGCGGCGTCCGCAACCGGCGCGCCCGGGCAGGTCGCATGTTCCTTGCGCAGGAGGAGGCGTACGATGCCAGAGCTGAGACGGGATCCTGCTTCGCGCTCGTGGGTGGTGATAGCCACCGAGCGAAGCCGCCGCCCCTCGGATTTCCGGGTCCCCCGGGACGAGCGGAAGGGCGGAGTGTGCCCGTTCTGTTACGGTAACGAACATATGACTCCCCCGGAGGTGCTGGCGCTTGGCAGAGACGCCGATGCCCCCAACGAGAAAGGCTGGTCGGTGCGGGTCGTGCCCAACAAATTCCCGGCGCTCACTCTCGACGCCGGGGACGGGGCCGGCGATGGGCGGGGCACCGGCGGGGGGCCGGACGGTCCGCGAGGGCTGTACAGCCATTTACCTGCTGTCGGCGTCCATGAGGTTCTCGTGGAGTCGCCTGACCATGACTCGACCTTTGGCACCCATTCCCAGAGCCAGATGGAGGACGTCCTGGAGGCCATGGTGGCAAGGGCCAGGGCACTCTCCCGCAACGACAGGTTGAGTTACCTCCAGATATTCAAGAACTGGGGCCGCGTCGGCGGTGCATCCCTCGAGCACACCCACTGTCAGCTCATCGCCACGCCTATTGTCCCCGCTGTCATCGAAGAGGAACTTGCTGTTGCCCGCGAGCATTATGATAGAACCGGGGAATGCCTCTACTGCGATATCGTCAGGGCGGAGACGGAAGAAGGGGCACGGGTCATAGAGAAATCCGACCACTTCCTCGTGTTCTGTCCTTATGCTGCCAGGCTTCCCTTCGAAACATGGGTAGTGCCCATGGCGCACGGCGCAAGGTTCGAGGACATCGACGGGGCCGAGCTTGCAGACCTTGCCAGGGTCTTGCGTCGCACCGTGAGGCGGTTCGAGCTTGCGTTCGAGGCCCTTCCCTACAATCTCATCTGGCACACGAGTCCATGGACAGGCAATTTTGGAGCATACTATCACTGGCACCTCGAGCTCGTTCCGCGCCTTGCGATCCTGGCAGGTTTCGAGCTTGGTACGGGGTACTACATCAATCCTACGGCCCCCGAGGCCGCTGCGGCGTCGTTGCGCGAATATGCGCCTGAGAGCGTGGTGGAGACCGACGACGAGGTGAGGGCCACGACCCTGCTTGCGGAGGATCGGGCCTAGAGGGTGGCCTGGCGGGGCGTGGAGGAAGGGGCACTGGAGAAGTGACGGTACAGGAACTTGATGAGACTTACAGGATTCTCGTGGCCTCTTCTGAGGTTGCGCCGTTTGCGAAGACCGGGGGGCTCGCAGACGTTGCGGGGTCGCTCCCGAAGGCGCTCGCGGTCATGGGCAACGACGTTCGCGTGGTGATGCCCCGGTACAGGGGGATCACGGATGTCAGAACCATCGGCGACTTCCCGGTGTGGGTAGGATGGCGCAAGGTCACTGCCATTCTGCGCGAGGGGGTGATAAGGGCCCGGCTCAACGGCGCCGAGAAGCTGGTCCCTGTGTACTTCATCGACAACTACCACTACTTCGACAGAGACAACATGTACATGTACTTCGACGAGGCCGAGAGGTTTGCGTTCTTCTCCAGGGCGATACTGGAGATGATCCGCCATCTCGGATGGGCACCGCATATCATCCACTGCAACGACTGGCAGACCGGGCCCGTGCCGCTCCTGCTGCGCGAGCAGTACTCCCACGACCCGTTCTACCAGGGGATAGCTACCGTTTTCACCATCCACAACCTCCAGTACCAGGGGAACTATCCCAGGGAGACGCTGCACCTCCTGGGCCTCGGCGACGAGTACTTCACCCCCGAGCGCATCGAGTTCTACGGGGATGTGAGCTTCATGAAAGCGGGCATCCTGTACGCGGACGTGATCAACACGGTCAGCAAAACGTATGCCAAGGAGATCCAGACTCCCGAGTACGGGCACCGGATGGACGGGGTGTTGCGCGCCCGCTCAAAAGACCTGCACGGCATCCTGAACGGCCTGAACTACCACGAGTTCAACCCCGAGACCGACGCGCGCATCTACCGAAATTACGGCCTGGGGAACATCGAGGACAAGAAGGAGAACAAGTATGCCCTGCAGCGCGACATGAACCTACCCTCGTCTGCCGCGCCGCTACTTGGAGTCGTGTCTCGCCTCGTTGACCAGAAGGGGCTCGATCTCATTGCCGACGCCATGGACGAGATGATGGGGATGGACCTACAGTTTGTGCTGCTTGGCACGGGGGACCCGCACTACGAGAACCTTTTCCGGTCCCTCAGGCAGAGGTACCCTGACAAGATAGGTGTGGAGATCGGGTTCAACGTGGTGCTCGCCCAGCGCATCTACGCAGGGTGCGATATGTTCCTCATGCCGTCCAGGTTCGAGCCGGGGGGCCTCGGACAGCTCATCGCCATGCGCTACGGTACGATTCCGATAGTTCGCAGCACTGGAGGGCTTGCGGACACCGTCACCAACTACGAGCCCCAGAGGCAGGTGGGCAATGGATTCACGTTCGCGGAGTACTCGTCGGACGCCCTGCTCGATGCCATCAGGCGGGCCATGGACGTATACACCGACAAACGCAGGTGGACCGCGCTCGTCGAGAACGTCATGCGCCACGACTTCTCCTGGAACAGGTCGGCCGCGGAGTACATGGGGCTCTATGGGATAGCCAGGAATAAGCTAGAAGCGGTTTCCGTGCCCGCGTAACCAGGTGTACGTGTGTGACCGGGTGCTTCTGCGTAACGGGGCGTGTCTACGTAGCCAGGCGACTCCCTGCGTGGCATGGGCCCATTTCGTGGACACGCGTGCTTCTGTGCGCACGCTCTAAGTGAGGGTGCAGAAATGCTCCCGATTTTTGGGAGAGGTTGCCGGTGACTCAAGGAGAAAGTGCAACACCGGCAACCCGGCAAGTACTGGAAGAGGGGCGAGGACTAACGCACCCTCACTTAGCGCGTAGTTTTTGATGCGCTCTACCGCAATGATCGGCTGATTCGACCGCCTGATTCGATGCCGAACAACTCGTTAGGAACCGCTTGACCGGGCCCTGTACCATCCGCAAGCCCTGGTTGCCGCTGCCTTCCGGCGCCTTGTAGCCGGCCGGGTGCCGGTCTCAGGCCCCGACCCGAACGGGTGCCCCACGTGATGCCCCAGGTCATGCCCCACGTGATGAGCGCCGTCCCTCCCGGGGATACTAAACAAGGCACATTGAGACGTTGAGATCATGTCTCGACCGTCTGTGGGACATTCTGCCGGCACACCATCATAGCCCCGGGGGGCGAGGAAAAGTGGACGACTGCTACTCGGGCTTTACGGGCACTGCCTGGCGCGAGCGCATCGACGTGCGGGATTTCATCTTGAACAACTACGAGCCCTACGAGGGGGACGGGTCGTTTCTCGTGGGTCCCACCCGCCGCACGAGGGCGCTCTGGGAAAAGTGCCTCGCTCTTCTCGCAGAGGAGAGGCGACGTCGCGGGGTATACGCCGTCGACGCGAAGACCATCGCGGGGATAACGAGCCATCCGCCCGGCTACATCGACCGCGATCTCGAGATCATCGTGGGGCTTCAGACCGATGAGCCTCTCAAGAGGGCGATAAACCCCTGGGGCGGCATCCGCATGGTCGAAATGGCATGCAACGAGTACGGGGCCGACCTGGAGCCCAGGGTTTGCGAGATATTCCACAAGTACCGGAGGACCCACAACGAGGGCGTGTTTGCGGTGTACACCGACGAAATGCGCGCCCTCAGGCGGTGTGGCGTCATCACCGGCCTCCCTGACGCGTACGGGCGAGGACGCATCATCGGCGACTACCGCAGAGTCCCTCTTTACGGCGTGGACCGGCTTATCGAGGAGAAGAGGAACGATCTTAGAAGCCCCGAGCTCACCACCATCACTGTGGACACCATCAGGCTGCGCGAGGAGGTGCACGATCAGATCCTGGCCCTCGAAGAGCTGAAGGAGATGGCTCGCTCGTACGGCTACGACATCTCCCGCCCGGCCCGCTCGGCCCGCGAGGCGTTCCAGTGGCTCTACTTCGGTTACCTGGGTGCCATAAAGCAACAGAACGGCGCCGCCATGTCTCTCGGGAGAACCAGCACCTTCCTGGACATCTACCTCCAGCGCGACCTGCGCCGGGGTGTCATCACCGAGGACGAAGCGCAGGAGCTTGTGGACGATTTCGTCATCAAGCTGCGCATGGCAAGGCAGCTTCGGACCCGGGCGTACGATGAGCTTTTCGCCGGGGATCCCCTCTGGGTTACGGAGTCCATCGGTGGGATGGCGTCGGACGGCCTGCCCCTCGTTACGAAGACGAGCTTCCGCATCCTCCAGACCCTCTACAACCTCGGTCCCGCCCCCGAGCCCAACCTCACCGTCCTCTGGTCGAAGGACCTCCCGAGGCCCTTCAAGGAGTTCGCGTGCAGGGTCTCGTACGATACCAGCTCCATCCAGTATGAGAACGATGATCTCATGCGGCCTATCTTCGGTGATGACTACGCCATCGCCTGCTGCGTGTCGGCGATGAAAGTCGGAAAACAGATGCAGTTCTTCGGCGCGAGGTCCAACCTCCCGAAAGCGCTTCTTCTCACCCTGAACGGCGGCCTGGACGAGATCTCCGGCGCGAAGGTGGCGCCCGAGTTCTACCGGCCCAGAGAAGAGCCTCTCGAGTTTGGGCCTGTCTGGGACGCCTTCACGAAGATGCTGGGGTGGCTTGCAGGCAAGTACGTGGACACCATGAACGTCATCCACTACATGCACGACAAGTACGCGTACGAAAGCCTCGAGATGGCCCTCCACGACACGCACGTGGGGAGGTTCATGGCTTTCGGGATCGCGGGCCTCTCGGTGCTCGCGGACTCGCTCTCCGCGATCCGGTACGCGAAGGTCACGCCGCGGCTCGACTCGCGCGGCATCGCCACCGAGTTCGATGTCGAGGGCGACTTCCCGAAGTTCGGCAACAACGACGACAGGGTTGATTCCCTCGCCCGGGACTCGGTCGTGCTCTTCGACACGAAGCTCAAGGAACATCCGGCCTACAGGGACGCAAAACATACCCTCTCGATTCTCACCATCACCAGCAACGTGGTGTATGGGAAGATGACGGGCTCCACGCCCGATGGCAGGAAGCGCGGCGAGCCTTTCGCGCCGGGTGCCAACCCCATGCACGGGCGCGACACCCACGGCGCGGTCGCATCCCTCGCGTCCGTGGCCAAGATCCCGTACGAACACGCCATGGACGGCATCTCCTATACGTTCTCGATTACCCCGAAAGCCCTCGGAAAGACACCTCAGGAGGCAGTCTCCAACCTCGCCGGCCTGATAGACGGCTACTTCGCTAAAGGCGGGCATCACATGAACGTCAACGTGTTCCGGCGCGAGACCCTGCTCGATGCCATGGAGCATCCTGAGAAGTACCCGCAGCTGACTATACGGGTATCCGGATACGCCGTGAACTTCGTGAGGCTCACCCGCGAGCAGCAGGAGGAGGTCCTGGCGAGGACCATCTTCGAGAGATAGTGCAGGGAGGTGGGGCGCACTGGCCGACCGCTGCGAGCAGAAACACAAAGACGAAGAGACCGTCAGGGGATACATCCACTCTGTTGAGACCATGGGCACCGTGGACAACGGCGGGATAAGGTTCGTCCTGTTCATGCAGGGGTGCGCCATGAGGTGCGTGTTCTGCCACAACCCCGACACCTGGCTCCGCATGGGTAGGGAGGTGACCGCGGACGAGGTCATGAGGGAGATCCTCGATTACAGGCCGTTCTTTGAAGCATCAGGCGGGGGGGTCACGGTCTCGGGCGGCGAGCCGCTCCTCCAGCACAGGTTCGTGAGGGCTCTCTTCGAGAAGTGCGGACATCATGGGGTCCACCGGGCCCTCGACACCGCCGGCTACTGCAAACACGGAAACTTCGAGTCCGTCCTGGACTGCACAGACCTCCTGCTCTTCTCCGTCAAGGTGGTGGACGAGGAGAAACACGTGAGGCTCACCGGCGTGAGGAACGACGTGATCCTCGCAAACCTGCGTCTCGCGGCCGCGCGAGGCATGGACATCGTGGTGAGATACGTACTCATACCCACGATCAACGACTCCGAACGTGACCTTTGCGACATTGCAAGGCTGGTGGCATCGCTGGACGGCAGGGTCAGAGCGGACATCTTGCCCTACAACCGGATGGGGGTAGTGAAATGGAAACAGCTCGGCCTCGACTGCGCCCTCGAGGGGGTGCCTGAGCCCACACCCGACGACCTCGCCCGGGCCCGCCGCGTCTTCCACGAGTACTCTGTCCCGCTCAGGACCGACTGAGGAAGCAAAGAATTTCCCCAACACCGAGAAGGACAATTGCATAATTCGTCGAATACCCTAAGGCATAATGGGAATGTGCGCACGATCGCGGGCATGATGTTACGATTATCGGACCGATTGTGGCCGATTGGGGTGATTTTCGTGAACGATGTGGTCGTGCTGGATAGACTCGACAAGGAGATCCTGTCGTGCATCCAGCGAGACGGTCGCATGCCTTTTACGGCCATCGCTGAGAAGCTCAAGGTTGCGGAGGGGACTGTCAGGAAGCGCGTCGCGCGCCTCGTTGAGGAGGGCGTGGCCCGGATCACCGGGGTTGTTGACCCGTTTCGCCTCGGGATGAACTTCGTCGCGATGGTGGGCATCAGCGTTGAGGGCGACTCCCCGGAGCGCGTCGTTTCCGAGCTTGTGAAGCTGCCGGAGGTAAGGTACGTCGCCATCTGCACCGGTGCCTATGACATCATGATGGAAGTCGTGCTCAAGTCCAACAACGAGCTTTACGAGTTTCTCACGCACAAGCTGAGGAAAGTGCCGGGAATCGCAGGATCCGAGACCTCGCTCGTTCTCAAAGTGTGCAAGGAAAGCTCAGCGTGGAACGGGTGGGCCGGCATCGAGGAGGAGGAGGGTGGGAGCCATGGACGAGACGGGCCTTTCGAAGTGGCAGGCTCCGGATAACGTTCCGCAACACGCTTACTATTAGCTACTATTGGCAGGAGGGATCCACATGGCTTCCAGAAAGTCAAACGCATCGCGGGTGATCCTGCTCATCGGGGTCCTCGTGGTGCTCGTAGCGGTGCTGTTGGTCGTGAACGCAATTCAGAAGAGGTCCAGCGTGACGACGATCGGAATCATGCAGATCATTGAGCATCCCGCCCTCGATGCGGCCAAGAAAGGCTTCATGGACGGCCTTGCCGAGGAGGGCTTCGTGGAAGGCAAAGACCTCAAGTTCGAATCCCAGAGCGCTCAGGGCGACATGGCGACGGCCCAGTCCATAGCGCAGAAGTTCGTAAGCGACAAGGTGGATATGATCCTGGCCATAGCAACCCCCACAGCCCAGGCTGCGGCCAAGGCCACCACCACGATTCCGATACTCATCACGGCGGTGACCGACCCGGTGGCGGCCGAGCTTGTAAAGTCCATAGATCACCCCGGCACGAACGTTACGGGTACCTCGGACCTCACGCCCGTGGCAAAGCAGCTCGAGTTGCTGAAGCAGCTTGTCCCGACGGCCCAGAGGGTCGGGATCGTTTACAACGCCGGCGAGACCAACTCGGTCGTGCAGGTGAACCTCGCGAAGGAAGCGGCGCCGGCGCTCGGCATCGAGCTGGTCGAGGCGACCGCAAGCTCCACGAGCGGCGTATATGAGGCGGCTCAGTCCCTTGTGGGCAGGGTTGACGCCATCTACGTGCCTACCGACAACACCGTCGTGTCAGCGCTCGAGTCTGTGATCAAGGTGGCCGAGGACTCTAAGATCCCGCTTGTGGTGGGCGAGGAGGACGGCGTGAGGCGCGGCGCCCTCGCCACGGTTGGCATCGACTACTACGCCCTCGGGAAGCAGACGGCGAAGATGGCGGTGAAGATCCTCCGCGAGAAGGCGAAACCGGCGGAGATGCCCATCCAGTACCAGGAGAACGTGCGGATGGTCATAAACCTCAAGGCCGCGGAGAAGATGGGCGTCACCGTCCCCGAGTCTCTAATAGAACAGGCTTATGAGGTGATACGCTAGTGGTCTCTCTTGGCGCACTCAGTGGAGCGCTGGAACAGGGCCTGGTCTACGCGGTGATGGCCCTTGGGGTATACCTTACGTTCCGCGTCCTCAACTTCCCCGACCTCACCGTTGACGGGAGTTTCCCGCTGGGTGCGGCCGTTGCTGCGAAGCTGATATGCAGCGGGGTCGACCCGGTTCTCGCGACCGCGGTCGCCCCCGTCCTCGGCTTCGTCGCCGGAGCGACGACCGGGGTTCTCAACACGAAGCTCCGGATTTCAGGGATTCTCGCAGGCATACTGACCATGACCGCACTGTACTCGGTGAACCTTCGCATCATGGGAAGAGCGAACATTCCGCTCCTCAGGAGCGCGACGGTGCTCACGACCCTGAAGGGGCTTGGGGTTCCCGGCGGGATCGCGGCGCTACTGCTCTTCCTGGCGTCAGCGGTCGCGGTCAAGCTGGTGCTGGATGCCTTCCTTCGCACCGAGTTCGGTCTTGCGCTCCGCGCGACCGGGGATAACGAGGTCATGATACGCAGCCTCGGTGTGAATACCGACTCCATGAAGATCATCGGCCTCGGCCTGTCCAACGCACTCGTCGCCCTGTCCGGGGCCATGGTCGCGCAGTACCAGGGGTTTGCCGACATCGGGATGGGCATCGGCATGGTCGTCGCAGGGCTTGCGTCTGTCATCATCGGCGGGGCGATCATCGCGCCGGCGTCCATCGGCCTTGCGACGTTCGGCGTGGTGGCCGGGTCGGTAGTTTACAGGTTCGCGGTGTTCATTGCTCTTCGGATGGGCTTCGCGCCGACCGATCTGAAGATCGTAACTGCGGCCCTTGTGGTGATAGCCCTGTCCGGGCCGGCCATCCGAGCGAGCCTCGGTGTGGAAAGGAGGCGGGCGCTTGGCCATGGTAAAGCTGAGGCATCTTCGAAAAACGTTCTTGCCAGGAACCACTAATGGCCGGATGGCGCTCCGGGACGTCTCACTGGACCTTGCGGCCGGAGACTTCGTCACCATCATCGGCAGCAACGGTGCGGGGAAGTCCACGCTGCTGAACGCCGTAGCAGGGGTCTTCCCCGTGGATGAGGGCACCATCGTCATAGATGGCCAGGACGTCACCGGTCTCCCCGAACACGAACGGGCCCCCATCATCGGCCGGGTCTTCCAGGACCCGATGCAGGGGACGGCAGGCTCTATGTCCATCGAGGAGAACCTCGCGATGGCCGCGAAGCGGGGGGAGCGGAGGCGGCTCAAGTGGGGAGTCACGCAGAAAGATCGCGAGTCCTTCAGGGAGTATCTTGCCCTCCTCGGCCTCGGCCTGGAAAACCGACTCTCTGACCCGGTGAGGCTCCTCTCAGGCGGCCAGCGGCAGGCGCTCGCTCTCCTGATGGCCACGATAAAGAAGCCAAAGCTCCTGCTCCTCGACGAGCACGCGGCTGCTCTCGACCCGAGAACAGCCCAGGACATCCTTGCCCTCACAGACCGGCTCGTGAGACGCCACGGGCTCACGGTGATGATGGTGACTCACAACCTTCGCCACGCGCTCGCCTACGGCAACCGGACGGTCATGATGCACGAGGGAGAGATAGTGCTCGACGTCGGCGGACCGGAAAGGTCCGACATGACCGTGGCGGACCTCCTCGAGCGATTCCACGCCACGCGTGGGGAGAGGCTGCTAGACGACAGGATCCTCCTTGAAGTGTAGTTCTTGAAGTGTAGTTTCACGCGATGAGGTCCGGCGTAGGAGCTTCGCCGGACCTCATGATACGTTTCGCGACATATCTTGCCGCAAACAGCTACAACACATACGGCAGTTGCAGCACAGCCGCCCCCGCGCGAAGCGCGCCGTTCCTAAGTGGGGGTGCGAAAATGGTCCCGACTCTTGGGAGGGGTTGCCGGTGATTGCACGAGGGGTGTCAAAATCCGGCCACTGGCCGGACG
>JACIXY010000043.1 GCA_014360195.1 Bacillota bacterium
GAGATAAAGAGACGCACCGGGCACTCTTACGACAGCATAGAGCGATACCTGTGGGACTTCTCTCGGGTGATCTGCCTTAGAGAGCGAGGCATGCCGCTTCCGGCAATCCGTCAGGCTACAGGAATGTCCAGGAGGGTCGTGGCGAAGTATCTCAAGCTATACGAGCGATTCAATCATCCGGACTACGCCTTTCCCATGGCACGGGTCCGCAGGATGGTCGAGGCGAATCCCCCACCAAAAAAAGACCGGACGAATCCACCAGGGGAGGTGATGACGATGCGTGACGGCAAAAGCACACAGAACAGATACTCTGCGCTTCCCGCCCGGGACGTGGAGCTTGTTGCGCTGTCCCACATCAAGGAGCGCTTCGAGCTTGCACCGAAGTCCCACATAGCCGAGGAGGCTGTGAGGCGCACGAGCGAGGCCCTGGAAGCCTACGAGGCCGAGCAAGGCACTGAGCGCCTGAAGCCCGGGGAGATGCTCATCGAGCATGAAGGAAGGCCGGTGAAGGTGCCGCTGCTATCCCCGAAGTGGGCAAGGCGGCTTGCGGAAGGCCTTTCGGTTACCGCCGTGCGCAGGCACCTTGAGTACGAGCAACTCCAGCGCCTGGCCGAGGTCTTTGAGGATGCCACGCTCGAGAACCTGTGGCGCTGGGTCGACCAGAAGGAGCTTGCCCGATCCCGGAGCGCAAAATCCGGCGACTTCATGCCTGACGAGCCTCTGGATGCAGGCTCTCTTGGGGTCATTGCGCGAAGGCCGGGCGACATCACTTTGCCGGAATCGGTACTCCTGCCTGTGGCCACGAGCCTGGCGGAAGATTACGGCGTAAAGCCTGCACTTGCAAGGGCTATGGCGGAGGCTATAGCCCAGGTACGGCAATGGTGCTGCCCACGGGTGCAGGAACTTGACCCTGGCCAGGCTGTGTGGCTCTCATACAGCACAAAGCGGGGCAAGCGCGGCTCTCCCCGGCTCCTCGTGCCGGTGGTGCTGACCCTGCTCACACCGGACGAGCAAGCGATGACCATCACGACCAGGACGGACCTCAAGGCTCTCAAGATGCGCCAGATCGAACGCATCACAGCTGAGGCCTGGCAACAGGACGCGGTGCTCACGATGCTCGACCTCGAATGGCTCCTTGGCGTAAACGGGGCGTTCGTGCGACAGATGCTCGACGCATACCACGAGCGCTTCGGCGTGCTCCTTCCCACAGCAGGCACGATCCTCGACATGGGGCGCACGCTGACGCACAAGACCATCGTGGTGGAGATGTCCCTTTCGGGATTGAGCACCCAGGAGATCGCGCGGAGGATCTACCACTCGCCCGAAGCGGTGGACCAGTATTTGAAGACCTTCGACCGGCTCCTGGTCCTGCGACACTTCGGGCTTCCGAAGAAGCTCATGGTCCAGGTCACAGGCCACAGCCTGAGCCTGATCGAGGAGCACCTCGCCATTGCGGACAAACATTTCCCGACCACCGAGGCACTGACCCAGTACCTCACAAGTCGGGGAGTGGATCTGGAAGAAGCCGGATAGAGCAGCTAGCGGTTATCTTCCATAGCCGCCCCTTGCATCCTCCTTCTGGTGTCCGGGCAACCCTTCGAAACCGAAACACACAGTCGGCGCTGCGTTATTGAAGTCGCGGATATCGGCTGCTGAGTACTTGAGAACGCGGGAGGGGTGATTTATCAGGAAATAACTGGTGTCAGCGTAATTCTCCTGGAGGTAAGCAGCGCCTGCCACGGCATCCGCATGTGTGACATTCCGCTTGACAAGGCCTTCCCTTGCGCGGCTTGTATCCTTATCTCCGGCATCGAACATGTATTCAAAGTCACTTATCGCAGTTGGGACATCTTCGATAATGGCAACGCTTGCGTGTTCGTGGGAAGGAACGTTCCATTCAAGACCCTGGATGAGCGTCTTGTTCGGGTATCGAGACTGCAGAGCTTGAAGCAACGGATATGAATAATCGCGGAGCGACTGCCAGCGCCACATAAGAAGACGCCCATTCTTGTCCTTAACCGGATTACCGATAATATAGGGTGATGGGGTGACCTTTTCCCAGTACATGCCCTCGGGGTTACGCGCGAAGGCTCCTCCATGCTCCGAATTAGCCATCCAGTCCAGTCCGAACGTGTCAAATGCATGACCTACTACATCTGCCTGAGTATGGTTTCCGTCCGTCAGGAAAGTGTGGGTATGGAAGTCTCCTGTGATCCATTCACCAGCAAACGCAGAGAGACTACCCGCCGCTACCATGAGCACGGTTAACATCAACACGACGCTCATCCTGAATGATGACCTGTACACCGAATACCAGCCCCTTTTAAGGAAGAATTGGTCTCGAGTTCCGACGCAATCATAAAGGATGAACGTTAAGATACCATGTCAATGGAGTAAACATCCCGTGAACGTATCATGACCCGATCCACAGGAGGCACCCATCCCACGGGGACATAGATGCTATCACTGTGTCTCGGCACCTGCCGCCTCGCACCCTTCCTGGACCCAACCCGAGAGGGGTGAGGTGTTTCCATAGCGGTGCGGGCTACCATCTAGCCCGGCAACGCGAACCGGGTTCCCCCTCGACATGCTGAGTCGATCACCCTTCCAATAGGGACTTTGCCTCCAGAGCTTCTCTGGATTCCGGGGCAAGCTCTATCACCTTTTGCCAGTTCTCCCTGGCCTTGTTCTTATCACCCTCTTTGGCATAGGCCTTTCCGAGGCCAAGGTATATCTGGGCCAGGGTATCTACGTTGAATTGCTCGGGCCTGTCCTGGCTTAAGGTGATAAGATACTCGAAGTCCTTGATAGCCACCTTCGTGCGCCCAAACATATAAGGCAGGGCCAGGCTTGTATGAGCCCTCACCAGCCTCACCATGACGGCATCGGGGGCGAGTTCAACGGCTCTATCCATCTCCTGGATCCCCTGGTTCACGTAGAAAAGCTTTGCAAGCGGGAACCAATCTTCCCTGCCCTTAATGGTAAGCAGGCTGCCGTACCATGCATGGGCCTCAGCGTTGTCAGGCTCTATCTTCAGCACTTCCTTGAAGACTTGCTCAGCTCGTTGAAGTGCATGTTTGTCTCCCTCCAACGCCTTGCTATGATATATAATACCGAGCTCCATCAACAGCTTTGTGTCCTTGGGGTTCTCCTTCAGTTGCGCCTCCAATTCCTGAGTTCTTGCAGCATCGGCAGCCAGAGTCGCTGGCGTGAAGACGACCATCGTAGAGCACACGGCCATTATCGCCGTCCATGTTAATAAGGAGACAACTGTATTCAACCTGTTATTCATGATAAGACCTCCCTCGTATCACATATTGTTTCATTCATGCCGGGCCACGCATCTTCCAGTTCATTATGTCATTCGCGCAGATCCTCCCGGCGATCACCACTGCTTCAATCCCGCCACCAGGAAAGGTGGAGGCACTGGCAAGATACAGCCCTTTGATGGGTGTCTTGAAATATGGCCTTTTGGTATCCTTCGACTGGTCGAAGGCATAGATCGCTCCTTCTGGCATGGCGGTGTAAAACTCTAGCGTCCTCGGCGTTGCCGCATCCTCTACGATGATATGGCTTGCGAGACCGGGGATCGCCTTATCCGCCTGCTTTATTAGCGTGCGGGCAAGTTCCTCTTTCCTTTGAAGATATTCCGGGGTTCCTCTCGGAGGGAAATCGCGGTAACTCGCGCTGGCTAGTAGCGTGACACTGGCACTACCCAGGGGTGCAAGATCCGGATCTGCATTCGAGCCTATGACGATCCCGTACCCCGCATCAAGATTGTGGATGAGGACCGGGTAATCTGATAGGTCCATATCCACCCCCAGGAATACCATGAATACCGACGGGGACATCTTTAGGCCCTTGATATACCGGGCGAATGCCGGTTTTAGGTGCTCTTCTCCTACCAGGTCCAGGAGAGCTGTCTTAGCATTGACGTTGGCCACCACCACACGGCTTTCATAGGTCGTATCGCCCACCTGAACCCCCTTGACCTGCACCTCCCTGCCAGCCATGGCCTCACTTGTCTCCACTAGAATCCTGTCAATCTTGTGCCTGAGCAGCACCCGACTGCCATGTTCTTCGATATACTGCTTTAGCGCCCCCGCAAATCGAAGTGCGCCTCCCTTGGGGAAATATCCCCCGTGAAGGTAATAGGATACTACGGCAGTCAGCGCGCTTGCCGCGGGGGTCTTACCCGGCTCTGTCCCAACATAGCCTATGAGAGCGGATAGCAGCGCTTTGAGGGTTTCACTCTTGAAATGCTCGTCGAGGACTTGTTTGTAGGTCTTATTCATCCAGCTATAGAAATGCGGGTGTTCCCTAGGGTAGTTCAAGAGTGCCTTTGCCCCAAAGACCTTAGCGATGAGTTCTGCAGGAAGCGGAGTCCCGTACGTTGCGGCCTCCCGGTAGACCTCTTCATAGGCCCTCCTGGCCATGTCGAAGAAGTCAGCAATACCGCGAGTTTCCTCAGGGAACATTCCCTGAAGTAGGGCTATGAATCCTCCGAGATCCGGCGGGGCATCGATATTCTGGCCTTTGAAAACATATCTCGAAGTGTTTTTTATGAAGAAGTCTTCTTGCCTGAGCCCGAGATCATCCAAAAGGTAGCGAACAGGGCCGTTTTCCCACAGCCCGCTTACAGCCTCCACCCCGGTGTTGAAGGTAAACCCCTTCCGGCGGAACGACGAGCAGTAACCCCCCGGGAGGTAGTGTTGGTCGAAGACCGCAACCCGGTAGCCCTCGCGGGCGAGCAAAGCCCCGCAGGTCAATCCGCCAATCCCGGAGCCGACGATTATCGCATCATATTCTTTTCCCTCTCCCTTCTCCTCTCTTGCGGGGTGCCCTCCCCTGCTCCTTTCACGGCCAACGTCGACCCGCCAGTCGTTTCCCTTGAACTCTCTCAACGCAAAGTAGGCGGGAGCGGCCAGAGGGAAGACGATGGAGAAGAGTATTCCTAGAGCCACCAGAGCATTTGAGACCACGACGTTGAAGGGAAACCGCGAGAGAATGTATACTACTGAATTCACCAGGAATATGAATGCCCAAAGGGCGGTAATGATGTTATTAATCAGGAGGAAAGTTGGGTCGTGCCAGTAAGTCTCAGGATAGTCCCTCTTTGAGACCTGCACGGTATACGGCTGCTTGAGTATCAAAGAGACGACCGCCATGATGAAGAGGGCAAGATACCCGAGGAAACCGCTGTTATCAATGAATAGGCTCGATTTGAGCCCAAAGGTGACCAAAGCCGCGACACCAAAGAATGCCACTGACACCAGATCCATGAGGTTGAAACTCCTGTTAACGGCCTCCGAAATCA
The DNA here is from genome assembly GCA_014360195.1 of Bacillota bacterium. Lineage (GTDB taxonomy): Bacteria > Bacillota > SHA-98 > UBA4971 > UBA4971 > UBA6256. The sequence goes on from JACIXY010000043.1 coordinate 5,318, forward strand.
CAAGGAGGACGGCCGCTAAGAACCCAACTGCAACGCCCAGGGGCTTCCCCACGCCAGCTAAAGTCCAGTAGAGTATCCACGGGATAAATGAGATGAGGATATAGACCATACCAGGTATCCGGGACTGTTTCCGTATCCAGAGCTGCTTCCCCACGCTCATAAGGTATCCCCCTTTTCCACCCCGGGTTCGCCTGGGTTACCGTTTTTGAGTTCATCCAGGAACCTCTCAAACCAGCTCTGGAGGAAGGCGAAGAAGTCCTTGCCGAATCGAAGGGTGTACATCTGATATATATCTGCCTTGCCCCTTACTGCGAACTCAATCATCTCAAGCTTCTTCGAAACCGCCCTTATCTCCGAGAGATGCTGGGTTACCGCCGCCTCAATCTTCTCTTTGGGAAGGTGCGCGAAGAAGAACATCCTCATCAAGAAGTCGTATTTGAACTTGCTCTCGCCGGGTGGCCCTCCAAGCCACCGGAGAAACTCCTCGCGCCCTTCATCAGTGATAGAATAGACCTTCCTGAGGCGCCCGCTTTCTATTGCCTCGCTCGACTTCACAAGCCCTCTTTCTTCTAGTTTCCTGAGGGCAGGATAGATGCTCCCGTAGCTCGCATCATAGAAAAACGACGTGCTGATGCTCATAAGCCTCTTGATATCATAGCCAGTCATGTCTCCCATGGTCAGAAAGCCAAGAATGACATGCTCCATGGTTTTGCACTTCCCCACTACCCGCAATACATCGTTCCGATATATATCATATCGATATTGGGCGGTGGTGTCAAGGGGGCCTTGGCACTCCATTCCGCGAGTTGGCGTAGGGTATGCAGTTTAACGCGCATGCATGTTGTGCAAACGTCAATCGAAAAGTTGACCACCGCGCCGACCGAAAAGTTGACCACCTAGAGAGATAGTAGCTATCGGTAGGGTACAGGCTTACGACGGTGTCCGTCCCCCCTCCCCCTAGGGGGAGGGGGCGACATTTGACATTTTATGGGTCTGCTGCTTCCGAGCCATCCACCTCCTTTGCACCTTTTGTCTGCTCGGTATGCTCGCGCGCCGCAGGCCCCGGATCTATCCCACGTAAGGAAGCCTGGCGGGCGCTTATGCTCTGCCGAAAACGGTAGCTGTCACCGTTCATGAGGAGCATATGGCAGTGATGGGTCAGCCGGTCGAGAAGGGCTGCCGTGAGCTGCTCGTCTCCAAACACCTTCGTCCAGTTCCCGAATTCAAGGTTCGTCGTCACGATCGTGCTCCTCCGTTCGTAGCGCAGGTTGAGAAACTGGAAGAGCAGTTGACCTCCGTTTGCGCTCAAGGGCACGTACCCGACTTCGTCGAGGATGAGCAGGTCTATCCTCATCCATTGGCGTTCAGATCGCGCAAGCTCGTGGTTCATCTGGGCGCTTAGCAGCTCGTCGATGAGAAATGACGCGTTGTAGAATCTCACCCGGTACCCCTTCTTACACGCCGCGTGGCCGAGCGCTATTGCAAGGTGACTCTTGCCGGTACCACTGTTCCCGACCATCACGACGTTTTCCGCAGCCTTGATGAAATCGCACTCTGAAAGCGCGAGCACCTTCATCTTGTCCAGCGTCGGTATCGCGGAGAAGTCGAATGAATCCAGGGTCTTTACGAGCGGAAACCGTGCCTTCTTCACGCGGTCCTGGATGCCTCGCTCTTCCCGGCTTATGACCTCCTGCTCCAGGAGAGCGCACAGGCACTGGGTATAACCGTAGCCATTTGCCTCAGCGTCTCGTGCGACGGCCTTGTAAGTCTTGAGAATCGCAGGCAGCCTCAGTCTGCGCAAGTACGCTTCGAGGAGCATCTCGCTATACATCCTCGCGCCCCTCCCCTATGAGCATGTTGAACTGCGACACATTCGCAGGCCTCACCCGAAACTCGAGAAGCTTGCCAGGTAACGCTTGACCAGGGTCATGCGGGCGGCCCATGGGGAGGCTTGTACGCCTTAGCGTGGCCACTATGTATTCATACGACACGTTGCCAGACCTCAAGGCCTTTTCGATTGCCCTATCCACCATCTCCCTCGGATACTCCCGGGCAAGGAGAAAGATGCGCACGAAGAGCTTATTGCCTGATTCCATCTTCGAGACGGCGGTGTATAACTCGTGATACAGCGGACACAGGTCCTTGAATCCTGATACGAACGGCACAGCTCCCGGCTTTCGTACAAGTACCTCGAGATAATGGTCGAAGTCCACGAACTTGTGGCCTTTCTCGTAACACCGGGGCCAGGAGGCTACCTGCTTGTCCTTGCGGAAGGCCGCCACGCGGTCGACGAAGGCCTTCACCGTGACTTCACCATTCGCGTACCTGCAAGGCACGGAATACGAGTTCCCCTCGAACTTGAAGAGAGACCTCGTGCTCACACTGGCGGTCGTGATCCGGCAGCACTCGACGTCGTGACGCGGCAATGGAAGGAGTAAACCCTTCTCGCGCTCGAGTGCTTGCCGTATCGGGACACCCGGGATCTCAAGATGCTCCCTGTCCAGGTACTCTTCGCACCTCCGGCGCAGGTAACCGTTGAGTTCCTCGATGGAATCCGCTTCAGGCAAGGGGGAGAAGAAGTTCCGCTCCACGAACCCGGCCAGACTCTCAACCTGGCCCTTCTCGTTGGCCTTCGCGACATTGCAGAACGATGCCGCATACCCGAAGCTCGACCTAAACGATATGAACCTGTCCTGCTCAAGCCGGTTCCTGCCCGTGAGCACCTTCTTCACGGCGGTCTTGAGGTTATCGTACACCACGGTGTGTGGCACGCCCTCAAGGAAGAGAAGCGCCTTCTTGTGGCCGTCGAAGAACGCCTCCTGGCACTGGGATGGGTATACCGCCACAAACGACGCACGTGAGAAACAAAGCCTCAGCGCGAAGCATTCCACCGATACCCTCTTGCCGCCGAGCACCACGACGACGGTCAGCCAGTCGCACTGGGCATGCTTGCCCGCCTCAAACTCGAGCGGCAGGAAGACATCCCGAACTTCCAGCTTCTTCTGCCGCACGTACGCTCTCACGATGCTCTCGCAGCCAGGATAGCCGTATTCATCCCTGAGAAGCTCAAATATCCTGTGCGCGGTATACCGCTGCTTTCTCGGCTGCTCCTCGCGCTCGTTGAGGAGTCTATCGATGTGTTCAATATATGGCCCAAGGACAGGCTTTGGCCTCGGCGCCGTCAGGTGGTAAGTCGGCACCTCCGCGCTCCGAACCGCCTTGCGCACCGTCTGGCGGCTCACGTGAAGCTCCCGCGCGATCCGCCTCACCTTCCAGCCTTGCTGAAAGTACAGATGTCTGATAACCTCAATACAGGCCATCTCAATCAACCTCTCATTCCCCCTGTAGGTAAATATAGGCTTGTACTACCCTACAGGAGTTGATTGGGATGGTCAACTGATATGGAAGGGCCGTGTCAAGACCCCCTGTCTTGGGCGGCGAAATCGGCAGCACTATCGACCGAGCTGTGGCCTCCTTGTTTAGGGTCGAGGTGGTGGCAGGCGGGTGAAACGCTTCGACGGTCTGTCATCCTGATATGCGCGGGTTCTTTATACCGCAAGGCTTAGAGTCCGTCAGGGAGCTACCTCTGTCTTTTGCCGTGAATTCGGTGTCTTCCTTATCACACAGTTGACCCCGAGGATTCTCCCTACCGCGGTTCCACCTACCTGCCTACCACCTCAACCCCAAACTTGCTGCTAAACCCTTTCCCGCTAAACGGTCGTACGAGAATCTATGCAGCTCTCCCGGCTGCGTTCTCTATCGCAACTTGATGCGCAACCGCCCAGATGAATCCCAGAAGTTCACGGGCCATCGCTACTACTGCAACCTGTCTCCGCTTGCCTCGTCCAATCAACCGCCGGTACTTGCCGTGTAGGCGAATCTGGGCTTTCCACGCGATCGACTTGACCTTCTCCGATACCCCTTCCTGACGTTTTCTCAATGGGGCTCCAACCTTCGGGGTGTGACGATAGTTCCAGGCCGACTCCACCGTTACCCTGCGCACATGAGAATTGCCGCTCTTTGTGATCGCACCGCGACGCTCTTTCCCACCACTCGAGTATTCGCTTGGCACAAGGCCAGCATATGACATAAGCTGCTTCGGGGTCTCGAACCGAGTGATGTCGCCGAGCTCTGCTACCAGGGTTGCTGCAGTAATGAGGCCCACTCCTCTAAGTGCCTGCAGTGCTTTTATCACCTTCCCGTCAGCAAAAGCTTCAACGTATGCCGCAATCTCGCGCTCGAGACGTTCTATCCTGGACTCAACCTCCTCGACTGCATGAAGGTATTCAGCAAGCACTATCTGCTGAGCAGGCTCATCGAAACGAATACTCTGAAGCCACTGACGGTGCCTGCTTGTCCACGCCTTGATACCATCTGGACGCATCACGCCAAGCCTCAGGAGGAACTTCCCTAACTGGTGGCGTTTCCTCAACAGATCCTGACAGGCATCTTCCCTCGCTCTCAAGAGATCCCTCAACGCCTCCTGATGCTCGTCGGGTACCCAGACAGGTGTAAGGTCTCCACTCCGTAGCAGCCTTGCGAGCTTCTTTGCATCCCTCCGGTCTGTCTTGACGCGCTCGCCCGGCTTCCTCGGAACCAGTGACGGCGCAACTACCATGCATGAACAGCCCATCGCTATAAGCTGCCTGTATATCCCATACCCACAGGGGCCAGCCTCATAACAGAACCTCAGGCTCTTTGGCTCACCCAGCTTCCTCACAAGCTTGGCTATCGCTTGAGGCGAGTTAGGGATCACACCGAGCTCCTCTACGTCCTTGTCATTCCTTCGCGCGACCGCGACAGCAATCGAATCTTTGTGAACATCCAGCCCGACGAATGTGGTATACTTCATGGTGCCGGCCTCCTTCGCTTGTAGCTCTGTACTGGTGGTTCTTACCTCTAGTATATCCTACGAACCGCGAAGCAGGGGCCGGCCCTTCCATTATGTCTTTTCGTTCAGCGAAACCCCCAAAGTGGTCAACTATTATGTTAGCGTTTCCACCGTTCAAAGGCCTTGAGATATGCATCTACGGCTTCGGTGGTATGGTATGTCCGCCGCGCGATCTCCTTGGGTGGTCAGCCCCGAAAGGCTCATCTCCACCACGATGTTCTTGTGCGTGAGCGTCCTGCCTATGTCCAGGATCGTGCCGGCAGTGGGCAGTATCACCCCAAACCTCTCCTGGTACGCTTCAAGAAGTCGCCTTATGGTGGACCCATTTGACCCGGTAAGCCACTCTATGTCAGATGACGTGAGCACACCATCCTGCCTCCATGCTTCGGCTGTGATGCGCTCGATCTGTCTCATCCTGACCCGTCTTGCCTCTCCGGGGTGGGAGTAGGTGGCTTTGCTTTCCCCGGGCTCTACCAGTGTCAATATGACCGGCACAAACAGCTTCGGGTCTGGTCTGCGTGTCTTCTTCACCCCACGGGCGAGCCACACCACCTGCCCCGGCCTAAGTTCAGAGACCTTCGGCGAACACCACGCCCGAAGCCGGCGATTGTCCTGACCATCATGTGAGAGCGTGGGGCCCCATGTCAGCCACAAGTCCCCTCGTCGGCAAGACGATGTTCTTGTGGGACGCCATGCTGTCCCTGACTGCGTCCACCGAGGCCCCGACCAGGTAAGCAATGTCATGAATCCCCAAGCTCGCTCCCTGCGAATATGCCTGTGTCACAAACCTCTCAATCCTCCCGGAGAGGAGAAAAGATCCTTCGCTTCCCATTCCCAGACGACTTCCGGCTTCAGAATGCCGTCCTGTCTTCCATCCCTCTTGAGGCCCTCCCACATCTCAAGCCATCCGGAGACCACCGGCTCCGGTTCGCCCGTTGCGCTGGCTATTTCCGGGACTGAGGCTGTCTCGAGCGTGACCACTCTCCTAAAGCCATTCCGCCAGAGGCTCCACTGGTTACTTCCAATGGCAAGGCTCCTCTGTATCGCTTGTGGGTTTTCCCCGTTAAGGTGTCGTTCAACCGCGAGCACCGCACGCAGACCCCTGGATTTCGCCCGGGTCTCCTTGCTCATCCCCGCCAGGGGCAGGGTGGCTCCCTGGTCAATTAGGGTTGCAAGCCTCGCTCGAATCGCCTTCGCCGTCAGGGGGAACAGCCCACAAAGCCTCTGCCCGTCCAAAAGACATCCCTGGTAATAGGCTTCCTCGATCACCCTTGCCATCCTGGATATCTGCATCACCTGGGCGCCACGCTCGGAAAGCACATTTACATTGTCATCAGAGATTGTTACGGGGCTGAATAAATGATCGGGGATCCGGGGGATTTGGTCAGATTGAATAATCGTGGAGTGGGATGCCGATGATGATTATTGTGAAGAGCGATCTTCGCGATAATCTGCTTTTAGGGGGGAAGAGACGAGGGGAAGAGGCCGGCTCTGTTGCGCGCAGCGGACCAGCATCTTCCCCCGTACTTTGTCCGTGGTCATCGCTCATGCCTTCGGACAAAGCATCCATGAGTATTATCGGCTGGGGAAAGCCAATGTATTCCCGGAGGTATGCGGCTGTCCGCAGGATGGGTGTGGGTACCCGGGGAGGCTCCGCAGGCACGGGTTCTACGAGAGAAATGCCCTTGCCGTCACGATAAGCTACCGCGTTGTGATAGCTCGTTATCTCTGCCCCGTCTGCGGGAGGACGGTATCGGTTTTGCCGTCGTTTCTGCTGTCGCGCTTTCAGTACTCATTTGCGTGTATCGTGCTTTCGATGTTCATACGGGCTTCCAGGCACGTCTCCATGGCTTGCGCCGCGGCTGTCATGAGCGCCAAGGCAAAAGGGCGGGCGATCACCGAACGGCACATAAGTTTCTGGGAGGAGAGGATGGACTCCCAGGAAAGACTCGTATCGCCGGTTTTGCTTCTGCACGGCTGTACTCTTCCGGCCGAAACCAATGTGAGATTCTGCGAGCATCTTGCCAAGACCATGCTGTCCTGTTATCCTCCAGTGAAGCTAAACCTCGACTTCTACGCATTCCACAGACGCCCCTTCATGAAGAAAACCGCCTGACTTGGCACCCCCGGGATAAGTCTAGCCCTGTGGTGTCGAATAGTCACGATTACTCTCGACGCGGCCGCGACGGTGGCCTCGTGGTCACATTGTCTGTGCTCCCCCTGCCGGCGATCGCCTCCCATATCGTGCCATTTCGACCCGACACACACCATTGTAGGTACATCCTGGCCACTTGCGGGGAGACTGTATCTAAAGTTCACCCGTAAAGGAGGAAGGTCCAGATGGGAAGCGACGACCTTCGAAAGCAGGAGTACGCGCTGTTTCGGTTTTCCCTCATTGCGCCGCTTGTAAACGGGCTTATCGAGGGGAGCCCGGCCGATTACATCGAGCGCATTGCGGCCAAGGCTCATGCCCTTCCAGGGGGAGGGACGAGGGAGTTCACTCCTGCCACGATAAGAAGGTGGCTGCAGCAGTACAAGCGTGGTGGGATCACAGCGCTCATGCGACGGGAGCGCTCCGACCGTGGGGCGCCGAGGCGTCTTACCGAAGAGCACATGGAGGTTATACGCGAGTATAGGGAGGCATACCCGGGTAAGCGCATGACCCAGGTGTATTCGGAGCTCGTGCAAAAGGGACTCCTCAAAAAGCCGGTGCCGTCGCAGTCAACCGTGTGCCGATACCTTCGCACCCTCGGGCCTGTGTTGGCAAGCCCCCCGGTGGAGAGGCGCAGGTTCGTCATGGAGCACGCAAACGACCTGTGGCAGGCGGATTCCTGTGTGGGGCCATATCTTGTCATCGGTGGCAAGAAGAGAAAGACCCATCTCATAGCATTCCTTGACGACGCAAGCCGGATCATCCCACATGCCATGTTCTTCTTCGAGGAGAGCGCCAAGAATGTCATAACCGTGCTCAAGGAGGCTATCATGCGCCGGGGCGTCCCGAAGAAGATCTTCACTGATAACGGCAAGATCTTTCGCTCCCTCCGCCTTCGCTTCGGATGCGCCGCGCTCGGTATCGAAGCCGCCTTCGCAAGGCCGTATTCAGCCCCCTCGAAAGGCAAGATAGAGCGGTTTTTCGGCACTTTGCGCAGCGGGTTCATGGTTGGCCTCGACCTCTCCTCGATTGACTCCATAGACCGGCTCAACGAGCTTCTCTGGGAGTTTCTCGAGCAGAAGTACCACCGTAGCCCTCACAGTTCCCTTGACGGGCGCACGCCCATTGACCGATACATGGCCGACGAAGCGCATATGAGATTCCCCACATCCCCGAAGGAAGTCCATGAAGCCTTCTTGGCCTGTGTGAAACGGAAAGTCAAGGGTGACGCGACCATCTCCATCGATAACGTGGCCTTCGAGGTGCCTCAGAAGTTCATCGGCAAGTCGCTGGCAATACGCTATAACCCCGACGACCTCTCGTTTGCCGACATCGTGCCCGAAGATAAGTCGGATCCCGTGAGGGTCTACCCGGTGAGGCCTCGGGATAACGCTCTCATCCCGAGGACGCAAAACAAGAGGGCGTGGATCGATTATCGCAAGCTCTACTCGGGAGGTGAGGGTGATGTATAGAGCCTTCTACGGGCTGAAGTGTGATCCGTTCGACAAGGGGGTCGAGATGTCCAGGATATATGAGTCCACCGACTTCAAAGAGTTTTCGTCGCGCATGGAATACTTCAGGCGCGTCAAGGGGTTTGCGCTCGCCCTCGGGCAGCCCGGCTCCGGCAAGACCACGAGCGCGAGAGCCTTTGTATCAAGGCTCAGCCCCCAGCTGTATCGAATCGTGTACCTGCCGCTCGCATCGCTTACGGTGGTCGACTTCTATAGGCACCTTGCGGTGGGGTTCGGTCTTGTCCCGCGATATCGCAAGGTGGACCTCTTCCATCAAATCCAGGAGTTCATCGTAAACTGCCACCACCAGAAGAGCATAACCCCGTTTGTGGTCATCGACGAAGCCCAGTTTCTCCCGAACGAGGTCCTACACGACCTTCGGATGCTCTTCAACTTCCACATGGACTCCTGTAACTACGCCATGGTGCTCCTGCTTGCCCAGACGCACTTCGCGGCGCACCTCAACCTGCACATTCACGAGGCGCTCAGGCAACGAATAGTCGTCCACTACGAGTTCACGGGCCTTACGAAGTCCGAGGTTGAGCAGTACATCTCCTCGCTCCTCTCCTCCGCCGGAGCGCAAGGCCCTATCTTCACCCAGGACGCCCTGGAGGCAATAGCTGTATCATCCCAGGGCCTGCCGCGCAAGGTCAACCTCATAGCTGAAAAGGCGCTCATCCTGGGGGCTTCCCTCAGGACCCAGGCAATCGATGCCGAGGTCATACAAAAGGTGCAGCAGGATCTGGCGCCGCTTGAACCATAGCGCTGGCGCTCTCGAGAAGGGAGGTGAAAACGATGCTCGACCAGACCGACACCAGGTTTAGAATAACCCCCGACCAGGCCGTCCAGGCCATCGGAACAGTGCACTTCAGCGCCTGGGATGGAGACCGCCGGGCCAAGGTGCGCATCCTCGGAGGCCCGTATGAACACGTGATCGAGTGCAGCCGGCCCGAGGACCTCGAGGTCATCGCCAATGTCATGCTCCGTCTCGCGCACATGCTCAGAGAGCCAAACTACACAAGGTGCGACAACCTCCACACGTTTGCCCTCGCCGAAGAGGGCAGCGCCGAGATCACCGCGGCCCGCTAAAGTCAATAACCCTAACCTCTCCCCTACTCGCTCCTCACACAAAGGCCGCCTCCATTACCGGGGCGGCCTCCCCATATCATCGCCACCAACGTGCTCAGGGAAACAAATAGCCTGACCAAATCCTGATCATTTACTGTGACGCGGAACAAGAGATGACTGTGAGCCTTACCAGCCTCTCCTCCTGGTCCTCGCGCTTTCGCCTGAAATGAGCCCCTTCCGCCAAAACCACCGGGAACTCGATCTCCCAAGGTTGCGTAGCCCCAGATAGCGTCGCAGATACTCCATGCAGTCTGAGGCTATCAGGGCCGCTTCCTGTACTCCCACGTTCTTCCCTCAATGCAGGAGCAGGCCGCAAGCAAGCTCGAGGAGATGCTCTTTGAACGGGGTGTAGATGGGGCAACATGAAGAGCCCTCTAGCAGGTATTCTCCGGAAAGATTGGCAAGGGATTGGCAAACAAATAAAGCTGGAGTCTCGCCAATCTGCAAAACCCCAGCTAAACCATGGCGCGCCTGGAGGGACTCGAACCCCCGACCCTCTGATCCGTAGTCAGATGCTCTGATCCGCTGAGCTACAGGCGCGCAAGACTTGCTGATATGCGTTCTTCTTGCTTTCTCTGGAAGGTATGATACCACAATTGTGCCGGGTATTCAAGGGGTTGACCGCGCTCGGGATGCGCTTGACAGGGTCCGGGCCTCTGTGGTATAAACGACGTAGAAGCGAAAGCCCCTGATTGGCTGAGCCGCCACAGGGACGCAGCACAGTTTGAAATTCAAGTTTTCGCGCGAGCGCCAGGGCGGGCTTGGTGGCGCGTTAGCGCAAGTCTCAGGTGGCCCCGTAGCTCAGTGGATAGAGCAGCGGTTTCCTAAACCGCGTGTCGCACGTTCGACTCGTGTCGGGGCCACCATTTTCTTGCCCAATTTTCTGCCCAACCTGCGGGAGTGAATCGAGTGGCGGCCGACCCGGATACCCGATGTCTTCGGGCGGAGATCGAGGTCTTGCGCAAAGACCTCTCCAGAGTCATTGAGGCGAACGGTGGCGACCTGACTTCAGAGGAGGTTCTTGCGTTTAGCAAGAGGCTTGACGAAGCGATCGTCCTGTTTCAGTTGAGGACGCCCGTTGTCAAGGAAGCCTGCCGGGCTTGCGTTGTCCTGAGACGGTGCAAAGAACGGGCTTGCGCAGGGTGACGGCGGTAAGGTTGCACCGATTACGCGGAGACCGAGGCGAGAGTACACAGGGGCAGCCGCTCAGAAGGGCAGGGGTTCCACGGAGCGTCCTGTCATGCGGGGGCGTCGCGGGTGCCCGAACCGCCGAACCACCGAACCGCCGAACTGCCGAAGCGCGCCAAACGCGCCCGGGGTCTTGTCGCGGACGGACGACGATGTTATCATAATAGACGGGTGAGCGGTCGCGTCCCATGGATGATGAACTGTTCATGCGTAGGGCCCTCCTGGAGGCGAAAAAGGCTTACCTGAAGGGCGAGGTTCCTGTGGGAGCGATCATTGTGGCCGATGGCCAGGTGGTGGCCAGGGCCCACAACCGCAAGGAGGAACTCCAGGACCCAACGGCCCACGCCGAGATGCTGGCTATAAGAGAGGCGGCCACGCGCCTCGGGTCATGGCGGCTTCTCGGGACGACGATGTATGTCACACTCGAGCCGTGCGCGATGTGCGCGGGGGCGCTGGTCCTCGCCAGGGTCGAGCGGCTCGTCTACGGCACGCCGGACCCGAAAGCTGGTGCGGCTGGGTCAGTGACGAATCTGGTGCAGCACGATGCGCTAAACCATCGTCTGGAGGTCACAAGTAGAGTTCTTCAAGAGGAATGCGCTGCGCTGCTGCAACAGTTTTTCGCCGACCTCCGCGGCTCGTAGCGTGTATTCCATGAGGCGGAGCCGGCGACGAAAGGCAGTAAGAACTGGAAGCAGCAAGAACTTGAACTAGAACTAAAGTATAAGTGCATACGATAGCCACGACGGCCCGGATGCCGCACGACCAGCGGCGTCAGGGGAACGATGGACCGCGCGGAGAGATGGCTGAGTGGTCTAAAGCGCTCGCCTCGAAAGCGAGTGGGCGGGTAGCCCCTGCCCCGTGAGTTCGAATCTCACTCTCTCCGCCACCTTTTGCGGAGAGGTGGCTGAGTTGGTCTAAGGCGCCCGCCTGGAGAGCGGGTAGGCAGAAGCTCTCTGCCTCGCGGGTTCGAATCCCGCCCTCTCCGCCATGTTATTCTTATAGGCAACCAAGTTCGAAACCACAACAACGGCTTTGCGCGTGCCGTGCTTGCCCGGACGCTGTGCCGTCGAGCACGGACGCATCTTGCAAGTTCGAGCTTGGGCACCTATATGATCCAGAGAAGACAGAAGTAGGTCCCGCGAAAGTTTGGTCGTGCTAGACGGGGAGGTAGCGGTGCCCTGAACCCGCAACCCGCTATAGCGGGGTCGAATTCCCACCCGAGGCCGTCCCCTTTTGGGGCCTGGCCCTGTTAAGTAGCGAAGATGGCTGGGTCCCGCGCAACGGATGTCTGTGAACCCCGTCAGGACCGGGAGGTAGCAGCGGTAAGCAGAATGTTCCGTGTGCCGCGGGGGTGCCTGGTCGGAGCTGGCTGGCAGGTTACCGCCTGGGAGGAGCGTTCGACGGTGGGTGCACGACCATTGATTGAGTGTGGTTGCCGGCCGAGCCGTGTGTTGCGGCGGGCCGGCTTTTTTATCAGGTTCGTGGCATTACTAAGTGAGGGTATAGAATGTTCCCGACTTTTAAGAGGGTTGCCAGTGACTCAAAGAGAGTGCGACACCGGCAATCCGGCAACTACTGGAACGCGGAGTTGAGCAAAGCGGGGCACCCCGGGCGCTGCAAGCGCCGGCGAAGCCCGGCGCGCCTTGTCACGCACCCGACCATGCGCCTGGCCCTGCAGGAATCCGCGCCTCAAACCAGAACTACATAGCGTCGGTGTTCGTAGCAGCCGCGAGGGGGGAGAAGTGGTGACATACGTCTCGATGTACAGGCGCTGGCGACCTCAGACGTTCGGCGAGGTCGTGGGGCAGGAGCATGTCACGTGCACCTTGCGAAATGCTATAGCCGCAGGACGCATTTCTCACGCGTACCTCTTCTGCGGTCCCAGGGGCACCGGCAAGACCACCGTTGCAAAGCTGCTCGCGAAGGCTTTGAACTGCCAGAGCGGTCCGACGCCTGACCCCTGTGGCACGTGCGAGGCCTGCACCCGCATCAAGGAAGGCCGGTCCATGGACGTCGTGGAGATCGACGCCGCGTCGAACCGTGGCATCGACGAGATCCGCGAGCTGCGCGAGAAGGTGAAGTTCGCGCCTGTCGAAGAGAGGTATAAGGTCTATATCATAGACGAGGTGCACATGCTCACGCAGGAGGCTTTCAACGCGCTCCTTAAGACCCTGGAGGAGCCGCCGTCGCGGGTGGTGTTCGTGCTCGCCACCACCGAGCCGCACAAGGTGCTTCCCACGATTCTTTCACGGTGCCAGCGCTTCGATTTCAGGCGTCTCACAAACCGTGAGCTTTCGTCGCGCGTTGCCGAGGTGGCAGCTTCTGAGGGCATCCAGATCTCCGAGGATGCGGTGAAGCTCATCGCCTCCTCAGCCCAGGGTGCGGCCCGGGACGCGCTGGGCCTTCTTGAACAATGCGTGGCCTACACGGGCGGCGCCGTGACTTACGATGACGCCGTGGCCGCCATCGGGGTGGCGGGGTTCCGGAAGGTCGCGGATTTCTGTGATGCGGTCATACGTAAGGATCTCGCGGACGCGCTCACCCTGGTACGGGACCTCGTGGACGGCGGGCACGACCCTGCCCAGTTCCTGCGCGATATCATCGAGCACTTCAGGAACCTGCTTGTGCTGCGGGCGTGCGGCTTCAGAGCGGACCTGGTGGACGCGCCCGAGGGTGCGCTGGGGGACCTCAAGAGGCAAGCGGAGGCTCTGCCGTCGGAGGACATACTGCGCGCGATAAATGTTCTGAGCGCGGCCGAAGGGGACATGCGATACTCTGCGGCTCCGCTGCTCACGCTGGAGATAGCCGCGATCAAGCTGGCAAGCCCGGACGAGGCCCGGGCGCCTTCGGTGTCCGCACTACCTGCTGCACCTCAGGTTCAGATGACGGCCGGCTCGCAAGCGGCGCCCGTCCGGCCGACTGCGTCCCCGCGCTCCACGGTTTCCCCACCCCTGGCGGGAGCGACGCCCGCGGAACGTTCGGCGGACCGTCCGGCGCCGGTAGACCCGGCGCGCGCGGCATCCGCATCCGCATCCGAATCCACATCCACATCCAAATCCGCAACTGCATCCGCATCTACATCTGCATCCGCGTCCGCGTCCGGGTCCGGGTCCCGAGGCGCCGCGGAGCCCACATTCGCGGCTGCGGCTGCAGCCAAACGGCCTCCGGCAGGGGCAGGCGCCAGCGGAGCGGAAACGGACAGGCAACCTGCGCCAGGTCGGATGCCAGATCGAAGCGCCGCCTTTTCGGCTGCCGGCGGCCCGTCTGTGCCCGCTTCGGCATCTGTCACCCTCGAGCAGGTTCGGGCCAGGTGGAATGAGGTCCTTGCCGCCCTGAAGGGCAAGGGGCCTGTCGTCACCTTCTATGATAAGACGATACCTGCGAGCCTCGCCCGGAACGAGCTTGCGGTTGGTTTTCAGACAGAGTTCCACAGGAACCAGGCATCCAGCCCGCGCTACAGGACCATCGTCCAGCAAGCCTTGAAGGAGGTTCTCGGAGTTGATCTCGTGGTGAAGTGCGTTGTTGCGCCGCGAGTGAGCGAAGAAGGGGCCGAGGGCGCGGGCGAGGCAAGCGCGACAACACGGTCCTCTTCGCAAGATGGGCTGGACGCGGACACAGGACATGGCGGGGATGGCGCGGGGGAGCCAGCCACTGGCGACCGCTCTGCTGCATCCGGCGCCGCGCCGCGCCGCGCCCTTATGGAGTTGCCCGCGTTCGAGGATGTGCCGTGGCCCGGCACGGAGGACGCCCCGCCGCCCGAACCGCCCGAAGAGAGCGGCGAGATGCGGTCCGGGACGGGGAACGTCGCTGCGCGCCCTTTCGTGCGCGGCGCGGCGCCGGGAAGCGGTGAGGGCGCCCGCGCTGCGGCCCTGGCTGGTGCCATCGCCGGCAGCACCGCCGGCGACGACGGCAGCGGTGAAAGCGATATCAACGGCAACGGCAACGGGACGGAATCGTCCGATGGAGAGGACGAGGAGTTCGCCGAGAGCCTTGCCAGGGCAAAGGCAGCGATCATGGATCACCCGGCCGTCAAGGCTGCTCTTTCGGTTTTCGGCGGCAGGGTTTTCAAGATCGAGATATAGGCGACCGCAAGTTTGGTATAGAATGTACCGAAGAGGCGGCAGGACGCCGTAGACGACACGTCGGGGGGATGCCAGGTGGGCTTCAACAATATGAATATGGGCAAGATGATGAAGCAGATCCAGAAGATGCAGGCTGACATCATGCGGGTGCAGGAGGAGCTCAAGGGCAAGACCGTGCAGGGCACCGCAGGCGGCGGCGTGGTCAAGGTCACAGCCAACGGCCACCAGGAAGTCGTCGCCATCGAGATATCCCCTGAGGCCGTCGACCCGAACGACGTGGAGATGCTTCAGGACCTCATCCTCGCCGCAGTGAACGAGGCGCTACGCAAGGCCCAGGAGCTTGCTGCGAGCGAGATGGGCAAGGTTGCCGGAAACATGGGCCTGCCTGGGCTTCCGCCCATGGTCTGAGGGGAGCGTTTTCATGGCACGCTACGCTGCACCCCTTGCAAAGCTGATCGATCAGTTCACGCGCCTTCCGGGTATAGGTCCGAAAACCGCCCAGCGCCTTGCGTTCCACATCCTGAAGACCCCGCGCGAGGACGTGGCTCGGCTCGCAGAGGCGCTGCTTGAGGCGAAGGACCGGATGCTTCACTGCTCGGTGTGCGGTAACATCACCGAGTCCGACCCATGCCAGATATGCTCCGAAACCGCCCGGGACCGGTCGGTGATAGCCGTGGTGGAGGAGCCCAAGGATGTCATGGCCCTTGAGCGCACGGGCGAGTTTCGGGGGCTCTACCATGTCCTGGGGGGAGCCATATCGCCGGTGGATGGGGTCGGCCCCGACGATATCCGCACCAGAGAGCTCCTGGAACGCCTCAAGGACGGCACGGTGAAAGAGGTCATCCTCGCCACGGACCCGAACATCGAGGGCGAGGCGACCGCCATGTACATCGCGCGGCTCATCAAACCCCTTGGCATTAAGGTGACGCGTATAGCCCACGGGCTTCCGGTGGGGGGCGACCTGGAGTACGCAGACGAGGTCACGCTCACAAGAGCCCTCGAAGGGCGGCGAGAGATGTAGTTAGTTTGCCCGCGTGCCCTGCCAGGCATAATCCTCCGCTTGAGGAACCATACTGTATCCCGAGGACAACCGTTCCAGAAGGGACGGTCTGGAGGGACCAGTGTGGGAGAGACTGTGGACGAGCGGGGCCTGACCCTGACGGCGACAGGGGATGCCGCGCCGGATCGCAACGGGGCGCTGCGGACGGACGATGGCCGCGCCGGCAGCGCGGGGCGCGCCGCAAGGCAGGCTTCCTTCCGCCGCTGCGTCGCGACGTTCGCTGCATATGCCCGTGCTCGCCTTGGCCCGGGCGTGGCTGCAACGGTTTCAGTGCTTGAGAAAGTGTGCGATCGGTCCTGCGCCATGCGTCGCGCCGGGGAAAGGCGCGAGTCTGCGAACGTCCCCACGTTTGAGGAGGCAGCCGAGACCGCCCGCAAGGAGTGGCTCCGCGCCATCTCCTACTTTGACCAGGTGGTGGACCCCGACCTCATTGACTATGCCACCTATTCGCTGAGAGCCGCCGAGCGAAAGTATGTCTACCTGCTAAAGAAAGCCCGCGAAGAAAGCGCTTCGGCCGCGCATACGTCCACGAGGTAACACATATACATGAAGAAGAGCGGAACCCGCTTTCCCGCCCGAACCGGGACCACGCGAGGGGGGACCTCGTGGGATGCACGTGGCGACCTTTGTGGCCTATGCTTTTGCGCTTTTCCTGCTTTACGTGGTGGCTTACATCTTATATGTACCTCTAAAGATCATCGTTCGGCTCACGTATAACGTGATAATCGGTGGGCTTGTGCTGTGGCTTGTGAACCTCGTCGGAGGCTTCTTCGGCCTCTCGGTTGCGATAAATCCGGTCACCGCTCTCATAGCCGGCCTTCTGGGGATCCCGGGACTAGTGCTCATCATAGCACTGAAGTATGTGGTGGCTGGCGGCTTTTGAGTTATCCGTGGGGCATGGTAGGACTTTCTAAGTATGAGGTCATTAGTTTTCTCTCGTTTTCCGAGGTCTTGGGTTGCCGGTGACTCAAAGAGAGAGTGCAACACCGGCAACCCTGCACGGCGCGTGCGCTCTCTGGAACCGGCGATTACTTATGGCGATCTAGTTAGTCTGGGGAGATTGTGTG
>JACIXY010000044.1 GCA_014360195.1 Bacillota bacterium
GCTTCGCCAAAATCCGGCCCGTCTGGCTAGGCAGCCGGATTTTGACACCCCTCGTGCAATCACCGGCAACCCCTCCCAAAAGTCGGGAGCATTTCTGCACCCTCACTTAGGACCACATCCCTTTCCTTCGCGCCTTACAAAACCCGCGAATTGTCGCGAAAAGCCATTGCATTTCGCGCGGCCGGGGTGGTATAATACTGGCAGCAGCCTGGAAAACACAATATGGAAAGCTCTTATCGAGAGCGGCGGAGGGACTGGCCCGATGAAGCCCGGCAACCGGCGGCGGCAGACCCGCCTGCACGGTGCCAATTCCTGCAGAACTTTCCGTTCTGGGAGATGAGAGATGCAGCGCCTCTTCCTGAACGTGGAAGGGGCGTTTTTATGCGTCTCGGGTGTAGCTGCGCGGTGCGCTTGAGCAGTGCGATTGACCGGTGCGATTGAGATGGTTGGGTTTGGATGATAGGTTTGGAAATGCGGAGTAGGAGGGGTGCTGACATGGGAGAATCAACAGGGAGATGCTCAACTAAGGTGAGGAAGCTTGTTACGTCCGAGTCGGTGACCGAGGGCCACCCGGACAAGCTCTGCGACAAGATCGCCGACTCCGTGCTCGATGCTATCCTGAAGGAGGACGCTGATGCCCGCGTGGCGTGTGAGGTTGCCGCCACGACAGGCCTGGTCATCGTCATCGGCGAGATCACCACGTCGTGCTATGTGGAGATCTCCGACGTCGTTCGCAACACGGTGCGGGATATCGGCTATACCAGGGCCAAGTACGGGTTCGATGCCGACACGTGCGGGGTCATCACGTCCATCCACGAGCAGTCGGCCGACATCGCCATGGGTGTGGACCGGTCGCTTGAGGTGAGACAGATCGAGGCTGCGGGCGTCGTGAACGGTTTCGAGCACCTGGGCGCCGGCGACCAGGGGCTGATGTACGGCTTTGCCACGCGCGAAACCCCGGAACTCATGCCAATGCCGATCATGCTCGCACACAAGCTGGCGCGGCGGCTCGCCGAGGTCCGTAAGCAGGAGATCGTGGACTATCTACGTCCTGATGGGAAAACTCAGGTCACGGTGGAATACGACGGCGACACGCCTGTCAGAGTGGACGCGGTTGTGATCTCTGCCCAGCACCATCCGGAAGTGGATTACGAGACGCTGAGACGCGACATCATCGAGAAGGTGATCCGCCACGTGATCCCATCGTCGCTTCTGGACGAGCGGACGAGGTTCTTCATAAACAATACGGGCAGGTTCGTGGTAGGCGGCCCCCACGGCGACTCGGGGCTCACTGGCCGAAAGATCATCGTGGATACGTACGGCGGTGCCGCTCGCCATGGCGGAGGATCGTTCTCCGGGAAGGACCCGACCAAGGTGGACAGGTCGGCGTCCTACGCTCTGAGGTGGGTGGCGAAGAACATCGTCGCTGCCGGGATCGCGGACAAGTGCGAGGTACAGGCGTCATACGTCATCGGGTCGTCACGCCCCGTGTCGATTGGCGTTGAGACATTCGGCACGGGCAAGCTCGACGACGACGACATTCTGGCGCTCATCCGCAAGCACTTCGACTTGCGGCCGGCTGCCATCATAGACAGGCTCGACCTGCGAAGACCGATCTACAGCCAGGTGGCGGCGTACGGCCATTTCGGCAGGACCGACCTAGACCTCCCCTGGGAAAAGCTGGACAAAGTGAGCGACCTGAAGGCGGATGCATTCTGACATTGCGGGTGCCTGATGAGGGAGTGCCTGATCCTCGCCCGCGTAAGGCTGTCAAGACTATGGAACTGAGCGCTGATGCAGGCCGGCCCGAGCTGGCTGCGGAGTCGTCCGACCAGGTATGGCCACGTTGGGCACGCGAGGCTATGTTGCGCTGGTAAGAGGGTGAACGGGCCGAGGCGCAGCGTGGCGAGGTTCAGGGCCTGGACGTGAGAATGCTATGTTGCGGCGCGCCCGGTGGTTGGACCACCCGCGCGCGCCGCAACGCGGTATAGCGCAGTGCGACGCGTCCTTCAAGGTCCCAGGCGCTTTTGTGATGCCGGGGACATACTAGGAAGAGGAATTTGCAGCTTCATGTAGAAGTAGACGTAGACACTGGCTTGCTCCGGGTGGGATGCAAGCCTGTCTCATGGGTTTTCTGGTGATTACACCTGTCCTATCCTGCTGTTGTCGTGTCTTGGCCCGTCCTGTCATGTGGCGTCGGCTTGTCGCCTCCGGGCATTGTGAGGAGGATAACCAGAGTGATAAATGTGGGCGTAATCGGCTGTGGTAACTGGGGGAAGAACTACGTCAGGAACTTTTCCGAGATTCCCGAGGCGAAGCTGGTAACCTGCTGCGACACCAATCATGCCAGGCTTGTGGCCATCCGAGAGCGATACCCGCTGGTGAGGCTGACCAAGAATTTCCAGACCGTCGCGTCTGATCCGAAGATAGATGCAGTGGTGATCGCGACCCCTCCGGCAACCCATTACAGCATAGCCCGTGCGTGTCTGCTCCGGGGGAAGCACGTCCTGGTGGAAAAGCCGTTCACCCTCTCCTCGGAGGACGCGGACCATCTCGTTGACATCGCCGCCAAGGCAGGCAAGGTCCTGATGGTCGGCCATATCATGGACTACCACCCTGCCATGCGCGTGGTGAAGGAATACGTCGAGTCGGGCGAGCTTGGCAGGATCTACTACCTCCATGCTACCCGGACAAGCCTGGGGATCGTGCGGGAAGACGTGAGCGTGCTGTGGGACAAGGCCCCGCACGACATAGCGACCCTTCTCTACCTGCTGGAGGACGAGCCTGTGAGCGTCGCCGCGACGGGCCAGGCTTACGTCAACGATGGCGTTGAGGACGTGGCCTTCGTCACAGTTCGGTTTGCCTCAGGCGTCATGGCTAACATCCACTTGAGCTGGCTTGACCCGTGCAAGGAGAGCAGGACCACGATAATCGGCGAGAAGAAGATGATAGTGTTCGACGACGCGGAGACGCTCGAAAAGGTCAAGGTGTACAACAAGGGCGTGAATCGCCGGCGCGACTTCATGAAAAGGTTTGAGAACGGCACCCACCCGAACGGCGTGGCGGAAGGGGCGGAGAGCACCGGCGACACTTCGAACGGTGTGGACACGCTGAACGGGTTCTCGGGGTTCCAGTACACGTTCACCTACGGCGACGTGTACATCCCGAAACTGAAGATGAGCGAGCCCCTTCGGAACGAGTGCCTCCACTTCCTGGAGTGCATCCGGGAGGGCAAGCGCCCGCTCACCGATGGCGTCAGCGGGGCAAAGGTGGTCCGGGTGCTTGAGAGGGCGGAGGAGTCGCTACGGCGCGGGGGCGAGTACGTACCGGTGGAGTCCGGCGTTACCGCAGCCGCCACGAAGGAGGGGTTCATGGCTAGGGCACGGTCTTTCTGGAAGGGCCTGGGATTCTGAGCGGCCTGCTATAGTCTGGTCCTGGCGGGCTTTCTCGGGCTGCTGGGCCTGCTGGGTCTGCCGGGCCTGTTGGGGTTGCCAGGGCTGCTGGGGCTGGTCGGATCCGGTTGGTTCACATCTTCCCGTCCAAAGTGGCCCAGCGAAACCTGGCGTGGTTTCGTGGCCGCGGGCAACCTCCTGCTCTCGTTCGCTCCTGCGGTGGTCCAATGCATATACAGACCTCGCGCCCAGGCTTGTATAAGCATTTCTTGCATCTCGAGAGGTGACGCGCTCGTGTATTCGTCGGGCACGAAAGGGGAGGACACGGTCGAGCGGGTCATAAAGGCCCAAGAGGAGGAGCGGCGGCGCGTCGCCAGAGACATCCACGACGGTCCCGCCCAGATGATGGCCAATGCCATCCTGCAACTGGAGATAGTCGAAAGGCTCATCTCCGAGGACCCTTCCCGCGCCCTGGAGGAGATCCGCGATCTCAGAAAGACCATCACCGAGTGCCTCCGGGAGATTAGGCGCATCATCTTTGACCTGCGCCCAATGATGCTCGACGACCTCGGGCTTGCGCCGGCGCTGCGCCGGTACATCAGCGATTTCACCCAGCGCCACGGGCTACCTGTGGAGATGAACGTCCTCGGGAAGGAGACGAGGATCGACCCCATAATTGAGCTTGTGCTATTCCGCATCGTGCAGGAAGCGCTCCACAATGCGCGCAAGCATGCCCTGGCCTCGAAGGTGGTGGTCACCCTCGGGTACGGTGTGAGCGCGGTCGGGGCGAGCATCGAGGACGACGGCAAGGGCTTCGACCTTGGCGCCATCTTGCGCGGTGTGAGTAAGTCCGAGAAATTTGGCATCGCAGGAATGAGGGAACGGGCCAAGCTTCTCGGTGGCTCGCTCGACATAGACACCGCCCCCGGGAGGGGCACCAGAGTGACTGTCAGGATCCCCATCGAAGACCGGGGCGAGGGTGGACTCGCGGGGAAGTGAGGGATGGGACGTGGCTGCGCGGGGCGAGAGCGCTCGAGGGGCGCGGGTGATCAAGGTGCTGATTGCAGATTCAAGCGCTCTCTTCCGGTCGGGGATGCGCCGTGCCATCGAGGCCGAGCCTGACCTGGAGGTGGTTGGAGAGGCCGACGACCTGCAGCAGGTGGCCGAGGTGGCCTCAACTTGCCGCCCGGACGTGATCGTGGCCGGCGCGGTAACGCCGTCCGACCTTCCGGCGTGGCGCACCGTGCTTGCCGCCTGGGCCAGGGGCTTGGGCATGGACCCGACCGTGGGTGCGGGAGCGACCGAGCCGCGAGCCGCGGAGGGGATGCGCGGCGAGACACACCAAAGCTGTGCGCTGGTGGCCGTGGTGGACACGGCAGACGGGGGGCGCGAAGTCCTTGGCGCGGTCATGGACGCTTTTGGGGCGGGGGTGCTCGGGTGCCTTGACCGCTCGGCCGGCCCGGAGGACCTCGTTTACGCGATTCGGGCGGCCTCCCGCGGGCGCCAGTTCGCGTCGCCGCGGGTGGTGAGGGTGCTGGTGGAGGGCCTTGCGAGGCTGCGAGAGGTGGCATCTGGCTTCGAGGAGGCGGTCGTGCATGCTATGGCCGGTCCCTCGGAGGCGGCCTCCTCCGCTTACGCGGCAACAGGAGGTCCCAGGCACCGGCTCACCGCAAGAGAGCGCGAGGTGCTTTCCCTGGTTGCGCGCGGCAAGAGCAACCGCGAGATCGCCGGCATGCTTTCGATAAGCGAGAAGACGGTAAAGAACCACGTCAGCCACCTCCTCCGCAAGCTCGGGGCCGATCGGCGCACCCAGGCCGCCATATGGGCCATAAGCCAAGGGCTCTCGTGGTCCCAAGACCGAGCGACTATGACCAAAGTCCCGCCCGAAAATGAGTCATGAGACTGATAGGCAGGACTTGCCATACGTGATAGCTTTTTAGATAGGGATCGAGCGATCCTTATGAATTGAAAAAGTTCTCCCGACAAAGGCAAACCCGTCGAAAGACGGGGGCGCAAAGCCACGGGTCTAAAGCCAGGAGGGGTTCTGGCCATGATAGCCGGGTTGCCGAAGAGAAAGGACTTCTAGAGCCTGCTCGGTTGGCAACACCGACGAGCAGGCTTCGTGTTTATGAGGAGTCTCTTCGGCAGGCCGCGAAAAGGGGCCTACGGGTCAGCCAGGTTACACGAGTTGAGCGGTTTTGACCTGACCTGACCTGACCTGACCTGATCCGACCTGATTTTCAAGTCTGGTTGACCCCAAAGGCCTTTTCACGCGGTCGTCGGGCATGCATGCACGAAAGGAGGTGTGAGTCGTGATGGCGCTGCTGAAGAGGCTCTTCTATGAAGAAGATGGACAGAGCATGGTCGAGTACGGCCTCATCATCGCTCTAGTCGCCGTAGTTGTGATCGTCGCCCTGACGACCATGGGCGGGAGGTTGAGTGCTCTGTTCGGCAAGGTGAACGCCGAACTTCCGGAAGAATAGATGCAACCGCAATAGTTAGCGATCACTTGCGGTGCACAGCCGATCTCTGGCGCCGGCGTCCGACAGGTATCTGACAAGTACAGTGATCCGGGGACTCTCCGACCCCTCCGGAGAGTCCCCCATCACAAACACAGAGAAGGTCACGGTTACCTCCGAGACTATTGATCGTGCCACGGGTAGGTGCGTCTTCTGGCAGAAGACGCGGGCAGCGTCCATGAAAGGGAGGAGGCGACATCGGGTGGGCGTGCTGCGACGGCTGGTTTTCGACGAGAGCGGCCAGGGGCTCACCGAATATGCACTCATACTCACCCTTGTAGCGGTGGTCACGGCAGTGGCCGTAGCTCTCGTCGGAGTGAACGCAAAGGGGCTTTATGAGAGGCTACTGCCCTGACCAAGAGATGGTACGGGGAGTGGCTAGGGGCAGAGGCTTTGGTGGCACGAGGTGTGTAGACCGAGTTCTCTTGTGGAGGTTGTGACTGTGCAGGTAGCGGCAGCACTGATAACCGCCGGCCTTGCGGCATGGTACGATTCGAGAACCAGGCGTATCCCGAACAGGCTCGTGATGGCCGCTGCCGCCGTCGGCCTCGTGCTCGGCCTCGTCACAGGCGGGCTTCGCGGGCTGGGGGAGTCGCTGCTCGGGCTTCTCGCCGGGGGCGCCATCCTCTTCGTGCCGTTCGCCCTCGGGTGGATGGGTGCGGGCGACGTCAAGCTGCTTGCCGCCATTGGAGCGATCCTGGGTCCGAAGGGTGCCGTGTATTCAATTCTGTACGGCGCCATTGTTGGAGGCATCATATCGGCTGTGGTTCTCGCCAGACGCCGCCGGCTGGGGGTAACCCTTACGGCGATCCTCGTGGGCTTCTTGGGCTTTATTTCATACGTCATTCCTGGCCTTGTCGGTCGCGCCGTGAGGGTTGTGCGTCCCCTGGAGGGCGCCGTGCCCCTACCCCACTCGGGCGTGGCGATCCCGTACTCGGCCGCCATCGGAATCGGCCTCGTGATAGCTATCGCCACCGAGTTTTCCCTGGTGTTTGTATAAGAGAAGGGTTTTGGGTCCCCTTCAGGTCTCCTCCCGCGCGACAGGCGGACGGTACACTCCAAAAGGTTAACGGGTTCAGGAATTCGACGTGCGCCGGGCCGCACCGCGAGTCTATGAGCGTAACGCACGCGCCCTGCAGGACGGGCGAGCAAGGAGGAGGGGGGCGGGGCATGGTCTGCAATGAAAGCTTTTCTCTTCCACGAAGCGACCGCGGCCAGGCAATTGTGGAAATGGCTCTCGTCCTTACCGTTCTCCTCCTCCTGCTCACCGGCATCATCGAGTTCGGGAGGATCCTGAGCGCGCAACTCATCGTGTCCCATGCTTCGCGCGAAGGGGCGAGGATCGGAGTTCTTGGCAAGACCGACGCGGAGATAACCCAGCGGGTTCTCGATGCGGCGAGCGTCCTCGATGAAAGCAAGATCAGGGTAGACATCACGCCTCCCCAGTCCGGGCGGGTGCGTGGCGCGGAGCTACGGGTAGAGGTGAGCTACTTGGTTGACATTGTGGTGCCGCTCTTGAGCGATATACTCACGAACCCCTATCCTGTGCGCGGTGTCACGGTAATGCGCGTGGAGTGACCTCCGCGCAGGGCCGCGCAGAGGAGGTGAGAAGAGCCGGTGGACAGAGTGATACCTGTGAGCGAGGTCCTGTCGGACAAGAAGGGGAGCATCATAGTGTTCGTCGCGCTTGCGATGACGGTGTTGCTGGGCTTCGCTGCTATTGTGGTAGACGTGGGTATTCTCTACTTCAACAGGGTCGCGCTGTCCAACGCGGCTGATGCGGCCGCCCTCGCGGGCGTGCAGGAACTTCCGGCGAATCCGAGGCAAGCAGAGGCCAAAGCAGTAAGCTACGCCGTGAAGAACGGGGTGGAAAAGAGCCGCATTACCACGGCTTTGCCGGACAGCCATAGCATAAGGGTTACGGTGTCCCGCACGGTTCCGCTGGGGTTTGCGAGGATTTTCGGCATCGCCAGCAGCGACGTCGGCGCGAGCGCCAAGGCCAGGATCGGGGCGGTGGGCGCGGTGTGGGGGGCTGCTCCATTCGTTGTTCCAGACCAGGAGTTTGTGTATGGTGAGTCATACACTCTGAAATACGGAGGCGGCGAGGGCGAACACGGAAACTTCGGCGGTCTTGCCCTCGGAGGGCGGGGCGCAGGCAACTACGAGGATAACATCAAGCATGGTTACCAGGGCTGGCTGCGCGTGGGCGAATGGCAAGAGACCGAGCCTGGCAACATGTCCGGCCCCACGGTGCGCGGGGTCGAGTACAGGATATCCCAGTGTCACCACTCGCCGCCCTGTACGTTTGATCATTGCGCAAAGGACTGCCCGAGGGTCCTGTTGGTGCCAGTGGCTGACTTTGACCCGGAGGAGCTTCACGGGCGCAGCAAGGTGCGCCTCGTGGGATTCGCTGCGTTCTTCCTCGAGGGCGTGGGAGGACACGGCAACAAATGCGAGGTGACCGGCAGGTTCATAAGGTGGGCGGTAGACGGCGAGCTTGGCGGCGCGGGGGATTACGGCGTGGTTGCCAGCAGGCTGGAGGAGTAAGTAGACAAAAGACCCCCGGTCGGGATGCTGCGCCGGTATTCGAAAGGACGGGCTGGACGCTGGGTCGTAAGCGGCAGTCTTAGTTCCTGATGGGGCCGTCAGGTACCTTGGTTGCAGGTTGTCAGGTCCTGGCCCTCGAGTTTGATGGCGGTATGTCCCTATGATGGTCAACCGTGCTCACGAAGCAGGTTCATGTGAGCAGGGACAAGGGGGGTGGCTAAATGAAGGGCGGTAAGTTCACGATCGTGCTCGCCCTGATTCCCGGGCTCTTAGCCGCCGTCATGACCTACGTATACGTCAACAACGCGGCAAAGCCCAAACCCGTCAACGTGAAGAACGTGCCCGTGGTGGCCGCGAAGGCCACCATACCGCCGCGCACAAGGATCACGCCAGACATGATCTACATCAAGGAAGTGCCGGAGGCCGCCGTCCATGCAAGGGCCGCGCGCGAGGCCGCGGACGTGGTGGGCCTCTTCACGAGGTACGAGATCCTCGAGGGAGAGCCCATCGTCATGGACAGGCTCTTCGCTGAGAACGAGCCGGTGGGCCTCGCGTCATCGGTTCCCCGGGACAAGCGCGCTGTGACCATCCCGGTCAACGAGGTGGTAGGCGTGGCGGGGTTCGTGAAGCCCGGCGACCACGTTGACGTTGTCGTCACGGTCAGCGGCAACGAGGAGACCGGCAACATCGCTTTCACGGTGCTCGAGGACGTAGAAGTCCTCGCGGTGGCGCAGGACACCGAGGACAAGAACCAGGGCAAAGCGAAGGTATCAACCAGCGTCACGCTGGCCGTCACCCCGTCAGAGGCGGAGAAGCTCGCTCTCGCCGAGGACATGGGGAACCTGCGCCTTGCGCTGCGTCCCCTGGTTGCTTCAGTTTCGAAAAGCTCGGGCATAGTCGCCCGCGATCTTTTGAGAGAGGTTAAGGGTTGGTCGCCTCCCAGACCGGCAGGCGAGGGCACCCCGCGGTCCGGTGCACCTGTGGTCTCCCCTGGGGATACATCCCAGGGACCCGCCGTGACCATAACGCGCCAGGCTCCCCCAACCCCTGTGGCGCACGGGCCGTCAACGCTTCCCCCTCAACCTGCCGGCCAACCCATTCCCGAGCCCGAGGTGGTGGAGGTCATCAAGGGAACGCAGAGAACCTTCGTCACTCTGGGTGATAGCGGGGAGGCGACCAAACAATGATTTCAGCCTATCCCCATTGCGGAAGAAGACGGGCTGGCCTGTGGGTGCTCGCGCTCGTCGCTGCAGCCGTCGCCACGCTCGTGATTGCGACGGCGTCCGCGGCGGCGTCCGAGGCGGCAGGCGCGCAGCAGGTACAGCAAGCACAGGTGCAGGTCCAAGAGCAGGCGCAACAGGTGCAGCAGTCGGGCGCCGTCACAGCCAACCGCGCGTTTGCCGTGGTGGTGGGAGAATCGCGCATCCTGCAGGTTAACGGCCTTGTGAGGGTGGCGATTGCGGACCCTGCCATCGCTGACGTGGTGGTGGTGTCCAAGACCGAGGTCATCGTCAACGGCAAAGCAGAGGGGCGGACGACTCTCCATGTGTGGGACGCGTCGGGCCGCTCGAGCTACGACGTGCGAGTGTGTGTCGACAACGCAGACCTCATCCGTGAAATCGAGGAGACTATTGGAATAAGCGGCGTCCGCGCGAGGTTTGCCCGGTCGACGCTGCTCCTCGACGGCTCGGTTGAAACCGACGCTGACTCTGAAAGGGCCGAGCGTATCGCGAAGGCCTATGCAGACAAGGTCCTCAATCTGCTGACGGTCAGGCGGCCCACCCTGCCGCCACCGCCCCCGGTCGTCGAGGCTTCGGAAGTCCAGGCGGCCATTGGTGTGAAGGGTGTCTCGGTGCGGGTCCTCAAGGATGCCGTGATCCTGGAAGGGCAGGTGGAAAGCCTGCTTGACTCGGACCGCGCCGAGAAGATCGCGAGGATCTTCACGAACCACGTCTTGAACTTCATCGTGGTGAACCCGCCTCTCCCGGTCGCCGGCGAGGGCGAGGAGGGGAAGGGTGAGGCGGTTGCGGTTGCGCCTGCGGACGGCGAGCCCCGCCCTGGTGAGCCTGGAGTCCAGAAGCCCGCCGCGGCTGGGGCCGGGGCCGGGGCTGGGGCTGAGGCTGGGGGCGTTGCCCAGGGTGCCGTCACAGGTGCTGTCGGTGAGGCCGGCGCTGCGGCCGGTGCGGAAAGCGTCCCGGGCGAAGCGGGGACCGGGTCTGGCCAGTCCGGCCAGGCCCCGGCGGCCGCTCCCGAGACCATGACCTTTAGTCCCCAGCTTGAAGCCCAGGCAAGGGCCGCGGGTGGGGAAGCCGCTGGAGATGCGGAGGCAACCCCGGGGGCCGAGTCCGGCGCTCCTGAGAAGAGCGATCCCGACGCGGTGCTGCGCAACACCATAGTGGCGGCGGTGCGGGACCCCGCTGTCGAGGTCACGGTGGTCAAAGGGACGGTGCTCCTTGAGGGCCTGGTGTCGAGCGATTACGCGAAGCTCCGCGCGGAGACGGTTGCGAGACTCTACGCCCCGAACGTCGTGAGCATCCTCCGGGTCGCGGAGCCCCCGCCGACGCCGCCGACACCCCCGGCGCCAGCGCCCGCACCGTCGCTGCCAGCATCACCTCCTTCGGCGCCGGAGCCGCGGCTCGAGGACAAGGTGAGCGCATATATCAACATGCCCACGGTGAAGGTGCGGTCCGTTGACGGCAAACTGCTCCTCGAGGGTAGCGTGGCGTCGCAAAACGAGCTCGAGAGGGTCGGCAAGATAGCCGCCATGTTCAGCAACGACGTGGTGAACCTCGTTGAGATGACCTGCCCTGTGCAGGTCCTTTTGCAGGTGAATGTCATTGAGGTGAACAGGAGCTCCCTGAAGAACCTCGGCGTAACGTGGGGCGGAGTGAGCGGCGAACGAATCGAGCCCGGGTCGTTCCTGTTCGGTGAGGTGAACTTTCCACCTCTTCCGCCCCTGCCCACGGATCTCGGTACGTGGGACGCATGGCGAAAGCTCATCCCACATGGCAGCCCTGTCGAGGAAATCTGGAGACTGAGCCCCATCCGGGCCGTGCTCGACCTCCTTGTGAACGAGGATGCTGCGAAAGTGCTCGCAGCGCCGTCCCTGCTTACGCTCAGCGGCAAGCAGGCAGACTTCCTCGTGGGCGGCGAGATCCCGATATACGTTGGGCGAAGCGATGGGAAGATCGCGTTCGAGTGGCGGCCGTATGGCATCAAGCTGACCATGCTTCCGACCGTGGACACGCGCGGCCGCATCGCGATAGACGTGCAGCCGGAGGTGTCGTCCCTCGACTGGAACAATGCCCTCGATGTCGGGGACGCGGTTATCCCCGCGCTCAAGGTGAGGCGGGCCTCGACACACCTTGTGGTGGCAGACGGCACTACTATTGCCATCGGCGGGCTGCTGCAGAACACTGACGTGAAAATCGCAAAGAAAGTTCCCATCCTCGGCGATATCCCCATCATCGGCTCACTCTTCAAGAGCGAGAAGTTCGAGCGGGGAGAAACAGAGCTTGTGATCCTTATCACCCCCAAGGTCGTGAGGGCGGGCGAGGCTGTCACCCGCGACATGATGGTAAAGCCAGCGCTGCCGCCAGCGCCTGCACTGGCACCCTCGGCTTCCGGAAGACCCGGGAAGTGATGGTTATGTCAGAGCAAAGGATCAAGATTCTCATAGTGGACGATGTGGCGGAAACTCGGGAGAACCTGAGAAAGCTCCTGTCGTTCGGGCACGGGTTCATCGTGGCCGGAGAGGCCGAGAATGGCAAGGAAGCGATCGCTCTGGCGAAGAGGATCAGGCCCGATGTAGTCCTTATGGACATCAACATGCCGGTCATGGGCGGGATAGAGGCGACGGAGGCCATCTCTGTGGAGCTCCCGACCACCACCGTGATCATCATATCGGTGCAAGGCGAGTCGGAGTATCTCCGGGAGGCTATGGCGGCTGGCGCACGCGACTATCTCATAAAGCCTTTCTCCGCCGACGACCTCATCAACACGATACGCCGGGCGTACGAGATGGACGCAAAGCGGCGGGCGAGGTTCGCGCCTGTGCCGATAGCCCAGCGCAAGACGGGCAAGATCGTGGCGGTGTTCAGCACCAAAGGCGGTGTGGGGAAGACTACCATCGCTACCAACCTCGCTGCGGAGCTTGCGAGCCACGCCCGCAAGAGCGTGGTGCTAGTGGATCTGGACCTTCAGTTCGGCGATGTGGCCATCATGCTTGACTCGGTTCCCATCCGGACCATCGCCGATATCGCGAAGGAGGATGAGATCGACTCGGAGCTCGTGGAGGCGTGCCTCCTCACGCACAAGTCCGGCGTGAGGGTGCTCGCGTCGCCCCTGCGCCCGGAGCAGGCGGAGATAATCACGGCCAAGCACGTGGAGGCCATCCTGACACTCCTCGCCGAGACCTACGATTTCATAATCGTGGACATGCCACAGGGCCTGAACGATATTACCCTTGCGGCGCTCGACGCCGCGGACAAGATCCTGCTCGTCACGACGCTCGAGCTTCCGGCCATCAAGAACGCCAGGCTGTGCCTGGAAATCATGGAGGCTCTAGGATACGACCAAGACAAAGTGAAGCTGGTCCTGAACCGGTCCTCCAGGGATATCGGCCTCAGCATCGAGGAGATGGAGAAGACCCTCCGCAGGTCCGTGGACGTTCACATCCCGAGCGACGGGAGGGTGGTGGTGCCATCGGTCAACAAGGGCGTTCCGTTTGTGGCCAGCGTGCCGTCGGCGAGGATATCCCAGACGATACGGGACCTTGCCCGCGTGGTCGCCGCGGGAGACGCCGATGACGCGGCTGCAGCCGCGCTGGCGGGAGGCGCAGCAGGGGTGGCGGGCGGACTTGCGGGCGGAGTTGCGGCGGGGGCCGCGGAGGGACGCGACGGGAGCACTCGACGCCGGATGGGCATATCAGCGCGCATTTTCAGCATTTTCACGGGTGGGTGAAGGTGAGCCATGTCTCTTCGGGCACGGCTTGAGAAGGCGCGACAGGCGCAGCACGAACAGCAGGGAAACGGGGGCCAGGCGAAGGCCGGCCAGCCGGTTGCGGCGGGTGCTGCCGCGGCGCGCAGCGGGCAGGGGCAGGTGCCGCTGTACATGCCCGCACAGACGCAGGACAGAGTGCTGCGGGTGCTCGACTCGGCGCGACTGGGCGGAAGGACGGCGGCTGTGCAGCCTGAGCCGAGTCCGCCCGTGCCGAGAGAGGACCCATACGCCGCCCTCAAGGAGAAGATCCATGAGAGGCTTGTGAAGGAGATAGACAAGGAGCTCCTGCGCAAGACCGACTCGCCGGCGGACCGGCAGAAGCTGGCGAGCGAGGTGGAGGCGGTGGCGTCCAGGGTCCTCGACGAGGAGCCGCTGCCGCTTATGCGCTCGGAGCGGGCACAGGTGATCTCAGAGGTCCTTGACGATGTACTGGGTTTCGGGCCCATCACGCCACTCCTCGAGGACGATTCGGTTACTGAAATCATGGTCAACGGTCCGGACAAAGTGTATGTGGAGCGCGATGGCAGAATAGAGCGGGCGAGGGTGAGCTTCCGCAGCGCGGACCACGTGATGCACATAATAGAGAGGATCGTCTCGCCCCTTGGACGGCGGATCGACGAGGCAAGTCCCATGGTGGACGCAAGGCTGCCGGACGGATCCCGGGTAAATGCCATCATTCCACCCGTCTCGCTGGTGGGACCGTGCATCACCATCCGGAAGTTCGCGCGGGAGCCGTTCACCATAGATGACCTGGTGAGATTTGGGACGCTCACGCGGGAAATGGCGCAATTCCTTGAAGCGTGCGTAAAGGCGAGGCTCAACATCGTAGTTTCAGGCGGCACCGGCAGCGGCAAGACGACGACCCTGAACGTGCTGTCGTCGTTCATCCCGCACGACGAACGCATAGTCACCATTGAGGACGCGGCTGAGCTGCAGCTTCGCCAGGAGCACGTGGTGACGCTGGAGGCAAGGCCCCCGAACCTCGAGGGCAAGGGCGCCATCACCATCAGGGACCTTGTGAGAAACGCGCTGCGTATGAGGCCCGACAGGATAGTCGTCGGTGAGGTGCGGTCCGGCGAGGCGCTGGACATGCTTCAGGCCATGAACACGGGCCATGATGGTTCCCTCACCACGGGTCACGCGAACTCGCCCCGGGACATGCTGGCGAGGCTGGAGACGATGGTGCTTATGGCCGGGATGGACCTGCCACTACGGGCCATTCGAGAGCAGATTTCCTCGGCCGTAGACCTCATCGTGCACCAGGCAAGGCTGCGGGACGGCAGCCGCAAGGTCACGCACCTCACCGAGGTCCAGGGCATGGAAGGCGACGTCATTACGATGCAGGACATCTATGTGTTCGAGCAGACGGGCGTGGACGAGCAGGGCAGGGTGATCGGGAGGTTCAAGGCCACTGGCATCAGGCCCAAGTTCCTGGAGCGGTTTGAGGCAATGGGGATCCCGGTGCCGCAGGGGATGTTCGCGGACTTCCTGTAAACCTGTAAAGGAGAGCTAAGTGAGGGCGCAGAAATGCCACTGACTTCTGGGAGGGCTTGCCGGTGACTCAAAGCGGGAGTGCAGGACCGTCAACCCAGCAACTACTGGAAAACAGATAGGAACTAACGCGCCCTCACTCAGAGGTGGGCGGACTATGCCAGGCCAGGTGTTTGCAGGAGCAATATCGGCGCTCGTGTTCATCTCGGTCGCCCTCGTAACGCATGGTATCTTGCAGGCCGTGGGCGAGCGACGGTCCGGGGCGTGGCGCCTTGCGCGCCTGTCGGGGATATTGTCGAGGCTCCCCGGAGGCCAGCAGGCGGCCGCGACGACGGGCGGCGTCGGTGCCTCTAACAAAGGAACTTTCTTCGATTCGCTGCGCCCGACCCTTGCGCTCCTGGGCAAGGCCTTTGAGAGGGGGGCCTACGCAGCGAAGATCGAGCGGGAGCTTGCTCGGGCGGACATCCCGCTTCGCGGGTCGGAGTTCGTGGTCCTCAACCTCATCCTGGTGCTGACGGGACTTGTCCTCGGCGTCATCCTCACGAGGAGCGTGGTCCTTGCGCTGGCACTGGGGATGGCAGGGGGATTCCTGCCGAATTCCTACATCAAGTGGAAGCAGGGCCGGAGACTGGGAAAACTCAACACCCAGATAGCTGACGCCCTTGCCATAATGGCGAACTCGCTGCGGGCGGGCTACAGTTTCCTGCAGGCCATGGACATGGTGTCCCGCGAGATGTCGCCTCCCATCTCGGACGAGTTCTCGGCGGCCATGAAGGAGATGAGCCTCGGGGCCCCTACGGAGGCGGCCCTCACTTCGCTGGCCGACAGGGTTGGGAGCGAGGACCTTGAGCTTGTGGTGACAGCGGTCCTCATTCAGCGGCAGGTGGGTGGCAACCTCGCGGAGGTGCTCGACAACATCGCTCACACAATCAGGGAACGGGTGAGGATACGCGGCGAGATCAGGACCCTCACGGCACAGGGGAGGCTGTCCGGGATCATCATCGGGGTTCTGCCCGTGGCGCTCGGGTTCTTGCTTTATGCGATCAACCCTGGCTACATCACATTGCTGTTCACCCACCCAATAGGGAGGATCATGATCGCCATGGCCGTCATTGGTGAGACCATCGGGGCGCTGGTGATTCGGAGGATAGTCACCATCGAGGTGTAAGCAACGCGATCGGACGGGCGGCGTCACGGTGCGCGTATCCGGATGGGGCCCGGGTGCGGGCGGGTTCTACGTTAGGGCACGAGGGAGGCGCTGAGGCATGGCTCTCCTGGTATCAGCGCTCGTATTTGTGAGCATCACAGCGATTGCCATGTGGTCCATGGGAGTGGGGCGACGCGAGCCTAGCACCGACGAGCGGCTCAAGCGGCTCGCCGTCCTTACGCGCGTGCCCAGCGAGCGCGAGAAGGAGCTGGCGCGGCCCCTCGGCGAGCGGCTTTTCGGACCCGTTGTGCAGTTTATCAACAACCTCATCATCTCGGTCACCCCCAAGCACGTGGTGGACGCAGTCAGGGAAAAGCTCGACGTCACCGGCAACCCGTGGAACATGACACCGGGCGACTACATCCTGATGCGCGTCATCACGCTGGTCATCATCCCGGTGGCGGTGTTCGGGTTGACGCTCGGAATCGGCCGGAGCACGGCGGTGATGTTGGCGTTCGTGGCGGCGGCCCTCGGATGGCTGGTCCCGGAGATGATGATGCAGTCGAAGAAGAAGGAGCGCGAGAAGCAGATCCGCAAGTCCCTGCCTGACGTGCTGGACCTCCTCACCGTGAGCGTGGAGGCGGGGCTCGGGTTCGACGCGGCGCTGGCGAAGGTCGTGGAAAGAAAGAAGGGCCCTCTTGCTGACGAATTCGCCCTCCTGCTGCAGGAGATCCGCATGGGCAAGCCGAGGAGGGACGCCCTGCGGGAGGTCGCCGAGCGCGTAAAGATCGACGACATCACGTCATTCATCGCGTCTGTCATCCAGGCGGACCAGCTTGGCGTGAGCATCGCGAACATCCTGCGCATCCAGTCGGCGCAAGTCCGCACAAAGCGGCGCCAGCAGGCGGAGGAGGCGGGCATGAAGGCGCCCATCAAGATGCTCTTCCCCCTTATCTTCTTCATATTCCCCACACTTTTCGTGGTGCTCCTGGGACCCGCGATAATCCAGGTGGCGACGACGTTCGTGGGTTTCTGACCGGTCCTTCA
Source organism: Bacillota bacterium (assembly GCA_014360195.1). Taxonomy (GTDB): domain Bacteria; phylum Bacillota; class SHA-98; order UBA4971; family UBA4971; genus UBA6256. The sequence continues at coordinate 17,145 of JACIXY010000044.1, forward strand.
TGAGTTGGGCTGGTTTTCCATGAGTTAGGCTCGTCCTTCATGAGTTAGGCTGGTCTGCCCCCTACGTGCCGCCGGATGGCGGACAGCGGCTGAGCGAGCGCGTTCGCCGACGGGGCAGCTGTTGGGCAGGACGGCCCGGGGCCGTGAAGGACGCCGGGGGGTAGCACGGGGTAGGACGGCGTGAGGGGTGACTGAAATGCGGCGCGGGAACGTGGTCTTTTGGGCAGCGGGCGACGCATGCTGCGGCGTGGTCGGGAGCGCGGCATCTGCCACGCTACAGGCCAGGGCAGGTATTGCCGAGAGGCGTGACCCACATACGCGCTCCAGGGTCGCTGTGGTCAACGTGACGCGCTCGGTCGTGCTTGCGGTCCGGGTGCAACTGGCGCTCTCGGGGAGGACGCGGGTGCTCGGCCTTCTCGGGAGGACATCTCTCGCAGAGGGCGAGGGGCTTATCATCCGGCCGTGTAAAGGGGTCCACAGCTTCGGAATGAAGTTCGCCATCGACGTGGCCTATGTGAGCAACGCGGGCGTGGTTGTGTGTGTGCTCGCGCCGCTTGCCCCGGGCAAGGCCGGCCCCGTGTTGTGGGAGGCAAGCTGGGTGGTGGAGCTTCCCGAAGGGGTGCTCGCGCGCACGGGGACAGTCGTCGGTGACAGGCTGCAGGCGTTCTACTACAAGTAGACCGAGGGCAGGGGTCGGGAAGGGGCGCCGGCCGGACACCTCATTCGCTCTCGCGGGGCGCCGTTCGGACGGAGAAGGAGATCGGGAGCGAACGAGGAAAGAATAACGGAAGGGAGCTGAGAGAGGAGAATCGGTTTTGGTCGAGTCGTGGAACGAGTGGGTTTCGGTTGTGTCCAGGGAAACCCTGGTCTTTTTTACTGCAATGGTGCCTGTTGTTGAGTTGCGCGGCGCGATCCCGCTCGGCATCTCGCTGGGGATGCGCCCGGTGGAGGCTTGCGCCGTGGCGGTGCTCGGCAACATGGTCCCGGTCGTTCCGCTGATGCTTTTCCTGCGCCACGCGGCCGGATGGCTGCGGCGTTTCCCGTCGGTCCGCAAGGCTAGCGACTGGTTCTTCGCTCGCACGAGGGCGAGAAGCCGTCTCGTCCAAAAGTACGGCTCCATCGGCCTTGTCCTCTTCGTGGCCGTGCCGCTGCCGTCCACTGGCGCCTGGACCGCGGCCGTTGCCGCCTTCCTTTTCGGCATTGGCATTCGGAAGGCCTTCGCAGCGATCGCCCTGGGAACGGCCCTGGCGGGTGTAATCGTGACATACTTGAGCTCGCGTGTGATATAGGAACGCAGTCTGGCCCATCTTCGTGACCATACGGAACACGGAGGGCCTGCGTACGGGCAAAGCAGCACCATAGGTGACCAAGCTCGTAGTTGCAGGCTGCAGGTGCGTCGGGCCTACATACTAGTACTACTCTGCCAGATGCGAAATCCTCCCCAGCTGCAGGGAACGCCAGGCCTGTCCTGCGGTGCGCCTTTCGGTTCCGGGGACAGCCAAGCGGGTGGTTCCTGGAGCTACCCTTGACGCTTCTTGACGCTTCGTGACGCTTCTTTTTTTCACCCCCGAACTCGTAAGGTCTCCCACGGAAGCCTCTCTTCCGCAGCTATCCTCATCATGCCACGCATCCACACAGGATTGGCAGCCCTCTCCGGACCTAGCAGGTCTCAGTGAGACTGTTGATGTTTCCCACATTATGTCAATGCAGCTCGGTCGAATCGCACAAAGCCGTCGCTGTGCTCGGCCAAACTGGTATCTGCTAGGGAAGTTCAGAAGTCTCCCCAGTCATAAGTTAGCGGTTCCCAGGCATATACGACTGGGCCAAGCATAGGGATTAATGGGGCTGACGTAGCGTCACGGCATGGGTTGGAAAGAGGGACGATGCTGAGAGGCGATGCTGAGGCGCGACGCTGAGAGGGGGCATGCTTCGCCGTGAGGACGCACGAGTTGCGGCAGATGTGTTGGGATGTTGCGCTGAGGACGCGCGGGATGTTGGCGTTCGAGAGTGCCCGGCGGGCTTGGGTGCCTTGGGTGCGGCGGCGGCTTGCGGGCTTGGGTACGCATCTGAGTCTGGTGGGTTCCCGCAGGGCGCACCTGGTGGTCATTGTGGCGGTGCTGGTGATGGCAAGTGCCGGAGCACTGGCGAGCCGTGCGGGGGCGCAGAGCGAGGTGAGGGCGAGCGAGGTCACGGTTTTGCCCGGGAGTTATGGAGGGGGAGGGGGAGGGGGAGGGGAGCACCAGGTGCCGCGCAGACCGGACGTTTACGTGTTCGGCTTCATCCGTGACGGCTCGATGATGGTGCCGGTGAGACCGGCGGCCGAGGCGTATGGGGCCACCGTGCACTGGGTCGCGGGGGTCGGAACGCTCGTGAACGGGCGCCTGGTCGAGACCGCGACGGTGCTGAGCCAGGCCTATTCGCCTGCGCGGGAGCTTGCGACGGTCCTTGGCTGCTGGCTCGAGTGGGATCAGGTAGCGCGCACGGTTATCCTGTCGAACGGGATTCAAAGGGTGATCGTCTCGGTGCCGGCAGGCTCGTGGGTGGAGGAGGGCGTGGCGCCGGGTGAGGCGAGCGGGACGGGGGGCATGTCAGCAGGCCCGGGGACAGGTGGCCCGGGAGCAGTCGGCGCCGCTCACGCTGCTGCCGGTGGTGGGGCTGCTGGAACCCTAAGTGCCGGGACTACCGCCGCTGCCGTCCCTGGTCGCGCCGCTGGTGCTACTACTGGCACTACTGCCGGCACCGCTGCGCCCGCTGGCGTGGGCCGAGTAATAGGCACGGGAGAGGCGCCGGGGATGACGGGCGGAGCAGGTGGCGGTGCCGGTGCTAGGATTGGATCAGGGTCTGGGACCGGACCCAGGACGGGCGATGCAACCGCGGCCGGCCCGGGCAGCGGGGGAAGCGGGCTTTTCATCCTCGGGGGGGCGGGTGAGTCGGGAACAATGCCAGGCGTGATCACCGTGACCGCGGCAGCTTCGGGTACGGGCACCGGGAGAGCTGGCACACAAGCTGCAGCGGGTCTTCCGGGGGATGCTCCGCAGCCTGGGGCACCGGTAGTGACCATCGCATCTCTCCCGTCCGCAGGTAGCCCGGATCAGCCCGGCTCCCCGGGTTGGCCTGGGGGCGGGGCCCCTGTCGTGGTGATCACGCCCCTTCCCGCCGGGCCTGCTTCGCCGCCGAGCGAGGGTCCCAATGGTGATGGCACTGCCGGCGCTGCCCATCGCGGTCCTGAAGGGCGACTTTCTGCAGGCAAGATCGCGCTCACCTTCGACGACGGCCCCGACGCGGTGTACACGAAGAAGATCCTCAGCGTCCTTGATAGATATCGCGTAAAGGCTACCTTCTTCCTCATTGGCAACCGGGTTGAGCGCCACTCCGCCGTGGTCCGGGAAATGGCCGCCGCGGGGCATGAGCTGGGGAACCACGGCTACTCGCATTCGCGCCTCACCACGCTTTCTGCCGAGGCCGTGCGCCGCGAGATCTCCAGGACGCAGGAGGCCGTTAAGGCCGCTGCAAACGTGACCCCAAGGTGGTTCCGTCCGCCTTACGGGAGCTATAACGACGAGGTTCGGCAGATTGCGAAGGAGGAGGGCGCCACGACGGTGTTGTGGACTCTCAACCCCGACGACTGGCGCAACCCCGGCCAGGCGGCCATCGTCCAGCGGGTCACCTCGGGCGCAAAGGATGGGGCCATCGTTCTCCTTCACGTGCGCGAGCAAACTGCCCGCGCGCTGCCTGCGCTCATTGAGGGGCTGAGGTCCCGAGGATATGAGCTGGTCCTCCTGTCGGCGTTGTTCTCGGGCGACGGCGAGAGGCCTGCACTGCGAACAGAAGGGGGCCAGGACGGCGCAGGAAGGGTGGGCTCTTCACCTGAGCCTGCAGGCCAGCCGCAAGGCGCCCCGGCCGGGCCCGCGTCCGGAACCGGCGCGGGCGCCGCAGACGCTGTCACCGGAGCAACTGGCGCAGAATAGGAAAGGCAACTCTCTCCGCTCGCCCCTGGTCACGACTAAGGCTGGCGAGAATGTTGCCACCTTCGGCGCCGGGCTGCCACAGATGGACAGCTCCAGGATTTAGAGATGAGGCCGTCCTCCCCGCTTGGCGGCAAGCGGACTGCGAGTGGCGCGCACATGGTTCAACTATGAGCTTGGCCGTGTACATGTTACATGTTCAGGTCCAGGACCCAGGACTGCCCCCTGGCTGATGGCGCGGCGGCTCCTTCCGCGCCAAACTTGACTGACGCGTGGCCGTGTCGCCGCGTCCGTCCCTGGGTGGTCCCTGGGATGCCAGGATCTCTTGCGCGGCTGGTCCCTAGGGGAGCAACCTCGCCTGAAAGGTGGCTACTGGAGATCCATACTCCTGGCGCCTCATCCGGCGGAAGGCCGGCGCTGGTCCTCTGGTAACCAGGATTCACGCAGAGATGGTCCCCAGGGGATCAACCTCGCGCGCTACCTGGTCCTCACGTATCCACCCCATATCCACTTTCCCGGGCGGCCACCAGACGGCCACAGGTAGGTGGTCCCCAAGGGACCAGGATTTGCGCGTGGGTGCTCCCTGGGGGACCAACCCCGTGCGAAATCTGGTTACCAGAGACCCACCCTCCTGGCGCTCGGGCCACTAGGATGCTGGATCTGGTCCTCTGGTAACCAGGCTACGCGCTGAGATGGTCCCCCGGGGACCAACTTCGCCCGACACCTGGTCCCCACGTAACCACCTTGCGAGATGTCCAAGAACGCCTGGTCCCCAGGGGACCAGGATTTGCGGGTGGGTGGT
>JACIXY010000045.1 GCA_014360195.1 Bacillota bacterium
ACTGCTCTACCGATACCGATGTGCAGATCGGGCTAGTCAGGAAAACGCTGGCTGGAGGGGGACTCGGGTAAGCACAACTCATGAGATCCACTTCTCCCGGAGCCACTCGTCTGGGGGAAAGGGGGCCCTATCTGCACGATTCGGGCTGGGCAATATTGCCATTGTCTGCTCCGCTAGCGGCCTACCATATGCTGGCAGCCCCGGACGCGTTTGCGGAAATCCTGATGGGGACAGGCCGGGCCTTGCGAGGTCCAGATTCGTAGCTACCCTTTCAATTGTAGCCTTCGGCAATCATCTCCTTCTGCAGCTTCAGGAGCGCCCGTTTCTCGATGCGCGAGACATAGGAGCGCGAGATGCCGAGGTGCTTGGAGATCTCGCGCTGGGTCCTGCGAAGCCCGTCGGCGAGCCCGTAGCGCATCTCGATGACCTTCTTCTCGCGCCTCGTGAGTTCCCGCACCTTCTCCGCAAGCTTGCCCTCCTCCACCGCGCCCTCGACGACGAGGGTCACCTCGTCAGGCTCGCTGCCCAGCACGTCGATGAGGGTGATCTCGTTGCCCTCCTTGTCTGCGCCGATGGGGTCGTAAAGGAGGACCTCGCCCTTGCTCTTCCGCGTCGCGCGAAGATGCATCAGGATCTCGTTCTCGATGCACCGTGCAGCGTATGTGGCGAGCCTCGTCCTTTTCCTCTGGTTGAACGTGTCTATGGCCTTTATGAGGCCGATCGTGCCTATGGATATGAGGTCGTCCTGGTCCTCGCCGGTGCCCTCGAACTTCTTCACGATGTGCGCCACGAGCCTGAGGTTGCGCTCGATCAGGATGTTCCTGGCCTCCTCGTCACCTTTCTCCTTCCGCGCGAGGACCTCGGCTTCCTCCTTCTCCGAAAGGGGAGGCGGGAACACATTGCCGCTGGATATGTAGGACGCAAGGAGCCACAACCCCCGCAGAAGCAATGCCGAGCTTATCAGGAGATCGAGCACGTGCCTGCCACCCCCTGCAAAAGACTCACTAAGTAAGGGTGCGTTAGTTCTCGCCCCTCTTCCAGTAGTTGCCGGGTTGCCGGTGATGCACTCGGGAACGGCGCCCCAAGCGGGGCGCGCTTCGCCAAAATCCGGCCCGTCTGGCTAGGCAGCCGGATTTTGACACCCTCGTGCAATCACCGGCAACCCCTCCCAAAAGTCGGGACCATTTCTGCACCCTCACTTAGTATAGATATGAGCTGAACCTATAGAAGTGCCTGTCCCCCTTGGCGGTATTCTCAGAAATAGCAGGCCGTACGTTCGAGCCGGCCACCTTCCGGCAGCACGCCTGACCCAGCAGCCGGCAATGCGCGGCGGGGCGGCGCAGCCGCGGGCCATGACCTAGCCGAGGCATCGCCTCCCGGGGAGGATGTGCCCGGCCGGTCGCGAATTGATCACTGGCATCAGCCGGGCAAGGAAACTTCGCGCCTGGGCGGCAGGAGGGAGGGTAAGACGTCAGTGGAGCCCATTGAACGCTACCGGGGTTGTCTCCTGGGCCTCGCAGTTGGAGACGCGCTGGGGGCGCCCCTGGAGTTCCATCCCCCGGGCTCATTCGAGCCGATCGAGGACATGATCGAGGGCCGCCGTTTCGGGCTTGCAGCAGGCCAGTGGACGGACGACACCGCAATGGCGCTGTGTCTTGCCGACAGCCTTATCACCTGCGAGGGTTTCGATCCGATAGACCAGCTCGAAAGGTACCTGCGGTGGTATCATGACGGCTATCTGAGCTGCACCGGTCACTGCTACGGCATAGGCATGACCGTGCAGGCCTCGCTCGCGCGGTTCGAGCGCGTACGCGAGCCGTACTGCGGCTCGCAAGACCCCTACACCGCGGGAAACGGCTCCATCATGCGCCTCGCGCCCGTCCCCATGTTCTACGCTCAGAACCCGCGCGAGGCAATCGAGAGATCCGGCGAGAGTTCGCGGACGACCCACCAGGCCGCTACGGCTATTGACGCGTGCCGGTACTTTGGGGGCCTCATTGCAGGTGCGCTGCGCGGCGAGAGGAAGGAGAATCTTCTCTCCGACCACTATTCTCCCGTTCCGGGGACCTGGGATGAGAAACCCCTTGCGCCTGAGATCGACGAGATAGCTGCAGGGTCGTTCAAGCGCCGCAACCCGCCTGAGATACGGGGCTCGGGATACGTCGTGGAGTCACTGGAGGCAGCGCTCTGGGCCTTCTACCACAGTAACTCCTTCAGGGACGGCTGCCTCATGGCGGTCAACCTCGGCGACGACGCCGACACGACCGGCGCCGTATACGGACAACTCGCGGGGGCGTTCTACGGTGAGAGGGGCATCCCCGAGACGTGGCTTGCTAAACTAGCGTGGCGAGACACCATCGCCGGAATGGCAGAACGCCTCTTCGCACTCTCCGGAGCGGTCGGAGAGCCGCGTCAGCCATAGGACTATAGCGGGCCCGTAGCCAAAGCTAAGCTCGGGATGTTGTAGCCCGGCTGTCATGCGACGGCGAGGGCCCGGGAGAGGCAGAGGTGTTCCCTCGGGAGAACCCCGAGCTTCAGCTCTGGGTAGGTTCAGGAGAACAAAAAGCGTTCTAGCGGAATACTCCATCTACCTGCAACTCAAAGCCGACAAGCGTAGGGCTCACAAGCGTTGTACCTGGTGGGTAGACCTGCACAGTGGCAAGCTCCTTGCCATTATGCGCAGCTACCTCGATGCTGCGGCCCGCAGGATCTACCACCCAGAACTCGCGCACGCCGTATACGCCGTAAAGCCGACGCTTCACCACCCGATCCCACTCTACTGTGGAAGGTGAGAGGATCTCCACCACAAGGTCGGGGGCGCCCTGGATGCAGGCCTCCTTGATTATCCCAAGGCGCTCACGAGATATGTAAAGAATGTCGGGCTGGACCACGTTGTGCTCGCTCAGCACCACGTCGATGGGGGCATAATACACCTTGCCGAGGTCGTGGTCGTCAACCCACAATCGCAATGCCTTCTGGATCCTGCCGGAGATTTCCTGGTGAAAGACTGTCGGAGACGGCGTCATCTTCCTCAGCCCCCCATCGACGAGCTCGTATCGCTCTGAAGACGGTATCCGGCAGTAGTCGTCGTACGTGAGGCGCAGGTCGGGCGGTATGTATTGGGGCGCCGTTTCTTTCAGCACATCCAGGTCTTTCAATGAAGTCACCCCCTTGACTCTCCTCTACCCACCCCGAGCATCTTGCTGCACTCTCATTTTGCCATGCCATGAATACCCGGTCAACACGTAGTGACGTCTTGGAGTGCTTGCACAGCATGCAGGCATACAATACAATGCCTAGAACGTCTCAGGGGTCTACCGTGCCAAGAGAGGCGCCTTTCCTGACGATGACTCGCGCTGCCATGCTGTTCCCCCACTCACCCCAGGCGCGGGGCGACATGCCGTAGAGCAACGAAGCGAGAAAGCCGGCGTTGAAGGCGTCGCCCGCTCCCGTAGTGTCGACGGCCTTGACCGGGCACGCGGGACACTCGAAGACCGCAGGCGCGGAAATGTCAGCTTCGTCGAGGCCTCTCGCTACAGCGAGGCGGGAGCTGGCCGCGGCCGGCCCGAGCGCCACTATCGACCCGCGCTGCCCCAGTTTCAGTCCAAGACACGGCGCGCGTTGCAGGATGGACTCAATTCCGCATTCCACGTTTTCGCACCCTGAGAGAGTTCGCAGCTCGGAACCGTTGGCGAGCACGACGTCGGCGACAGCAAGCATGCGCTCGACGATGCTGCGTGCGAGCTGGCCTACGACCGGAGTAGGGTCAAAGGCGACGATTCCGCCAGCCTTTCCCACCCTTTCGGCAGCATCCAGGTATAGCTCAGCCTGCTCAGCGTCTTGCAAGCCGTACCCTGAGACCAGGATGAGCGGAGCGCGCTCCAGCGCCTCTTCGAGACCCGGCGTCATCTCGAGCGGCAAAGATGCAGCGCCCCGGTACGAGAACATGGTCCGCTCCCCAACGGAATCGACGAATGAGAGGACATATCCCGTGGTGCCCCCCGACCGAACATGTGAAACACCCACCCCCACGCTCTCGAGGCGGCGACGCAGGTAGCGCCCATCCTCGTCGTCGCCCACGGTGGTAACCAGGTGACAGGAGACCCCTAGAAGGGCCAGCCCTGTGCTGGTGTTAAGCCCCGCCCCTCCGGGATGTTTCTCGGACGAACGGATCACCGCATCCCCGCCTACCCGCGGCATCTCGTCGATCTCGCAAACGTGATCGACAAGCGCATCGCCAAACACGATCACCGGTGGGCGTTCGTAGCGCCGCGGCACTCCGAAGTCCTTCAGCCTCGCTCCTTCGCTTGCAGCGTTCATCTACACCAGCCCTTCTCGCCAGCACGTTACGCTATCGCCGAAGGATTGAGACCAGTTGACCCGCCTGACTCGCGATCTGACCGGCAAGCCTTGCGTTGTTCACGGCCAGGGCCACATTGGCAGAAAGGCTCTGCCCATCGGTGAAGCGCCGGATTTGCTCGAGGATGAACGGCGTTACGGCCTTTCCCTTGATACCCTGTTCGTCGGCCGTCCTTTGAGCATACTCGATCGCCTGACTGATTACCTTGTCGTCGGCGGCTGCGTGCGGAGGAACGGGGTTCGTCACGAGGATTCCGCCAGTAAGCCCCCTGGACCACTTGATCTGTGCGAACCTCACGATCTCATCCACGCTGTTCAGGCGGTAGGGCACCTTGAAACCTGTGCTGCGCACGAAAAACCCGGGGAAGTCGTCGGTCTGGTAGCCGATGACGGGCACGCCCAGCGTTTCCAGGACCTCCAGGGTGTTCTCTATATCGAGAAACGACTTCGCGCCACTGCAGACCACGATAACGTTCAGGCGCGACAAGGCCACGAGGTCGGTGGAGATGTCCATGGCCTCACCAGGATGCACCCCCCCGATCCCGCCCGTCGCGAAGACTCTGATCCCGGCAGCGTCGGCAATGGCCATCGTCGCCGACACGGTTGTGCCAGCGGTGAGGCCTTTCAGCTCGGCCCACGGGAGGTCTCGAATCCCTGCTTTCACCGCATCCTTGCGCTTCGCAAGTTGCTCGAGTTCGCTGGGACTCAGCCCCACTCGCACCTCGCCATCTACCACGGCAATCGTAGCCGGCACAGCGCCCTCGCTCCGGATCGCTTCCTCCGCAGCAAGCGCGGTTTCCAGGTTCTGCGGCCATGGCATCCCCTGGCAGATGATACTTGATTCAAGAGCAACCACTCGCCCTTCCGAGAGGGCATCCACCACTTCCCTTGAGACCCTGAGATTTTCGTCTGCGTCCACCCATTCACCTTCTCTCGAGACGTCCAACAAGCCGAATACCAGCCCCCATGGGCGCTATCCTTCCCGCTATTCTTCCAAGGTCATCACCCCTGCCCCGTCCTCGGCCCGGCACACATATACTTGGGGCTCGAAGGAGAGCCGCGAGGGATTGACCTTGCGCGTGTATCGGGTGAGCACGGTCCGCCGGAATTCGTCCACGGCGTCCTCATGCACCAGGTTCACGGTGCATCCTCCGAAGCCTGCCCCGGTCATGCGGGCCCCGGCCACTCCTGGGATACCCAGGGCGACCTCGACCATAGCGTCAAGTTCGGGGCAGCTCACCTCGTAGAGGTCGCGAAGGCTCGCGTGGGAAGCAACCATGAGCCGGCCGAACTCATCGACGCGCCCAGCGCGAAGGGCTTCCACGCTGTGCAGCACTCGCTCGTTCTCGAGGACAACATGCCTGGCCCGCGCCCTGACGGCCTCCGGCAGCCACGCTTCCACGCGCGCAAGCTCCCTGGGCGACACGTCCCGCAGGGATCTTACGCGCATCCCTCGGCCTCGTAGCAGCATGACCGCCTCTTCACACTGAGAGCGCCGCAGGTTGTACTCGGAGTCCCGCAGCCCGCGCCGGACGCCGGTATCGCAGATGACGATGCAGTACTCCCGCGGCAGCGGAACCGGCTCACATTCATGGGTCCTGCAGTCGATGAAGAGAGCGTACCCAGCCTTTCCAAGGACTGAGGCAAACTGGTCCATGATCCCGCAATTGACCCGGACGAAGGAGTTTTCGGCTCTCTGGCACCTCAAAGCCATGTCACGGCCCTCCAGGTCAAAGCCGGCCACCGCCAGGGCGGCCACCGCCGTTGCAACCTCGAGCGCCGCGGACGAACTGAGTCCGGCGCCTGCCGGCACATCCCCCGTAACCACCATATCCATGCCCGGGAGCGGAGCGCCCGCCTCCCCCAGGGCCAGCAACGTTCCACGAACGTAGTTGCTCCAGGTGTGGTCATGGTCGTACCTGACGTCGTCAAGGGTGAACTCGACAGTCTCCCCGAAGTTCAGCGAACGCACGCGCACAACCCTGTCGCGCCGCGCCCGCACCGCGATCATCACGTCGCGGTCTATCGCCGCGGGCAGGACGAACCCCTCGTTGTAGTCGGTGTGTTCGCCGATGAGGTTCACCCTGCCCGGAGCGCGAACCACCACGACCTCGCCGCAGCCGACGTGCTCGCCGTACGTCGCCACGAATACACTTCGCAGCCACCTCGCCTTTTCCTCGCGGTCCTGATGCCTCCGTCGCACGCCCGGGCCCGGGTCCGCGCGAGGCTCAAGCGTGCATCCCCGCCCGGCACCCCCGGGACAACCATGGCGCGATTCGTGCCCGGCATGCGCCCCTGCCGCATCATTGGGCATGCACATCACGCCTCGCTTCCTTCCTTCACTTCGACGCTGCGCTCGGCGGCGCGGGCCCCGCCTGTGGCCTCGCCTTCGCCCAGGCTCTTGCCGTCTGCTTCCCCTTCGCCCGTGAGCTCGCCCTTGCCTCTGCCCCCGCCTTTGCCTCTGCGTTTGCCCCTGTCCTCGGCACCCGCCCCGCATTTGCCGCAAGTGCCATAAGCCGGATCCAGCTTGCATGGCGCGGTTGCCCGGAGCGTCGCCGCCGTCTCCTCGGGCAAGGTGTCGTTGATGAACGTTCCCGCGCCGGACTCACATCCCGCGAGGTACTTCAGCTTCGTCGCAGTCCGGTTAGGTGGGTAGAATTCGACGTGGTAGTGGTAGTATGGGTATTCCCTCCCGTCCGTGGCCGCCTGGTGCATCACCATAATATACGGGAGCGGGAACCCGAACAGGTTGTCATACTTCTGCAAGACCACCTTCAGGATCTCGGCCAGGCCCCAGCGCTCGTCGTCCGCGAAATCGAGGAGGCTTGCCACGTGGCGCCGCGGCAGTATATGCACCTCGTATGGGTAACGTGCGAAGAACGGCACCACCGCAACGAAATCCTCATTCTGCGCCACTAGGCGCCTGCCGTCGGCGATCTCCTTCCCAAGGATGTCGCAGAAAAGGCAACGGCCCGTGGAGTGCCAGTGGCGGGCGGCGCTCTCTAGCTCCCGCGCGGGCCTTGGCGGGATGAATGGGAAGGCGTAGATCTGCCCATGGGGATGCTCCAGCGTGACCCCGATGACCTCGCCCTTGTTCTCGAAGATCAACACGTAGTCAATGTAGTCAAGGCTTCCCAGCTCCTCGTAGCGGTCCGTCCAAACGTCGACCAGCCGGGCGATGTCCACGACGTCGGATGTCGCAAGGCTTCCATTGTGCTTGGAGGAATACAGAACCACTTCGCAAATGCCTTTAGACGGCCTCACCTGGTAGAGGTCGTCGCCCTCCACGCTCGGCTCAGGCGGCGTGCGGCGGAACGACGGGAACTTGTTCTCAAAGACCACTATCTCGTAGTCGTCCGCGGGCACCTCCGTTGGATGCGCCCCAGGGCGCGTGGGGCACAGCGGACAGAAGTCCGCAGGCGGATGGTACGTCCGCTCCTGCCGATGGGTGGCGGTCACGACCCACTCCGCGAGCACCGGGTTCCAGCGGAGCTCAGACACCCCGGACCCCCCTCCCGTCTCCGGAGCCACGGTCCCCGCAGTCGCAAGCGCCGCCGGGGTCGCCAGCGCCGCCGGGATCGCTGCACTCACCCGGAGCGCCCCAATCGCCGAGGTCGCCGCGGGTCCGCGGGCTGCTGGGACCGCCCAAGCTGCCTTGGGTGCCCGACCCATTGGAACCTCCGAGAGAGCATGTGTCGCCGCAGGGTGTCAGGTCGCCCCGGTCATCTAAACGCTCGAAGCTGTAATAGATAAGATACCGTCCGTCATCCTTCGTCACGCGCTTCCTGAGAAGCCTGCCCTTCAGAGCGAGTTTCGCCTCAAGTTCCATTTCCGTGTGCATGGTCACCGCCCCCCAGACCTACATTCCCGCCTCGGGATCGCCGACCGCAGCGTCGAAACCCGACCCGGCCGTGTGTTTGGACATGGCTCTGGAACAAGAGATCTCAGTGTACGATGCTGCGCATCTTCAGATCGCTACGGGCACCCGCAGTCTCCTGTGGACAGTCGAGACAGTCGACCGGCCTCTCATTCAGGCGAGTAGACGACTAGGCCTGAGGACAGAGCCACTCGAACGAGTCTAAGGACACGGGGATTCCTACATCCTGACTTGCGATGCCAGATCCCCGTACAGGTCTAGCCTTGGTCATCTTCGTTCCACAAGGTGTTGCCACTCTTGCCGGTAGCGCGCGACCCATGCATCCTTCCCGAATCTTGCCCTGAACCTGAGGCTCTCAACGTGAAAACCCCTGGGCAACCGGTCGTCAGGCACAAAGTCCGCCAGGTCGTCGCAGGGAAATTCTGCGCAGAGCCCGCAGTGCTCGAGGTTCTTTTGCGCCAGGCACTTCAGGAACTTGCACTCACTGGCCTTGGACGAACACCCGGTGCAATCGTGCCCGAAGTGGTAGCATTTCCCGCACCAGTCGCCGCAGGCGCCGATGTCGTCGGCCGTTGTCACAGCACGCACGCTCCTTCCCAAACGCTCTCTCTCCCCGGGTTGCTTTCTGCCGTTTGCCCCAGCTTCGCTAGGAACCAGATCGGCTCAACACCACGATTCCTATAGTCTCGCTGCAGTCCCCGCAAAAGCAGCGCAACAGAAGCGCAGCCACGCATCAGCCTCCGGCAAGATCCCACAGCAGGCCCCTGGCCGCAAGGCGGTCTCTGATTGCTCTTTCGAGTTCCTCGAAGCGGGCAGACCCTGCAAATGGAGCGGCGCCATCTATGTACAGGTTCTCCTCGCCAAACCGAAGGGCATCTGCACGCGTACGGATTACGTGTTCCGCGGCGACGACCATGTCAGATTGGGCTTTCTGTGAAGCCCTCAGGCAAAGCTCCACGAAAGTGGTCAGCGCGTGACCGCATAAAGAGAGTGCTCTTCATAGATTCGCCGCTTTTCCGCCACCTCCTCTATCTCCACCGAAGCAGATTCGGTAACCTCGGAGCGATCGTTCTGCGGGTCGGAGCGTGGAGACCGCCGTCGGCGCTCGGCTATCTCGATGCGGGATAAAGCCCGAGGGCGCGGCGGGCAATGCGGGCGAAAACGGGCGCGGCGGCTCTGCCACCTGACATGCCTTCCTCGACGAACACGACGATGACGAGCCGGGGGTCGGATAGCGGAGCGAACCCCGCGAACCAGGCGTGGGAGACGGGGGAGCCGCCCTCGCTTACCTTCCCAGTCTCGGCGGACCCGGTCTTGCCGCACGACCCGCCCTCCGCCACCCATGCCGCGGTCCCCGTACCCCACCTTGTGACGGCCTCGAGCATGAATGTGAGCTGTCGGCAGGTGTCTCCCGAAAGGATCCGCACCGGCTCGGCCGGTTCGATGCTGCGGGCGAGCGCGGGAGCGTCCGACATGTCGTTGGGCATGATCTCCATCACGAGCCTCGGCCGCCGCAGGAACCCACCGTTTGCCACAGCCGACATCACTGTGGCGACCTGCAGCGGAGTCACGGTAAGCCGCCCCTGGCCTATGGCCAGGTTGGCAATGTCCTGGGGCGACATTGACCGGGCATCCGGAATCACGCCCGCCTGCTCTCCGGGAAGCGCAACCCCCGTCGTCGCGCCGAGCCCCAGCCGCTCCGCAAGACCCACCAGTCGCTCGGCGCCCGCCCGAAGGCCCACGTCGATAAACGCGGTGTTGCAGGAGTATGCCATGGCGTCAATGAACGTGATCTCACCGTGGCCGCCCTGCTCGTGCGCGTAGCACCTGAACCGCGCAGCCCCGACGTCCACGTATCCGGGGTCGTGAAACGTGTCGTGCAGTGAAACGGTCCCGCTCTCGATGGCGGCCGCGGCCACCACGACCTTGAACACCGAACCGGGCGGATAGGCCATGATCGCCCTGTTGACGAGGGGCGACGCCGGGTCTCGGGCGGCCGTCGCGATGTTATCGGGCCAAAAGGCGGGCCGGCTCGCCATGGCGAGCACGTCGCCTGATCTCGGGTCCATCACGACCACCGCCCCGCGCTCGACCGCGTCGTCCATAACGTCCTCCACCAGGGCCTGGATGTCCCGGTCGATGGTCAGCCTCACACTGGCAGCAGCCGGCTCGCCAGGCAGCCACCGCACACCCAGGCCGCGCAGCGGAGTTCCCCTCGCGTCTGCGAAGACGGTCACCTCGCCTGGGCCTCCCCCCCTGAGGTAGCGATCGAGAAGCCTCTCGACGCCCGATATTCCCCGCGTGCCCGAAGGGTCAAGGTAGCCGATGACATGCGCCCCGATAGCATCCGGGTGGTAGCGCACAGGCTGCTCCACGACCACCACTCCGGGGTCGCGGAGGGCCTCCCTCATGGTCTCCGCGTCGATTCCATCGGCAAACGACGGCATCTCCCCGGCCGCAATCTCGACGAAAAGCGGCGTCGGGGAGCCCAGGCGAGACAGAACCTCCTCCAACGACCCGCCTATCAGCCCTGCCACCAGGCGTGCGACGGCGGCGCGTGCCTTCACGCGCTCCGGAAACACCACAATGGCGCGCCTTCGGAACTCGCCGGCCAGCATGCGCATGTTCCGGTCATAGATCGCCCCCCGCGCCGGGACCGTGGCGAGCGCTACAGCGCGCTGGTCGCGGCAACGCTCCGCCAGGTCGTCGCCGATGACGAGCTGAACAAACGCCATCCTGGCGACCAGCACGAAAAAGGCCACAAGGAAGATGCATGCAAGGCCGCGGACGCGCTGCGCGCTTTCCTCCGGCAACGCCGGATCCCCTCCCGTCGTCTCTTGCCGCACTGAGGCAGAAAAGAAGAATCTGCCCCACGCATGTAGCGTTCCCCGTCGCCGCCCTGCTATGTCGTCCGGCGCGAAACCCGCGAATCGCAATGCCGCCCGGCCTCGCGGGCCTGGCGGGCTGGCGGGCTTCACAGGTAGGGCAAGTCCTGCCCCTGGTGACCCGTGACCGCGCGGTTCCCGGGGGACCCGTGATGTACGGAACGGGTGGGGCGGAAAGAGTCACACATGGCACCCTTCCCCTCGCATGCGTGACACGGGGAAGTTGCCGGGTTGCCGGTGTTGCGGTCGGGGACAGCGCCCCAAGTGGGGCGCGCTTCGCCAAAATCCGGCTCGTCGGGCAGGTAGCCGGATTTTGACACCCCTCGTGCAACCACCGGTAGCCCACCAGGTGGTGGCAAACTAGAGGATCTAACGAACTCCCACTTTGTCCTGGCGGCGCAGCAGGGTGAGGGCTCGCTGATGTTCGCGGAAGGTGCGACTGAAGATGTGGCCGCCATGTTCATCGGCGGCGAAATAGAGATAGTCTACCTCGGCCGGGTGAAGCGCCGCGCGAATCGACGAAAGCCCCGGCGACGAGATGGGGCCGGGCGGCAAGCCCGCCACGAGATAAGTGTTGTAGGGCGAGTCCACTTTCAGGTCGTCGTAGGAGAGGCGCTCCTTCCAGGTCCCGAGGGCATACTGGACGGTCGCGCACGACTGAAGCGGCATGCGCCTTTTCAACCTGTTGTAGAACACCGCGGCCACAAGAGGCCTGTCCTCAGGAATGCGGGCCTCCCTCTCGACCATGGAGGCGATGGTCACGACTCCGTGCAGGCCCAGGGCCTTCGCGGCGTCAGCCACGTCGTCCCTGGCGAATTCGGGGAGCACCACTTCGGCAAAGCGCCTAACCATCGTGGCGATGATGGTCTCCTCGGAAACGCCGGACTCGATCTCATACGTATCAGGGAAAAGGTACCCCTCCAGGTTTCCTGAGAACTCCTTCCCCCCCGCCTCGACGCGGAAGCCCTGCACTTCGCCCCTGGTAAGAGCCAAGAACCTCTCTCGCGAGGCAAGCCCTTTTCCATCCAGCAGGCTCGCGATCTCGGCAAGGTTATACCCCTCCGGCACGGTGAATCTCACACGCTCCACCCGGCCCTCCGCCAGGGCGCGGAGAATGCCGAAGGTCCCCATGCGCGAGCTCAGCCGGTAGGTCCCTGCCTTCAGCCGGTCCTGGACGCCCGCAAGCCGCGCTGCGGCCTCAAACGCCACCTGCGACCGGACGAGCCCCTGTTTCGCCAGAATCTTGCCGATCTCAGACGATGTGAGCCCCCGCTCGATGCGCAGGACTGCCTCCCCGGACCCGAAAGGGAGCACAAGAAAAAGGGCCCACGCAAGGCAAAGCAGGACGGGGACGGACGCGAAAGCCGCTACGCGCCTCGCCCCCACTCCGGATCTCGTCCTGGTCGCAGCACCGGTCCCGGCAGTGGCCTGTGCCACGTCCACAGCGGCGGTCGCGTCCGTGCCCGTGGTTTGGCCTCCCGTGTCAGCCCCGGTGTCCCTCTCTGGCCTTGGCCTTGCCTTGGCCCTCGCCCTCGCATTCCGGCCGAAGGGGGCGAAAACGCCTCCCGGCCTGCCCTGGCTTCCCCGGACCCCGCCTCTCACACCATCACGTTCCTAACACTAGTCTTTGTCTTCGTCCTCGTCCCCGTCATCCTCGGAGTCGAAGAAGTCGTCTTCATCTTCGTCGAGATCGAGGTCCTCCTCGTCTTCGTCTTCGTCTTCGTCCTCGTCCTCGTCCTCGTCCTCGTCGCAGACCTTCTCAAGGTCTGCGCAGATCGCACCGGTCACCTTCTCGTACTCGTCGTCGTCCAGGTCAACCAGAACCTCCTCGCCGTCCTCGTCGGTCTCAACCCGGAAGATGCAGGCCTCGACCTCCTCGTCGTCTTCCGCCTCGCTGTCCGCATCCTCCGGCACCAGGATAACGTAGGTGTTGCCGTCAAGCTCCATAACATCTTCCACGGAAAAGGTTTCTTCCTCGCCGTCCTCGTACACAAGGGTCACAACGTCGTCAATCTCCGGCACTTGGGCCACCTCTCTTTCACATCAGAGTGTATCCGTCTTGGGTCGCCGGGTCAATGCCCACTTCGCCCGTTGTCAGCCGCTATGCTCCCCACGGAAACACTCTTTCATGCGCCCCGGTCGGCGGCGCGTCGGCCTCGCCCTACGGCGCTTCTCTCCCCGGCGTGTCGCCCTCCGACGCTCCGGGGTCTGGCACTCCGTCGCCTGGCTCGCCGCTTCCACCGGCCCCGCGCCGACTGTCGAGGTAACTCTGGAGGATTATGGCGGCCGCAACCGAATCCACAAGGCCCTTGCGCCGGCGCCGGGAAACGTCCGCCTCGATGAGCGCTCGCTCCGCCGACACCGTGGAAAGTCGCTCGTCCCAGAGGACCACCGGCACACCTGTCCGGTCCTCGAGGGCTTCCGCAAGCCGCTTCGCCCGCGCGGCGCTTTCGCCGAGCGAGCCGTCCATGTTCTTCGGCAGCCCCACGACCACCTGGCCAACCGCATTATCGCGTATGAGCGATATCAGCCTCGCGAGGTCATCCCTCGGCGATGTCCTCCGGACAACCCCGGCCGGTTGCGCGAAGGCCGCCGTCGGGTCGGAGAGCGCCACACCGATGGCCTTCGTGCCCACATCAAGGCCCATGATCCTCAAGCAAGCTAGACCACCTTCATGCAAAACTCCGGGCATGCCGCCTGGCAGTAGCCGCACAGCACGCACCGGGCAGTGTCTACCGCCGCGCGGCCCGTTTCTGGCGCAATCCTGAGCGCCCCGTGCGTGCATCTCGCAACGCACGTCCCGCAGCCGGTACACCATGGCTCGATAATGAGCGCCTTGTTCTGCCGCGTCCGCTCACGGAGGGCATCGTCGGGGCGCCGGCCCTCGAAGATCGCAAGGTCCATGCGGAGCTCATCAAGGGTCTTGATGCCGACGGCGATCGAATCCACGCATGGCTGGGCGAGCACCCATCCGAGCGAGCCCTCCACGTCGTCCAACAGCGCGCCGCCGCCCAGCGCTTTCATGGAGTAGATGCCCTTGCCGGCACGGTGTGCCTCCCGCACTGCCTCCAGCATATCGGACGCCGTCCCGTCGGCTATCCCGATGCCCGACCGGTTAAGGAGGGGATGGATCACGTCTATCTCAGGCATCGCAGCGGCCGCCCTGACACATGCGACGTGGTGGGTGGATACACCAATCGCCCGCACCTTCCCCGCCTCGCGTGCGCGAGCCAGGTATCGCAGCGCCTCGTGGTGCCCTTTCAGCGTCAGCGCCGACTCCTGCTCGTGAAGCAGAAAGATGTCGATGTAATCTATGCCCATAGCCCGGAGCGCCCGCTCGACCGCCTGCCGCATCCCGTCATACGCGTAGTCGTACGACTTGGAGGCGATCACCACTGAATCCCGGTCCCGGCTGCGGATGCCGCCCCTCCCGGAGAGCGCCTCGCGGATATATTCGTATGTGCCGTAAAGCTCGGCTGTGTCAATGAAGTTGACCCCGGCATCCATGGCAGCCCGTATAAGCGATGCGCCCTCCTTGAGGGACAGCTTCGCCTGGAGGGGCCCCATCGTTAGGGTGCCGAAGCACATCCTCGACACAACGAGTCCCGTCCTGCCGAGGGCCCTGCGCTTGAGGCCACATGCCGCCGTTCCTGCCATGCCCGTGGCGTCACCTGACGTGAGATTGGGAATCACTGCCACTTCTCGGTAGGTTGCCCGTGTTGCACCCCGCAAACGGCGCCCCGAGCAGGACGCCTCGACGGAATTCGGCAAGCAAGTAACCGGATTCCGGCGCCCCGCCCTAGCAAGCACCGGCAACCCCATATCTCCTGCAGAATCGGTGCAAAACTGTGCTCCCGCACAGGATGCTCCACGTTACCGCCGTTTGCGCACCCGCGCTCAGCCGCGCTTCGCCTCGGGACGCCCCACGACCACGCGGATCCACCAGGGGAAGCGGGGCAGGCGGCGCTCATCGCCTCCATCGGGATGTATCGAAAACCCGCTCACCCCGGGTCGTGCGGCGAGCAGAGACTTTGCCTCCTGCACGCTCCTGCCAGCAAGCTCCCGTGCGAGGTCGTCCGGCTCCACGCCCGCGGCGACCTGGGCACTGGCAACGGTCTCAACAGCCGCGGTCTCGGCGTCCATCCTATTTACCCTCGATATCTTGACCTCGACCTCAGGCGAGACCACCCGGGCACCGTCCGCCCCGAGATCCAGCAAGAACCGCCCCCTCGCCGCCTTCAGCACATCCGCCTCTTTCACGGCAAGCGCCCTTGCGCTCGCCCGGCACGTTGCACGCAGTTCCGCCGACGGAGTAAGAGGAGCCTGGCTGAAAACCGGCTCCTCCTGTTCTACGACAATGGTTTCTCCAAGGACGCGAAGGTTCGCCGATACCTTCTCAGTAAGCCGCCGCGCGGCCACCCTCGCCGCCTCGGCTGCGATTCGCTTTCTGGCAGTCGCGAGATCGACCGGAGAGACCGCGGGCGTTATTTTGTCCTCGCCGCCCGACGTGGGTTCAGGGTTCATCACCTTGAGGCCGCCGCGAGCCCCGCCCACAATGACCGTGATGCGCCCCGCCGCGACGTTCCCGTGCGTCCCGGGTTCCTCAGCCTCCACATCTACCTTCGCCGTCCCCGGGACTGCGTCGACTGCTATGCTCATGAAGTGCTTCACGGTGGATGCGGGGACCACAACACCTGTCAGGGCGCGAAACCTTGCGCCCCCCGGCGTGGCAACCGCTGTGCCCTCTGGCACGCTGACAGGTTCCGACCCTTCGTTGATGAAAACCACAGACCCCCGCGCCCTGGTGGCCCCCGAGCGCACCGACCCCGACACCGGCACCGTGACAGACACGGTGAAAGCGTCTTCCACCGCGCGCGCTGGCACCCGGCCGCCTTCCACGTCAACCCCTGCGGCCGCCGTGGACGCCTGTATCACGACCTTGTGGCGTGCCTCAGACACCGCAGGCGAGACCACGACCGTGGCCCGAGGCCAAAGCGCATAAAGCGTCGCAAAGATCAGAAGGGCGGGCAGGCTCATCATCGCGGCAAGCCCGCGCCCGAGCCTCGCGCCGAAGCCACCCCGCACCGAACCTACCGAACCAGTTCGCCTTACCATCTGCACAGCAAAGCGCTCTGCGCCCTCCTCAAATCCCTGTCCTGAAAGCCCGCGCCGACCCCACCACGCTTATCTGCCCTCGAGGTAATACCTGACAAGCTCCTCGATGATCTCATCCCGTTCGAGCTTCCGAACGAGGTTGCGGGCACCCCTGTGGCTCGTTATGTACGTGGGGTCCCCGGACATGAGGTACCCGACGATCTGATTGGTCGGGTTGTAGCCCTTTTCCTTCAAGGCCTGGTAAACCTCCAGGAGCAGCGCCCTGACGCTGACCACATCCTCAGGAACAACCCGAAACGTCTGAGTCTCATCAAAGGGACCCTTCATTGCGGCGTCACGCTCCCCTAGCGTTAGCTTCGCCCAGTGTCTCCTCTATCTTTCGGTATTCTCCACCACCGCACATCCCGAAAGATCCCCACGCTCAATGCAACAGCACACTCTCTATCCTGGCCCTCGCCTTTCCGAGCGCCTCCTTTAGCTTCGTCACATCCCTGCCACCCGCCTGCGCCATGTCGGGACGCCCCCCGCCGCCCCCGCCAGCAACTTCAGCCGCGACTTTGACGATGTCCCCGGCGCGCAGGCCCCTGTCTATGAGGTCTTTCGTGACCGTCGCCACAAAGAGCGCCTTGCCGTCGGACCGGGACCCGAGCACCACCGCGCCTGATGTGAGCCGCGCCCGTACCGTGTCAGCCAGCTCCCGCAGTGAGGCCGCGTCGAAGCCCTCCGTCTCGGCCACCACGATCTTGGCGCCGTCGATCTCGGCCGCTCCATTGAGCAGCGCGTCCACCTGCGACCACGCCATCTTCGCTTTCAGCGACTCTATCTCCTTCTCGCGTGCACGCAGTTCCTGAGCAAGCCTTGCCACTTTCTGAGGGAGTTCATCGGGACGGCTTCGGACCTCTTCCGACGCGCTCTCGAGAAGTGCCTGCTGGGACCTCAAAAGCTCAAGCGCCATCCTACCGGTCACAGCCTCCACCCGCCGAACCCCTGCGGCCACCGCCCCCTCGGACACTATCTTCATAAGCCCGATCTCGCCGGTGCGGCCCACGTGCGTGCCGCCGCACAGCTCGTGGCTGCAATCGGCTATCTTCACCACGCGCACCCGCGCGCCGTACTTCTCGCCGAAGAGCGCCATAGCACCCGTGGCCCTGGCCTCCTCGAGTGACATCTCTACCGGCTCGACCGGCACGTCCGCGAGTACCCAGCCCAGGACCATGTCCTCAACCTTGCGGATCTCGTCATCGGTCACCGCCGAGTGGTGAGAGAAGTCGAACCTGAGCCTGTCATCGGCAACGAGAGACCCCGACTGGAACACATGGTCTCCGAGCACGTTCCGGAGCGCGGCGTGCAAGAGGTGCGTCGCCGTGTGGTTCCGCGCGATCGCAAGGCGCCGCTCCCTGTCCACCACGGCCTTCACCACGTCGCCCACCGCGATGCCACCGTCCTCGACGGTAGCGTTGTGCACGATGATGGCCTCCGAAGCCCGCACCGTCGTCGTGACCCTGGCCTTTCCCGCCGGCCCTGTGATAGTCCCCGAATCGCCCACCTGCCCGCCAGCCTCGCCGTAGAAGGGCGTTGTGTCGAGCACGATCTCGACGTTCTGGCCGGTCTCCGCGCGGCTCACAGGCTCACCGTCAACGAAGAGGGCAAAGACCTTCGCCTCGGCCGAGGTCGTCTCGTACCCCACAAACCGTGTGGAAAGCCCTGCGAGCGCCTGCGCCTTTGCTGTCGAGAGGTCACCCATGTACCCAAGGTCGTGCCGCGCCGCCCGCGCCCGCTCGCGCTGCTCCTTCATGGCAGCGGCAAACCCCGCCTCGTCCACGGTCATGCCGCTCTCCTCTGCTATCTCGCGCGTGAGCTCCGTGGGAAACCCATATGTGTCGTAAAGCCTGAACACGTCCTCCCCGGGAATCTCAGTCTTGCCAGCCCTGCGAAGGTCGGCGATGAGGTCCTGGAGGATGCTCGTGCCCTGGTCGAGCCTCCCGAGAAACCGCTCCTCCTCGGTGGACAGGGTCTTTCGTATGTGGTCGCGCCTTTCCACAAGCTCTGGGTATACGTCGCCCATCACCGAGGTTATGACGTCGGCCACATCAGCAAGGAACGGCCGCGTGATGCCCAGGAGCCTCCCATGGCGCACGGCGCGTCTTATGAGCCTTCGCAGCACGTAGCCTCTGCCCTCGTTGGCAGGCAGCACCCCGTCGGCCACGAGGAACGTCACAGCCCGCGCATGGTCCGTGATGATCCTGACCGACACGTCGCGCTCGGGTCCGCGCCCCTTCTCCCGCTCCTCCTTCTTCCCGTAGGTAACGCCGCCCAGTTCGGCGACCGCGCGCGTGATGGGTCCCATGGCGTCGGTGTCGAACACGGTGGGCACGCCCTGCATGACGGTGGCCACCCGGTCGAGCCCCATGCCGGTGTCGATGCCTTTCCGGTCGAGAGGGACATAGTTGCCCGACTCGTCGTGGTGGAACTGTATGAATACGAGGTTCCATATCTCCATGAACCTGTCGCAATCGCAGCCAAGCTCGCACTCGGGCCTCCCGCACCCGAACCTCTCGCCGCGGTCGACGTGGATCTCGGAGCACGGGCCGCAGGGACCGACGCCGATCTCCCAGAAGTTGTCTTTCTTGCCGAACCGCTTTATGCGCTCGGCAGGTACCCCCACATCCTTGTTCCAGATCTCGAAGGCCTCGTCGTCGTCAAGGTATATGGTCACCCACAGCCTGTCCTCCGGCAGGCCCAGGTGCTCCGTGACGAACTCCCAGGCCCAGGGGATCGCCTCTTTCTTGAAGTAGTCGCCGAACGAGAAGTTGCCCAGCATCTCGAAGAATGTGAGGTGCCGGGCGGTCTTGCCTACGTTATCGATATCGAGGGTCCGCACACATTTCTGACACGTGGTTACGCGCAGCGACTCTGGCTTCGCGGTGCCGAGGAAGTAAGGCTTGAACGGCACCATTCCAGCCCCCGTGAGAAGGAGCGTCGGGTCGTTCCTGGGTATGAGCGAGGCGCTGGGCAGGGCCTTGTGCCCTTTCCCAACGAAGAACTCCCTGAACATGTCGCGTATCTCGCTGGTGGTCAAAGCCCGTATGCCTGGTTCAGCCTGCACAGCCCACATCCTCCCAGATCCAAGTTACCTTTATCATAGCGAATCGCACTGGGGGTGTCAACGCGAACCCCGCCAGCCGGATACTGTCGGCGCCGCCAGCGCGAACACCGCCAGCACGGGTCCGAGAAAACCGGCGCTATGCTGCAACCTGGACGATTCCTCCGCCCACGAACACTACCCATCACGCGGTTACGGCACAAGCCTCTTGTGCAGGTACCTGAGGATGACTTTGATGATGGCCGCCGTCGGCACCGCAAGGAGAATGCCGACGACGCCGAAGAGGTGGCCACCGGCAAGGATCGCAAAGATCACCGCGACAGGGTGCAGGCCCACCTGTTCGCCGAGGATGTTCGGACCCACGACAGCGCTCTCGAACTGGTTCACCAGCACAAAGAGGATGATGACGTAAACCACGAGCACCGGCGATTTCAGGAAGGCGAAGATGACTGCAGGGATGGCCCCTATGACGGGGCCGAAGTAGGGTACGATGTTGAAAAGGCCCGCAACGAGCCCGATCACAAGGGCGAAGTCTATACCGATGATGGACAGGCCTACGAAGATGAGCACTCCCACCACTGCCGACACGAGAAGTTGCCCCCTGATGAACGACCCCAGCGCGTGGTCCATTTCGATGAGAAGGCCCACCACCTCGCTGCGCCACCGGGAAGGTATCCACGATAGAAGCCACATCTTGATCTCGGGGAAATCCATGGTGAAGTAGAATGCCAGCACCGGCACGAGAATGAGCATGGTCATTTTGGGGAGAAGCCCGGGAATAGCGCTCACCATGCGGCGGACGAAGTCCGCAAGCGCGGCCTCCGTCCTTCGGATGCCATCGTCCACGGCACCTTTCAGGGGTTCGGGTATGTTGAACCTGTTGAACCTCGCGTAGAACGCGACGAGTCTCGCCTGGACCTGCTGTGCCTGCTCCGGGATGACCTCGGCAAGCATTTCGAGCTGGGAAAAGAGCCTGGGGAACAGGTATACCCCCACAAGCGCAATGAAGAGCGTGAAGCCGACGTACACGACGAGCGTGCCGACACTCCTGGGTGCCCCTCGCCTCTCCAGGTAGGTGACAAGGGGATTCATGAGATACGAAACGCCTAGCGCAAGCAGGAACGGCGTGAGTACGGCTCTCACCCGGAACAGGAACAGCGTGGCCGCCAGAATGACCAGAATGTGCAGAAGCCAGGGAAAGACCCGGAGCACCCTTTCGCGCCCGCAAGGCGTGGTATTCCCGTCCGCGTTGTTCTCAGGCATGCGCGAGGCTCATCTCTCTACTTGCCGCCCGCTCCGCCCGCTCCGCCCGCTCGCCCGCGGCGACGGCGGCACACCGGGGCGCGCTCCAGCGCCCCGGCACCTCCTAAGTATGAGATCATTAGTTTTCTCTCGTCTTCCGAGGTCTTGGGTTGCCGGTGATTGC
>JACIXY010000046.1 GCA_014360195.1 Bacillota bacterium
AGGACGAGCGCCCCCACTGTGTATCCACCCCGCCGCTCGGGCAGCACGCGCGACGCCGTGCCTATCCCGCCCTTCCAGCCCATGCAGCACGCGCCCGTCCCGGCGCCGACTGAGCCTTCCTCCACAGGCACAGCCCTGCCGAACCGCGCTGACGGGATAGCTGCCGCTCCCGCCACCGCTCCAGCTCCAGCTCCAGCTCCAGCTTTAGCTCCACCTCCAGTGCCAGCCCCAGCCCCGGCCTCAGCCCCAGGTTCGGCTGCAGCTTCGGCTCCAGATCCAGCTCCAGCTCCAACCGAGGTAGTGGACCCAGTTTCCGCACTTGCGCAAGACGCGTCCAGTGCGCGGGCTATTGCCTCCAGGACGTGCTCTTTTCTGACATGGCGGCCCTGGATGTCGTTCAAGAAACCATCGTTCACCTCGCCCACCACAGGGTTAACCGTGCTGGTGGTGATCCCGACGGCAGGGTTCCGACTGATCGACCACTCGATGAGCGCGTCCGCTACGACCGGCGCATTCAGCGTGTTGGTGAGCGCTATGGGGGTTTCGAGATTGCCGAGCTCATTGAGTTGCGCAAGTCCGATAGCCTTTCCGAAGGCGTTCAGGGCAAAAGCGGCGGCGGGCATCTTCATCTCGAACAAGTTTCCCGCATGCGGCACAACCACGGTGACGCCGGTTCTCACAGGCCCTATGCCCGGCACCAGTTTCCCCTCGCCGCTCACCAGCGTGCAGTGGCCGACCCCGACACCAGCTACGTCGGTGATCGCATTGAGCCTCCCTGGTCTGAAGATGCCAATGTCTATCCCGATATCCCGGGCCCTCGGCCTAATGTCCCTGGCCTCCGGCGCCGTGGGTCCGGCGGTGTCTGGAGCGTAGTCCTTGACCGCCCGTGCACCTCCTTGCATCTCTCTGAGCATCCCGCCCCTTGGATGCCTAGCCTTTCGGGCATCTTGCACTTGGGCCTCTTGCCCTTTCGGCATCGCGCACAGTGGGCATCCCACTTTGCGAACGTTCCTAGGTAACCAAGCTCGAAGCTACGACAGGGGCTCCGCGTATGCTGTGCTTGCCTGGGGGCGGCGCCGTCGTCCGCACACGCGTTTAGCAAGTTCAGGACTAGCCACTTATACGTGTGTGCTCCTCGTCCGCACGAGCGCACACGATTCGCCAGGCGGCGCAGCGGCTTGCACAGGAAACGCGAAGGCCCCCTTCTGTCCTTAAGTCCGCGCGCAGAACTGGGCCAGCGGGACGATGCCGCCCATTCCCTCTTGAGCATACCACAGCAGCGTCGCGCCTGGAAGGCGGTACTGGTTATCTTACGGATGATCGGTAGGCACTCGGGCAGACGCGCATGTCAGTTACCCCATGGGCTCAGCCGGGGTTTAGCTCTGGCCCCGGCTCCCCGAGAAAGCCACTAAGTGAGAGTGCGAAAATCCCCTCGACTTTGGGAGGGGTTGCCGGTGATTGCACGAGGGGTGTCAAGATCCGGCCGCTCGCCCGACGGGCCGGGTTTTCACTTAGGAATAGCCAGTTCGGGGCTGCGATGGCAGGCAGGGGTATGCGGAAAAGCCGATTCTGGAGCGGGCTTGTGGAGGTTCACGGGCCTGGTTTTCAGGGCTGGTTGACAGCAGCCCGTCGCCGCAGAGCCCCCTCTCCTGCCAATCTTGATGAAGGTGGCGAGACCAGCGGGAGGTTCCTGGCCCCGGCTGCAGGGAAAGGCCCTTTTACGAAGAATTAAGCTACGTTTAGTAGGTGGATTGTGCCAAACCATAATTATCTATGGCGCTTGGGCCTACAGATTCACAGGAGATTGCAGGTTAGTGCTCTCTCAACCTTGTGATCAACCGCAAAC
Organism: Bacillota bacterium; assembly: GCA_014360195.1. GTDB lineage: Bacteria > Bacillota > SHA-98 > UBA4971 > UBA4971 > UBA6256. The sequence continues at coordinate 1,847 of JACIXY010000046.1, forward strand.
CGGCATATGACGCCATCTGTCGGATTCTACATGCCGAAAGATGCTGAGGGCCAGAATTATGCCAGGCAGGCTTCATATTGTGGCTATAGGCGGCCGGCCTCGAACTTGCGGGCCGGCCTTCCGCTCGACCTCGACGGCGGGGCGCCCGGGCGAGCACAGCACGCGCAAGGCGCAAGACCATTGTTGTGGCTTCAACGTTGCGAATTCGAACTCATTGGGCACCTATGAAACACCGCTCGGGGCGGAGCATAAGCGCATAAGATGGAGTGCGTCGCACGCCCGCGCGCAGGCTTTGAACAAGCGTCGATCCAGCCCAGCCGCCCCTGGTTGCCGGTTCGTGCAAGTGCTGGGCCCGGAGGGCTGCTTACCGAAAGATTTCAAAGGAGCGTCCATACCTCGATGCATCCCGGCGCAACCGATTTCACCCGGGGCAGCATACCGCGGCACCTCATAGCGTTTTCCATACCAATGCTGCTCGGGAACTTCCTCCAGGCGGCGTACAATACCGTTGACAGCTTCTGGGTGGGCAGGTACCTTGGCCCCCAGGCGCTGGCCGCGGTATCGGTGAGTGCGCCGATCATATTCTCGCTGATCTCGCTGGTGCTCGGCCTGACTGTGGCGGTCACCGTCCTGGTAGCGCAGTTCTACGGAGCCGGCGACAAGGACCGGGTTCGTCACGTTGTCACGAACTCCCTGGTGTTCCTCACCGAGATCGGCGTCGTCCTGTCGATCATCGGAATCTTGAGCAGGAACGCGCTGCTACGGATGATAAACGTGCCGCCTGACGTGTTCGAGCACGCCTCCGCCTACCTTGGGATCTTCCTCTCCGGGCTCGTGGGAATGTTCCTCTACAACGCCGCAAGCGCCATACTGAGAGGCCTCGGCGATTCAAAAACCCCTTTGCGCTTCCTCGCGTACGCTACCGTGACGAACATGATCCTCGACCCGCTCTTCATCCTAGGCGTAGGCCCGATCCCGAGGATGGAGGTAACCGGCGTAGCGCTCGCCACCATACTCGCCCAGGCCTTTTCCGCTGTGATCGCCCTCGTGCACCTGCGCAGGGTCTCGGGGCTGTTGAAGCTCGGGCGTGACTGGTGGCGACTGGATCTCCCGCTTCTGGGCCTGATCTCGCGAATTGGGCTGCCAGCGGGGGTGCAGCAGACGTTCGTTTCCCTCAGCGGGCTTGCAGTTAACTCGATAGTGAACCGCTTCGGAAGCATGGCCATGGCGGGATATGGCGTCGGCCTCCGGCTGGACCAGTTCGCTTTCATGCCCGCCATGAGCAGCGGAATCGCCGTCACATCCCTCGTCGGGCAGAACCTCGGGGCAGGACGCGACGACAGAGTGTCCGAAACCGTCCGCTGGGCGGTTCTGCTCAGCGGCGGCATCACCGCGGTCTTGTCAGTGGCCGTGCTGTCGGGCCGCGCAAACCTCGTCGCGATCTTCACGAGGAACGCTGACGTCATTGCCATCGGCGCGGAGTATCTGAGATACGCCGCCCTATCTTACGTTCCCTATGCCCTTATGTTCACGCTCTCCGGGGTGCTTCGCGGAGCCGGGGACACCGTCACTAGCATGCTCGCGACTTTTGCTTCTCTGTGGCTGGTGAGGGTCCCTATGGCCGCTGCGCTGTCTCGACTCCCCGGCCTCGGGGTCAAGGGCGTCTGGATCGCCATCGTCGCCGGGCCGGTCTCAGGGACCCTGCTCAACTTCGTGTACTATCGGACCGGTCGCTGGAAGAGGCGCGTCGTCGCGCGACGGCCTTCTCCCGAGTGAGCGAAAGGGCAAGTCGGTGTTCCCGGAGCACTTCCGCAGTCTCGCGAGGCCCGCACTTATCAATGGGGTAGCTGCAGATGGCCTTCACTCGGGAGCCGCGTATCACGTTGTTCACTCGGTTCTCATACTCCATGAACCTTTTCCAATGCCCTGGTTCAAGCCAGCCTGTATTCCCCGAGACCCTCATGCCATCGTATCCTCTAGATAGAGCTTCGTCGAGCTTACTGGCCCAGCCGTCGAGGACCCTCTGCGGGCTAAACGCACCATCCTTCACGTACCATTCCGAATAGGAGAGAATCTCTATTTGCCCTTTCTTCAGGTACGTTTCGAACCCTGGCACAGCCCCTGCTATGGCTTTCCTGGCCAGGTTCCGGCCAAGGGGTTTGCAGGCAACCCACATGCCGTATCACCACATCACCACATCACCACCGCATCGCCACCACATTACCACATCAGCACATCAGCTCTGATACGTTACCTTTCCCTTTACTGATATCTCCTTCACCCGATCGTCCAGGGCTACCGCCTCTCTTAAAGCCCGTCCGAGGGCTTTCGCGGAACATTCGATCTTGTGGTGAAGATTGCCATCCTGAAGCACCTGTATGTGCAGCGTGGCTCCCAGCCCGCCCGTAAAGGCCTTGAAGAACTCCTGAATATCACAGTGATCCAGACCACCGCCGGGCGAAAGGTAGAATCCCGGTCGGCCAATGAGATCCACGGAAATCAAGATCAGTACCTCATCGAAGGGAATTGCTGCCCAGCCGAATCTCCTCACCGGAAGGGTTCTTTCGGGAACAGGTTCACCGCGGTTCCCGACCTCCGGAGGTTCGGCCGGGTGTCCAAGGCACTGCCTCAATGCGGCTCCCAAAGCCCATCCTGCGTCTTCCGCGCTGTGGTGGAGATCGGGCCTACCCGACTCCACTTCCAGTTCAAGGTCGAAAGAAGCATGTAACGCCAGCGTCTCAAGGAAATGGTCCAGGAAAGGGAAACCGCTTGCCACTTTGGAACTACCGGTCCCATCGATCTTCAGGTAGACGCTGACCGACGTTTCTCTGGTCGTGCGAGTGAGCTTTACGGCTCTCCGGACTCCAGGAGTCTTCTGTAGAGCATCCATGAGATCACCTCTTGCAAGCCTTGCAAGCCCAAGGGTCTCGTCACAACTAGCCGCCGCCGTCCCAGGGGTTGAGCCGGCATGAGGCATCGATGTCGCACTCCCGACACACCGCCGCTGTTGGGCGTCTCTGTGAGGCGAAACGCTCAGGGCATCCCCCGTCTTGGCACGCTAACGCTGAATATGTACCTGTCCGCCCTGTAGTAACAGTCCACGAAGCAAAGAGGATGCATGTTCTCGAGATAGGTCACATTCTTCATTCTCAACACTGGGCTACCCGGCTGAATGTCAAGGAGCGTCACCACCTCCGGGGGAGGGATCTCGGCCTCGATCGTCTGAGTCGCGCCGACTATTCTGTACCCCAGTTTACCCTCGACAAGCCGATAGACTGAGATCTTCTCCAGGTCCTCCTTGTCCAGAGACGGCGCTATCCCCACTGACAAGAACATTGTTTCCAGTGCCATGGGCTCGCCATTAGCGAGCCTGAGTCGTCTTAGTTCCCACACCTCTTTCCCCTCGGCCAGAGCGAGAGATGAACGGAGAAAGGGCTCGGGTACCCTCTTCTCAAGCAAAAGTACCTTCGAGGAAGGCACGAGCCCTCTCTGCTCCATTTGCTCTGTAAACCCCTGAAGAAAAGAGAGGGGATAGCTGTACTTTTCAGACCGAACGAAGGTGCCCAATCCTGCTTGCCTGTATATCAGACCGTCCTTTTCCAGAGACGACAAGGCCTGTCTGATGGTATACCTGGACACTCCGAACTCCCGGGTCAGCTCGTATTCAGGCGGGACCCTGTGCCCGGGCAGCCATTCACCTGCCCTTATCCGCTCTCTCAAGGTCTGGGCTATCTGGTAGTACAGAGGCACGGGACTTGTCCGGTCAATCACCCATCCGATCCGTCCTTTCCCTTTCCTGGTTTTATGCCTGGTCTCGTTCAGCCTCGTTCTGCAGGAAAACCTTCACCGTATCCCTGACTGCCTGCCTCGCGATATCGTCGAACGCCGTCCCGACAACCAGGATGTTCACTCCGGTCTCCCTGAATGCCCTGAAGTTCTGCAAGTTGATGCCGCCTTCTGCCAGGGTAGGAGCATTGACCGATGTCACGAGGGCCGTAAGCCTTTCCCTGATTGCCGAGGGAATCTGACCTGCCTCGACTCCTTCATAGCTCATGCCTGTCATGAGACCGATCATATCGACGCCTATGGCTTCCATTTTCTTCGCCGTATCCCTGACTTCCTCCGTCGTTTCCGCAGGAATCCCAAAAGGATGGAGATCAGCAGGATGAGCCACGTACGCGTCTACCAGAAGACCATTGGCATGGGCCAGCTCCACGATATCCCTCAGGTCGTCCAGATCGCTCTTGTGCACATGGAGTCCATCAGCTCCCGCTTCGGCTATGAGCCTTACGTCCTCCTCCGAAAGGGGCCGGGGCAAGACCTCGGTGAATCCGCCTGGTATCCCCACGGTGATGAATATCTCCGGTCCCACCACCTTACGGACCCCCGCTGTGACTTCGGCCATTTGCTCGATGGATATCTCGTGCCTGATGGCCTCTGCGTCGTGCATGTTCGTTACCCCCTGGTAACCCCTTGCCAGAGCAACCGCAGGGTGATTGGGTTCCAGCATCCGCGCCCCTGCGTCCACCGCGGCTTTTGCCAGGCGCGCGTCGTCTCCAGTAATGCCAGTGGAGAGAAGAGTTGTGCCGCCATGCATCTTGATGGCTGAAAGTACCTTCCGCATGGCGATCTGGCGTTTACGATTCATGTCCCCGCGAATCATGGAAAGCGCCCCCCAACGATTCATTGTGTTCTGCCTCTGCACTGTTACTTCGCCCGGTTTTCTCGCTCAATTATGTTCTCGTCGCCTCCTGTACCGCCGGAAGATCAGCTTTGGTTTGAACGACTTCTCGCCCTCTTGTTTGCTATCAGGGTGAAGAAGAATGCCGCGCCCATGGCTACCGCCATCGACACAAGGAATCCCAACGGGTTGTTGGACATGGCTGGGGCGACCACGGAAGGAACGTAAGCCGTGCCTCTTACGTTAAATGCTCCCACGAACGCACCTGCTAATGCCGCGGATAACAGAGCTCCGCCAAAGACGAGCCTGTCTGAGAACATGAACGGGTAAGCCGCTTCGACGAATGTGCCGAATCCCACGTTGACCATGAATCCCGGAGCGGCAACCGTTGCTTCGTCTCTTGTCCTCGGGTAGATGATGTTTGCCAGGGTGATACCGGCGGACACCATGACGAGCCCTGTCATATCTATAGCGCCCAGGAAGCTGTTACCTGTCTTCTCCATCTCCAGGAGAACTATGGGCAGTATAGCGGCGTGGTAGACTCCTCCAATGATCGCGGGCCATATGAGAAAACCTGCGACCGCTCCTGCTGCTATAGCATTGATGCCCACGAGCGTGCTTATCAGCGTCCTGATGCCATTTCCTGCCCAGAGGGCGACGGGAGCGATGAGGAAGTAAACCAGGAGCCCAGAACCCAGCCCCGACAAACCACCCGCCACGATGTTAGCGGTAGTCGCGGGAAAACGCCAGTTGAAACATAGGCTGAGGAGATATGGCACAAGGAGCCCTGCAAGCACACCTCCGATGATTCCGCCTATGATTCCGCCCTTTGTCGATAGCGTACCAGCCACGACTCCCGCCACTATCGCTACCTCATCGAGGCCGGAAACCTGCTTTGCGGCGACCGCTGCCACGATCACCGGCAGAGCCGCTATCATGGTATCGAAAATGGTCCCGAAGATCTTAAGCCCAGGGATCTTGCCGATAGCCAGGGTGAGCGCCATGGCGATAAAGCCTGGTAGAGAGGCCATCATGATACCGCGGAAGTTGACTCGCTGCCACGGACTCCCTTGAGATGTAGGTGAGCCAGCCTGAGTCTTACCTATGGCTGGCCGGTACTTCAGGCCCCAGTGTTTCGCCATGGCAGACATCCCGGCTATGGCTCGTGTCCGGTTGGTGGTTCCCGTGGTGCCTGATACGGAGATCACGGTGAGCCCGAGAGACTGGGCTTTGGCCATCGAGGTCCCACCCGTACCAACCACGACGAGTTTTCTACGTGCGGCAGCCCGAATGCTCTCTTTGTTTACGCCGTCTGGGTCCGAACTCACCAAAAAGAGCCCATCGATTTGGCCCGACTCGATCGACCTGGCTATTTCCGCATCGAGTTCTCTGGCTTTCTCATTGACCTGCGAAAGGGTCCCGTTGAAGGAGACCTTCGGCTGCCCGTCCTCGAGCACATAAAGGGCTGCCGGAGTATCAGGCCCAGCCTGATCCATCGAAGCCTTTGCTCCTATGAACAGCACGCTTGCAACTTCTACACCGGCAGCGTCCGCCTGTTTCAGGATCTCGTCTATGAGGTTTACAGGGTCTTTGCCTCCGAGGTTGTACAGGTTTCCGCCGCTTGAGCCGATTAGAGCGATGCGCTTGGGCATAAGATTCCCTCCTCGTGTGGTTTTCCGTGTCGTGCGTGGGCCCTTGGCCATATGTCCGTACATCTGGACATACGGTCACTTACAATTATATCATCAACCGTGTCAAGATCAACGGTTTTCTTGGATTCTTGGATTGGCACTCGTCTCTTGATATGGGCTTCCAGCTACCCACCATCCACTGACCAGGCCGAACCGCTCACGCCAGATTCCCATAGTAGGATCTGCTATGGTGCAGGTCGCCACCGTGGTGTCCTCTGTTTTCGTAGCAGTCCCCAATGCCGACTTTCGTCGTCGGTAACGAAGGATGAAAACGGACCCGTGTAGAATTACTCGTCAATACAGGCGCAAGACGCCACTGAGTAGTGGCGCCAAGTGGTAAGCCGCTTGAGTTCACCACAGGTCTGCGGCGGACATAAGAGCCCCAGGAACAGCGTGCCGAGATCGTCCGCAGGTCCTGGGTGCACGTAAAGTTGTTATGCTGTAGATACCCAAACCTGAGATTGAGTGATGTGGTCGCCTCTGGCGGCTCGGGGGCACCCGGGCCAGCATGGGATGGGCAAAGCGTTATTGTGGGTTCGGACCTGGTTACCTCTAGCACGGCGGTGAACAAGCATGCGGAATCTTGAGATCATCCTCAACGGTATCAGGAGATGTCGTTCCCAAGAGCCGCCCGACTATGCCGGGGCCGCATGGTGGATCAAGAAGGCCCTGTCGCACCCACGCGCGAGTGTGGAACTCGATCTGCCTGAGTTGTTCATGGAACTGTCAGAGTGCTACGCCCAGATGGGTGATTTCGACAAAGCCATCGACGCAGTGCAGCAAGCAATCGATGCAGGCCTGGCAATGGTTCCCGACCCACGCACAGAGATCGCCGACCTTCTTCTGCAGGCAGGACGGACGGTGGAAGCACACGCGCTCTACGAGCAAGTCAAGGCTGATACCCCCGACGATGTGTGGCTCTATAACAACGCCGGCTTGGCGTATCAGTGCGCGGGTGACCACGAGCGCGCCTTGGAGTGGCTGACCCAGGGCCTTGAGCTGGCACTCAAGACGGGTGATCCTGAACTCCTGGTGGACCAGCTTTGGGACCTCCGGCGCGAAAGCCTGCAGGCGCTTGGCCGCGACCCGGATGAATTACAGGCACGCGCCCAGGTGTTCCTCGCCAGCCATGCCGGCGCCGGCCATGCCGGCCCGACCGGAGCCAGTTTCGCCGGACTCTCTGGCTCCGAGGCTTTCTTTGCCGCAGCAGAGGGCAGCGAGGCCGACCTCCTGGAGGAGACGCGATTATGGGCGTCCCCGGCCCCGGGTCCGCCCAAGAACGGTTTGCCCCGCATGGTAGTAGCCTGGCTTCCGCGCAAGGACTTTGAGGCAGCGCTTCAAGCATGGCCCAGCTACAAAGAAGAGTGGGAGCGGGAGGGTTACGAAGGCTATTGCCGCTTCGTGCAGAGATTCTTGCTGAAATTCGCCTGTCGCGGGCACAAGCCTGTGCTCGCCCCTGTCCGAATAGAGGCCTATAACCAGTGGTGCGCCCTGGCCGGACTCGAGCCGGAGAGCCCGCAAGCCCGATCCAGGTATGCCGCGGAACTGGCAAGAGAGGGCGTAACCGTGCCATGGCCGCCCGGACGCAATGATCCCTGTTGGTGCGGGAGCGGCCTAAAGTACAAGAAGTGCTGCGGGCGGATCCCTTCTGCTATTCAGGACGACATCGAGGACGACGGTGAGCAACCGCAGAGATAACAGCGTCCCCACCCGGCCCAAGCAAGATTAGGTAATGCCGACGTTGCTCGTTTGCCTCGTGCCACTGATCTCGTTCGGGAGGAGATACTGGTGTCAACACGCTCTGTGAGGAGCTTGAGTCTCACTCCTTCCTCGAGGCGGTCCCGTCCGAGGTCCGGGGAGATGATAGCTACATTGATGTCACTCTCGTCATCTGCATCCCAACGAGCATGGGATCCAAACAGGATGGCCTGAGTAACTCCGGTGTCATTCTGGCGAAGGGTCTCCACGTACCCCCTTATGAGGTGCGATGGTACTGGGCTGACAGCTAAGCCCTCCATGGCGGTCTGTGGCCGCGGCCGCCATGGAGGGCTTAGCCCGCAAGGTGCTCAAAAACGCAGGTACCTCTTCTCCAGTTTCTTGATTTCATCCAGCCCTATGAGCGAGTTAAATTCCTCGAAGCTGCCCACCGGCCCGGTGAAGCCTTTCGAGGCCCCGTGGCGCACGACATAATCGTAGTAATCCATCAGAGCCCTCGTGATCGTGTAAAGGCTGCCGAGGTTGTAGAAGATGATCTGGTAACCCATCCGATTGAGCTCGGTAACGTCGAGTAGAGGGGTCTTGCCCCCCTCGATGATGTCGGCCACGAGCGGGGCTTTGATGCGTCGGGCGATCTCCTCGAGTTCCGCAACATCAATCGGCGCTTCCACAAAAAGCACGTCTGCTCCTGCATCCTTGCAAGCAAGCGCCCGGTCGATGGCATCGTCCGGCCCATTCACGGATCTTGCGTCCGTCCGTGCGATTATGATGAAATCAGGATCTCGACGCGCTTCGCATGCCGCCTGGATCTTTCTTACGTGTTGCTCTTTTGGTATAACCTGCTTACCCTCCATATGACCGCATTTCTTGGGAGCGACCTGATCCTCAAGCAAGATGCCGGCTGCTCCAGCCGCTTCAAACTCCTGCACCGTTCTGATGACGTTGATTGCGTTGCCGTGGCCTGTGTCCCCGTCTGCTATAACGGGAATGCCCGTAGCAGAGCAGATGTATCTGAGCTGTGTTGACATCTCTGTCATGGTGAGCAACCCCACGTCGGGTTTCCCCAGCAAACAAGCAGAGGTGGCGTATCCGCCCATCACCGCGGCTTTGGAGCCCGCCTTCTCTATGAGCCGGGCGCTTAGAGCATCGTGCACGCCTGACGTGAGGATTGGCTCGCCAGACTCAATCAGTGTACGAGGATCATCTTCCCGCCTTGAAAACGCCCACTTCACCTTCGTGCTTCGATGGCGCGGCGGCGGGAACTGCCCGGCATAGGTGGCTACTACTCGATTTCACATTCACAAGACCGCGCACGATGCCGTGTGCTCGCGCTTGCACGGTTGCACGACGCTGGACCTAAAAGCGATCGAAACTTACGAAACTCGGTACTACCGGCAATTACCGGTAATCGCGTCCGGCATCCGGCTGCCGTTCCCAACCCGGGCCCGGCATCGGCCCGCCATTCCTCTGGAATTCCTCCCCTTCTACCCTCACTCACTTTCCCGTACGAGGGCAACGGCTCTCACCGGGGATCCGGTTCCGCCAGCGATCTTTAGGGGTAGACACAAGAAGTAGAAGTCCTTACCCAGGAGCTTCTCAAGATTGGCGAGGCTTTCCACGATCCACACGCCGCGGTCGAGTAGCAGCTTATGGATGACAAGTTCTGAACCCAGGGGATCGGGTCCTCCGAAGTCAATGCCGACAGCCTTTACCCCCCTGTCTATCAGGAAGGTCGCCGCTTCTACGGATACCCAGGGACGCCCTTTCAGGTACGCCGCACCCAGGGGCAGCGTGTCCCATCTCCTGGCATGACCCGCATATAAAAGGACAACATCTCCCTTCGTGATACGCCGGGGGCACCGAGCCTCCGCCTCCGCAACATCGTCGGCGGTGATCCCCTGCCCCTCCGCTCTGTGAGAGACGTCGAGGCAAATCCCCGGACCTGAATACGCATCCGCCGGCAGAGCATCAACGGCGGCCCTACCAGGGAAGATGTGAGCAGGAGCGTCACAGTGGGTGCCAGTGTGTTCGCTGAGGAGCAGGGCCTGGCAGTTGACAGGATCGCCAAGACGCTGATCTAGATAGGTCCACGAGCTCATCCTTGGGAGAATCGAAGCCAACGGGATCCCGGGAGAGAGCGTCTGGGATAAGTCAATGAACTTCACGCGTCGAACACTGTCTTCATCTCCTTCAGGGTTCTTCCGGCGCGATGCTCGCGATGCTCGAGATGTTTTCCATGCTACGCTACTTCCCAACTCACCGTATAACTACCGACGGGAAGTAACTACCAGTGAGACTGTTGAACTTCCCCAGCATCTCCCAGTGTGCCCGAGCATGGCGACGTTTTGCACGATTCGACCGGGCGGCGTTGGAGATGTGGCCGTTCCGTAGCTGCCACCGTAGCTGCCACCGTCTCACTGGACGGCAGCAGCTCGTCGAGGGGCGTCCCTTCCCCTTGCTTCCTCGATCACTTCCGCCTCTTCTCCCAGACTTCAGGGTTGACGAGGTTCGGCGGGATTTCGCCCCGTATGACAGCAACGGCGTTCTCCGCCGCCATCGTCGCCATCTTCGTCCTGGTCTCCACAGATGCGCTCGCGATGTGCGGCACCATGATGACGTTATCCAGTTCCTTCAGTTCGGGCTCGCACTGCGGCTCACGTTCGTAGACGTCAAGGCCTGCGCCCGCGATCTTTCCAGCTTTGAGGGCTCGTACCAGAGCCTTCTCGTCCACGACAGGACCTCGCGACGTGTTCACGAGTATCGCCGTCTTCTTCATAAGGTCGAATTCCTCGTCGCTGATGAGATGATACGTTGACTCCGTGAGCGGCACGTGGAGGCTGACAAAGTCCGACTCTCTGAGAAGGTCCGCTAGCTCACGGAACTCGGCGTTATACTTGTTCTCGATTTCCCCGGACGCCCGTTTGGAATCGCTATAGAGTATCCTCATATGGAATCCGGCGGCCCTCTCGGCCACGGCTTGACCAATCCTTCCGAACCCGACTATACCTAGAGTCTTATGGTGGATGTCCTGACCCAGGAAGAGCATCGGAGCCCAACCCTGGTACTTGCCCGCCCTCATGAACTTGTCCGCCTCAACTACGCGCCTCGCAGTTGCCAGGAGGAGCGTAAATGCAAGGTCAGCAGTCGTGTCCGTGAGCACGCCAGGGGTGTTCGTGACAGGGATTCCGCGCCGGGTGGCGGCGGCGACGTCCACATTGTCGAACCCGACCGCGTAGTTCGCGATGACTTTGAGGCGTGGCTCGGCATCCATGACCTCGGCGTCAATCTTGTCCGTGAGCAGGCAAAGGAGAGCGTCTTTTCCCTTCACTCCTGCGATAAGTTCTTCCCGGGTCACAACCCTATCATACGGGTTGACCTCTACCTCGAACACCTCGGCCAGGATGTCGAGGCCCGGTTGGGGGATCCTTCGAGTAACGTAGATCTTCGGCTTCATCCTTGCCATCTCCTGACACATATGTTTTCCATCGGTCAGGCAGCACCCTATTAAGGTGCGACCTCCCCGAACGAGCCCGCAAGCGGAGCCGGGCTACCCGACGATCATCCGTTCCAAACAGGCTGCTCAGTCCGATCCAACCAGGAAGTCAGTAGTATGGCGCCTACCGCTCGCCTACCGCTGCAGTGATCTCCGACCAAACGGACGCGTTGCCGATCTTCGCCATACTTGAGGATTCAATCGTCGCGTTCGCACAATTGATTGTCGAGCTTGATCGCTCTGCGCGTTCAGGTCCAGGTAGGACGATTCTACTTCAATAATCCGAATCCTTCCTCACGATCCTCACGATGCACCTCTGACGGCCCGGGCCCTCAGGCTGTTCACCTTGGCGGTTGCTGAAGATTCCGGGTTTGCTCGTCAGCCGAAACGGCGAACCACCCCGATGTCGAGGCCAACTATCTCGATCTCGAGACTACTCAACAAGCCGCTGGTACGAGATAGGCTCGCGACCGAGAACAGCGTCGGTGCCGGGAACGATCGCCTTGCAACGGGCCTCAGCCGTGGGCAGCATCGCGGAAACGGCTTGCTCCCGACCAGCAAAAGCCTGGGCGAGCACAGCGCCACGCGGATCGACGATCAGGCTCTCGCCGATCCCATGCTCGCCAACGGCATTGGCTACCGCCACGAAAACACGGTTTTCCACCGCACGGGTGCGGGCAAACCAATCATGACGGTTGATCTTGAAACGACACGGCCACAGAATGACATCGGCACCCTGCAAGGTCAGGATCCTTGCCACTTCGGGCAACAAGCCTTCGTATCCAAGCATGATGCCGAAATTGCCGCGCCTGCCGCGGACGATGCAATAGGCCCCTTGTCCGGGGGCATAGGCGGCTATCTCAGTAGCGTCCAGGTGCAACTTGCGGTACTTCGCTATTACGTTCCCTCTTTCGATGAAAAAGGCTGTTCGGTACCATTCACCGGCATCCACCTCGTCCCCGACGAGAACCACGCCCAGATCTGCCTCTGCCGTTGTCTTCGAGATGAGGCGCATGAGAGCGTCAGTCTGTTCAATCGGCCCTTTTCCTGCGGGTGGCTCCGGCAGGACAACTACGTGCACCCCCTGCATGGCGAGGCTGCGCAAGTGGCGTTCGAGCTTGGTAGCCAGGTGCTCGGCGGTCCCACCCATGTCGAGCTGTAACACCGCCACGACAGGAATCTTTTCCTCGGGAACCATATCCTCCTTGATGGTGCGGGCCACCGGGAGTTCCGAGAATGGGTGCACGAGGTCACCGTATGTGTCCGGGCGGCGGCTCTCCGTGGGCCAGAAGACGCCGTCGACTGCTCCAGGCGGCTCGAACGGCAATGGAATGTCCGCCGTTATTATCTCGGGTAGATGGGCACTTCCCTGCGCAACCACGTCACCTTGCGGTGAGACGACAAGGCTTCGGCCGCAGTAGACTATGCTGTCCTCTTCCGTCCCCACCTTGTTGGCCATTGCGATCCAGGCCTGGTTCTCGATGGCCCTGGCCTTGAGCATGTATTCGACTTGCGGGTTGGTCAAACGCGTCTGGTCTTTGCCGGTCGAAACCAGGTTCGTGAGGTCTATGAGGAGGCGTGCGCCTTTCAGGGCGAGCACTCGCGGGATCTCGGGAAGGCGTCCGTCAGCGCAGATGAACATGCCCACCCGGCCCCAGGGTGTTTCAATGGCGTCGCTCGCCTTCCCTGCAGTGAACCAGTGGGAATCGAAGTGCCACAGGAACTGCTTTCGTGCGCTTCCCACCAGTTTGCCTCCGGAGTCGAGCAGGAAACCGGCGTTGTATGTGTTGCCGTCGGAGGACTCCTCGGTGATTCCGACTGCCAGGTAGCAGCCGTATCTCTTTGCCTTCTCTGCAAACAGGGCCAGCACCTCTGAGGTGGGTCTGAGAGAGGAGCGCCGCGACGGCCAGCCGGACAGGTAATAGGCCGGATAAGTGCACTCGGGTAACACCATGAGGTCGGGATTCGTTGTCGCGGCTTCATCCACCATATCCAGGGCGTGGGCCAAGCCCTCCTCTGCGCGGTCGAGCGGATACGCATTCAACTGCACACAACACACTGTAAGCTTGGCTTTCATGCTGCAAACCTCCTACCCCGATTTGCTGTAAAAGATGAGTGAGCAATGCTGAAGACGACATCTTTGCTTACATGGTGTTTCTCCAGGTCAGACGAGATGCCGGTCCGCGCAGCGAAACAATGCTGAAGACGATATCTTTGCTTACATGGCGTTTCCGTGCGAGCACTGGCGGCAGATATACTCCCCTAAACACTCTGGAGCATTTCCGGAAATCCGATGCGTCCGGCGGCCGGCGCGGATTCTGCTGCGCCTGCGACTGCGGTTTCTATCCCGGTTTACCCTTCCTGAGTTGCCAGCCATCTGATAGACTCAAGCCCTTCAAATGGTTACGCCTTCCGTACCTGTCGCCGATCATGAAATTCACACAGGGATGCGTTGGATAACTCACCCACCCCGCGCTTATGTAATTCACCCACTCGGAGTTCGCAGCGTCGGCGCTGCTGCGCGTTCTAAAGGATGTCGTCGTAGGGCACAGCCTCCTCGGTAATGGCTTTCAACCTCAGACGCAGCGCCGTCTCAGCCAAAAGCGGCCGGTGTGGCAAATACCATGGGATTTCCGCCCTTCTACTCGCCGATCTTGGCCTGGACGAGCATCCACCCGCTAGAGTGGGCCTGTATCTCTTGAAGATCGATTTCCGGACGGTGCGCTTGCAGATCGAGAAAGGTCCGGTCCCTCATCACAATGATCGTGGGCCCTTGAGCCGCCATCCGGCCCAGTTCGCCCGGCTGCCCGACGAAAGGCACAGGACGGCCTACGTAATACTCGTAAATCACCTTCTCATCCTCGCTTGGGACCCCATATGGGAGTCTGCCGTCAGCCTTGTACCACGCCAGCTGTGTTCCCGGCCGCAGCATGGCCCGAGCCTCCAGGCCGAAAGAACGCCACGGCGAAACCTGGTCCCACTTGTAGCTTACGCTGGCAAACAGTGCAACATAACTCGCCACGGTACACATGACGAAAAGCACAATCGCAACGCGCTCGCGTCGCCATGACATGGCAAGGATAAAAGCGGCGAAGATGATCATGGACGTCAGCGAAAAAGGCAAAATGAGGCCTTTATAGGGCTGTAGACCGGCGTCCAGTCGCTGGGTAAGGAGATAGACGTTGATCAGCAGGAAGATCAGCATCATCGCTCCGCTCATTGCGGCTGAAAGGGCAAAGCTGCGACGCTCCCGCAACTTCCGCGTTATACCAACCGCCATCAGTATAGCTAACGGCGGCAGCACCGGTAGGAGATACCGAATTACACGCCAGGCGCTGACGTGCGGCACGAGAAAAGCGACAAGAAACCAGAGCGACATGAAGAGGAAACCATCCGATTCTCGAGTTCGTACCCGCCGGAGGAGCCGAAGCCCCTTTATCCCTGTAGCTAGGCCGTCTGGAAGAAAGATCACCCACGGGATCACTGCTAAAAGCAACTGCGGCAGGTACGTAACACTTAGCCATGAAAGCGGCCTCCCTCCCGGCCCCTGAAGGAACGCCAGGTTGCGTCTGCCGAAGAACAAGTCCAGAAACGGCCGACCCAGACGCATGTATTCATAGATGTACCATGTCCCGCCTATGGCGGCAAAGATCATCAAGCCCAATAAAGTCCGCCACAGCGCGGACCGCCATGAACCGAAGAGGTTCTTGACTCGGAAGTCATCTCTGCTAAGAATTCCGGCGGCAATGATGCAGGCCAAAACCACCCCCAGCGGAATAACCAGGGCAATATGCCATCGATTTAGAAACGAAAGCGAAAGAGCCAGCCAGGCCAGATAGTAAGCGATCGGATTGTGAGTCTGCCAAAAGAGGACGAAAACATAAAAGAACAGGGCATACGTAAAAAGGTTGAGGATGTCTTGCTGCACTACCATTGTACAGTACGAGAAGAGGAGGCTTGTGGCAAGGATCAAGGTCGCCAGCAGGCATTCCCTGCGGCCGAAAAACCGTCGTCCGACAAGATAGGTAAGCGCTAGAGTCCCGAGAGATAGCACGACCTGCCAGAGGCGGGTCGTCCAATCATGCCGGCCCCAGAGCCGGTACGATACGGCAATCGGCCATATTGACAAGGGTGGCTTGTCCAGGAGGTTGCCGCCCGAACTCCGGAGAGTCATCCAGTCTCCTGAATCCACTGCTCTTTGCGCCGCAATGCTGTAGTAGGCCGTATCCGCGTCTGTTACCGGAAGGTTGATCCAGGGCAGATATAAGAGCGCTCCAAGGAGGAAGATCAAGAGCAGGTCCATGGTTGTGGTTTTCGCCGCGTTCATATTCGCTCACCCTTCATGTTTCTCATCTTTCCCTGCCCTTTTGTCGCCATCGTCTCTCATCCTCTCTCATCCTCTCTGGTCCTCTCTCATTTCCCCTCACCTGCTCTCACCTCTCCTCATCTGCCCTCATCTGACCCTACTGACGACGGTCCCCGTCGCTGGCCGCCGTGCTGATACCAGAGCAGGAAAATGGCACCAATAAGAACTACGAGATAGTAGGAAAGAGCCCGGTCGAGCAGTACCGCCCCCCGTTCTACCCCCGGCGTAGCCTCTCCGATAACAAAGAGCCGAAGAAACGCAGCTTGGAAAGACTCAGTAACCCCCAATCCCCCTGGTATGAAGGAAATGACGGCGACGAGAATCGAGGCCATGTATCCTATAGTGAGGCCCCACGGAACCACTATTAGACCCATACTCCGGAAGACACAATAAAACCTTACCACCTCGGCTGCCAGCGAAACCAGCGAGAGGACCAAAAGCGGCCAGAAATGCTCGTGTCGACGCCATGTAAGAAGGCTCCTTCCGGAGCCTGCCACTATGCCGTCTATTCGCCTCTTGAAGCGTTCCGGCCATGGCAATACGGCCACCGCCCACCCGATTCCGCGCAAAAACGTCTGTGGGAAGGTTATACCGGCGGCAAGCAAAACCAATAGCACGACCGCTGCCGCAGCTAGCACATGCATGGCACTGCCGACAGGAGGAAGATGGACCAGGGCAAGCAAAAAGATAATGGCGACACTGAGCATGTCGAGGGCCCGCTCGACCAGCATGGCCGTGGTGGACGGGGTGAGCGGGATACGGTGGAAGCGCTTTAATATCAACGGTTTAGCTACATCGATCGCCTTTCCGGGGACCAAACTCGATGACGCGACCCCGGCGTAGATCGAGCCTACCGACAGCATAAAGGATATCCTCACGGAGGTCGCAGATCGAATCAAGCGCTGCCAGCGCACCGCCTTAGTAACGATATTAAGCAGAGAGGCCAACACCGCTCCCAGGAGGAAGAATATGTTAACCTGCTTTATACTTCCTCGCAGAGTCGGCCAATCCAAAGTCATCAGGAAATATAGAAGCGCCACGAGTCCGAGGAAGACTAACGCGTAACGCAGGGGATTTCTCATACTCCGCCGCATTCCCTCTTCGCCAGCCCCCCGGGCTGCCGAGAGGCAGCCACGCGGAACATCATCCGGAAGTAATCGAGGATAGTCCGGGCGACTTTCATTTTGCTGCCGCCGTTCTTCTGATCGTAGCGGAGAACCAGCGGCACCTCCCGCGCCTTTACGCCGATGCAACGCAGCTTTAGAAGCAACTCCGCGGTGGCGCTGAAGGTAGTGGCCTCAATAAGACGCGCACCATACACTTTTGCCGCCCGCCGTAATACCTCGGCCCGATACGCCCTAAAGCCCGACGTATAATCTGTGACCCCTGGGATATTGAAAAGCGCCTTCAGCATCAGGTTGACAACGCGGCTCATCGCCCGCCTTGACAAAGCTAGTCCGACTTCTTGTCCACCTTTCTGATAGCGGGACGCAATGACTATGTCAACATCATCCGGGGACTGGAGCCAATGAAGCATTTGAGGGACAAGGAGCGGTTCATGCGTATTGTCGGCATCCATTGTTATTAGAACGTCTGTATCGTTAGCGGCTGATTCCAGGAAAGCCGCGATTCCGTCCCGGAGCGAAGCCGGCAACCCCTGGTTGACCTTGTGTGAGATCACCTTGACCGGCATCAGGCTCTGTTTCTCGTGTACTCTTTCTGCTGTGGCATCAGTGCTACCGTCATCTACGACCAGCACCTGATACCGGGGAAGCTTCGGGTCAAGCGCACGTATCTTATCCAGGAGAGCGCCTATATTCGCTTCTTCATTGTAGGCGGGTAATAAGAAGTATAGCAATTTACGTCACCTTTCTTGCACCAGCACTAATTGATTATATCATACATTTGTTCCTCATCCATCTATCAGCGCCTTTAGCACCTCGACGCATAGTGACTGGGCTTGCGGTGGCCTATCTGTGGATTCCGGATGGATGCCCAGGTCCACCAGGGCCGACGCCGCGGCAAGCTTCGCATCCCTGTCGATGCTGGCCTTTTCGCTGAGGAGCCTGCAACATTGATCCCGATTTCCGCCAATACAGAAAACGGTCACCGCCTGGTGACGTCCCACGGCGGGAGCTGGCATTGCCAGTGGAGGGCGTTGTACTTGCGTAGAACGCCAAGAAGGTCGTCGATGTCGATGGCGTCCGCCACGTTGCCATCGCGGCCCACGACTGTCGTGGCGCGGAGGATAGAGTTTATGACCGCCTCCTCGGTAGCCTCTACCGCGGCCAGGAAAAGCGCAGACATCGCGTCGTTGCTCACCACCTCGTGGTTGAGCGTCAGCGGTGGGCGATGCGGGACGTGCCAGGCAGTGGAGAACGCGATGAAGAAATCGCCCGACCCATTGCTGCTGAAAAACCCGGTGCGCGAAAGTCCGAGGCCGGCACGCCTCGCGAGCCGCTCAAGCTGCCTGTGGTCGAGGGGCGCGTCGGTAGCAAGCACCACTATCACGGAGCCGCCCTGGTCTCGTTCGTCGAGTTCGCCGGCGGTCCCACCGGGGCCGCCTGGAGCGCCAGTGCCACCAGAAACACCAGGACCATCTGAACCACCAGAACCACTAAGACCGCCGTGACCTGCGGGACGGCCCGGGCCGCCGGAACCGGGAGAAAGGTGACTCTCGCCCGGCCGGCATACTCCATGCGGGCATGCCGGGCGCGGCCGGCTCCCAACGGGTACTGATGGGTCAGGCTCATAGGGCAAGTCGTCCCTGAAGGCGTAACGGCCGAGCTCGCGCCCAACCGGTGCACCGTTGACTGTCAGAATGCCGCCGAAGTTCGTCAGGACGAGCGCCCCCACTGTGTATCCACCCCGCCGCTCGGGCAGCACGCGCGACGCCGTGCCTATCCCGCCCTTCCAGCCCATGCAGCACGCGCCCGTCCCGGCGCCGACTGAGCCTTCCTCCAC
>JACIXY010000047.1 GCA_014360195.1 Bacillota bacterium
CGGACCGAGTCGTTTTCTCGCACGCCTTGAGTGGGCCTTTTGTGTGGCATTTCTGGTGCTCCTGACCCTCGCTGTCCTAGGGCAGGCAGCTCTTCTCACAGACCGGGGAAAGGAGCGCCTCAGCAGGGTTGACCGTCTTGAGGGGACAGCGTTGCGGGTAGTTAGGGGCCTTCAATGATTTACCCGGCAATTCCGTGTGGAAGAAGAGGAATCGTGGCATATATGTCGAATAAGGCAAAAGCTAGAACGAAGCGCCCCGTGATCGCCATCGACGGTCCGGCCGGCGCCGGTAAGAGCACTGTGGCGAAGGCCATCGCCAGCATGTTTGGGCTGCGCTACGTCAGCACCGGCCATTTTTACCGGGCGGTGGCGCTGAAGGCCTTGCGCCTCCGGGTGGATCTCACGTCAGCCGAGTCCCTCACGGCGCTCGCCAGATCCACCGATATCACCATATGCCAGGATGCGCAAGGCGATTCGCGCACGCTCCTTGACGGCGAGGACGTCACTGACAGCCTTACCTCACCCGAAGTTGATGCGTGCGTGTCAGAGGTGGCCAGGGTCCCGGGGGTAAGGCTCGCGCTTCTCGACCGGCAGAGGTCGCTTTTGTGCGAGGGCGGGGTCGTGATGGATGGGCGGGATATCGGCACGGTCGTGGCACCCGATGCCGACGTAAAGATATTCCTCGTTGCCACGCTTGAGGAAAGGGTCCGGAGGCGCCTTGCTCAGGCTCGAGAGCGGGGATGTGAGACCTGCCATGGGGCGGTGGCCGACGGAGTGGCCCACCGGGACCGGATCGACAGCGAGCGGGAGGTCGCGCCGCTACGGCCTGCCCCGGATGCGGTCATCATCGACACAACCGGCAAGACCCCGGAGGAAACCATCGCCGAGGTTGCCCGGCTTGTTGTGTGCGCGACAGGCGATCGTGCACCTACGCCTGTGTCGTCGCGCGCCGAGGGGGAACGAGCTTGTTCTACGTGATAGCGCGGGCGATCTTGCGGGTGATCCTCAAGATCGCTTTCAAGACACAGGTTGAGGGCGAGGGCAATGTTCCGTCAGAAGGGCCTGTGATCCTGGTAGCAAACCACCTGAGCATGCTTGACCCGATAGTCCTTGGGTGCGCGATCCGAAGGCCGGTCAGGTTCATGGCGAAGCATGAACTGTTCTCGAATCGGCTGTTCGCCTGGGTTCTCACGAGTCTGGGTGCATTCCCGGTGAGACGTGGGCAGTCCGACAGGGAGGCATTCCACAAGGCGCTTGAGGTGCTCTTGAAGGGGCAGGTCCTTGGGATATTTCCTGAGGGCACGCGAAGCCTCACCGGCCGCCTCCAGGCGCCATATTCGGGAGCGGTGATCCTTGCGGAGAAGACCGGTGCCCCGATGGTGCCCGTAGGCATTGTCGGCACAGACAAGATCCTCCGAAAAGGCGCCATGCTTCCGAGGCCCGGGAGGATCTCAGTAAGAGTGGGGAAGCCGATATACGCGTCGCGCCTCTCGCAAGGGCCGGTGCAGGAAGCAGGGGGAACAACCGTCGACTTGAAGAGCGTCATGATGCAGCACATAGCTGAGCTTATTACAGGCAGCGCTCAGGCGACGAGATAATCTTCGTCCGGTATTGGGAGATAATAAGTGGAAGGGAACAATAGGTTTCATGTCACTCTAGGTGGGCGGACCGGGTTCTGCTACGGGGTCCGTCGCGCGGTAGGGATCGCTGAGGAAGCGGGCTCAAGGGGGCTGGCGTTCACGCTTGGGCCCCTCGTGCATAACCCGCAAGTTGTGGAAAGGCTGAGGGAGAAGGGCGTTACGCCCGTCGCGGAGCTCGGTGAGATCAAAGAGGGAATCCTTGTTGTACCGTCTCACGGGCTGCCGCCCGATGTGCTGGAAGAGGCGGAAAGACGCGGGCTCGACGTGGTCCATGCCACGTGTCCCAATGTCCGCCGCACTCAAAGGCTGGTCGCAGATCTGAAACGCAAGGGTTATCAGGTATTCATCGTCGGAGACGAGGGGCATTCCGAGGTCGTCGGGCTTGTCGGATGTGCGGGAGGCGACGCCCGCGTTGTGAGGTCGGCCGAGGACGTCCTCTCCGGCCTCGTGAGACCCAGGGTCGGTGTCGTTTGCCAGACCACCCAAACGGTTGAAGCGTTTCGCCAGGTGCTTGCCGCCCTAGCTTTGCGGGCGAAGGAACTCGTGGCCTACAATACAATCTGCAATGCAACGGAAGAGAGGCAACAGGCTGCGCGCAAGCTTGCACGGTCAGTAGATGCCATGATCGTGGTGGGCGGGCGGGCCAGCGCGAACACGCGGAGACTCGCCGAGATCTGTGAGGCCGAGGGAGCGAAGGTATACCGGATTGAAACCGCATCCGATCTGGATTCTCTGGATCTTTCCGGCGTGAGATCGGTGGGGATTGCGGCGGGGGCATCGACGCCGAATTGGGTTATCGAGGAGGTCATGGAGAGGATGAGCGTGCTGGGCGAAGACAGGATGGACGAAAGGGAGGAACCAATGGTCGCGCAAGGGGACGAGAAAAGCCCGCTGGCAGCCGGCGGCGACGGCGAAGCCTACGACCGGAGGCACGAGTGCTGCGCCGAGAGCGGCGAGGGCGAGGCGGCTCCGAAAGGCGAGGACAGAACGGAGGCCGCTCCTGACAATGCGACCGCCGCCCCTGGGGAGGTGCGCCCGGAGGCCGGCGCCTGCGAAGATGTGGATGGGCCTGCGGATTCGGTGGAGGCGGCGAAGCCGGAGTTCGAGCCCGAGTCGGCGCCGGAGACGGCCCCGCCGGCTGAGGCGCAGGGCGATGCCGGAGCGCAGGGTGAGGCGGAGTCTGGTGCGCCTGATGCAATGGCCCAGGCGGAAGCCGAGGAGATGCGCGCAGGAGAGGAGATATCCGAGGGAGATATCGTCAAGGGCACGGTCGTTGCCGTACATCCTGACGAGGTCCTTGTCAATATCGGGCTCAAGTCCGAAGGCGTCGTGCCAAGGTCCGAGATCTCCAGAAGGCCGGTGCAGTCATGCCTCGACGTTGTTCGAGAGGGGCAAGAGATAGAGGTCCTCGTGGAGAGGCTCGAGGATAAGGAAGGTAGGCCGCGCCTCTCGAAGAGGAAGGCTGACACGGAGCGCGCCTGGGCCACGGTCCAGAGGGCGCTCGATACTGGCGAAGTCATCGAGGGCGAGGTCACTGATGTTGTCAAGGGCGGTGTGGTGGTAGACGTGGGTCTGCGGGGCTTTGTCCCGGCCTCCCATGCGAGCCGCCGTCCGATGGCCGACCTCTCACCGCTTGTCGGCCAGACCCTGCGGATGAAGGTCCTCGAGGCTGATCGCGCCAAGAGGAACGTGGTGCTCTCGGCACGTCTCGTTCAGGAACAGGAGGCGGCGGAGGCGAAGGCCAGGGTGCTTGAGTCGCTCCAGGAGGGCGAGATCGTCGACGGCGTCGTCAAACGCGTTGTGAACTTCGGCGCGTTCGTGGACATCGGCGAAGGTGTTGAGGGCCTGTTGCACGTGTCTGACATGGCCTGGACGAGGACGACCGATCCCCACGACGTGGTGAAGGAAGGCGACCACATCAGGGTGAAGGTGCTCTCGGTGGACAGAGAGCGGGAGAGGATTTCCCTCGGGCTCAAGCAAACCCTGCCGGATCCGTGGGAGGATGTGACGTCCCGTTACCCCGTCGGCAGCATCGTCACAGGTAAGGTCACGAAACTGGCGGACTTCGGCGCCTTCGTGGAACTCGAGCCTGGGATCGAGGGGCTCATCCACATATCTCAACTCGCGGATAGACGAGTGTCGCGCCCGGATGAAGTCGTGAAGCCCGGAGACGAGGTATCCGTAAAGGTCATCAGTGTGAGGCCCCGGGACCATCGCATCGGGCTGAGCCTGAAAGAAGCTCAGGCCGAAGGGGACAAACAGGCATTCAAGAAATACGCCGACAAGGAGGACGAGGCCGGGCCCACCCTCGGAGACGTGTTCGGGGATCTCCTGAAGAACTCCAGGGAGGAGTAGCCACATTTCGGGCCTTTCTCTCCTTGAGTCACCGGCAACCCCTCCCAAGAGTCGAGAGCATTTCTGCACCCTCACTTAGGTGGGCGGTGACTGCGCGCACGGCCGGCGGCTGGATGAAGCCGCCGGCCTTTCCGTCGCGCATAAGCATGGGCGTTTCAGGGTACCCTACCTTCCAGAGTGTGGCAGAATCGTCCTTTGCGTACGTGAGAGGGTTCCACACCGGGAAGGGAGGCGACAACAGCACATGACCGTAGGGCTTGTCCTCTTGCTCGGCGCGAGCATTTTAGTTTTCCTTGGGGTGACGCACCGGGTGTTGGACAGGATGCACCTCACCGACAGGCAGGCTCTTGTGGCGCTTGGCCTGATGATCGTGGGGAGCTTCGTTGATGTGCCGATCTACCGCGGCGTCCAGTCCGTGAGCGTCAACCTCGGGGGAGCGGTGGTACCCATCGTTCTCGCCATATATGTCCTGGCACGCGCTGATACTCCCTTGGAGACGGGGCGCGGGGTCCTTGCGGCCATCATAACGGGGATTGCCCTCTTCGCCCTTACCAGGCTCTTTACTTTCGAGGAGGGCCGCGCCATCCTCGATCCTCTCTATGCCTTCGGCCTTGTGGCGGGAGTCATCGCTTATCTCGCGGGAAGGTCCAGGCGGGCAGCGTTTGCCGGGGCCGTGCTGGGTGTGGTGATCCTTGACGTGGCCCATCTCGTGGAGGTAACGACCAGGCGGATGCCGGCCACGGTGCACCTGGGCGGGGCCGGGGTGTTCGACGCAGTGGTGATAGCGGCGGTGGTCGCGGTGGGCCTTGCGGAGATATTCGGCGAGGCCATGGAGCGGATACAAGGCGGCCCGGTCTCCAACGTCGAGCGTGAGGTGAGAGTGGACTCGCCCGTGGCGGCGAAAGGCCCCAACACAGGCGGCGGGCGGCAGGAGGGAGCGCCTATGCACGAGGGCAGCGCAGGGAGGGATGAAAATGACCAGGTCTGACATGCGCTCGTCGGGCGCGGGAGCCGGGCACCGGCATCGGGTTGCGGTGCTGGCCCTTGTGACGCTGGTGGGCGTGACGGCGATGGCCATCGCTATCCTTTCGCTCCCGGCCTTCGCTCACGAGGAGCGCAGCGAGGGATACTACACAGTGCTCGACGAGGACAGGCGCGAGATCTTCATGACCGCCATCATGGTCGCCCCCGGTGACATCTTTATCGCCGAAGACAACCGCGCCTATGAGATCACCTACGTGGAAGGCGACAAGGCGCATGCCGCGTTCCTCGGCGTCATGGGGCCTGAGGAAGAGCCCCAGAGTGGAGGGCGCGGCACGCTGGAGCGCGCGTTCTCGACCGCCGTCTCGGCGCTGCGCAGCGTATTCCTGGGACAGGGCGCGGCGGGCAGGGGCCGGACAGTCGTGCTATATAACACGCACAGCGACGAGTCATACGAGCCCACGAGCGGGACTCCGACCAAGGACTGGGGCGACGTGTACAGGGTCGCGGCCGCCTTCGAGAACGCCCTCAAGAAGCAAGGGTTCCACGTGGTGAGGTCCACAGCCAACCACAACCCCCACGACGGCGGGGCGTATGCGAGGTCCAGGCGAACCATGGCCCAGCTCCTGAGGCAGAATCCCGTAGCTGCCTTCGACATTCACAGGGACGCGGTGCCGCCCCAGGCATACAGGGCGATGGTGGCAGGCGAGGACGTCACCAGGATCACCCTGGTGGTGGGCCAGCAGAACCAGACCAGGGGCCAGAACATCCTGTTCGCAAAGCAGCTCAAGGCCGCCGCCGACCGCCGGGCGCCGGGCCTCATCAAGGGTATCTTGTGGGCGCAGGGCGACTATAACCAGGACATGCTCGGCCGCTCGGTGCTCATGGAGGTCGGCGCACACACCAACCGGCTTGACGAGGCCGAGCGCGCTGTGGACCTCTTCGCATCGTCCATAGGGCCGGTGCTGGGCGCCGCAGCGCCCGGGGTCGGGGTAGCGAGGGGCGGTGTGGGGCGTGCTGTGGCCTGGATAGTCGGCCTCGTGGTCGTCGCAGGGGGAGCGTACCTCGTCGCGAACTCGGACAACTGGGGGAAGATCCGGTCGAGGCTTGCCGGGATCGGGGCGCGCGGGCTCCTCAATCTCCTGGGCCTGCGCCGCAGGAGAAAGCAGTGACCTTCGGTGAGTGAGGGACATTTCCTGCGAATCGCCGCGGCCGTCGCGGTCGGCACCTTCGCCCGCCTCATCATGCTCCGGTCCGATTACAGGCAGTATCCGAGCTATCCTCACGCGTACGTGGTTCATCTGGGTCTGGGGTTCATAGCGGCGAGCCTCGGAGCCCTCGCCGTCCCCGCGATAGTCACGCGAAACTTCATGGCTGCGAGCATCTTGGCCCTCGCGGGCCAGCAGTTCCGCGAGGTGCGGGACATGGAGCGGAGGAGCCTCGAGAAACTGGAGGACACGGAACTCGTACCCAGGGGCACGGCGTACATCGAGGGCATAGCCCGTGTGTTCGAAGCCAGGAACTACCTTGCCATGGCCGCAGCTCTCGCAACCAGCCTCGTATCTTACGCGCTTCCCCTCCCACGGGGAATGGCTGTCGCCGCGGGCGCTGCGTGTGGGCTTTTCACCGCCGCCGTCATCCGCGGCGTCTTCGGGCGCAGGGTCGTCGGGGACATTGCCGTCGTGCGGGAGGGGCGCATTCGGTTTGACGGACCGCTCCTTTCGGTGGATGGGATCGTGCTGGCGAACATCGGCCTTGCGGAGGCGCGGTCAATCATCGAGACACAGGGGATTGGAGTGGTGGTGGAACCGAAGAACGACAATGCCCGGGCGACCCTGGCGAACGTCGGTCAGAGACAGGCCATAGTGCATGACGCGGCGAGCATAATGGGTGTGAGAGTTGACGTGAGTGAGCGCGACTTCACCCCGCTCATGCGCCTCGATATCACCACAGGCAGGGCGGGGATGGTCATAGTGCCCATGGAGAGGGACATCGAAGCTCTCCTGGAGGTCGTGAGGAGAGTGCCCGTCATCGAGACATCGGTGCGAAAGCCTCTCGCCACGCGAGCGGGCCGCATCGCTGCGGACTGACTCGGTTGTTGCGTGTCCGCCCTGAGACACGGGAAGACATCAGAATGCACATAGGCTGGGCTGGTATCATGGATGTAACGCTTGAACATGTAATCGCAGCGATCGTCACAACAAGGCGCGACAGGGCCGGGGGTGGGGCTCCGATATTCTTCGCCGATGATGAAGAGGATCTGCACAGGATGGCTGTGTACCTGGCCAGGATCCTTGATGGCGTGGTGCACGACCTTGGCGGCGGCACATTCATCGTGGTTAAGCACTAAGTGAGAGCGCAGAAATGCTCCCGACTTTTGGAAGGGGTTGCCGGCGATTGCACGAGGGGTGTCAAAATCCGGTCGCTCGCACGACAGGCCGGATTCTGGCGAAGCGCGCCCCGCTTGGGGCGCCGTTCCCGAGTGCAACACCGGCAACCCACCAGATGTTGGCAAACTGGGAGGAACCAACGACCCCTTAGTTACGAGCGTGGAGCGCGGCGTTCCAGCACGGACGGGCTGACGGACGGAGGATGCTCCCGGATGAAGGTGATCTACCACTGTTACGGAAGCTCGCACTCATCGGTTGTAGCGGCAGCCATTCACCTCGGGTGGCTGCCTTCTGATAGGATACCCGAGCCTCGCGAGATCCTGGGGCTGCCGCACTACGATAAGACGAACCCCGACCAGATCGGCACGTGCTTTTTCATGGGCACCGACGAGGCCGGGAGGGAAGTGTATATCATCGGCATGGGCGCCGCCAAAGGTGTCGTAAAGCGGGCCGTGGAAAGCATCTTCCGGATTTGCGGGGTATCGCGGGATGAGTACATGCTGGTGGATACCCTCCCGGAGGTTGGCCTTGTGACCAAGATCGGCGGCTTCCTCTCGAGAGGGGTGGGCCTCATCGGGGTGGGGCGCCCGCTCACCGTGTGGGGGATGAGACGGTCCTACCCGAAATTCGTACAACTGGTGCAGGAAATCAAGCGGCGTCTTGACGGCGGCGCGGCCGGTCGCAGTTGACACTCAAAATGGGGTGTGGTACACTGATCCCGTCCTTTGATGCCCGCAGTGGGCCCAACCGAAAGGAGAGAAACCAGGGGTGAAGAGCAAGAGGTCGCTTACCGCAGTCATAGCCATAGTGGTTCTTGGCCTCGTAGCCATCGGTGCTGTATGGACGTACTTTGATCTCAGGGCTGTCGCCAAGGTCAACTCCGCGTCCATCACCTGGAAGGAGTTCCATTCCGCACTGGAAAAGCAGTCCGGCAGGCAACTCCTGGCCAAGATGATCCGCGAGGAGCTTATCAAGCAGGGTGCTGCCAGGTACAACATCCAGGTGACCGACGAGGATGTGGCCGCCGAGGTTGATAAGCTCAAAGCGCAGTTTGGCTCCGACGCCGGCCTGGAGCAGGCGCTTTCCCAGTACGGGATGACCCTCGACGATCTCCGCGACCAGATCCGGACCAACCTGCTGCTCGAGGCGATCGCGTCGAAAGACGTGACGGTGAGCGACGATGAAGTGAAGAAGTACTACGAAGAGCACAAAGACGAGTTCAAGGAGCCCGAGCAGGTAAGGGCACGCCATATTCTGGTCAAAGACGAAAAGACGGCAAAGGAAATAGAGAAAGAACTGGCCGGCGGTGCGGACTTCGCGGAACTTGCCAAGGCGAAGTCGGAAGACCCGGGCTCGAAGGATAAGGGCGGAGACCTCGGTTACTTCGAGAGAGGAGTTATGGATCCAGCTTTCGAGAAGGCCGCGTTTGCTCTGAAGATAGGCGAAACCAGCGGCCCTGTGAAGTCCTCGTTCGGGTATCACATCATAAGAGTGGAAGACAGGAAGCCTGAGCGGATCCCGCCTCTCGAAGAGGTCCGCAACGAGGTCGTGAAGCGGCTCAAGCGCGAGAAAGCCAAGCCCGCGTCGACCGTGATAAGTGAACTCAAGGATGCAGCGCAGATCAAGATCAATGACAAGGCTCTCCAGGATGCTCTCTACGACATCATTTACTGAGCCGGAGTAGCGAGGCAGGTTGCGCTTATCGTCACGAGGACGCCATGCGAGGAGGGCATATGTCCCTCCTCTTCTTGTAGTATGTAGCGCCCTTCAGAGAGCGGGCTGGGGTGGGGGTGTTCACGAGGAACATGTCAGGGCGTTCGGCACGCGGTGCCATCATCTCTCAGGTAGAGCCGGGAAGCATCGCGGATGAGGCCGGCATCATGCCGGGGGACAGGCTCATAAGCGTGAACGGCAGGCCGGTGCGGGACGTGCTCGAATACCGATTTCTCTGCGCTGAAGAGGAGCTTTCCCTTGTGATCGAGAGGCCGGATGGGGATGTGCTCGTCGTGGAGGTGACGAAAGACTACGATGAGCCTTGTGGCCTTGAGTTCGGCGATCCCATCTTCGACGGCGTACGGCGGTGCCGGAACCGGTGTGTCTTCTGCTTCGTAGACCAGCTTCCGCGCGGAGTGCGAAGGACCCTCCGTGTCAGAGACGACGACTTCAGGCTCTCATTCATGACGGGAAGCTACATTACCCTCACGAACCTCACGGAGGAAGACTACGACCGACTGACGTCCATGAGGCTGTCTCCTCTCTACGTATCGGTACACTCGACAAACCCCGTGACACGTGGGCGACTCCTCGGCAGGAAAGGTCCGTGCGACGTGATGGGCGGCCTTGCAAGGCTTGTAGGGGCCGAGATCGTCATCCACACACAGGTCGTGCTCTGCCCAGGGGTGAACGACGGTGTCGAGCTTGAAAGGACCGTCCATGATCTTTCGTCCCTTTTCCCCGGGGTCAGGTCGTGCGCGGTGGTCCCAGTGGGCCTGACGAGACACAGGCGTGGGCTTCCCCCGGTCGCCCCGGTCAGCCGGGAGGATGCCGCACGGGTGGTCGGCGACGTGGAGAGGTGGCAGGCAGAGTTCCTCGAGAGGTTTTCTTCGAGGTTCGTCTTCGTCTCGGACGAGTTTTACCTGCGGGCCGGGAAGGCCGTCCCGAGCCGCGAGGCGTACGAGGACTTTCCGCAGATCGAAAACGGGGTCGGCCTCTTGCGGGACTTCATCGACCAGCTCGAGGAGATGAAAGAAAGCGGAAAGCTGCCGCGCGAAGTGAAATCTTCCGCAAGGCTTGTTGCCGTCACGGGAGAAGCCGCGTACCCGGTGATAGATGAGGCCTGCAGATTTTTCGAGCGCGTGAGGGGCCTATCGTGCCGTGCTCTTCTCGTCAAGAACAGGTTCTTCGGGCCGCGCGTGAGCGTCGCGGGCCTCCTGACCGGGCAAGATATCGCAAGAACCTATCTCGCGTCGGTCGGCCGAGGAGGGTGCGACGCTGTGATAATCCCCAGTGTGTCGCTAAAGGCTGACGAGCCCAGGTTCCTCGATGACATGACCGTGGGCGAGCTCGAGCGACTTTGCGGAGCGCCGGTGGATGTGGTCGAGCCCACCCCCGCCTCCCTCGCGGCGTGTGCGTTGAAGAGAGGTGGCTGCGCGTGGGAGCCCCGGTAGTTGCCATCGTCGGCAGGCCGAATGTGGGGAAATCCGCGCTTTTCAACAGGATGGTCGGGACGCAGCATGCGATCGTTGAGGAAACGCCCGGTGTCACGCGCGACCGCATATACGCCGACGTGGAGTGGCGCGGGCGCAAGTTCGTCCTGGTGGACACAGGCGGCATAGACACCGCCGAGAGCCGCGATCTCATCCAGGAGATGACAACGGCCCAGGCTAAGCTCGCCATCGACGAGGCAGACCTCATCCTGTTCGTCGTAGACACAAAGTCTGGCCTCATTCCGCAGGACCGGGACATAGCCGACATGCTAAGGCGGTCCGCCCGCCCGGTGATCCTGGTGGCGAGCAAGGCCGAGGGCGCCCAGCGCACTGACTACGTGGAATTCTACGCTCTCGGGCTCGGAGATCCCATCCCCATATCGTCGATCCACGGCACCGGGATAGGAGACCTCCTGGACGCGATCATCACGCATCTGCCTGGGCCCGCAGGGGATGACGAAGACCTCGAGGCCGAGCAGGTGGTGAAGATCGCCGTCGTCGGCCGGCCCAATGTGGGCAAGTCGTCGCTGGTCAACGCGATCCTCGGGGAGGAGAGGTCAATTGTGAGCCCCGAGCCTGGGACGACCAGGGATGCGATCGACACGCCGTTCACGTGGCGTGGCCGGAGGTTTGTCGTCATCGACACGGCCGGCATGCGCAGGAAGGCGAGGATGAAAAGCCCAATCGAGCGCTACAGCGCTCTCCGGGCGGCGAGAGCCGTCGGGAGGTGCGACGTGGTGCTCGTGGTACTCGACGCGTCGGAGGGGCTTGCCGCCCAGGACGTGAGGATAGCGGGATACGCCGACGAGGCCGGACGTGCATCCGTGATCGTGCTGAACAAGTGGGATCTTGTCGAGAAAGAGGAGGGGGCAAGGGCCAGGCTGGAGAAGATCATCCACGTGGACCTGGTTTTCCTTTCGTATGCACCGAGGGTGTTCGTGTCCGCTCTCACCGGTGCTGGGGTCCCGAGACTGATGGAAACGGTCGAGAGGGTCGCGGACAACCACGCCCGCCGGGTGGCAACATCGGTGCTGAACGAGGTGCTGGAGGAGGCCCAGATGAGGGTCGAACCGCCGCACGACAGGGGGCGTCAACTCAAGATCTTCTACGGGACACAGGTGGGGGTGAGGCCGCCTGCGTTCTCGCTCTTTGTGAACGATCCGGGCCTGGTTCACTTCTCGTACAGGCGCTACCTCGAGAACAGGCTGCGCGAAGCCTTCGACTTCGAGGGGACCCCGGTGAGGCTCAGCTTCCGCCGGAGAGGATAGCAAGGGATCGGAGGAGAGGCCATGGGTTGGGGAAGGCTCGTTCCGCTGGTGATCCTGAGTTACTTTCTTGGTTCTATCCCCTTTGGGTACATGGTCGGGAAGTTCTGGAAGGGTGTGGACGTGAGGCGGCGCGGGAGCGGGAACATCGGGGCCACAA
Source organism: Bacillota bacterium (assembly GCA_014360195.1). Taxonomy (GTDB): domain Bacteria; phylum Bacillota; class SHA-98; order UBA4971; family UBA4971; genus UBA6256. Next base: position 11,998 of record JACIXY010000047.1, read on the forward strand.
ACGTGCTGCGCGTCCTCGGGCCGGGGCCTGCCCTCGTCGTCCTCGCAGGCGATGTGGGGAAGGGGGCGCTCAGCGTTTATCTGGGCCAGGGGGCGGCCGGGACGGTCGGCGCGGCGGCGTGCGGCATCGCCGCGGCCGTCGGTGGAGCGTGGTCCGTTTTCCTTCGGTTTGGGGGAGGCAAGGGTATGGGGGTGGGTAGCGGCATAGTGCTTGCCAGCATGCCTCTGGTTGCGCTGGTCCTCGCCCCCATATGGGTGGTGCTCGTGGCGCTCACACGCTACGTCTCCCTTGGGTCGGTCGTGATCTCGGCGCTCGCGCCGCTGGTGGCGTGCGCCCTGGGGGTGTCCGGAGAGTACATATTGCTTGCGGCTGCCGTCGGGGGGATCGCCCTGGTGAAACACAGCTCCAATATCAAGCGGCTCATTGCGGGCCAAGAGCGGAAACTTGGGGAGCCCGCGGACTAAGTATAGCGCCATAAGTTTGCGACACTTCTTCTGGCGGTGTCAGGGTTGCCGGTGCTTGCTAGGGCGGGGCGCCTGGAATTTGGCCACCCCGTACGCCAAATTCGGACGAGGCGCGCCGCAAGCGCGCCGTCCCCGAGTGCAACACCGGCAACCTACCAGATACCGGCAAACTCGGAGGAACTAGCGAACGCTGACTTAGCGGTGACGGAGGGGGGCGGAGCGTGACTTCGGTGAAGCACGCAGGCGTCATAGGCGCGGGAGGATGGGGGACGGCCCTCTCGATGCTCCTCGCGCGGAAAGGATACAAAGTCGACCTCTGGGCGCGTGAAGAGGAAGTGGCGCGTGAGATCTCGAACCAGCGCAGGAATGAGACGTTCCTGCCGGGGGTCGCGATCCCCGAAGGCGTCATCGCCACGACCGAGCTGGGCGAGGTGGTCGGCCGTAATACACTCCTTTTCGTGCCTGTTCCATCGCAGCACATGCGCGGGGTCATTCGGGCTGCCAGGCCGCACCTCGGGCGGAACCATATCATCATCCACGCGGGCAAGGGGATCGAGGAGGCATCGCTCCTGCGCCTGTCCCAGGTGATCATGGAGGAGCTTCCCCCCGAGCTTCACGACAACATCGGAGTGATCTCCGGCCCGAGCCATGCCGAAGAGGTGGCTCGCGAGGTGCCCACTGCCATCGTGGCCGCATCGGTCGACGAGAGGGTGGCGAAGCTGGCACAGGAGGCTCTCATGTGCCCGACCATGCGCGTCTACACAAGCCACGACGTTATCGGTGTGGAGCTTGGGGGCGCCTTGAAGAACGTGATCGCCCTCGCCACCGGCATAGCCGAGGGGCTTGGGTTCGGCGACAACACCCGGGCTGCCCTGATGACCCGGGGCCTTGCGGAGATCGCGCGCCTGGGGATTGCGCTGGGAGCGAACCCGCTCACGTTCGCAGGGCTTTCCGGGATGGGGGACCTTGTTGTGACGTGCATGAGCATGCACTCACGCAACCGCCGGGCGGGGATGGAGATAGGGCGAGGCCGGAAGGTGGAGGAGGTGCTGGCCTCCACGCGGATGGTGGTGGAGGGCGTTCCCACCACGAGGGCTGCGGTGGCGCTGGCTCGCCGCGTGGGAGTTGACATGCCGGTGGCTGAGAAGTTGCATGAGATCCTTTTCTCAGGACTGGATCCCATGCAGGCGGTGACCGACCTCATGACCCGTGACCCGCAAGCGGAGACCTCGTCCATGTTTGCGAGGGATTTGCGCATCTGAGACCAGGGGGGAGGGGAGGGCCGGCTCCTTCGGCGGTGGAAGAGCCGCAGCGAGGCCGGCGCAACGAGACATGAAACTTGGTGTGAACTGGCCTGTCGCCATTGCTACCCTTGCGGTGGCCGGTGTCGCGGCGTGGTGGACCTTCCGGGACGCGCGCGGCCGGGACGCCAATCCCCTACTCTGGGCGGCGGGGATCGTGATAAGCGCGCTGATGGTGGGATATGTCGGCATCCCGATAGTCTTTGGCGCATACCTGCTTCTCAGACCGCGCGGAGCACTTCTGGTATGCCCGCATTGCAAACGCAGGTACATTTACAATCTGGCTTTCTGCCCACACTGCGCGAAGCCCGTCAAGAAGGAGTGCCTGAGGTGCCACGACACGATGCCGCTCGACGCGGATACGTGTCCACACTGCGGGATGAAGGCCCTCTAAGTTTTGTGGCGGCGGGAGGAATCGCCCGCAGGGCGTCGAAACATTAACGCGCTCCCCATTTATGCTTGCTTCGAGGTACCGCGCAGCGGCAATATGTTTTGGGGGCGCCGGCCCGGTGGTCGCGGTGCGTTGTTGCACGGGCGAGAGAGGCTTGATTTTTCCTGTGCCGCCCCCCTGGCGGGTGTGGTGAACGGGTCTGGGTCGGACCCTCCGGTGAGGTACGGAGGTGATCCGGATGCTCGAGAAAACCGATAGGATCGACGTCCTCATCCACCAGCTGACTCGCCTCGAAGAAGACCTGGACAAGCTCGACGGCGAGGGACGCGAGCAGACCAGGGCCGAGGTTGCGGCCGTCCGGGGTCAGATCGTCGATGTCCTTATCATGGCGCTCCGGGAAGGCGATGTGTTTGCCCGGCGGGGCGCCGCGTACGGCCTCAGCAAGCTGCCGGAGGCGCGTGCGGTCGATGTCCTGATATACGCTCTCGAGGACCCGGACGACTCCGTTCGAAGCTGGGCAGCGGAGGCTCTGGGGTCCATCGCAGACGAGCGGGCGCTTGCGCCCCTCGTGAGGGCCCTCAGGGAGGAGAATCCTTACGTTGCCTATAGCATTACCCACGCGATAATGAAGTTTCCCAAGAACGAAGTAGCGCGGGTCGTTATGGCCGCTCTCGACAGCCCCGACAGGAACGTCCGCCGGAGGGCGGCAAAGCTCCTCGGGGAACTCAAATATAAGAAGGCGGTCCCTCGTCTTGCGACCCTGCTCAGCGATGCCGATCCCCAGGTGAGGTACGAGACGACCGAGGCCCTGCGTAAGGTGGGGGATATCAGGGCTCTTGAGCACCTTATCGCCGCTCTTGCTGACGAGTCCACTGATGTGCGGTACGGCGCCATTCAGGCTCTGCGTGCGCTGGGCGACCGGAGAGCGGTGGAGCCTCTGGTGCGGGTATGCATGGAGAATGAGGATCTTCGTTTCTACGCGCTCCAGGCGCTGAAGGAACTGTGCGGCGAGGACGCTGTGAGGCCCGTCCTCGAAGCGCTTGAGCACTTGAGGGGCGTTGTCCATGCGGTGGCCATGCGTGTGCTGAACGAGCGCGACCAGGGCGTCCAGAGGGCGAGCGGCTAAGTGGGGATTCAGAAATGCTTCCGATTCTGGGAGGGCTTGCCGGTGACTCACAGAGAGAGTGCAACGCCGGCAACCCACCAAGTGCTGGGAAAGTGGGAGGAACTAACGACCCCCTACTTAGAAGCCCCTGGCGAATACCGCTTTGCGCAAGGAGCGAGTTGGTGAGCCGCGTGGCGGCGAGTGGGTTCCGGCAGCGATCCTGGGGCCCGGAACGCACCGCCGCTTCTTGTTCCCTTTTTCACTTTCCGGGAACGGGAGGGTGTGCTATAATTCAGTGCAACCGGCATGCAGGTGGCTGCATGCTGTGGCAGGGAATCTCAGGTATGCTGCCGGAGGCGTTGCTGGAGGCCGGCGACCGGCTGCGTCAGGAGGTGGTGATGTGATTCCTCAAACCGAAATGGTACTGCGCCTTGTCCTGGCGGTGGTGTTCGGCGGACTTATCGGCTTGGAGCGGGAGAGCCACAAGCGCCCGGCGGGGTTCAGGACACACATCCTTGTATGCGTTGGCTCTGCGCTCGTCATGATGATCTCCCAGTACGCGTTCGCAGGTTTCACCCGGGTGATCCAGTACGACCCCGGGCGGATCGCGGCTCAGGTTGTGAGCGGCATAGGATTCCTTGGCGCGGGAACGATCCTCAGAGAAGGTGCGACCATCAAAGGCCTCACCACCGCGGCGAGCCTGTGGGTGGTGGCTGGCATCGGGCTTGCCGTCGGCACCGGCTTCTATCTCGCAGGCGCCATGACCACCGGCATCGTGGTGGTCGTGCTCATCGCCCTGGACCGCTTCGAGCGCAGGTTCATCTACACGAAGCGGGACACCCTCTTCGTCCAGATGCAGGATCGGCCGGGCCAGCTTGGCGCCATCGCCACAGTACTCGGCAAATACGGCGTGAGCATCAAGGATGTGGAGATGGAGACCCTGGAGGCCGGGCATGAGGCATCCCTTCACCTTGCGCTCGAAGTGCCGTTTTCGGTGCGCAAGGACAGGCTCCTCGATGAGATAGCCGCGGTCGAGGGGGTATATCGGGTCGGATATGAGGAGTGATGGCATGGCAGTGAGGATACTCGTGACAAACGACGACGGGATCCTGGCAGACGGCATTCGCGTCCTCGCTGCCGAGCTTGCCACACTCGGAGAGGTTGTGGTGGTCGCTCCCGACAGGGAAAGGAGCGCCACGGGCCACGCCATCACGGTGCTCCGCCCGTTGAGGGTCGAGAAAGTTACCATTCCCGGAGTGAATGCCGAGGCCTGGGCCGTGGACGGGACGCCGTCGGACTGCGTGAAGCTGGCAGTCGAGGCGTTGCTCGAAAGGAGGCCGGACGCGGTTGTGTCGGGGATCAACCGAGGCCCCAACTTGGGCACTGATGTGCTCTATTCGGGCACGGTTTCGGCGGCGGTGGAGGGAGCGATCTGTGGGCTGCCTTCGATGGCGCTCTCGGTGGCGGCCTTCGAGAATTGCAACTACGAGTTTGCGGCGAAGTTCGGGGCGAGGATGGTCTCGAAGGTGCTGGAGAAGGGCCTTCCCCCCGATACGCTCCTCAACATCAACGTGCCTTCCGTTGACGAGGAAAACATAGCCGGTGTCGCCATCACCAGGCTCGGGGCGCGGAAATGGAAGGACGTGTTCGACCGCAGAGTAGACCCCAGGGGGCGGACATATTACTGGATGGCGGGGGATGTGGTCGATTGCGACGAGGATGAGGACACTGACGCAGTGGCGATACGAAACAACCTCGTTTCGATCACTCCGATCCACCTCGACCTCACGAGGTACGACCTCATCGACGAGTTGAAGCAGTGGGGCATCGGCGTGACCTCTTCGCATTTTCCCGGCGGGCGGCATAGTATATAGAAGACTCGCTTCCCGACCGGGGGTATGAGCGTGGGTCTTGCCTGGATGCTGAGGTGTGCGGCCATTCTCTCCCTCGTCATCATCCTCGAAATGGCCTGGGTGATCTACGCCCACAGGTCCCAGGTGCTATCGCGGCAGGTCATCTCCGTCGCGGTCGGCGTCGTGGCCGCAACTGCCGTCCTGTATGTGTCCTTGCTATCGTTCATCGCGGTGCGGGTGATGGCTCCGCTGATATACGGCCTGTGAGCATTGGATTCCAGCCCCGCGTAGAAAGGAGAGAAAGCGCGCCTGCGCCCGCGCTCGAGCGCGGCGGGCGGCCAGGGCGCGCCCGGTCACGACCATGAAGAGAAGAGTTGCCCTGGTACTGGGCGGAAAATCCGCCGAGAGAGAGATATCGTTGCGCACCGGAGAGCAGGTCGGCGTTGCGCTGAAGGGCAAGGGCCACGAGGTGATCGCCCTCGACCTCGATGACGGGCTCGTCCCGGCCCTCCAGAGAGAAAAGCCCGACGTGGTCTTCATCGCGCTTCACGGCAGGTACGGTGAGGACGGCTGCCTGCAGGGACTTCTCGAGATACTGGGCATCCCCTACGTCGGGTCTGGTGTCCTCGCCAGCGCGCTCGCCATGGATAAGATCATGTCCAAGAGACTCTTCCGGCTGGAAGGGCTCACCTGCCCTCGCAGCATTACCGTGACGAGATACGATCTTGACCAGATCGACGAAAGCAAACTTGTCCAGACGGTTGAAGAAGCCCTGGGGTTTCCGGCCATCGTGAAGCCCAACAGGGAGGGGTCCACGATCGGGCTTACCCTTGTAAGGGAGCCGGGTAGCCTTCGGGACGCCCTCACCCGCGCCTTCGAGTACGATCCGGAGGCTCTGGTGGAGGAGTACGTCAAGGGAACCGAAATCACCGTGGGCGTCCTTGGCAACCGTGAGCCGTGGGCCCTTCCGGTGATCGAGATCGTGTCCGCCACCGGCCTATATGACTATAAGGCCAAGTACACAAAGGGTATGAGCGAGCACATCATCCCTGCTCGCGTGCCGGAGGACACGTATAAGGCAGCGCAGGACGCCGCCGTGAGAGCCCACAAGGCCCTCGGTTGCCGGGGCATGTCCCGTGCGGACTTCATCGTCGGGCCGGGCGGCGTTCCGTACATCCTCGAGGTGAATACCATCCCTGGCATGACAGAGACGAGCCTTCTTCCAGATGCCGC
>JACIXY010000048.1 GCA_014360195.1 Bacillota bacterium
TGACTCGACGACGAGAGGACTGAAAGCTTCCTCGGTCGCGCGATAGCGCACGGCCACGATGGCGTTGCACCGCTTGACTCGACGACGAGAGGACTGAAAGTAATTACCTTTTCGACTGCCGCCTTGTTGGTTGCCCGGTTGCACCGCTTGACTCGACGACGAGAGGACTGAAAGTCATCGAGAGGCTTGAGAAGGCGGTCGCGAAGAACGAGGTTGCACCGCTTGACTCGACGACGAGAGGACTGAAAGCTTCCTCGGTCGCGCGATAGCGCACGGCCACGATGGCGTTGCACCGCTTGACTCGACGACGAGAGGACTGAAAGTCGCCTCTGCCTGTTTCGCCAGCACGCCGCTCGGAGCAGTTGCACCGCTTGACTCGACGACGAGAGGACTGAAAGTGATCGCGTGATTCTCTACCTGAACAAGCTCCAGGCCGTTGCACCGCTTGACTCGACGACGAGAGGACTGAAAGGAGGTGCATCCCGCTTACCACCAGTGCCTCGTGACCTGTTGCACCGCTTGACTCGACGACGAGAGGACTGAAAGGTCCTCGCAAGTCAACAATCTCACCCCCCCTAGACTTGGTTGCACCGCTTGACTCGACGACGAGAGGACTGAAAGACGACCTGACGCCGGAGCAGGTGGCGGAGATCGAGCGTTGCACCGCTTGACTCGACGACGAGAGGACTGAAAGGATGTGGTCGTCGTCTATCAGGGTCGCGTTCGTCTGGTTGCACCGCTTGACTCGACGACGAGAGGACTGAAAGGCCTTGCGGTAGGCTTGCCGGAGAGAAGCTGAGCCTTGGTTGCACCGCTTGACTCGACGACGAGAGGACTGAAAGCATCGGGCGCACGGACGCCGACCGCTATCTCAAGCGCAGTTGCACCGCTTGACTCGACGAGGGGTTTCGGAAACTGCTGGGACGGCCTGGATAGGATGAGGGTTTGCAGGCAGAGTCGCCTTTCGTAGCGCTGCGAGGCATGTATGCCCGGCTAGGCAGAGGCTGTTTGCGACAGTTGATGTGGTTATGGATGGTTACAGAGGAGTGTTGAGGAAAGCAGCAGCGTGGTGAGACCGTTTTCGGCAGCGGCGGGCTAGAGGCTGGCGATACGAGCCTGTGGGGTTTACGAGGCTTGCCTGGCGAGGGTTTGGACGAGGCCCGGGGATGCACGCGCGGCCTGGGCGGCAAGGTGGGTGCCGACGTTGGCGAGGGTCTGTCCCCAGACGGCTCGGCAGCGGTCTTTCGGCCGGAGGTTTTCGGTGTTGTAGCCGTTCTTGAGGAGATTGTTCATCTGTTCCGATTGGTATCGCAGAGCATAGGTCTTCTTCCACTCGGAGGATGACCTTGGCGGATAGCAGTGGACCCTTAAGTCCCAGGTAGGCTTGGTGTGGACGACTCGGCCGAACGGGCTACTGGAGCAGGGGGTTTGGCAGTTGATGCGGGCCCTGTCTTTCTTGGAGCCGTAGATCATGGGGCAGCGCCACTTGAGGCGTATTTTGACCAGGTCGCGACCGTAGTAACGCATGGGATATCCTGCGGGGCATATGGGGGTGCCATCAGGGGTGATATTCACAAGCCCTGGGAGGGTCCTCTCTGGGTGGATGGTTCTTCGATTCATGGTTCTTCGATTCAAGGGGGCTGGCCCGTAGGACAGGAAAGATAGACTGGGTTGGAAAGCACTGTCTATGATAAGCCCGGACCCACCTGTCGCTGGGCTAACGGTGTTTCCGAAGACGTTTCCATTCTCCGTTGCGAACTCCGGATTTCTGTCTACTACGAAAATGGGCCGGGCGTTTTCATCCTTCGCTGGTGCCGACGAAGTCGGCATGGGCGGCTACCCCGAAAACAGGCGGCGGTTGCCATCCTTGCCTTTCGATGGTGGCGCGCAACGCGCGGCATGGCCGACTGCTTTGAAAATAGGCGTCGGTTACCACTTTCATCCTCTCGATGGCGGCGGCAGCTGGCCGCCATGGACGACTACCCTGAAAGTAGCCGACGGTTGCCATTTTCACCCTTTCGATGGTGACGGGCTACGCTCGGCATGGAGAATTACCTTTATAGAGGCTAGGATGAACCGCCCTCGAAGCCGTAGCGGCAGCGCGACCTGACTTTTGCTGTTTATGTTTCTCCACCGCTTCGAGAGTGCCTGCCATGTCATGAAAAAAGGTTCAATATACTGAAGTTCGCGGGAGCCGGACATATAGGTGACCAAGCTCGTAGTCACAGGTTGTAGGTACAGTGCGCCCGCGTGCGAGGCGGACACGCGCCCGGCGGCTGCCTAGGTGCGGGTGATTTTCCTGTGGACGATCCCCCGAGGACCAGGTCGCGGGTAAACCTGGTCCTCGGGGGATCATCCTAGCTCGAAATCTGGTCCTCTGGTAACCATCCCTGCCGACCTTCCTCGTCGAAACCGGACAAGATGGAGCACCAGGGACCAGGTCTCGCTGGAAGATGGTCCTCTGGGGACCAGCTTAGCATCGCGTCCTGGTCCTCCCGTGACCAGGAGGCCTCGACCGCCGCTGGGGGTGGTGCACCAGGGACCAGGTGGCTTGCGAGGTTGGTCCCCTGGGGACCATCCCCACGCAAATCCTGGTCCCCTGGGAACCAGCCGTCTTTGGGCATCTCGCAAGGTGGTTACGTGGGGACCAAGTGGCACCCGAAGCTGATCTCCTGGGGACCAATGTCTACGTCGATCCTGGTCACCAGAGGACCAGAGCCGGCATCCTCGTGGCTGGAGCGCCACGGGGGTGGGGCTCTGGTAACCGGGTTTCGCACGGGGTCGGGCCCCGAGGGACCACCCGCGCAGGAGATCCTGGTTCCCTGGGGACCACCCACCTGTGGCCGTCTGGTGGCCGTTTGGGAGAGTGGTTACGTGAGGACCAAGTGGCGCCCGAAGCTGGTCCCCTGGCGACCACCACCGCGTGGATCCTGGTCACCAGGGGACCAGATCCGGACTTGCGCCGGCTTTCCACCGCGTGAAGCCCGCGGAGGGTGGGCCTCTGGTAACCACATTCCGCAAATGGTTGGTCCCTCAGGGATCAGCCGCGCAAGAGAACCTGGGCTCTCAGGGACCACCCAGGGCCGAACGCAGCCACGGGTCGGTCAGTCCATCGGGCCTGAGGCCGAAAGGGCTGCTGCGTCATCAACCCGGAGGCAGCCCCGAGCCCTGTAGGGCTGAGTCTTGTACGTACGTGCACATGATCCATGGGCAAGCTCAGGGTTGAACCGTGTGCGGGGCCATGCCCAGTCTGCTTGGCCGCCAGACTGTGGCATGACGGGGTCATTCCTTGACTCTGAACTTGCCTATCTATAGCTTCCTGGGGCTAGACCCGCGGTGTGCCGAGCTTGCGGACCGGAGCCCATGGATGGATTCTTCCTGCAGACTGGGTTTGGGGGACACCTACCGAGCGTCCCGGGGACGCAGGTAGTAACCGCGGCGGGTGTTGTTGGGGAAAGACGTCCACACTCGGGGCGGCAGGAACCGGCTCTCCTGTTCGGCTTCGGCGAACTTGTAAGGCGTGATCCGTGGTCATTGCGGCATCCTGCTGTCGACGCTCATATGGCTTCGCTGGCAATTATCCCGGTAATACTGACGGGGCCGCTACGAGGTCTCCAGAGCGGGTCCTCACTCCGGCGGGCTCCTTATATCTCGCGCATTCTGGTTTGACAGATCAGGAAGGGGCTGGTTATAATAACAGTTAGAAAATATCTCATCAAGAGCGGCGGAGGGACTGGCCCGATGAAGCCCGGCAACCTGCCCAAGACGCGTCTGGTGACGCGGGCGCGGGTAAGGTGCCAAATCCTGCAGCGGACGTTTTCCGCTGAGAGATGAGAGGCAATATCCGGCTGCTTCGCGTGCCCTCTTCCTCGGCGGAAGAGGGCTTTTCGTGTTTGGCGGGGCGGGATACGCAAGAGAGGGGGCACGATATGGACCGTCTGAAGCGGGTGGTGATGCAGGCCCTGGCGGGTGTGGGAGTAGAGCACGACGACCTTGAGACGTTCACCGACAGCGTGTGCGGTGCACTCGTCGCGTCGTTCGATTGTCTTTCCGAAGGGGAAGATGACATCGCCCAGGCACTGAACCGCGCCCAGGAGAAAGCCCTCAAGGGCGCCGAGGCAGCGGGGATAGAGCTTGACGCGTATGCGACATGACCGAGGAACGGATGATGTGCTTCCGGTCCGGAGCGGCCACGTTCGAGGAAGCGCAGACCTTGAGGCATCAGCGCGCCAAAGTGGACTATCTCCGCGACATGCTTGCCCGGCAGCAGAGCAGTGCCGGCAGGCTGTCCGCAGGCTGCGGGACGAGCTTAAGAAATTGGTCTCGCCGGAGGCATGGGATATCTACCTTTCCATTGAAGAGCATGTGAACGACGAACTCTGGCGCCTGGAACAAAAGCAGGCAGAGGGCGCGTCGCGGTGAGGCAGGCGCCCTCTGCCAGCAGGACGTGATGCAAATTACCTCGCCCTGCCCTCTTATTGTAACACGTATGCCGGGACCTGGGAACGCGTGGGGAACAACGGTGCGCACCCGCATCGTGTCCAAGAGCTAAATACAATGAGGAGGGACACGCATGATGAGAGGTTCAAGGAGGGCAGTGATGGTGTTCGTGGTGCTGGTGGCAGTGCTCGTGGCCTGGCCTGCACTCGCCGAGGAGTATGTGACAATCGCGCAGGCCAGCACTCCATCCTACCGGTCCGGATTGCCCTATCTCGGCATCATCTGGTCGCGGCCACGGTTTGACGTGACCCTGGCCGTCCGTGTTGAAGGCGTCTTTCCCAACTCGCCCGCCGATTGGGCCGGTATCCGGAAAGGCGACTACATCGTGGCGATTCAAAAGGGGTTCGACTTCTTCCTGCCCCACCAGCTTCCGGACTACTGCCAGGCCGGAGACACCGTACTCGTGGTCCTCAAACGCAAGACGGGCACCGAACCCTGGTGGACGTACTCGACCCTGGGACGCTATGTGCGCCTCGGGACAAGACCAAACAGGCCGCTGCAAGAAGGCGAAGTGTGAGCAGGGGCCTTTGGCCGCCGCTCCCTCCAGCAGGATACCGCTTTCCCCCACCGCCCACAGCAAAGAGCGGGAGTGGGAGAGGGACAGGAAGAAAGGCAGGTGAGCAGGATGGGCGAGATTCCTCGCTACATTGCTGTGCTTAAAGGAATGGAGGTATGCCGGGCCAAGTCAATCATTGCTGAGTACGGCCTGGAGTATTGGCTGAACCACCCGGACGAACTACAGCAGGTTGTAGCAACAATTCGAAACGGCATGCACGCGCTGCATCAGGCCGGGCACCCGGAATGGGGGACCGCACAGCCCATTCCGGAGCATGAAGCGCTGAAGGCGAAGGGCTGGAAGCCTGGGCAGTACGTCTATGATGAGGTAGAAGAGAAGGCCGTCGCCGAGGCATTTAAGGAGAAAGGCGAGGCGGCCTGGGACGATCCCCGAGTCGTCAACAGCAAGTGGTACAAGGACTATGTTGGCGAGCGGGTGTATTGGCAGGAGCGCGAGAATGCGGCGATTCGCCGGGGCGAGGAAATACTGAAGCGGCTCGGGATCGTCATTAACTAAAGCCCCCGGGGGGGGGTAGTAGCTAACAGACCCGGACCCCCCGGTGTCTCATTCTTAGCCCATTTTCCGCATTAGGAGCGCGGCCCAATCTAGAAATGACCTGCTAAAAGGCCCGTTGCTGGGGTCCTGCAACTGTTCTCCGGCATGCGACCATTGCGCCGTTTAGCGGGGAATGCGCTTCTACTGCGGAAAACGAGCTTAGCATAATGAGACACTACTAACAAGCAGGTAGTGGCGGTTTTGGACCCTGAGCAAAGAAATGCCACCCGTAGCCGTTGTGGCACCGCATTTCTCGACCTTCGAAAGCAGAAATGGCGTCATTACTGCATTTTCAGGTCGGCGGCAGCCTCAAAACCCCGGTTTGCTGTAGAAGATGAGCTTGACTTGTTTGACCCGCTCATCGTTGTGATACTGCTAGAAGTCTGCTCCGAAACCGCCCGTGCCGTGCCCATGGGACAACTGGTACCCCGCCTAGCTGCGGATTTGCGGCCTGAGCCTGCAGTCGCTAGAATCGCGCGCGAGTTTCGGAGCACGCTTCTAGGAGGGCATGGGTTTTGCAGGAAAATCGTACACAAAGTAGAATACGTAAGACGGACCGAGTAGCAGGTGGCAGGATTTGTCTCTCAAATCCCCCGGTTCTTGCGCAAAACGATCATTCGAATGCTCCTGGTAATACATGGGACAGTGGCCCGAAACCCTTGTGGGACAATGGGAAGCGGCTCTGAGCCGGCATGTTAAAATCCCCGGGGTTTTCGTGCAGAAAACCGATTTTAACATGAAGGAGGTGATCGCCGGTGCCTGGACGAGCGCAAAACTCAGTAGCGACGCGGGGTGCGCTGGCGCGCCGGGGTCAGTTGCACCGCTTGACTCGATGACGAGAGGACTGAAAGAGGTAGCGGATGAGGAGTGTCGCCGCCCGCCACGACCGTTGCACCGCTTGACTCGATGACGAGAGGACTGAAAGGGCGCCGGCGGAAAAATCGTGGAACTGTTCGAGGCTGCGTTGCACCGCTTGACTCGATGACGAGAGGACTGAAAGTGTCGAACCTCTCTATATTGAACGCGAGCGCGGTAGTAGGTTGCACCGCTTGACTCGATGACGAGAGGACTGAAAGACAATCTGCACCTGCGCGTGCTCGCACTCCGCGCACTGTTGCACCGCCTCACTCGACGACGAGAGGACTGAAAGGCTCCTGCTGCCCGCTGGTTCCCGCTACTCGCTGCCGCGGGTTAAAATATAGACGAGCGCGCTCATGGGAGGCAGGTGGATTCTCCCTGGGTGCAGCGGCCATGCGCAGGGTGGGTTTGTGGACGCTTCAGTTACGCCCCCTGCCGCGTCTCGCCCCTCAGGGCTCTCCAGCCCGTTGCTGACCGCGAAGCGTTGCCACCCGAGCGGGGTGGAGAGGGAGTGCTCAAGGCCTTCGAGGCCATTCGGGCCAGCGAAGCCGCTTGGACCGTCGCTTGGGGACGCCCCTCCCTGGGGTAGGAGCCCCGGACTCAGTCCGCCGGGGGCATGAGTTGCACCGGCACCAGCCGCTGCCGCTCCCATGTGATGCTCCTGGGCTATGTACTGCGAGGCATGGCTGTGGCACGCGGCCGCCGGGTCCCCGCTGGGTGCGACCGCCCCCGAGTTGTGCGCTCCCAGGTTGCGCGCCTGGGCCCCGCCTACCGAAGGCCCCCCTACCGAAAGAACAGGCCGAAAGGCGCAGGCAGCCCACCGCTTGAGGCCGCTCACCTCGGCCATCCTTCGCCGCACGAGATCGGGGTCGCACCACGCCGGCTCCTCGGAGTTGTTCATCAGTACCACAAGGCAGGAGTTTGTGTCCCACCGGGCGAAGGCAAATAGCTCACCCACGGAGGAGCCGGCCACCAGCGTAGCGTACTCGCCGCGCCGAAGCGCCCGGTAACGGCGGCGCAGTCTTGCAAGGGTGCGGTAGTGGTTCAGCATCTCTCTGTCCCACTCGGACCGGTCCCACGGCATGCACCGCCTGCAATCCGGGTCGTGCTCGCCCTCCATCCCGACCTCGTCCCCGTAGTAGATGTAGGGCGTGCCCGTGTACATGAACTGGAAGGTGGTCGCCAGCAGCATGCGCCGTCGGTCGCCCCCGCACGCAGTGAGGAATCGCTCCCTATCGTGGGAGTCGATGAGATTCCACATAGCGCGGTCCACCTGGCGGCGGTACCTCATGCGAAGTGACGCAAGCCCGTCGGCGAATTCCTTCGGGCTGATCCTGCGCTTTGCGAAGAAGTCCACGACGAGATCGCGCCACGGGTAGTTCATGTAACAGTCCATCTGGTCGCCCCGCACGAACCCGGGCGCGTCGTGCAGCACCTCGCCTACTATCAGGGCATCGGGGTTGATGGCACGCACTCTCTCTCGGAACCTGCGCCAGAAGCGCGGGTCGACCTCGTCCCCGACGTCGAGGCGCCAGCCGTCGATACCCAGCGTGCGGGTCCAGTGCTCCGCCACGCCGAGGAAGTAGTCCTGCACCTCGGGGTTATCCGTTGCCAGCTTCGGCATTCTCCACAGGTTCGTGCCGAATGTCTCGTAGGTCGCACGCGGACGCGTCTCGATGGGTGTCTTCCACACCCGGAACCAGTTGAAGTATGGCGACTTCTCCCCGTTCTCGAGGACGTCCTGGAACGCAAAGAAATCGAAGCCCGAGTGGTTGAACACGGCGTCGAGAATGACGCGGATGCCCCTCATGTGGCACTCGTCCACGAGGCGCCGCGCCACTTCCTCGTTCCCGAAGTGCGGGTCGATGCCGTAGTAGTCGGTCGTGTCGTACTTGTGATTCGTAGGCGACTCGAAGATGGGCGTGAGGTAAAGGCATGACACGCCAAGGCGGGCGAGGTGATCCAGGTGGTCGATGATGCCCTGAAGGTCCCCGCCGAAGAACGACGTGCGCGTGGGCGTCCCGCCCCAGGGCTCGACGCCCGGCGGGTCGTTGGTGGGGTCGCCGTTGGCGAAGCGCTCGACGAATACCTGGTACACGATGGCGTCCTGAGCCCAGTCGGGCGGGTCGTCCTGGCCATCGTGAAACCACAGGTAGGGATACTGAAACGACCACCTCCACCATTCCTCGACCGGCGGCTCCCTGCGGAACCCCTCCTCGCCGTAGCATAGTGTCTCGCGTCCGTCGTCCAGCACGAAGTAGTAGCGGAACCTGCGCGATGCGAGCGTGATGCGGGCCGTCCAGTAGTCGAAGAGCTCGTCCTGGGCGACGACGGTCATGGCGACGCGCCTGTCGCGGCGGGGCCGGGTGTACCTGTCCCCGTACACCACCTCGACGCGACATAGGTCGCCCCGGGCCGCCCTCAGGACCACCTCGAGCTCGTCGTCACCGACCGCGTAGGCCGTGGGGGCGTCGGGTCTGTGGAGGATGGCGTGTCTATTCAACCGTGATCACTCCGTTTGGATCAGTCCGTTTGCCGCTTGAGGCCTTTGCTCTTACGTATGAGTTCACCATGCCAGGTGTTTCCCGGCACCATCGAAGGACGCAAATAACCCTTGCACTTTCGCAGTTGAGGAGAAGGCCGCGCTCTGCCCTTCCACTCCTTGGCGTAGGTTCGCTGCTTTTCCTCCGGTGAGATTCGTAGTTGAGGAAAAGGTGGCTCTCTGCCCCCCTACACATTCAATGTGCACGGCTGTAATGTGGGCACGAAGATGACGCTCGCGCTCAAGCACCACCTTATGTTTCAATAACATGTTTCAATAACATTCTGCGCTCCTTGGGTGCAGCGAGTGCAGCGTCACGAACCGCCCACACTCTGCCATGGTCTGGGCTACTCGCGGCCACGGTTGCCAGCGCTCGGGCTCCGGGGACGGCGCCCCAAGCCGGGCGCCTGACGGAATTCTGTCCGCAGGCAAATGGCGAAACTTCGACGCCGCGTCGCTCAAGCACCAGAGCAGCAACGTGAAACCGCAACGCGCCTCGCCGTCATCGCGGCCAGGGCCGCGGCCTACCGGCGGCCTACCGGCCCGCCCTGCCTATCCCTTGACCGCGCCGCGCGTGAGCCCCGACACAAGCTGCTTCTGCAAGAGCGCAAACAGCACGATGATGGGGATGGCCCCGATGAGCGCGGCCGCCGAGAACACGCCCCATCTCTTGGCGTACTGGTCCGAGATGAAGACCTGGAGCCCCACAGCCATCGTGAGCCGTTCGTTCGACGAGAGCAACACGCGGGCGAGCAGGTACTCCGAGTACGTCCCCATGAACGTCAGGAAGAAGATTACTGCCAGGATGGGCCTGGCGAGCGGCAGCATGATCTTGTAGAACGCCTGGAAGGGCGTGGCCCCATCCATGGTGGCGGCCTCCTCCAGGGAGGTCGGTATGGTGTCGAAGTAGCCCTTCATGAGCCACACGTTCACACCCATGGCGCCCCCGAGGTACACGAAGATCAGGCCGGCATGGGTGTTGAGGCCGAGCGCCGGGACGTAATTGCCCAGCCAGAAGAGGAGCAGGTATATCGCCACCATCGCCAGCATCTGCGGGAACATCTGAATGAGGAGGATGGCGAAAAGCCCTGTCCGCCTGCCGTAGAACCTGAACCTCGAGAAGGCGTACGCCGCGAGCGAGGTGATGCTGACCACGAGGAAGGCCGTGATGAACGATATCTTCACCGTGTTCCACATCCACAGTGGGAACGGGTGCTGGGGGTTGTTGAAGAGCTCGCGGTAATTGGCTAGCGAGGGCTCCCTCGGGATGAGCCGTTGCCCGATGATGGTGTTGGCCGGGTCGAACGAGCCCGAGATCACCCAAATGATGGGCCCTACCGCGAACGCTATGCACGCCCAAATCAGCAAGTGCCGCCACAGGTAGGCCGGCTCGAGGAATCCTCGTAGCGCCCTATGCATTCTCCCGCACCTCCTCGAGCGCGCCGGTGAACCGGAAGTTAATCCAGCTCAGCGTGCCGACTATGAGGAATATGATCATGGTCACGGCGGCCGCGAGGCCGTAGTCAGTGCCTGCCGCGCTCTCAAAGGCCAGTCGGTACGTGTAGCTTATCAGGATATCCGTCGCGCCCGCCGGGGTCTGCGCGCCGGGGATGGCCGGCCGCCCCTTCGTCACTAGGTAGACGACGTTGAAGTTGTTGAAGTTGAAGGCGAAGCTCGAGATGAGCAGGGGAGCCACGCTTACGAGCAGGAGCGGCAGGGTTATCCGCCAGAACTGCTGCCATCCCGTGGCGCCGTCCACCGTGGACGCCTCGTACAGCTCGTGAGGTATGCTCTGCAGCGCCCCGAGGCAGACGAGCATCATGTATGGGAATCCGAGCCAAAGGTTGACTATGATGAGGGCCACCTTTGCCCACAGCGGGTCCTGCAGCCATGGCACCCCGACGCCGATGATGGACTTGAGCACCGAGTTCACGAGCCCGACCTCGGTGTTGAGGAGTCCTCTCCAGATGAGGGCCGATATGAAGGCCGGCATCGCGTACGGCAGGATCAGGACGACCCGGTAGAACGTGCGGAACTTCATCTTCGCGTCGTTGAGGATCACTGCGAGCAGAAGGCCCAGCGAGAAGGTGGTGAGCACGCTCAGCGCGGCCCATACGAACGTCCAGACGAATACGCGGAAGAACGGCCCGGAAATCTGGGGGTTGCGCACGAGGTTCCTGAAGTTCCTCCACCCGACCTTCGTCTTGTAGCCGGTGTCCAGAGCCTCGCCTGAGTCTGCCACGAAACTGCCGTCATGAGCGTAGTAGACCGTCTCGTGCTCCACATCGACCAGGGCGTCGCGGTCCTTATCGTAGCGAAACTCAGGGCTATAGGTGGCGAAGCTTGTGGGAGTCCGCATCTTGAGAACGTTGTCGTCGCTGCCGTCGCCGTCGTCGCCGCCGACGTGGAACTCCAATTTCTGCAGGTCGGACAGGTACTTGAACACAGCCAGCGTTGGGACGGCCCTGAAGTCGCCGATCCGGTCCAGAACCCCGTCGCCGTCCTCATCGACCGGCTCCAGCCCTGCATCTTCGAGGGGCACAACCTTGTCCTTCACTCCAACGAGCCTTTGTCCGGCGCTGTCGGTGAGCAGGACGGCGAATCTGCCGGCGTCGTCCCGGAAGATCGCCGCCGAGTACTGGGGCAGGTCCTCCTTGAGGACGTACCTGCTCGTGTAGTGCTGGATGGCCATGTCCTTCGAGAGGATGTGTCCGGTGCCGTAATTCGTGAACGCCACGAGGACGGTATAGCAGAGCGGGTAGACCACCATGACGGCCATGAAGAACAGGCCCGGGACGAGGTAGCGCCACGGGTACGCGCGGCGGGCAAGGAAGACGTAGTCGATGAGCCCGCACCCGACAACGAGCAACGCGAGCAACCAGTAAAGGCGCTCACCCGCCAGAATGACCGCGGCCCACACCGCAACCCCGTTGAGCGGCCCCAGTAGCAGGATCTTCGCAAGGGCCCCGGCCAGGGTTCCGCTGGGGAACTCGGTTTTCCCCGACCCTCCAGGTCTCCCGGGCGTCCCAGGCGTTCCAGGCATCCCGGGTGCTCCAGGTGCTCCAGGTGCTCCGGGCGTTCTGGGCCTTCCAGATGCCCCAGGTGCTCCAGATGCTCCGGACGCTCCAGGCGCTGCAGGTGCTCCGGACATTCCAGGCGCACGCGCTGCAGCCGCTTGAAGCCCGCCAGGTCCCACGAGGTGCGTGAACTCTTCGAGCCCACCAGCGTCGGCCAGGCGAGCCAGGCTGGCCTCGCCAGTCCTGCCAGTCCCTCCAGGCTTGCCAGGCTTGCGGGTTCCGTTGCCAGCCGGCCCGGCTCCGCCAGGCTTGCGGCCTCTATTGCCGGCCGGCCCAGCCCCGCCCCCGAGAAAACTACGGTTTGCCAATACGGGTCACCACCTGGTGCCGCGAGGGCACCCGTCCGCGCGTGCCGCGTGTTCCGTGCGCGGTGAGCGGTGAGAGGGTGCCCTCGCAACCGGCGATATCTTACTTCTTGCCCTTGATGGTGGCTATGATCTGGGCCACCGCGTCGTCCATGGCCTTCTGCGGATCGAGCTTCTGGTTGATTATAAGCTCAAGCCCATTGGTCCACGCTGTCCAGACCGACGCCATCTCGGGGATGGCAGGCATCGGGGTGCCGTCCGCCGCGCTCGCGCCGACTCCCGCGATGTCCGGGTCGGAGGCGACCGCTTTCGTAGTGGGCAGGAACGCCGGCGGACGCGGGTCCTTATCAAAGAGTGCCTTCATGGTCTTCTCTGTCGCCACGAAGTCGTTCAGGAACGCCTTCGCGAGCAGCTTGTTCTTGCTGAACGAGCTGACCATGAACCCTTGCACTCCGACGAACGGCCGGGCGGGCTTCCCGTCGATGGACGGGATCTTCGTGAACCCGTAGTTGACCTTGGCGTCGCGGATCTCCTTGAACGCCCACGGGCCGGTGATCATCATGCCCACTTTGCCTTCCTTGAAGAGGCCCATCATCGTCGGGTAGTCGATGCCGATGGGCATGATGCCGTCCTCGATGAGCTTGTCGAAGATCGTAAGGCCCCTGATGGCGCCCTTGTTGTTGAGGCCGACGTCCAGCGGGTCGAGGGTGCCGTCAGGCTTCGTCCCGAACACGTAGCCGCCTGCGGCGCTCATGAGCGGGAAGGTATGATACGGATCAGGCTGCGGAAGAAGGAAACCGTACTCTTTCTTGTCCTTGTTGGTCAGCTTTTTCGCGATGGCGATGAGTTCGTCGAAGGTCTTGGGCGGGTCCGGGACGAGCTTCTTGTTGTAGAAGAGGCCGACGGAGTCGATGGCGTAGGGCACGCCGTAGAGAGTCTTGCCCCAGGTAAACGCCGTGAGCGATACCGGGACGAAATCCTTCGCTTTTGCCCCGAGGTCGATGGGCTCGAGGAGCCCGTTCACTACAAGCTGGCCGAGCCAGTCATGCGCCCCGACGATGATGTCCGGGCCTTCGCCAGCGGGGCCTGCGACACCGAGCTGATCACGAATGTCGCCGAAACCGAGCTCGCGCACCTCAACCGGAATGCCGTACTGCTTCGTGAAGCTCTGGCCGATATCCCTCAGGACCGCCGCACGCAGTTCGTCGGCCCAGATGAGCAGCTTGCCTTCCTGGGATGCTGACACCGTGGCCACGAGGCCGAAGAGCACCAGGAGGCACGTCGACAGCACAAGCAACCTCTTCATTCAGTTCGCGGCTGTATTCCCCTTGTCCGCCTTGCCCGCGCCGGGGCGCGGACAAGGGCAGCCACCTTCCTCCTTTCGCGATCCTTCATTCTTACGCAATCTTTCATCATTCCCTCGGCAATACACGGAACCCCATTTTCATGCACGGTGGCGGCGTGATCGCCATGACGTCCGACGTCCGGGGGCATGCGGGCACGGTTGCGCCTGCAAACCCCCGCCGCGGTGGGACAGCGCCGCATTGGACCGGCACCGCTGTGGGCCAGCACGGCGGTGGGTCAGCACCGCGTTCAGCCAGCACCGCGTTGGACTAGCGCCGCGGTGGGACAGCGCCGCGCTGGACCAGCACGCTTCTAATCCTTGCTTACTGCTTACCCCCCAACAACATCGGTTGACGGCAGCGCCTGCGCTTGAGCCAGCGCCAGCGCCAGCAGCAGCGCCGGCATCGGCACCAGTACCAGCACCACCACCAGCAGCACCAGCGCCGCCGCCAGCATTAGCACCAGTGCCGGTGCCAGCGCTAGCACCGGCGCCAGCGCCGGCACCGTCATCAGCACCAGTACAAGCACCAGCACCAATACTAGCGTCAGCGTCAGCACCAGCGTCAGCGCTTGCGCTTGCCAGTGCCGGCCATCACCTCCCCGCAGGTTCCTCAAACGTTTGAGGCATAGTGATAGTTCTCCACGGGCGGCGGAATTCCTTCTGTGAGTTGCTGCATTTTGGGAGTTTGAGCGGACGCACCCAGTGTTTCCAGCGTATCCAGTAGGCGTTTGATGAGACTGTTGAACTTCCCCAGCAACGGCCAATTTGGCTGAGCACGGCGACGGTTTTGTGCGATTCAACCCGGCTCCGTTGACATAATGTAGGAAAGTTACGGCGACCCGTCTACGACTGGAAACGAATAACGCTCAGGGATGGGGATATCACCAAACAAGGGCGGGGCTGGAGGAGCGGGGCTGGAGGAGCGGGGCTGGAGGAATCGCCAAATCACCGGTGCGTGTCGCACCGGGCATCGTCGAACGGCAAGGACAGGGCTCACGCGCTCAATAACGCGCTCAATGTAGTACTCCATTTCGCAAGAACGTGTAGGTTATTATAAAGTTCAGAGCCGGGCGACTGCGCCGCGCCCGGCGCGAACGCCGGGCTGAGGCAGGGCCGAGGCCTACCCGGACTTATGAAACGCGGTAGCAGTTGCACACGCGTGGCGCACGGCTTTCGCCGGCTGCCATCCTGCTGCACCTGGCTGCTATCCACCTTGAGGTGATGCACGGTAGCAGTCCTGCAACTGCAAAGCCGCCCCAGGGCTGAGCCCTAGCCGCCGTGAGCCGCCGTAGCCATCCAGCGTGACACAACAGACCTCCAACTGCAGGGCCGCCCCAGGCCTGGAGCTGCCGAGCAGCAAGGGTGGGGCGGGTTGCAAACGATAGGCATGGGGTGTTTGAGCGCGCTGGACGTTTGACCGTCAGGTTCCCGGGCCGCCGCCGGCATTGGCCTGGCTCTCGAAGAACCTGCGCACCTCTTTCAAAAGTTGCGGGATGGGCAGGTGCTGCGGGCAGGCCTCCTCGCAGGCACCGCATTCCACGCAGGCGGACGCATCCGCACTGGCCTTCTTCATCGAATTGTAGGTCCTCAGGGACTCGTTCAGCGTGCCGTACGCGACGGCATCGTTATACAGGGAAAATATGTCCGGGATCCGGACGCGGTTGGGGCATGGCACGCAGTAGTGGCACTCGCTGCAGCTGATCTTGATCCTCTGCTTGTAGATCTTGCGAGCCTCCGCGATGAGGTCTAGCTCATCGGCGGTAAGGGAGAGGGGGAGGGCGTCCTCGGCGGTGCGGATGTTCTCTTTGACCTGGTCCATGGTGCTCATGCCGCTCAGGACGACGGTCACCTCGGGGTGGTTCCAGACCCAGCGCAGGCCCCACTCGGCGGGCGTCCTCTTGACGTGGGCGCGGTTCCACACGGCTTTCACGTCGTCGGGCACAACCTTGGTCAGCCTGCCGCCGCGAAGAGGCTCCATGATGATCACGGCGAGGCCTTTCGACGCAGCGTACTTCAGCCCCTCGGTGCCGGCCTGGTAGTGGTCGTCCACGTAGTTGTAGTGAATCTGGGCGAAGCTCCAGTCGTATGAATCAACGATCTCCTTGAAGAGGGAAAGGTTGTCGTGGAAAGAGAACCCTGCATACCTGATCCGCCCGTCAGCGAGCGCGCGGTCGAGGAAGTCGAGGGCGCCGAGGTCCTTCGCCTTTGACCAGGTTTCCTTGTTGAGGGAGTGCAACAGGTAAAAGTCCACATAGTGCGTGTCCAGCTTCGCGAGTTGTTCGTCCAGGTAGCGGTCGAAGTCGTCGGGGGCCTTACAGAGCCAAACCGGGGACTTGGTGGCGAGCCTCACCTTCTCGCGGAGCCCGCCGCGGAGAGCCTTGCCGAGCAGGGCCTCCGACTGGCCGTCGTGGTACCTGTAAGCGGTATCGAGGTAGTTCACGCCCTGGTCGATGGCGTAGTGGATCATGGATATGGCTTCTTCCTCGTTGATCCTGGCCATGTCGCCATCGAGGACCGGGAGCCTCATGCACCCGAACCCCAGGGCGGAAACGGCGAAATCGTGGCGTCCGAACTTCCTATACTGCACATCCGATCCCCCATTTCGTAACTGTTGCCCACGAGCGGATCTGCCCAGATTGCCGAGGGGCTCCGGAGGGCTAAGAGCGCACCCGCCACGCATAGGCGGGCCTATCCCCATGATACTATACCTTCCGGGTCGCCTCAACGACAGGGTTCGCGGGCGAATACAGGGCTTGACCATCGTCAGCGCCAGCAGACGTATCGGTGTCCGCTAGTTGGTCATCGGGGGGTGTCTGTTGTAGATGCCCAAACCCTGGATTGAAGGATACGCACCCGCTCAACGACGCGGGGGTGCCCAGGCGAGCATAGTATGCGCAAAGTCGCTATATTATGGCTTCAAATTCGATTGCCTATGAGCTCTGGCGAAGCATGAAGACCGCGTCCGCAGCTCCTCGAAACAGAAGTACCGCCCAACGACTGCACTGAAGCTGGGCTGCGTCCTTTACGCCTGCAATGCTGGATAATCTCGGGGACGACAGAGTTGGGGCTGAGCCAGCCTACTTGAGGGCACGCGGCGGTGGGCAGCAGCCTCTTGCCTCAGCCTTCGTTTCGATTTTGAGCCTTGCTTCCTGCCGGCGTTTGACAGCGCTCTCCGTAAGCCGCGTCTGCACTGAATTCGTAACGCGGTTCAACTTCGGCAGTCAGAAACACTCACGGCCTTTCAGCCTCACAGTCACGGTGGATGACAACTGCTGGTTTTCAAGCCAGGGCTTGCGAATTCTCGCCTGCCCGTCCACAAGCGCATTAGGGCGTGCATACCTCCATTGCCCCGCGGCAAGACTGTGAACAGGGACATGGAACGACATCCGCAATGGAGGCACGAGTATGATCACTGCCGAGGTATCCCTCTATCCGATGGAGACCCCGGGTTCCGACGACATCATAAACACGTCTCTGACGGCCCTCGCGGGCGGCGGGCTTTCATACGACGTAGGGCCCCTCAGCACTCGGGTATCGGGGCGCGAGGACGAGGTCTGGGCCGCCTTGCGCGCGATGTTCGAGCGCGCCTGCAGCCATGGTACGGAGGTGGCGATGGTCGTCACCGTCGCGAACTCCACTGCCTGATTGAGCGTGTAGGCAGCACGTAACTAGCATACAGTGAGAGTACCTAAGCGAGGGTTCGTTACTTCTTCCCAGCTTGCCAACATCCGGCGGGTTGCCGGTGTTGAAGTCGCGGACGGCGCCCCAAGCGGGGCGCGCTTCGCCAAGATCCGGCCCGGCTGCCGAGCGGCCGGATCTTGAAACCCGCGTGCAATCACGGACACCTCCTTCCAAGGGTCAGGAGCATTTCTGCGCTCTCACTATAGCATGTAGCTATAGATATAGCATGTAGCTATAGATAGCCAGCTCAGGAGTTGAGGGATGGTGCCGTCATGCCGCCGCTTGGCGGCCGAACGGGCCATGTACGGCCCGCACATGGCCTAGCCCCGAGCTTGGGCATGAGCTTGGGCAGGTGCATGTTCAGGTGCAGGGCTCAGAGCTGCTCAGGTACAGGGCTCAGAGTTGCGTCCGAGGTGATGCCGGGGCGGCCGCCTTTCGCGGCCTCTCTATGTTGACCATGATCGACCCGTGGTCAGGTGGCCGCGCAGCTGCGTTCGTCGCTGGGTGGTCCCTGGGATCCCAGGATCCCTCGCGCGGGTGGTCCCTCGAGGACCAACCCCGCGCGAAATGTGGTCACTGAAGACCCACCCTCCTGGCGCCTCACCCGGCGGAAGGCCGGCGCTGGTCCTCTGGTGACCAGGCTCTAGGCGGAGATGGTCCCCAGGGAACCAAGTTCGCGCGCCGCCTGGTCCCCAGGTAACCACCTTCCCAGATGCCCGTG
>JACIXY010000049.1 GCA_014360195.1 Bacillota bacterium
ACGCGCGGCATGGCCGACTGCTTTGAAAATAGGCGTCGGTTACCACTTTCATCCTCTCGATGGCGGCGGCAGCTGGCCGCCATGGACGACTACCATCATACCACTTTCAGTCCTCTCGTCGTCGAGTCAAGCGGTGCAACTGAAGGCGTTGAGAGGCCGGTCTACCAGGGCGGCAAGACTTTCAGTCCTCTCGTCGTCGAGTCAAGCGGTGCAACTGCCCGGGGCCTGTCCGTATTGCACTGCGCTAGACGGCACTTTCAGTCCTCTCGTCGTCGAGTCAAGCGGTGCAACCGGTACTGCATCCGGAATTACGTCAGAGCCGCCAGTAACTTTCAGTCCTCTCGTCGTCGAGTCAAGCGGTGCAACGGGGGTGGACGGGATTGACTATGCGAGCGTTCAGGTCTTTCAGTCCTCTCGTCGTCGAGTCAAGCGGTGCAACCGTGTTCGTGGAGGACGGGCAGATATACGCCTATCCCCTTTCAGTCCTCTCGTCGTCGAGTCAAGCGGTGCAACGCCGCACTTCGAGTGGCACCCGGGCCTGACGATAGCGCCTTTCAGTCCTCTCGTCGTCGAGTCAAGCGGTGCAACCTATGATCAGACCAGTCCTCGTGCGCCAGGTTAGAGCTTTCAGTCCTCTCGTCGTCGAGTCAAGCGGTGCAACAGGGCCATCGTGGGTGACTGGCTCGTAACCGGCAAATCTTTCAGTCCTCTCGTCGTCGAGTCAAGCGGTGCAACCCCGGCGCGGTAAAGTTTGAACCGCGAGGGTTTCCGACCTTTCAGTCCTCTCGTCGTCGAGTCAAGCGGTGCAACCCATGCCTGCATCCACGAGAGGCCGTGTGACCTGATACCTTTCAGTCCTCTCGTCGTCGAGTCAAGCGGTGCAACTCCAGTAGGTTGCGTGGGCGCGGGCTAGCCGTGGGCGCCTTTCAGTCCTCTCGTCGTCGAGTCAAGCGGTGCAACTCTACTTCGCCGTCTTCGTTGCGCTGCCATTGGTGCTCCTTTCAGTCCTCTCGTCGTCGAGTCAAGCGGTGCAACTCGTAGCCGAGGCCAAGAAATGGCGAACGTACAAGCCTTTCAGTCCTCTCGTCGTCGAGTCAAGCGGTGCAACTGCAGAGCCGAAATGGCAGAGCACGAGAGCATTGTGACTTTCAGTCCTCTCGTCGTCGAGTCAAGCGGTGCAACAGCGTGTCAGCCGTGGAGGCCTCCGTCCGCTCCAGACTTTCAGTCCTCTCGTCGTCGAGTCAAGCGGTGCAACCCCGAGGGTGGCGAGGGCAAGGCCGAGCCCGCCGGCAACTTTCAGTCCTCTCGTCGTCGAGTCAAGCGGTGCAACTGCGATACGCACAGCGGACGGGCGGCGGGTTGTCGGGAATCTTTCAGTCCTCTCGTCGTCGAGTCAAGCGGTGCAACCCGGGACGTACGGAATGTTCCGGGTTGCACGAGAGGGGCTTTCAGTCCTCTCGTCGTCGAGTCAAGCGGTGCAACCCGACCCCGGCGCGCCGGCGCACCCCGCGTCGCTACTGGGTTTTGCGTTCGTCCAGTCATCGTCGATCACCTCCTCCATGTTAAAATCGGTTTTCTGCACGAAAACCCCGGGGATTTTAACATTCCGCTTCAGAGCCGCTTCCCGTTGTCCCACAAGGGTTTCGGGCCACTGTCCCATGTATTGCCAGGAGCATTCGAACGATCGTTTTGCGCAAGAACCGGGGGATTTGAGAGACAAATCCTGCCACCTGCTGCTCGGCCCGCCATACGTATTCTACTTTGTGTACGATTTTCCTGCAAAGCCCACGCCCTCGTATGTCCCCCGGCCACTGCCTATGTGCAGTGTTTCCTGAACGGGCACGTGGGATAGCAGTCCTTGGCGATGCCGGGATCGATCTCCTCATATACCATGCGCGCCTTCTGGTCGCGCTCCTCTATGAACCACTGCCGAAGCTCGTCGTCGATAATGTGGATGTCCTTTGAGATGGTGATGCGGTCACCGTTGAAGCTGAGGTAAACAATACAGCCGAGATTGACCGGGTACTCATAGAGCGACTCCATTACCAGAGCGTACCCCGTGGTCCCGAGCCGGTGGAACTTGCGCGGCTCGCCGTACTTGAGGTCCATGATCATCGGCTCCGGAAGAACGAACGCGTCTACGCTCAGCATCTGGCTAAGGCCCAGGAACGACCCGTCGAGTCGCTGCTCTACCATGACCGGGATGGCCGTGCTGACAAGGGAGTCTTCCCTGATGTACGGCTGCTTCGCCACCGCCTCCTGGATCCGCGTGGCGAGCCGCGCAACCTCGAACCCATGTATGGCGTTGACACGCCGGACAAGCTCGACATAGTCCTCGGTCGAAAGGTCACACTTTCGCTTCTCGGCGATGGCCTCCGCAGGCTCTTGTAGCCCTTTGAGTATGTCGCACAGATGATCCACGCCGTGGGTGTACACAAGGCGCTTTGCCCTTACCAGAATGTTCGCCAGCGTTTCGTGGAAGGCTGAACCCATGATCATATCCTTGTTCGGCGTTCCACGCACACGCTGGACGCGCCGGAGGTAAACGTCGCGGCCGGTGGAACAGTATTTGCCTGCGACTTCGTAAACCGCCAGTGTAACCTCGTACACAGGCTCGAGCGGTGGCTGGTGCCAGTTCCAGCCGCGAAGCTCTTGGGCCACCTCGATGGACCGCGATTTCGGCAGGATGCCTTTAAGAAGCTTCTGGCGTTCCTCGTCGGTCAGGAAATACATCAGGAGCACCCCCTCCTTAGTGCACATCGTTGCAGAAGCGCCGGAACTCACAATCGACGCATTTCCTCCTCTGCCGGGTCGGCGGGGGCATCTTCTCGTACCTAATCATGTCTCGAATGGAAGTAAGGGTGGCGCGGACGAAGTCGCGCATGTTCTGCGTAAACTCCACGGGATAGGCAGTCCTGTCTTCTGTCACATACACGAACCCGGCCCTGACCGGCTTAGCCACAGTGTCTTCAAGGAGCATAGCGCAGGCCATGAGCTGGTACTTGTGGTTCAACTCGGGTCGGCGACGAGTGTACTTGAACTCCACAGGATAGTAGGTATCTCTCTGCACAAGCAGCATATCGAGCACTCCAGAGAGCGCGAGCCTTTCCGAGCGCAGGTGGACGTGGAACCTCCGCTCCGCGTCATCCGTGAGCCCGTACGCGCGGAAGGTACGTCGCTTCTCGAGTCGGTCGAGCTGTACGTGTTCCTCTTTGCCGTACTCCATCTTGCGGGTGACCTTTTTCTCGATGGGCATCAGGTATGTGAAATAAACGATCCGCGGACAGTAAACGAACTGTTTCACATCAGTCACGCGCAGTTCAAGTAGTGCGGGTCTCTCGGGCTCGGCCAGCATGGGACTTAGTCGCCTCCCCGCTGATCTCCCTCTGGTGCCATGTTCCCGCTTGAGCGGCTTCTCTCCTCGGCACCCACGCCGCTACTATGCCCGTGCTCATTCCCTTCAATGCCGCATTCCCGCCTTGGCGATTCACAGGACCCCGTGTCACCTTCCCTTTGGCGTTACTCTCTTCCACATTCCTTCTCGCTTTACCGACCATCCCGTCAACAGGTAGACGCCAGCCGAGCGACATCGTCGGCTCTCACGCCCGCCCGCCTTCCCGCCGGCGTTTCTGCTCCAGGTTCTCCTCTGCTTGCATGCCCTCCCCCGTGTCGCCGGGTTCATGACTTACCTTTGCCTCGGCGCCTGACCCCTTTGTCTTCTCCTTCTTTTTGCGCCTCCGCCGTTTCTTGGACTTATCATCGTCGTCTTTCTTCTCGTCTTCCTTTCGGACTTCGATGATGACCCGCAGGCTCAAGTCCTTCTCGCACACCGGGAAAAGCTGGATGTTACCAGCGCGCCTGCCAAGCACCTTCTTAAGTCTGGCTTCAAGCTCCTCACGGCGGTTGTGGTTGATGTCCCCGAGGAACGCGCTCCACTGGATCCTGTCGAGGCCGTAATCCATGCACGCCTCGGCGATCTTGTTGCGGATCTTGGTGCTCGGGATATCATAGATGACCAAAGTGTGCAGGGCCAGTCCCCCCTCCCCCGTCGCGGGCCGCGCAAAGAGTCCCTGTCCGTATGCGAGCAGGCACGGCGGTTGCCGCGCAACAATACATAAGCAACTCCGAAGTTGAAGCGACGGCCGCGCGTGGAGTGCGCGTGCCTGCTCGCCATGCCCCCGGCGGCGCATGAAGCTTGTGGAACTTCGGGCTTGATTATCTATAACCGCATGTCGGCCCGCCAAACCTACCAGCGCCCGATAAACGGCTTATAGTCCGTCTCACCCCTCAGAAAACTCGCGATCTGTCGAGCTTGAAGCTGAATGATGGTCCGGAGCTTGTGCTGCTTACCGTGATAAGTCTCGCGCGATTCGAGCCGCTCCTGGATGCTGTCGATGAGTTTGCGCCTGGTTTGGTCGGTCAGCATCCCGTCCTGCAGCTTGATGGCGGTTCCCTTGCTCACAAGGCTTACGACCGTGCGATCGACGACGCGCTGGCGAAACACCTCGACCAGGTCAAGGCAAAGGCTGGGCTTGCCAGGGCGGTCGGTGTGGATGAACCCGGCAAATGGCTCGAGGCCCGCAAGCACGACGGCACCCCATACAGTCGAATAGAGGATCCCATACCCGTAGTTGAGGAGCGAATTGAAGGGATCACTTGCACCACGGTGCTCGCGGGTCTCGAAGTCGATCTTGCCGGCCAGGAGCTTCCGTATGCCTTCCCAGTAGACAGCACCGGCTCTGCCCTCGATAGACAGGAGCTGTTCTCGAACGTCGTCCACACAGTTGCCTTCGACCGTTGCAAGCTCGCCCGCAATCTCGAGTATCTTACTTTCCATCTCGGCGATCGCCTCGAAGGTGGCAGGGTCTTCGGCCTTCCGATATCTCGCGAAGTAGTGAAGCAGCCCCTGCTGATTCCGCAGCTTGCCTTCGATCAAGGCGCAGGCCAGCTTCAGCCCGCGCTTCTCGTGGTAGGCGAGGAGCTGCTCGCGACGGGTGATCACGGTTCCGGACAGGCACGGCGAAGTGAGCTTAGCGTAAGGTTTCCCGGAGAACGTCAGGAAATCGATCTGGATGCCGTGCTCCATACATTCCTGGATGACGTCGGTGGAGATGGAGACTCCTGGGCCCGTGACTATGATCGATTGGACGTCGTGGAACGGGATCTGCTGGACGACGTCCTTCCCCTGCTTAATCATGAGCCTCTCGCTCTTCTTCCCGATGAAGGCGCCGAACTCGGAGACGATGATCTGCCCCTGGTCGGGTGTCATGGGGTCTTGCACCCCCTCGAACGGCTCCATTCCGAGGCCCGGATTGCCGCCGATATTTGAGTCGTCATTCTCCCCACAAGCCATGTGGAAGAGGCGTCGTGGCCAGATAGAACTCCGGCAGCACGAGGTCCCCGAAAGCTGCACCGCCGGAGGAGAATGCCCAAAACGATACGGCATCACGGGTTTCCCCCTGCAGCACGATGTACCGCGCAGTCACAGCGAGCACGCTGAAGCTAGAAAACCTCTGTGTATCCGACACAGGAAACTGGAGGTAGGGGACTTGGCACCTTCCTGTCAAGCGCTGACCCTCCACCACGTTTCCGGTCGCGACAACCTGAAACATCGTGCGTTTCTTGCCGAGGAGAAAGACTTGATCCTCCATGAACGCTTCGAGCTCTGTCCGGCGGGGGGAAAAGGCCCACGTGAATAATCGGCGACCCGGGAGCACGCTCTCAATGGTCCCATAAGTAGGCACGAAATACGGCCGCTGGTTTCCCCCAGTACTCGGGTAACCTTCGTCGACGACGTTGAAGTCGTGCTTGTCCACCAGCCGGCGTTCTTTAGACAGTACCCGGAAGTCGTCGCTGACAAACAAGCCAGGGGTAAACCACACAGGCCTGCGACTTACATCGTAGTCGCAGCTGAAGTATTTCTCCCCCAGTCCCTTGCTCGCGTCAGCGCCGAGATCTACGTATCTATCCGCATGCCTCCAGGTAGCCCCCCGCGTAAGCCCGGCATGCAGCGCCTCGCTTGTCACGAAAACGTGCGTGTGGTACTGCGAACCGAAGTCAGAACTCACATGGGTAAAACGCCCGCAGTTGCGCAGTAGCAATGGTCGGGCATAAAGCATCCGAAATCACCTCATCTGGCACCACGTTTCCGCGCCCCTCCGTCTCCTGACGAAACGTTTAACGCAGCGATGTAGGCTTTGAACTCTTCGTTCAACCTATCGCGTAGCTCGTCGAGGCCGCTTCCAGACAGAGTCACTGGTTCATCGACGGCAGCTTCGAACCTCAGCCTCCCTTCCAGGCCTCCCGACCCGCCGTCCTCAAGCCAGACAAGCATATCAAGCACCGAAAAGAGTGGGTACCCTGTTGACACGGCGACAAAGTCTGTAGTGAACTTCCCGTGGTTTGCCGAGTACTTGCCGTAGCCATGCTGGTCAGCAAGCCTCACAGCAGCTAGATACCCCGCTACGTCCAACAATGTCGGGCTTTCTATAATGGTAATGAATGGGAAACGCGTGCCGGCCTTGACATACTCGTAGCGGTGGAAGGATGCCTCTCCACGTTCGACGGCGAGATCCTCCCCAACCGTATTCCCGATAGCCATCTGTTCCGGCGACTCGTCACTCTGAATACACTCGGCGGCGTCCTCTACGGAGAATGTGTCAAAGTATCGTATCCTGGAAAACGTGGCTCCCTTGCCTGCCTCAAGACCCCCAAAAAGCGTACAGTTCCAGCACGCAATACAGAGGCCGTCTGGAATGGTGCATTCCTTGCCGAACTTCTCGGCAAAGAACTCACGCCAATTGCTCCCGCTCTCAGCTTCGGTCATCTGGCGGAACAGGCTCATATGCGCGCGTCGCTCAATTCCTTTTAGCTTGCGGCCTATGAACTCGGCACGCCTCTTACCCAACAGGTCGACCTTGTCCACATAGGTTTCGTTGGAGTACCCCGCGTGGGACACTGGAAGAAACCGACTTGCGGTCGTCTTTACACCGACGATAGTTACAACCTGCCGCGTATAAACCGGCCGAGCGATCTTAGTTGTTGTCTTTCCTTTGGTGATCTCTCGCGGTACAAGGGTACCGATATCGGCCAATTGCTCGACAAATCTGCTCACCGTCGCGTTGGTCATTCCTCTTCCTCCTTCCCGTTGTCATGCGGCTCAGCTTGCTGTTCGGCCTCCGCCTCCGGTTCCGCTGGAACAGGCTTCTCGGTACCAGAAAGGACCTTACAATAATAATGAGCGCCAGCTATCAAGCTTTTCTTCGCGTCGTCAACAACCGTTTCCCACTCGTTCGCGTAGACAGTCTTCAGGTTCGAAACGAGCGGGTCCACCGATTGCAGAAGATCGGTATCGAGCAGAGCCTCTAGGTCCGCCTGGGCATCCTGCCTCGTTTCAAGGTCCTGCGCGTTAACAAGCCGCTTGAACTTGCCGAGAACTGCCGGCTCGCCCCTGTGCTTCAAGCAGTATGCGTTGGCAAGCACGCGACGTGGGTAAAGATACTGAAACAGCCTCGCGTATAGGCTCGTCGATAGATGCTGAAGGTTAGCCTTTCTGACGAACTTTTCACTGTGGGCCAGCATCCACTGCCTTAGGCCTTCGATATCGGGGTAACATTCGTTCTTGCCCGCAGCTTCGCGGAGGATCCGGCTTTCCCACTCCTTAAACCCGGCGTCTACGTCATTGTACCTCCGGATGCTTCCAAAGAGTAAACGAGGGTACTTCTCGAACTCGTTCGGTTTAGCCAATAACGTACGAGGGAGTAGACCCAGGCTATCCAGCACTCGGAATAACCTCTGGCAAAACTCGTCGATGACCTCACGGTCAATTTTCACCGCCACTATCCTTCACCTCCTGGATTCTCGACAGCCTGTTGACGAACGCCGCATACTCTGTCAAGTCGTATGTGCCCCAATCCTCCCGATAGGCCCCGGGTAGCCTCCTGTACGACCGTTTCGTCTCGCCGGGAACCAAGCTGCCCCGCATCACCTCCGCAAACGTGGGTAACGGATCCTCTAGGAGTTTCTCTGCGAGAACCACTTTCCTTACGAAGCCGTCGCTTCCTCGCTGCCAAACAAGCTTCCATGCGATCTGGGTAACGACCTCATATTCGCTATGAACCTTCGCAACGGCAATCGGTTCGTTGCGAACGTAGAACGTATCCCGTCGGAAGGCATCAGCCGCCAGGACCGGGAGCGACTGGTAGTAGAACGGCCCGTCGCAACCGCATAGCTCTCGCAGGAGCGACAGAAGGGCAGTCACCATGATCCGGCTGCTTGAGAACCGGCGCTGCGCAAAATCGTGTTCTACGGCGTCTCGTGGAGGCCGCACGTGCGGGAGCACAAATAGGATCATCCGGTAGCCGCTGATTCCTAGACCCAACACGTGTCTCTCAACCCTGTTTTCGGAAATGTCCAGGTTAGCCAGAGTATCGAGGAGGTGGTTTTCAGCGGGGACAACCGATCCGCCCATTTCCTTCACCCACGGGTATCTCGCGGCTATGCCTCTTTCCGTGTTCTCGAGGTCTGCCTCCACTGCCTTGAGCTCATCAGCTTTAGCGGCAAGCTCCTCGGCTAGCTTCGAGCTTTTCGCGGAGTCGTGCTCATGGCTAGCCTTCTCGCTCAGCGCTAGGACCTGCTTTCGGGCCTCTCGCCGTATCCTATCCAGGTCCTCGTGACGTCTGACCAGATCCCAGAGGTCGTCAATCTGGTCAGCCAGACGCCGTATTTCGTCATCGGTGTGCTTACCATAGTGGAAAATGAGGTTGTAGGTCTTCGGCACCTGGGGAAGCTTGCCGGCCACTGATACCATGTGTGTACCGAGGAGCTTCTGGCCGAGATACGAATACAGTGCGCACCTTGGACATACTTTCTCTGCCTGATGGCGGACACTTTGGTTATGGAACCTGAAGGAACTGAGTCCTGTTGTTACGTACCGATCTTCAACAACGGCCTCGACCCTGTTGCACAGGCGGCAGGGTACCCGCGTCCGATTGAAGCTCCGCTGGAAGAGGTAGTATCCAAGTTGCACTTCGCCAAGAAGGCAGTTAACATACTCTGATGACTCGAGAGAGATGAACTTCCCGTCCTTGCGAAGAAACGGTAGTAGCCATTTACCCGAGCCAGCATCGATGCTGGCAGCGAAGCCGTTCAGTAGTCCTAACAGCAGTTGCCTCAAGTGCTTTGTACTGCAGGTTTCCTTATCGATGCTTTCTTTAATGGCAGGTTTGGCAACTTCACCAACATTAAAGGCCCGTTTCACATCGTCCGTTTTCAACAAGTTGTCATACTCTCTGTCAGTGGCGAGGTGTTCAACAAAGTTCGGGAAGCTCTGTGCGTCCCCGCTCCCACCACTCGTCCGGCCATAGAAAAAGGCTATTGCCGCAAGCACTGTCCTAAGGGAACCAGGGAAGCGCTCCTCCGTCAGCAGTATCCGCAACTGCTCGCGAACCGCCTTCTCAAGAGCAGGAGCAAGGAATTCTGGTACAGCGTACACTGGAAACGGCTCAAAATCGCTCTTGCGAAACGTGAACATACGCGCAAGGTCCCCGTAGATACCACGCCCTTCGTCCGGGGCACCAAAGAAAAGATCTGGGAGGCTGTGCTCGACTTCGGAACGCAGCGCGTCTGCCAGATCCTCAACGCCGCTTGCGGTACAGACCAGGAAGTAGTAGTCCTCGACGTCGTTTGCGACAAGGCTGGCTCGGCCCAGCTTCCCATCGTTGAATACCCGGAGAAAGGCCTTGCTTAAGAATGCGTTGAATAGTATACTCCCAAGAAACACCTCTTCGCGCTGGATAGCGCCGGAGAAGAGACGAATAAGAAGGAGCCGTTCACCGCTGGGCAAAGGCTTCTCCCAATAGGTCACCTTGCCCGTGACGCTCTTCGCGACTTCCTCCGGTGAGACGAAGTCCCCGACGCCAAGTTCCTCAATGGCGCTCCTGGCCTGATCCAAAACAATGCCCTCTGTGCTGTCCATCACGCCAACCCTCCTGCCAGTAAAATGAGCAGGTCATGCAGCCCGCTAGTGAGCGGGTCATACTCCTGAATGCTGTGCTCAACCACTTGATCCATTCCTTCCGTGAGTAACACGTCTATAAGTTCCCGGAGAGAACAAGCTCTGCTGATGATCTCCTCGGCATCGTCGATCTGCCTTTCATGACAAAACGACGCAAGGAGGTCCGATACCACAACGAGGCCCCCCGCCGGGTGGTAGTCGAACAAGAGGTCCGCAAGGGTAATCCGGCCCACCTCGCCGTAATTGAACAGCGTCCACTCGCGGCGGATTCGGCGAAGCACGTCGCTACCGCGCTGTTCGAACGAGAGGTAGAACAACCCATGGTGTGTCACTGCAAATGCAAGTATGTCGTTGAAATCGAGTCGGGCTGAAAAGCGGTACCCCAGGACGGAATGAAGGTGTTCCTTCACTTCCTCTTCTGACTCGACAATGAAAGAGTCAAAATCAAGCGTACTCGCCTCGTGCTTGACACGTTTTGGTGGCAGCTCTTTCCCCATCCGAGCAGCTTCTAGCATGGCGGAAAAAGCGGGATCGAGCTTCCCAACGTCATGAATGAAGGTCGCAAACAGCACAAGGTCCCGCTTCTCGGCCGGCAGCCAGTCTGGGACGAAATGATGGTCAGTCAGCACCCGGTGCGCAATCCTGGCGCAAGCCAGTGAATGCTCATACAGCGTTTGGCCCCCGTGTGACGACTTGCCCAGGGCACTCTTAAACCTTTCGACTAACATAGCTCACCAGCTCCTGGTACGCAGCAAAACATGCACCAGTCGTATTCTCCAAAATGACCATGCCCTTTAGCCTGCTTGGTCCCGCACCGTACTTGAGCTGGTCCCAGTCGTAGTGGAGTTCTTCCCATCCTGCCACCCCTGCGTCTTCCAGTAGATGGCGGGTCTCCTCCATATCGGTCCAGCGGAATAGAAAGAGGTATGTCTGATTGGGAATAAACAGTGGATTCTGATCGGCGTCGCGGACCGGTTCAATGTGTGGTACGTCTCGCTCGACGCGAGACAGGTAAACATCGCCGTAAAGCAGCATGAAGTTCCCCGGGTGCATTCTGTTCCAGCCGCCGACCTGCGTGAAGTACATGGCCATTTTCTGCAAGTACTCGCACCCGATGGCGGGTCCAGAGAACACGCAGAAACCCAATCCGTCCCGTATGAATAGGTACTGGCTTGCTTTGAGCGTTTCCGCTACGTCCACGAGCACATCAAACAACGCAGGCTTGAAAACCAACGAGGTGAACCAGGTTTTCGCCCGTGCAACCAGGAACGGTGAGTCGGAAGGCCTTAGGTCGTCATCGTCTACGTAACGAAGCAAATAGAATGGGTCCTTGCTTACCCCGTCGCGCAGCGCAATTTGAGGCATCGTGCTACGCAGGCCGAAGCCGAGCTCAACGTTGGCAATACGTAGCTTCTCCGCAATTGGCCTTGCCGTGGCGACAGAAGTTTCCTCATTAAGCCTGCGCCCGACCCTGCCTAGCTGCTCATTAACGAGATAGTGACTGGCATCGAGGAGCCTCGAACCTGTCGCGTAGTTCCGCTGCGGGAAGACCCCCGTCACCTTCAAAGCAAAATCCTCTCTGCTCAATCTCGCGCCGTCGAGGCAACTGAGCGTGGCATAGGCGTCACCATCGACGAGGGCAACCACTGTGCTGCTATCTCCGCGCCTGCCAACTCGCCCGAACCGCTGTAAGAACGAATTCCCTTCGCATTGTTCTGTGATGAGCACATCTGCGTGGAAGTCGACGCCCACCTCGACCGCCGACGTGGATATGAGCACCGCACGCTCCAGATCGCTGAACACATCTATTAGACCCGTGCGAGCCTGCTTTGCCATGCTGCCCGAGTAAACGATAACTGGCACATCCGCGTCTTTCCATACGCCAATGTGACGGCAGTCCACATCAAGCTCGCCACATTCCAGACCCTGCGCCACGGCACGGCGTATCACTTCCGCCCCTTCTGCCGCAACCACCTTGTCGAGCCAGCGTAAGTATACTGGGCGATGGCTCATACCTTGCACAGGCACCTGGGCCGCGTCGGCTTTCATCTCGAGTACCAGGCGTCTCACCGTAAGGAACGCCAGATTCTCCTCTAGCCCGATCGACACAAGAGCATCGACAAGTTCTGCAAAACCACGCGCCCGGCAGCGGATGGGATCTTGCTGAATGTTGCTAATCTTGTCAGTGGTCTCGGCGAGCCATCGATCTATGACAGCCCGCTGCTCAGCTACATCCTTCGCAACTTCCAGGTCATCACGTACGGCGCCGATTATGCAACACGGCAGTGGCCGGTTGTTGAGCGCAGACTCCCAGGTTTCGCCAGGGCGCCGGGTGCGCTCCCAAAGCGCTCTCTTGACGCGCCAACACTGCCTGTCCAGTATCTCAGAAGTACGTGCAACGAAATCCTGAAGCGGAACATCAACACATGTTCCATCGGGGAGGTCCGCGAGAACCACATCCTCTTGTCTGAAGAGCCGCTGGCCTAGCTCATTCACGAGTTGGCTATCGGCACCAACCTTCTCTAGCCACGTGATCAGAGCACCGAGGGGTACTTTGCCGAATCTTAGCCGGTGTTGCACTGGTATAGAAGCAGTATCCTCGACCTTGTACTTTTCAAACAGCTGGTGCGCCATACGGGCGGAATTGCATACGACAAGTATCTTCCTTCTGCCTTCGGCGAGCATCTCATTGACTGCACACGCCAGGTCATCTGCGCGCTCGCGCCTGCCGCTCACCCGAAATTGCACCTGCACGTCACCGCACTTCGACTTCCCTACCACCGGGCGGGCGTTGTTGAGACGCTCGAGGCCCTCTGTGGGAGTCGCTGTAAGGACATGTAGCTTTGGAGATCTGCCTAAGCTACGTCCCAAGAATTTTATACGTTGCCACAGACACTCGAAGTTCCTCAGCATCAGGCCGTTGAAAAGGTGCGCCTCATCCAGCACGAACTCATCTACCTGGCAGAGTCCATATATCAGTAGCCCGCTATACTTGACGTTTCTGCGGAAAAACCAGTAAAGCTCATCAGGCGTAGCCAGGATGACGGGCTTCGTAAGCGCCGCTATTAGCTGCGAGCGCGTCATGCCGCCGTGTAGTTCGCCTACATCCAATTCCGACAACTTCGCAAGCTCATCGATCACTCGTCTCTGGTCCTCGAGCAACGCAACCGTAGGATACATGAAGAGCACACGCCGGATGGCACCCTTTGCGAGCTTGGCCAATAAGGGTACGGCGACGGCAAGTGTTTTCCCCGAGGCCGTCCCGGCAATGAGATAGACATCTTCCCCTCCCTCAATTAGTTCGAACGCGGCTGCCTGGTGCTCAAAAGGATGTACAACTTGCCCGTACTCCTTGGCAGCGTACTCTTGAAATAGCGAAAGAGACCTGGGCGGAGCATGCTCGGCCGGTTCAGGCGCCGTGTTGGTAACACACAGTGTTAAGCGCATTTGGAATCTCTCCTCTTGTCCTCCCCGCTGATCATATCACCAGACTGCGACATATGGGCGCCCTATGACGCACGACATCGCCCAAGGTCAGTTGCCGCCCGGCTACTGCGAACCAAGAGCCACGGTGAAGCACCCAAGCCCGAAGGTACATCCCTTGCCGACGTGGACGTACTCTCCCAGGACCAGCCACGGCAAGAAGAATGCGGCGAGGCGGGCGTCGTTGAATTCGTAAGTCGCAGTGCCCACAAGTCCACCCAACTTCATCCGGGTATCCTGGCGGCTCGAGTACCTCTCCCAGTCGACCCACCGCGTATTGAGGACGGCAAGGCGAACTGTCTCGGCCTGGGAGATGAACCCGCGGAAGTCCATGTCGAGCCGCGTCCCATGATGGAAGTAGAGAAGCGACGAAACCCGCCGGAGCAAGCTACGGGCCAAAACGTGGAACTCAGGTCGGTCCTCGAGGCCGCCCTGGAACTTGAGGCGGGTCATGGTACGAAATGCCACCGTTACTCGTGGGACAAGAGGGGAGCCGACACGGCCGACGCGGCCCACAGAGTGGGAAGAGACCGAGGCGCTACCCGGGTCGAGGGAAACGGAACAGGCGGAAGGATCAGGAGAGTCGCAAGAAGCTGCGGAGGCAGAGCTAGAGAGGGCAGCGGATCCGTACGCAGCCGATGGTCGGCCACCTTCCGGACCTTGGCCATCCGCCGGGCGAAGGCACGCCAGGATTCTACCTGCGCTTTCCAGGATGTCGTCCCATGTGACAACCGCATCCTGCATGTATATCTTGTTCTCCTTGCCATCGAACACGAGCGCACGGGCACCGCGGCTGTCACCATCCCTCGCACCAGGGGCGGGGCCAGGGGCCGGAGTAGAAGCTGTACCATGGGTAGGAACAGGAGCGGGGGCAGCCGGCGACGGCGCCGAGGAAGAGCCTGCAACGCCGCGGCCCTTGGAACGGCCTTCCCTCCCAGCCGGGGTGATGGGAGTCGTCGACAGGGGCGAACGGTCTGCAGTGCCACACTGTGGACGACAACTCTCACCCGCCTGCGAGGCAGAAACCGGAAGCGCTGTTATGCCTCTTGCAATGCCCTCTCCCTCGCCAAGGTGGCTTCGGTGGGGCTCTCTGCTGAACTGCTCTGCACCGGCCGGCTCCGCGCAACGCTCATCCCCACGGGATTTGCCTTGTTCGCGGAAAGCCCCAACCGAAGCATAGACGCTCTTCAAGCGGAACCTCCCGCGGCCACGCCCGATCCCCATCCTCCCGAACTCCTGGAATGCCACGATGAAGTACGGCAGGAACTCAATCCCTCGGCCGATGAGGACAAGACCCACGGTGAGCTCGTCGCCCGGCGCGAATTCACGCCTTTCGGTGAGAGGCGGTTCGAGCACGAACGGGTGAGGCACGTGCTCGAACTTGGTCAGCGCCTCCGACCCGTCCGGCGGCGCAGTCTCGAAGACGTATGCGTATGGGCAGGCGTGTTTCAGCATGCAGTCGCGGCAGTCAGTCCTGCGGGTTGAGCATGCGATGTTCCTGAAGGCCGTCCCGAACCCGCCCCGAAAAGTGGATCCCTTGTAGGGAGGCAGAAAGAGGTTATCAACAGCTTCGATAATGAACTCGTAGCGGGCGACGCGAAACTCCTCGATGCCCTTCACCTCGATGCCCCCTTTGCCCTTTGCGCCTATGCGCAGCCTGGGTGCAGTGGCGGCATTTCGCGGGACTTTGCCCTGGAACATTGCCACAAACGCGAGACGGCCAACGGCCTCGCCTCATCGCGGCGTAGTTATGTCTCATACTGCGATCATGATCGGGCGGATGTTGGTGCGTGTGGGTGTGTCGGTGGGGACGGCTTGTTCTTCGGTTCCCGGCCGTGCCGTGCTGGGATATTGGCCGTCTCGGCGAGGCGGTCCTTTCACGGGAGCTGCGGGCACAGGACCCGTCAGTCTACGGGACA
Organism: Bacillota bacterium; assembly: GCA_014360195.1. Lineage (GTDB taxonomy): Bacteria > Bacillota > SHA-98 > UBA4971 > UBA4971 > UBA6256. The sequence continues at coordinate 15,418 of JACIXY010000049.1, forward strand.
CTCGACGAGCTTGCACTCGCTCGAGGGTCCTCCTTCTCCAGACACCCTCTTCGTATCGCCAGTTGGGCCCCTTCACTCAAAGGTCCGCTTCCGCAGAGGATCAACGCATGCTGAGTGCACATTTCGACACGATGTCCGTTCTTCCTGCCAATTTCGGCCATCCGTGTTTGCACCATCATGCAATTTCCACCACATGCCTCAAAATCCTCATCCATCAGGCTGAGTGCATCCCCGCCGGCTCTCGGGTCGTGACGCGGTTGATTAGGGGCATCCTTTTCGGATGCCCCTAAAACCCTATTGGCTCCGTCCTTTATCTCACGATGGTCTCCCATCCGGAACCTTAAGCCCATACTGCCGAAAGTGCTGGTCAGATACGATGGCCGTATCGATCCCCAGGTGTCCCGCGACCACAGAACTGGTAGCATCGTGAAATACCTTCCTCGCCTCCGCGTGATGCTCATCCCGGGCATTGTACGTGTCAAGAACAGTGGGGCAGTCTTCCCCCTTTGTTTGGCGTTTGCTTCTTGGTTGTAAGTCCGGTCACACGGCAAGAAGGATGCGGGTTCGGTGGTCCCGCCGCAGGGCGCCTCGACCGGGCGGGCTGTACAGGGTAGCCCGCCTGTGGTCTCGGCGCTGCGGTCTTAGCATGCCGCAATCCTGTATGCCGCAGTTGTCACCGGAAGGAGCAGCCCATTGCTGCTCTTTGCGTCACACCATAGCCTCCTTCGTGCTCAAAAGCTCTCGAATAGCTTTTACCCATGGTCTATCGGCATGCGGCCCATATAGAGCCGGGACAGCCTTACGT
>JACIXY010000005.1 GCA_014360195.1 Bacillota bacterium
CCCCCCCCCCCCCCCCCCCCCCCCCCCCCCCCCCCCCCCCCCCCCCCCCCCCCCCCCCCCCCGCCCCGCCCCCGGCCGGGGGGGCGCACGCCATATCGCGGCACATGACTTACTACAACCTTCGGGACGCCATGGCAAAGCCGGGCTGTCCCATATGCAGGCTTGTGAGCGACGCGGTCGCTCGCTACCTCGAGACGTTCCTCTATGAGAACATCAACGATCCCGGCATACGGGCGGATCTACGGCGGTCCAACGGCTTCTGTCCCGACCACGCCGGGCTACTTCGAGACCACGGCGACCCGCTCGGCCACGCCATCATCTACGGGGACCTCGTCGACCACCTGCTCGGGTCCCTCGAGGGCCTTCTCCGCGCCTGCGGCAGCGGCAGTGCGCGGTTGCCCGCAACCGGGACGGTCGCCTCGCGGGCGGACGACCTGCTCCCCGGGCGCAGATGCCCGGCGTGTCTTGTGGCGCGTGAGGCAGAGCAAAGGTACATCGGGGTGCTGGTAGCTGAGCTGGGGTCGAGGAGCGATGTCGGACCAAGCTCCGACCTCGGGTGGGGCACCGGTGTCGGATCCAGCGCCGGCCTCGGGTCTAGCGCCCAGCTTGGATCGGCCGCCTTCGAATCGGGCCCCGACCTCGAGAGGGCGCTTGCGTCATCTGATGGGCTCTGTCTTTCTCACCTCGCCCAGGCGTTGAAAGCAGCGCGAGACCGGACGGCCGCCACGCGGCTTCTGCAGGCGTCCATAGCGAAGCTGGAGGAGCTGAAGGCCCAGCTTGCTGAGATTAGGCGTAAGCATGACTACCGCTTCTCCGGCGAGCCTTGGGGGGCCGAGAAGGACGCCTGGGCGAGGGCCGCAACCCTCTGGAGCGGGCACCCAGGCTCCAACTAATCTTCTCGCGCCAACTCTCGACCCTCGGAAGGGCGGACGGCCATAGGGGACCAGCCTCGCTCCTACATGCCTGGTTGGCCGTCCGAGGTTTCACGTGACCGCCACAGGGGCAAAACATCCAACGGCCGGCGAATTCGCACCCAAGGGGCCATGTACGGTGCCAGCGCGGATGGGCCGACCGACCGGCGATGGGTATTCGCATCGCAGGGTCGATATGGTAAAATCGGATTGAGACGTCTGAGAGGGTCAGAGGGGGTGGAGGGTGGTGGACAAGGTCAATAGAGCTGTCAATAAAGCCTTCGACTACGAGCTTGTTGCCGCAACACACCATGTGGAACCGGCGGTTTTGGCCGAATTGGTCCAAGATGCACGTAAGGAGTTTCCACATGACGAAATGATGGCGGAGCTGCATGTAGTTCGGGCGCTTCATTGGCTACTGCGTCGACGTGCCATCGAAGGGGGTCGGTCAGCTGAGCATGAGCACTGAGGTCCGTGTATACCTGGATACTTCGGTCATCAGCGCGCTATTCGACTCCAGGGCAGTCGATAGGCAGCGCATGACCGCGGCTTTGTGGGAAACTCTTGGCGATTACCGGGTGTACATATCGGAGATCGTTCTGGACGAGCTCGGTGCAGCACCAGAAGGCTTGCGCAGCAAGTACCTTGAGGCCGTTAAAGGATTCTCGGTATTGAGGGTGACTGAAAAAGCGGAGCAATTGGCTGGGGACTACATCGCTAATGGGATATTCCCTGAGAAGTACCGGTCTGATGCCCTGCACGTGGCCTTGGCATCTGTCAACGGCATTGGTTATCTCTTGAGTTGGAATTTCAAACATCTGGTCAAGGTCAAGACCAGAAGGCTTGTAGCCGTCGTAAACATGGTAAGAGAGTACCAACCGATCGAGATCATAGCCCCTCCAGAACTTTGATCCCGGGGGGGACGCGCCTCCTGGAAACACCTGCTGCGATGACCTCACTTGCTGCCTGTCCCGTTGTCTCGTTCGCCCACCCCGCCGGCAGATTCAATCCGAACACGTAACTGGCTGGTGCACCTTGTTTTCATCTGCGTCGAGTAGATGGGGCGAGTTCAGTTACCATCAGGACACACCTATCAATACACTTCTTGACATATGATTGGCTACATGGCAATATAGCCATAGACATGAGGTGAGAGCTATGGCGCAGAAGCATGGTTTTGTGGCGCACGATGCCGTCGCCACCGAACGGCGGGTGGCCGTATTCAAGGCGCTCGGCCACGAGACCCGCGTGAGGATGGTGGAGATCCTGGCGCGCGAGGGCGAAAAGTGCGTGTGCGAGCTCGTCGAGCGCCTCGGCTTCGACCAGTCCACCATCTCCAAGCACCTTGCGGTGCTGAAGGCGGCGGGGGTGGTCGCCTCGCGTAAGGAAGGGCTCAACGTCGTCTACAGGCTCAGGACGCCGTGCGTCTACCAGTTCATCCGCTGTATAGACCAGATGGCTGAAGACGCAGAGTGCGCTCTTGTCTGCAGCGGAATTGCGGCGGGGCCGCCCGCCGAACGCACGACCGGCGCCGAGCTCTAGCTCCGGGCATTGGCGGGCTTTCCGACCGCCACGTCCAACGGGACAGGCAAGGGTCAGACGGCGTCCGGCCGGACAGCGTCCGGGTCGGCGTGGAGTGCGGGACGGCGTCGTGGCGGTCCCCTGGCCGGCCTCCAGTAATCCGGTGGCGATCTCCCGCGGCGATCTCGCGGCGGTTTGTAAGAGGCCTTCTGGTATGCAGATGGGCTGGGGCGCGGAGGTGCACAGTAATGCGAGCGCGACGAGACTGCGGGTGCCCTTGGGAGGCCGTCGCAAGCCGTCGCTGGCTGCCACAAGCGACGCGTGTCATGGCGCAGGGTGACCAGCCGCGACCGCTCGCGGTGACGGCGTCCGTAGACTTATGGGGCAGTATTGGATGGCGTAACGCGTGGTGTAGAACAACGGACTGAGGTGAACAGGCTGTGAACGCGAAGGAACTCAGGACTTTCCTCCTGATAGTGGCGGTTTTCCTGCTTGCGTACTTTGCTCCCCTTGGCAACCCGCGCGTGCAGGGAGCGATACTGGAAGCGTTCCATATGCTGCAGGAGTATGCCAGAGAGCACGTGCTGTTCTGCCTGGTCCCGGCGTTCTTTATCGCCGGGGCTATGCAGAACTTCATTTCGCAGCAGTCCGTGATGAGATATCTCGGACGAGGCGCAAAGCAGTGGCTCGCATACGCGGTGGCCTCGGTGTCCGGGGCGATACTCGCGGTGTGCTCCTGCACGGTGCTGCCGCTCTTCATGGGGATATACAAGCGGGGCGCAGGCCTCGGCCCGGCCACGGCGTTCCTGTATTCAGGGCCGGCCATTAATGTGCTTGCCATCATATTGACCGCGCGGGTCCTGGGGTGGCAGATCGGGCTTGCCCGGGCGATCGGTGCGGTGCTCTTCTCAGTGGTGATAGGGCTTGCGATGGCGACCCTCTTCAGGGGCGAGGAGACGAACCGGCAGAGGGGGTTCGCCACGGCGGCTCGGGCGGTTGAGGAAAGCGGACGCAGCCTAGGGCAGACAGCTGCGTACTTCGCGACGCTCGTGCTCATCCTGGTGTTCGCCGCGTGGGGAAAGCCGGCGGAGCCGGTGGGGTTCTGGAGCGACGTATTCAAGATAAAGTGGTATCTGGTAGCGGCGCTCCTTGTCTTCGTGGGATACATGCTCAAGGCGTGGTTCAGGCGGGACGAGCTTGTAGCCTGGAAGGACTCGACATGGGACTTCGCAAAGAGGATCCTTCCGCTTCTCTTCGGAGGCGTCATGGTCGCAGGTCTCCTAATGGGGCGTCCGGGAGTCGATAGCGGGCTCATACCGTCGCGCTATGTGGCGGCACTCGTCGGCGGGAACTCGCTCTTCGCTAACTTCATCGCGTCCGTCGTCGGGGCGTTCATGTACTTCGCGACGCTGACCGAGATCCCGATACTCCAGGGTCTTCTCGGGGCCGGGATGGGCCAGGGACCGGCGCTGGCGCTGCTCCTTGCGGGACCCGCTCTCAGCCTTCCGAGCATGCTGGTGATCAACAGCGTCCTCGGGCCGAAGAAGACTGCTGCATACGCGGCGCTTGTGGTCGTCATGGCGACCATAAGCGGCGTGATCTTCGGGGCCATCGTCGCTTAACATGCCTTAAGATGCCTGGACGGACCGCGGCCCGGCGGAGCCCGCGCACACCGGCGGCGTCCGGCAGAGGGCCAGCGCGGTGGGCGGGGCATGGCATGACGAGTGACGTAAAGGCTAAACTGGTGGCTCGGTGTCCGGCCGGGCAGGTCGCCAGCCGAGGCGGCGGGGCGGTAGACCGGAAGGGTTCCGCTTCCACCCCATCGCAGCAAGGCTAACAGTACAGATCATTGGCGCAAGTGTCAGCATCGAGCATGGCCCGCGGACGCGGGAACACTACGCGTCACGAAAGGAGGGGACGGGCGTGAAGGTGGAGATACTTGGGACAGGTTGTCCGAAGTGCCGGAAGACCGAGGACATGATCGCAGAGACCGTGCGCAAGCTCGGCGTTGACGTCGAGATCGTCCATGTGACGGACATCGACGAGATCATCGACCGCGGGGTCATGATGACTCCGGCCGTGTTCGTGGACGGGGAGAAGAAGGTCGAGGGGCGGATGCCGACAGAGGTGGAGATCCGCAAGTGGTTCGGGAAGTAGCCGCGATGGTAAGGAGGAATCAAGGTTGGGTTACAAAGTGCCACGGGAGCAGATCCCCTGGTATCCCACGATCGATGTCGAGAAGTGCACAGGATGCCGGACATGCTTCGAGTTCTGCTCGCACGGGACGTACGGCTGGGACGAGGCGACCGGGAGGCCGGTCGTAAAGAACCCGTTCAACTGCGTTGTCGGCTGCAGCGGGTGCGCCCCGCAGTGCCCGAATGGGGCCATAACGTTCCCGCCGCTGTCGATCCTGAAGGAATACCGAGCATGAGACTGGCCTAAGCCTCGCTAGGGGCTGACCGGTGGCCGACTTCTAGCCGATCGAACGAGGGAGCCGACCTAGCAGGTCGGCCCCCTCGTGAATCTTTGCCCTCAAAGCAAAGACGCAGACTGTCACTTTCAGTATACTACACTTGACCGGGAATATCCTTCAGCCAATTGAAATTTCGTTGGGGGAGGGCGGAGGGGTGGGGACACGATCCCCAGACCCAGAAGGGTCCCACCAGATTGACAGTCTGCGTCCTCGCCTTGAAGATTACCCCTCCGCTCAAAGGTGCAAAACTCTTGCGGCATTGCGCCTCCCCATTAGCCCTGTCTCTGGTGGACATCAGGACGCGACTGCAAGGACCGCAGTAATTATACCTCCGTACCTATGGAAAAGTCAACCAGGTCTTGCACGGGTTCGTCATGGTTAAGATGAAAGCTGTTTGCGATCTTTCCGGCCGGGCGCCAGGCCTCGTCGAGATTTCTCTCGCTATTCACGCGCATGGCCAGTTTGCGCCCGCGTGTAACGCCGCGCGGGCATTTTTCGTTACGAGGTGGGCAACCTACCGGTAGACTGGCCGGTAAACTGAGTTTATGCGGGGTTGATGCTCATGAGTACCAGGGACGATCAGATAGAGGAGATCATGCGCTTCGTCGCGAAGCACAAGGAATCTCAGGCCACGCGGGCCGTCTTCGGGCGCATACTTGGGCGCTACGACATGGAAGTCGGCGGCGAGTCACTACGCGAACTACGCGACGGCCTTGACAAGGCCAGCGACGAGGAAGTGGAGTCGCTTTACTATATGGTGCGTTGAGTGGACCGCTGACCTGTCAATTTCTCTAGGGCGCCTCCCAAAGCGGTGGAGCGCGAGCACATTCTTCGCGTGCTGAGGCAGTGCTTGTGGAACCAATCCAAGGCTGCGTGGGTGCTCGGCGTCCACCGCAATACGCTTCGCAAGAAGATAAAGGAATACGACCTCGAGAGGGCGAAAACCTGAGGCATGCTGAAAGGCGTGGAGGTGTCGGAGAGGTACGAGTTTAACGAAAGCCCCCTGACTGCGCCGGGAGCAGGGGTCGTCTCGTTTCGGTGGAAGGAAACCTCTGCGTGATGGCGAATATCAGATACATGCGCTGCGGATGGGCTTCGGGAGCGGGCGATGTGCCCACGAGCCGCGGCCAGTCCTTAAGGGGAGGGTAAACGGGTATGGCTGTGTTCAGAAAGTCGGGAAGGGTATGGGGCGTTGCGTTATTGTGCGTGCTCGTCTTGGCGGTTGGGGTGTCAACAGGTGCCGCCGCTCCGAAGGCGAGGGTTGCGGTGGTATTCGCGACCGGAGGCCTCGGGGACAAGTCCTTCAACGATTCAGGCTTTGCGGGGCTGAAGCGCGCGGAGAAAGAGCTCGGCATCGAGTCTCAGTACGCTGAGCCGCAGCAGATAGCCGAGTATGAGACGCTTCTCACGCAGTTCGCACAGACGAGGAAGTATGACCTTATTGTATCCATCGGTTTTGACCAGGCTGACGCTTTGAAAGTGGTTTCTGCGAAGTTCCCGAACCAGAAGTTCGCCATCATCGATACGGTGGTTGATGCCCCGAACGTCGCTTCATACGTATACAAGGAACAGGAGCGCGGTTTCGTGCTCGGCGTCATCGCTGGCCTCATGACCACGAGGACCGGTGACCCGCGCATCAACGCGGAGAAGGTTATAGGCGTAGTGGGCGGAATGGATATCCCGCTCATCAACGCCAACATCGCCGGGTACATGGCGGGCGCCAAGTACGTGAACCCCGATGTCAAGGTGCTGTATTCGTACGTGGGCGCTTGGGCTGACCCTGCCAAGGGGAAGGAGCTCACGCTGGTGCAGTTCAACCAGGGGGCCGATATCGTGTGGCAGGCTGCGGGTAGGTCGGGCCTGGGCGTTATCAAAGCGGCAGAGGAAACGAACCACTACGCCATCGGCGCCGACTCCGACCAGTGTTACCTTGCGCCTAAGAACGTGTTGACCAATGGGATGAAGTTTGTTGACAATACGATCTACACCGCAATTGAGCAGGTCATCTCCGGCAAGTTTAAGGGCGGCATCCACGTGCTGGGCCTGGCCGAGAAAGGTCTCGGGTACACCACAAGCCTGGTGCCAGCGGATATCGTTGCGAAGGTGGACGCCCTCGCCCAAAAGGTGATCTCGGGTGAGCTGGCCATCCCTGACAAGATACAGGACGTGGACGCGTGGCTGAAGGCGCATAAGAAGTAGCGGGCGAACGGAGAAGCGGCGCGCGAACGAGCGTCGCAGCGTGGAAGCGTCGAAGCCGGGAAGACGGCGGCCAAGAGAGCGCTGGTAGTCGTGAAAACCGACACCCACTCGAGGGACGGCGCCGGGAGCACCGGGAGCAGAAAAGGGGAAGCAGAAAAGGCAGATGCGGGGCAGGGAGGCTTTCCCTGCCCCGCTATCGGAATCGGAGTGAGGTTTGTCGCGCCATGTGGGCTGTGCGGATGGAGAAGATCACCAAGTGCTTTGGTCCGGTCGTGGCCAACGATGCCGTGGACTTCGAGGTCGCGCCGGCGGAGATCCATTGCTTGCTGGGCGAAAACGGGGCAGGCAAGACCACGCTCATGAGGATCCTGTTCGGACTCTACCGGAGCGACGCCGGCGAGATCTACGTGGACGGCAAGCCCGTGTCGTTCTCCGGTCCCAGGGACGCCATCGCGCACGGGATCGGCATGGTGCACCAGCATTTCATGCTGGCGGGCAGGCTCACCGTCACCGAGAACATCGTGGCGGGTGCAGAGCCGCGCAAGGGCGTGCTGCTCGACTACGCGAAGGCCAGGGAGATGGTGCGCGAGGTCTCGGAGCGTTACGGGCTCAAGGTGGATCCTGACGCCCGGGTGGAGAACATCTCCGTGGGCCAGCAGCAAAGGGTGGAGATCCTGAAAGCCCTGCTTCGCGGCGCAAAGGTGCTGATCCTGGATGAGCCGACGGCTGTCCTCGCGCCGCAGGAGGTCGGGGACCTGTTCGACATCATGCGCAGGCTCAAGGAGAGCGGCACGACCATCATCTTCATAACCCACAAGCTCAAGGAGACGGCTGCTATATCCGACCGTGTAACGGTGCTGCGCGATGGCAGGCGGGTGGCGACGATGAACACCGCCGATGCAAGCCCGGCAGACCTGGCGGAACTCATGGTTGGAAGGCAGATCGTCCCGCCAGCCCGGAAGGGCCACAGCCCCAATGGCAAGGTGGTGCTGGAACTTCAGAATGTGTCGGTGCGGGGCGGCCCGGGCGCGGGCGCGCGCACGGGGGGCGCAGGCGGCAAAGCCAGGCTGAACAATGTCAGCCTGCAGGTGCGAAGCGGCGAGATCCTGGGCATAGCAGGGGTGGAGGGCAACGGCCAGCTTGAGCTGGAGGAGGTCATCGTGGGGTTGCGGAAACCGACTTCGGGCCGGGTCCTGCTGAACGGGCGGGACATCACTCGCTTTGGGCCGAGGGGTATCCGTGACATGGGCGTCGCCTGCATCCCGTCCGACCGGCTGAGGCGCGGGATAGTGGATTCGTTTACCGTTGCCCAGAACCTCATCCTCGGGGAGCAGACATCGGCGCCGTTTGCTGCGAGGGGCATCCTGCAACCTCGCAAGATAGTCGAGCACGCCGCGAAGATCGTCAACATGTTCGACGTGAGGGCTGCTTCCCTCGATCAGCCCGTGGGGTCGCTTTCAGGCGGAAACCAGCAGAAGCTGGTGGTCGGGCGCGAGCTTGCGCGCGGCCCCAACCTCATCGTGGCCGCGCAGCCTACGAGGGGGCTGGACATCGGGGCGACCGACTACATACACCGGCAGCTTCTGGCAATGAGGGAACAGGGCAAGGCGATCCTGCTTATAAGCGCCGAGCTGGACGAGGTGAGAGCTCTCTCGGACCGCATCGCCGTCATGTATGAAGGTCAGATCGTTGCGCTAAGGCCGGCCGAGGAGTTTACTGAAAGGGATCTGGGTCTTNTGATGGCGGGGCAAGGGGTCGGTGTGGCGTCATGAAAGATGGAGAAACCGAACGCAGATGCGAGCACGAGCATGAGCGCGAGCACGAGCACGAACACCGGCACGAGCGCGGGTGCGGGCACCAGGTGAGCACGCGTGAGGGGGAGCCCAGCCGTGGGGCCGCAGCTCGGGTCGTGCGACGAGCGGCCGGGAGGCTTGCGAGGCCAGGCGTGTCGGACATCGCGTACTCAGCGGTGGCGGTGTTGCTTGCTCTCGTCATCGGGGCCATCCTCATCGCGGCCTCGGGCTATAGCGTCATCGATGCGTATGCTAACCTCTTCGATGGCGCCTTCGGGAGCATCTACAATTTCGCCAACACTTTGATGATGGCCACGCCACTCCTCTTCACGGGGTTATCGGTGGCGGTCGCTTTCCAGTGCGGGCTCTTCAACGTGGGAGCCGAGGGGCAGCTTTACGTGGGCGGGCTCGCATCGGCCGTCGTGGTGCTCGTGCTGGGGCCGGCGGTGCCCGGTGTGGTGCGCGTGTTGCTCGCGCTGGTGGCCGGCGCGCTTGCGGGCGCCGTGCTCGCTGCCGGGCCGGGTTACATGAAGGCGAGGCTGGGGGCGCACGAGGTCATCACCACGATAATGCTCAACTACGTGGGTGTTTTCCTCACCACGTTTCTCGTGAAGACATACCTTAAGGAGCCAGGACCGGTGGACCAGACGCCTCTCCTGCCGGTGGGAGCGAGGCTCCCGGAGCTCATCCCCGGCACGCGGGTATCGTGGGGCATCGTCCTGGGTGTGGCGGCCGTGATGGCCGTCGACTACATCCTCAGACGCACGTCGGTGGGGTACGAGATCCAGACGGTGGGGCGGAATGCGGCGGCCGCCGAGTACGCCGGTGTCAACGTGCCCGGCAGGATCGTGCTGGCCATGGTCATGAGCGGGGCCATTGCAGGGCTTGCCGGGTCGTCGGTGGTGATGGGGACGCTCTACAGGTTCATCACGAACTTCTCGCCGGGTTATGGGTTCACCGGAATAGCCGTGGCGGTCCTCGCCAGGAACAAGCCATGGGGTGTACTGCCGGCGGCGCTTCTATTCGGGATGCTGCAGTCGGGTGGCATGTCCATGCAGCTTTTCGCGCGTATTCCGGCGGACCTGATGACCCTTGTGCAGGGTATTGTCATCCTGTTCGTTGCCGCGCCTGCGCTGGCAAGTATGTTCCTTGCACGCAGCAGGGCTGGGGCCGGAACAGGAGGCAGGGGGTAGGGCAGGACCATGAGGGAGATCCTGGACGTCATCTTCGACATCAACAACGTCACCGCCACCATCAGGATGGCGACACCCATCGCGCTCGCGGCAATGGGTGGCGCTTTTTCCGAGCGGTCCGGCGTCATCAACATCGGGCTCGAGGGCATGATCCTGACCGGGGCTTTCTGCGGGGTGCTCGGGTCGTATATCTCGGGCAGTCCGTGGCTGGGTGTGCTCTTCGCGGTCGTGGGTGGCGGCCTCATGGGCGCGATCCTGGCCGTGTTCGCCATCAAGCTCAAGGCCGACCATGTGGTGAGCGGCGTCGGCCTCAACATCTTTGCGCTCGGCCTCACGTCGTGGCTCATGCAGGTCCTCTGGAAGAACAGGGGCACCTCGGTGTCGGTGAACGGCCTGCCGATGTTCTCCATCCCTGTGGTTCGCGACGTGCCCGTCCTCGGGACGATCCTGGGGACGCATTCGCCCCTCGTGTACATGATGCTCATCCTCATCTTCCTCGGGTGGGTGGTCATGTTCAAGACTCCGCTGGGCCTGCGTATCAGGATGGCCGGGGAGCATCCGGAGGCCGCCGACACGGTCGGAATAAACGTGCACGCGGTGCAGTACTTCTCCGTTATTCTCAGCGGTTGCCTCGCCGGGCTCGGCGGCGCCTATCTGTCGCTTGCCCAGCTCAACTGGTTCAGCATGAACATGTCGGCAGGCAGGGGCTACATGGCCCTTGCGGCCAACATCTTCGGGCAGTGGAACCCCATCGGTGGGCTCGGCGCAAGCTTCCTGTTCGCGTTCACGGACGCTCTCCAGATGAGGATACAGACGTCGCCGATCAAGCTCCCGACGGACATCATCCAGATGCTCCCTTATATCCTCACGATTTTGGTCCTGGCGGGGGCTGTCATCCGGTCGCGCCCGCCCGCGGCGCTGGGCAGGCACTACGAGTCCGGACGGGCGGCCTGACGCTGCGCGGCGTCGGGCCCGGTCGCGGGCCAGCGGCGTTGAATCTTACCCACCGCGAGCACAATGGGCGTGAGGACGACCGCTGCGAAGACGGCCTCGGGCACGCCCTGGAGGAGCGCGATGGCGAGTGCTCCCTGCTTGCCGGCGAGCGGGATGTAGCCGAAGGCTACCGCGAGCCCTAGCGTGCCCACGGTGTTGGTGGCGCTGCCGGCGGCGGCAGCGATGGGTATGCCCCAGGCCCTTCTGCCGCACGCCCGGTATACGAGGTAGGCCACCACGCCGATCAGGAGCCTTGCCGGAATGACGACGCGCGGGTCTCCCAGAAAGCGCAGGGTGAACAGGCCGAATATTAGACCCACGAACGATCCCACTAGAGGTCCTTCGAGTATTCCTGCAAGCTCAACCGGAAGGTGCATCAGAGTGGCGGCTCCGGCGGGGGTGGGCACCGGGATGAAGCCGATTCCCGTCATGCCCATGACGAGGGTGAGGGCTACGAGCAGCCCCGACACAACGACCTGCCTGGTGTTAAGTTTCATCACGTGACACCTCCGTTCCAGCCCCTTCTCGGGTGCCGGACGACTTTAGTGTGCTCGGCGCTCGGCGCTCGGCCAACAGGCTTCTCATACGTCGGGCGCAAGTTCCAGGTCCGGCGGGATCCTGGTCTCGAGCCCGTCGAGGAAAACGGCTTGCCCGCGTCCTGAAGCCGGCTGGCTTTGACCCCCACAGCGCTGACACCTATACGACACCACGCGCCTGAGCGAGTGCGTGGGCGGTTCCGACAAAGCAGGGGCCACCCAGGGAGTCGAACCGGGTTGAGCCAAGCCGGCCTGAGCTGGGCTGAGCCGGGCTGGCCGATGTAAGGTGCGTTAAACCGAACACGACTGCGCTACGCTGCTTCGGACTGAGATAACCCGAGCCTAGCTAAGTCGGGACCATACTTGCGGCTACGCACCACCTGCCTTTCCCTGGCGGCACTTCTGTGCCATTCACGTTTTATGTTTCGCGCGAGGAAGCGAAAATCCTGCAGACACTGCTGATCGGGATTCAACTGCACCAATGCATTACTATACTATGCCTCATGCGGCAGTCCTGGGCCGCCGCTCACGCTGGGGTCACCGTCGGACCGCGACATCGCAGGCTGCGGGGACTCCGGCGGCAGCGACGGCGGCCCTCACGGCACGCAATATGGCCATGGCTACCGCGTCGGCTGCCGCAGCCCCGAGGACTGTGATGTCTGCTGCCTTGTTGCCCGTGAACGGCTTGTCGCCAGTAGACAGCGCAAAGACCACGTCCCCGTCATACATGGTGTGGACGGGCCGGATGACGCGGGCGAGACCGTCATGGGCCACCTGGGCCACCTTATTCGCACCTTCTTTGTCGAGGCGAGCATCGGTGGCGACCACAGCAAGCGTCGTGTTGCCACCGAATCCCCGGAATCCGGCGGAACCCGGCTGCGCCTCGGGGCTTCTTGTGCCCGCATCGGCCCCAGTGCCGGATCTTGCACTCGAGCCGGCATCGGAGCCGGAGCCAGGGCTGGTGCCGGAGCCGAAGCTCAAGCCCGAGCTGGAGGCGGGGCGGGAATCGAAACCAGGACCGGGGCCAGGTTGCAGGAACCTCCTGGCACCCCTGTCATACGCGCCTGCGATGACCTGTCCGGAATCCGGGTCTACCACGTCGCCCAGGGCGTTCACCACGACGATGGCCCCGACGACGACCGGCTCAGGGTCGCCCGCCTGGCGCGGCAACCTCACCGACCATGTGCCGATGCCGCCTTTCATTGCGTGCTGCGGCCCCCACGCCTTGCCGACGGTGGCGCCAAGCCCTGCGCCTGCGTTGCCCTCTGCAGGCGGGTCCGCCGACGCGGCGGCGCATGCCGCGTACCCCATCCACCTGTCTGGCCGCACCTTCGGATCGCCGATGTCAAGGTCGAAGATGACCGCGGCGCCCACGATGGGCACGACACCGAACCCCGTGTCGAACCCTACGCCGCGCTCCTCGAGGAACTGCATCGCACCGCACGCGGCGTCGAGGCCGTACGCGCTGCCTCCGGCAAGCATCACGGCGTGGACGCGCTCGACCAGGTTGCACGGGCGCATAAGGTCGGTCTCGCGTGTCCCCGGCGCTGACCCCCGCACGTCCACCCCGGCCACGGCACCGCCCATCGTCAACACCGCTGTGCAGCCTGTAAGTGCAGCGTCGTCCTGAGCGTGTCCTACAAGCACTCCTGGTACATCCGTAATGCAAGGCAAAGTCAAACCCCTCCTCGTAAGGGCCATTGTGGAAAGGCCCCTCCTATCACGAACCCTTCAGCTTACGCGCCTGAGAACGTCCAGGGCGAGGTGAAGAACGGTGTTGCCGCAGGCGCGCGTCTTGAACCGGAGGCTGCGCGCGAGCATTCGGGTAAGGCGCGACCGGGCTCTCAGGATGGGCAGGCCGCGCAGCACCCGGGCGATGCGTGAACCTGCCCCTGACGCGGCGATGTAGGCCTCCGCCATCTGGATGAGTTTCGCCGCCTGGAGGCCTATCTCGGCCCACGACGAAAACTCGTCGAGCCAGGGCTTTACCTCCTCGACGAACTTGCGGTTGGGATTACCGTGCAGCATCGCGGCGGAGGCCTTCATCTCCAGCATATACGAGGACAGTATCCCGGCCGCCTCCGCCAGCTTGCCGGCCTCCGCTCGCTTGCGTGCCCTATCAAGCGCTGATGCGATGCCTGGCGGGTCGTCCGGGTGGAGTGGGCTTATGGCGCAGGCGTCGGAGAAGAGAGCGCAGGCCCCGAGGGCATCCCTGCCGAGGACGCGCGCGACCGCGTCTTCCCAGGCAGACCGGGGGTCATACTGAGCGGGGTTCTCGAGGTAGCGCGCAGCCGCGGCGAGCGGGATCTTCGAGGCTTCGGCCTGGTTCATCGGGTTCAGGAAGATTCCCCTCGCGGCCTCGGGGAGGTAGGGGCTCCGACCGGTATAGGGCCCAATGTGCAGTTCGGCCTTCATGGGACCGTCGTTCACGGGGTAGTTGTCCCAGTAGGTGACCGGCCTCCTCAAGGATTCGGCTACGGCCCTGGTGTGTTCGAGCGCAAGTTCCTTCGAACACACCACCGGGCCTGTCCACATGACGTCTATGGCCGGGTCCAGGCCTGCCCCGATCTTGCGAACGTATTCTGTGGACGGGTCCCCGCAATATTGCGTGGGGCATATCATGAGCGATGTCTGCCCGGACAGCTCCTTTAAGCGAGCGTACACGGCATTCGTGAACGAGACCTGAGCGCTGGCGAGGTCATTGAAAGCCTTCCGGTCCTCCTCGTGACGCAGCTCGGCAGGGATATCGTCGTAGAGCAGGGCGAAAGCCCGCACTCCGACGTCGTACATTGCCTTCAACTTTGCAATGAGTGCATCCTGGTCCCGCCTGTCCGAGTAGCGCAGAGATAGCCCAGGGCTTACCGCGAAGATGAACGTGATGCCGTGCTTCCTCGCGTGCGACGCAAGTTCCGAGAGTCGGGCGAGCATGTCCTCCGGGTACGGTGCCCGCCACCTCTGCCTGTGGTACGGGTCGTCCTTCGGCGCATAGATGTATGCGTTCATCCCGATCTCTGACATGAAGGACAGCATGTTCATCCGCTCGTCATGGGTCCAGGGCTTACCATAGAACCCTTCCACGATACCCCGCCAAACGAAGCCTTGGGCCATGATAACACCCCCATGGTGTATGCCGCCTCGTGTCGTCCCCGTGTTGTCGTACTGGAGATTCAGCGCGGGGCACCGAATTCCTGCCAGGATTGCCCACCGCTGCCCCCTGGCTTGCCTGAAGCCCCCTGCGAAACGCCCTGGGCTTTTCCGGGAGGAGTTGCTGGTGTGTCAGCACCCCTTGGTTGCCGACCGCGCGGCTCCAACGACCAGCGCTCACGGGCGGGCAGGCGAAAGGGGCTTCACACGTATAGTGCACACGTGTTATACTTACGTTGCAGGGGAGGGGCCGGGGATGAGGAGCTATTCATCTCGTGAGATCCTTCGGATGTTGCACAGGGACGGCTGGGTGGAGAAGAATCAAAGAGGGTCGCACATACAGCTCGTTCATCCCGTGAAGCCGGGCAAGGTGACCGTTCCCCATCCCAGGAAGGACCTGGACCCGAAGACGGTAAGGACTATTATGAGACAGGCGGGTCTCGACAGAGACGCGCTTTCCTGAGGCAGAGGAGGCCAGGCTCTCATGGACAGATACATGTTTCCGGCCGTTTTTGAGGCAGGGGAAAGGAAAGGCTACACGGTGACCTTCCCTGATCTCCCGGGCTGCATTACCGAGGGTGACACGCTGGAAGAAGCCCTTCGAATGGCGAGAGAGGCTCTCGAGCTGCACCTGTACGGCATGGAGGAAGATGGCGACCCGATACCCGACCCCAGTCCTCCTGAGAGGGTTCATGCTCCGAGGGGCGCGTTTGTAACCGTCATCGAAGCATGGATGCCGCTTGTCAGAGACGAGATGGCGAATAGGGCTGTAAAGAAGACTCTGACGTTACCGAAGTGGCTCAATGACCTCGCAGAGCGCGAGAAAGTGAACTTCTCTCACGTTCTGCAGAAGGCTTTGAAAGACTACCTCGGGATCCAGGACCGTCCCGATCACCTAAAGGAGCAGCCGTGATCGGCTGCTCCCGGTCACCTCTTCTTTGGAACCCACAATAACCTGCAACCCTCTCAGGTTCGGGGTCTCTCAGGGGTGCGCCGAGGTGCGAAGGTCCACGGGCCAATACAGGTACTCCGCCTTCGCGCCGGACGCGTCGCTCACGTCAACGAAGATGTCGTACCTCCCCGGGCGGAATGCTGGCCCGAACTTGAGCCGTATGAGGAGCGGCGAGGCTGTGGTGTCGGACTCAAAGCCCACCGCCAGCTCGGCGAATTCCGGGTGCTCGGAGACGGGGTAGCCGTTGACGTTCACCCGCACGGAGTTGATGTCCAGGGACTTCAGGTCCTCAAGCTCCCGCCGGTCGCGCGGAATGGCGGGCCACGCCTTGAAAACGATCTCGCGCTGCCTGAGCGCCATGTCGAGAAGCTCGGATCTCGTAGGCATCTCGCGCCCCCCGGGCAGGTCGCTGCCGTCGCGGTTCACTACGGTAATGATAGGTTTCATCGAGGTCGCGAATTCCTTGCGCGCCGCCTCCACCGACCGCCGCTTCAGCAGGACGGTGTTGGCGAAGGCGAGGATGGCTTCCTGCACGGGCGCACGGCCGTCTTTGGCGGTCGCGCCGAGGCTGTCGAAGCTGCTTGTGATGAACGCATCCACAGACGGCTTCGCCACTTTGTTCCAGAGCACGTTCGCTACCCAATCCCATCGCACGAGGGGCCCGATGACGGGCGCTCGATCCAGCGCCCGGAGAGGATTCTCGATGATGTCCATGGTGCGCGCCGCGGTCTTCGCGCTGATGGTGCCGTCGGGCGCGGACAGGGACGATGCCAGGGAATAGGCCACCTTGAACATCACGGTCCCCGGGTACTTGACGCTCGTGGTGTCTAGCGGCCCGATAGGCTGGTTGGCAGGCCGAGGGCGCCTTCCCGCGCGTGCGAGGTGCGCTATCTCGTCGAAGCTCTTGCGGAAAAGACCGTCCAGAACACGCTGGATGGACAAGTCAACGTAGCGGGAGTGGACGACCTTCGCCGCCTCGTGTCTGATAAAGGGCTGGCGGGTTCGGACGAGCTGTTGCATAACGTACATACCCAGGACGATGAGGTTCATGTTCGTCCAGAGGACGGGGACATGATCCTCCGGGAGGCGCACGGCGCCGTCGAAATCCTCGGAGGCTAGGGTGATGATGTTCGTGTTGCCGTCCTTGAGCGTTGAGAGGCGGGGGAGCGAGAGGTTCTCGAACCTGTGGCCGCCCGGCGCGAAGATGAGAAGGCTGTCCACAAGGAACTCGGTGAGGCCGTGGTCGGCCAGGTTGTAGCGCCTGAGGAAGGGCATGGGGTAGTCGTGGCCAAGGACGCGATGGGAGTCAGCATACCCCGAGAACGTGTTGACCTCGTCGGCGATGGCGTCTGGCGGGTCGCAGACGTTGCCCTCCTTGTCTATACAGGCGTAGTGTGCGTACCAGTCCGCAAGCTGGTGCGACAGCCACCCGCATGCGATGGCGAGGTCGCGCAAGCGATCCTCGCTACTGTGCCACATTGTCTCGGGCAGGCGGCGCCAGGTGTCAACGAGCGTGTATCCGAAGTTCGGGATGCCCTGGGCATGGTCGGGGATGGAGTTGTGCGTGTAGTCGTAGGCGGTGAAGTTGTTGAGCGTGTGGTAGCTCGATATGGCGTCGGCGCTGTTGGCGGCGAGTATGTATGCGTTTTCCACCTCGGGCGAGGACGTAAGGAGCGCGAGGAGCTCCTTGTTGATGGCACCCGCATTGCGGCTAGCCTCGGTGCCAACACTGAAGCCGGCACTGGCACCACTGCGGGCACCGGCTCTGGCACCGATACCGCCGACGACGCAGGTGTCCACGCCGCTCGCGCCATCTGTGCAGTCCGCGAAGCCCGCTGTGTCATTGGAGTCGCTCCCTGCAGCGAGCTCCTTCGCCTTTTGCAGGGCGGTTCGATTGATGTGGACGTGCGTGAAAGGCCCCCACATGAAGGCGGGGAATATCGGTCCGAGGAGAGCCCCCAGGATGACACGCCGAAACCAAGACACCATTATCCCCTCCCAACGGGTCGTGATGCTGCACACGATACAATATGCGGTGCGGCATCAACCGGCGCCACACTACTCCCCGAGCCGCCCCAACCCTTCGAGCCCGCCAAGGTCGAACTTCGGAGTGAACGACGAGTCCTGGGAGGACGGGTCCTGCATGAAGCCGTTCTCGAGCCCGATCTCATCGAAGTGGTCCAGGACTTCCTCGTATTCGTTCTGAGTGAGGCGGCGGTTGATCTCGGGGAACCTCGCTGCGAGGTGCACAGGAACATACTGCGACATCACGCTGACGTAGGTGTCACGGGGGAGGTTCGCCCGGATCCAGTCGAGCACTCGCTTGCTGTCGTCGGCGTGGCCGGGCAGGACGAGGTGCCTTACGAGGACGCCGCGCGTCATGAGACCGTCCGGCGAGAACCTTGCAGGGCCCACCTGCCTGTGCATCTCAAGGATCGCACAGGTGGCACGGGCGAAGTAGTCCCGGGCCGAGGAGTAGCGGTCGGCGGCGCGCTCACTGTGGTACTTGAGGTCCGGTAGGTACACGTCCACGAGACCCTCAAGGTATGCGAGAGATTCGGGGAGCTCATAGGCGTTGGTGTTGTACACCACGGGGATTGCGAGACCCTGGTCTCGCGCGAGGCGAATCGCCCAAGCCACCTGGGGCAGGAAATGCGCTGGGGTGACGAGGTTGATGTTGTGAGCGCCCTTTTGCGCAAGCCTCAGGAAAACCTCGGCAAGCTCTGGCACGGTGAGGTCCTTGCCGAAGCCGCCGTGGCTTATGTCATGGTTCTGGCAGAAGACGCAACGCAGGTTGCAGTGGGAGAAGAACACGGTGCCCGAGCCACGGGCGCCGCTTATGCACGGCTCCTCCCAGTGGTGAAGCGACGCCAGGGCAACCCTGGGGAGCGCACCCGCCCCGCAGAATCCCTTCTCGCCGGCAAGACGGTTCCTGCCGCACGCTCGTGGACAGAGACGGCAACTCCGGAGCATCGCCACGAGGGGTTCGGGCATGTTGCCAGGGGCTGCTTCGGGGCAGGGTCCAGCGGCCGGCCCGCACGCCGGATATGTGTCGAGCCGGCTATTCACACTGCCACACCTGGACATGGACCTTTCTCGAGCGCGGGCCGTCAAACTCGCAGAAGAACACACCCTGCCAGGTGCCGAGCGCAAGGTCGCTGCCCTCGACCGGAATGGTGACCGAGGATCCGACCAGCGACGCCCTGATGTGGGACGCGGCATTGCCCTCCACGTGGCGGTAAGCCCCCTGCCTCGGAACCATCTTCGTAAGGGCTTCGAGGATGTCGCGCGCCACGTCGGGGTCGGCACTCTCGTTGATGGTCACGCCTGCCGTGGTGTGCGGCACGTATACCAGGCATGCGCCGCGCTGGACCCCCGACTCGCGAACGAGGCGGCGCACTTCGGCAGTTATGTCAACCAGCTCATCCTGTGCTTTCGTCCTGATGCCTATGGTGTTCAACGCCAGACTCCTTTCCTATCCTCCATGTTGTGGCATCTAGCCAAGCGGCCACCCGAATGCCACAGCCGCGCCCAGTCCGACTCCTGCGAGCACCTCGAGCGGGGTGTGGCCGAGAAGCTCGCGCAGGCGCTCCTCCGGGACGCGGTGCTTCCTGTAAAGGTCGTCAACTATCCTGTTGATGATCCGCGCCTGCCTGCCGGCGGCCCGTCTGATGCCCGCTGCGTCGTAGAGAACGATGAGTGAAAGCACCGACGCCACGGCGAAAATGGGCGAGCCCCACCCCGAGATGCGGCCGACCATCACGGACATGCTCGAGACCAGGCTGGAGTGGGAGCTTGGCATGCCGCCTGGGTTCACTAGGCGCGTGAAGTCCGGCCTTCTGTGGATGATGTAGTCCACAACGAACTTGAGCACCTGAGCTGTGGCCCACGCCACAAGGGGTGCTATAAGGGCGGGGTTACGTAACATCAACATGTTCACCTCGGGTCGGGGCGTGTGGCGAGCTTGTGCCCGCTCTGCTGTCTATCGCCTTTATGCAAGAGCTTACTGGTCCGGTGTGCTCGGTGCTTTAGCGGCACGCCCCGGCGCCGTGTTCGCTAGGGTAGTCCTCGCCGCTCCACGTTGGTCGCTCCCAAAAAACGGACGCAGGCAAGTTCTCAGCCTTCGCAGCGGTCCTTGGCAATATCCGCGACTGCTCCTCCGGTGATACGCATGAGCTCCGCCGGCGCGATCCTGAACAGGCTTCGGGGAGTCCCGGCTGCGGCCCAGATTTCGTCGTGCTGAAGAAGATCCCGGTCTATGAAGATCGGCAAGGGCGATTTGAGACCGACGGGCGGGACCCCGCCTATGGCGAAACCCGTGACCTCGCGGACCGTTTCTGCGTCGGCCTTCTTGACAGGACCCCCAGCGAGGGCGGCAAGTTTTCGCTCGTCCACGCGGTTCGCGCCCGAAGCAATGACCATGACCGGCCGCCCGTCCGCCATGAACACGAGGCTCTTAGCTATCTGGCCGACGCTTGCGCCGACGGCCTCGGCTGCCTGCGCCGACGTGGCGGTGCTCTCCGCAAGCTCGCGCACAACCGACGGGCACCCGAGCGCCCGGAGTGCTTCCTGCACCCTCATCGACGATGGGTGGAGCTGCTCTGCCATGCGATCATCTCCTTGTCTTGCGCCTGGTTGCTGCAGAACCCGCACTTGCCTGGGGCACCTGACATGGGCACCTGACACGGCTGAGGGGCTATTGCCGTCGGCTCGGGCGGCTGTCCGCTCTATTCCATCTTAGTTTGCGGGGGAGCGAGTGTCAACGTCCGTGCCGTCCAATGGTCCATTGCGGCGGTAACTGTCCGCCGTCCCGCACCTGCTATCTGGTGGTGCCCTCCGCGTGCTCGTTGTGCGCAGGCGCACATGCGCCGCACAAGCGGACCCAGGCTGATAATCCGCCTGCCCCTTCGCCACGCTAGCATTCCGACCCATCCGTGGTATAATTGTCCCGGAATGTTCTGAGAGGTTGCCCCATGATTCATCTTGCCCGCTTCGACGGTGTCTCACAGACTCACGCGAAAGGCGGTGGTGTGAGTGGCCGGTTACGAGTCTGCGGAACAGCTTCAAAGAGTGGTCCAGCAGATGGTAGAGCTTATGAAGTCAGACGCAAGGGTTCTGGGTGCGAGCAAAGGTTCGAGTTTCACGGTTGGATTCGCCATCACGGACCTCGACGAGACCTTCCTTCTCACCTTCAATGACGGCCAGATAGGCGGAAAGGTGGGCACGGACATCACGCCCGCCCAGATCAAGCTCACGATGGATAGCGAGACCTTCGATGGCGTGTTCGGCGGCGAGGTGGACCCCATGGGCGCGGCGATGTCGGGGCAGATCATGTTCTCTGGGGACCTGGGCCTTGCCATGAACCTCCTCGGGGTAGTGGACGACCTGCGCAGGATTTACAAGGCCGCCAGGGCGCAGGCGGAGACCGCCTGAGCGCATTCTCACTCGAGCGCTTGGTCGAAACGGCCCGGGACCATGCATTCCGGCCTCGTGCGTCCACCAATGGAGTGATGCCATGAGAATCCGGGACCTGCTGTCAGTGGCGGTTCGCAACTCGCGTGCGAGGCTTGTCGAGTCGTTCCTCATCGTGCTCGGCATAGCCCTGGGCGTCGCCGTCGTAGCGGCATTCGGCGGGCTCGTCGGAAGCGTGGGCGCGCAGGCCCGTATGTTTGCCGAAAGCCCGGTGGCGTGGGAGATAACGGTGATCCCGCGGGAGGAAGACTATTCGGCGCTCTGGGATGGGAGCGGACGACAGGTGCCTGCCGTGCCGGTAGGCCCGGCCGGCGCACAGCCTGCTCGCCTCACCGTGCGCGACCTCGAGCGGTTCAGGAACGCTGTGACGTCCGCGCAATGCGTCTACGCGTGCGAAAACATCGGCCTGCCACTGCGGCCTGCGCTCCCTTCTCCAGGGAACGGGCCGGGCGCGCAGGGGGAGATGACCGGGGCTGCGAAGGGTGACGGGGAAGAGGGATTCGTAGAACTCGTGGCCACGGTCCCCGATTACTTCCGGGCATACGGCCTGAAGCCGCGCGAAGGATCGTTCTTCGTTGACTCCGACGTCGCATCCGGGGCCAGAGTCATGGTCGTCGGGGATAAGTTGGCGAAGCGCCTCGTCGGCGACACATCTCCGCTGGGGCAGGAGCTGATCATGGGGTCGCCGGGCGGCAACGTCCAGGGCGCGCCCAGGTACACGGTGATAGGCGTGCTCGAGCCCCTTTCGCCTCCGTCCGACGGGAGGCAGGACAGGCGCACGGGCTCCCCGGGACCGCTCAGCCACCTCGACAGGCTTGGGTTCATCCCGGTAACCTCCGCGCCGGGCTACAGCGGCGAAGATGAGGAGCTAAGCGAGATCCGAGTCATGCCGGCATCGGCGGACGCCGTGGCGACCACTCTTGATGAGCTGAGGCGGTTTATCGAACGGGAGTACCAGGGTAGACTCACGATCCGGTCCGAAATCGACAACATGAGACGAGCCCTGCGCGAGATGCGCAGCCTGGCGGTGGGTGTCCTGGTCATTGCGTCAGCCGGGATCGTGATCGCCTCCATTAACATCCTCAACCTCATGATGGCCCGTGTCCTTCGGCGCACGAAGGCCATAGGGATATCCATTGCGCTCGGCGCGAGCCGCCGAGACGTGTTCGCGCAACTCCTTACCGAGTCGCTGGTCCTCGGGATCGTAGGGGGCGTCATAGGGATCGGCCTTGCGTACATTGCAACGGGCCTCATTTCCAGGGTAACTCAGGGGCTCGCTGTCACTGTCGGCGCATGGGGCGTCCTTGCGGGGACCGGAGCGTCGCTCCTTGCGAGCGTGGTGTTCGGGCTGTATCCGGCTCACCTGGCCGCCAGGACCGTTGCGGCGGACGCGCTGAGGGGGGATTAGAGCGATGCTCCCGGTAATCTTCACATCCGCATATCACAACGTCAGGCGCCGCCCGTTCCGGGCAGCCCTCACGATCCTGCAGATCGGCATCGGGATCGCGTGCGTGGTGTCGGTCTTGAGTTACAGGATGAATATCGCGGCGCGGATAGACCGCATAATGCGCGAGGACGAGGATGTGGTCGTCGTCTCCGGGGGCAGCGAGACGCGAAACGAGTACGGAGGCTGGACCCGCGAGACCTATGCAGTGTTCTCCGACCAGGACGTCGAGGAGCTCGCCTCCTCGCCCGACGTTGAAGCCGTGTCGCCATTCACGCCGCAGTGGATGATGATGGTCGAGGCTGCGGGGACTCGCTACCTCGTGAACGGCGGGGCATCGGTCGGGCCCGACTATGCCCGGGCCTACGGGCTCGAGATGGTCGAGGGCGCGTTCATCACCCGATCGGATGTGGAGAGCCTGTCGAATGTGGTCGTCATATCGGAGAGTCTCGCGAAGATCCTGTTCGGCAAGCCACCATATGCGGGAAAAACCATCGAGGTTGTGCCGAGGCAACCCGGGGCGTCACGCAAGGCGGGGGGCGAGAGCCCCGCGCCTCCGATGGCCTACCGGGTGATCGGCGTGTTCCGAGAGGACCCGAGCTGGGCCGAGACTATCTTGTTTTCGCCGTTCCGAAAGGTTGTGCCGCTACTGTGGCCAACGACGGTGAACCCGTCCATGACAATGGGCTTTTCCTTCTCCAGTGCCAGGTCGCCCGGGGGAAACACATACCCTTACACGACCCTGGTGATCAAGGCGAAGGCCGGCCGGGGCGCAGCGGTCAGAGAGTATGTGAGGGCCATGATATCCGGCCGGAGCAGGCCGGGGAAGCCGTGGGTGGGGGCAGCCCAGCTCGGCGATGGCGATGGCGATGGCGATGTTGCCACGGCGGGAGGGAAGTACGGCGACGATGCCTCCGCGGCGTCGGTCATCTTCGAGACCTCTGCGGATCAGGCGAGGATGCTCGCCCGGTCCATGTCCGATCTTACGCTGCTTCTCGGGGGCGCGGTCTTCATCGCTCTCGTAGTGAGCGCCATCGGCATACTCAGCATCATGATGGTCGGCGTGGTCGAGCGGTCCAGGGAGGTGGGCCTCCGGCGGGCGCTCGGGGCATCGCGCGCGTCCATCGTCCAGCAGTTCACGTTCGACTCCATTGCCCTGTCTCTTGCCGGAGGCGTTCTGGGCATCCTCGCATCCCTGTGGCTTTATCCGTTCCTGGATACCACCGTGTTCACGAGGATTGACCTCGCCGCGGGCGCCCGGGTGAGCGGCGGCCTGTCCCCTCTGGCGGCGCTCGCAGGCCTCGGCCTCGCCGCCGTGTTCGGAGCCTTGTTCGGGTTCGTGCCGGCTCTCCAGGCCGCAAGGGTCGAGCCGGCGGAGATCCTGAGAGAGTTGTGAGAAGCGAGCTATCAAGGTGGGACGGCGAGCCATGGGACATGAACAGCAGCAGACCGACGCCGGTGCGAAGCGGTTCGAGCCCATAGTGAGGCGGCCGCCCGCCGCGGGTGGGGGACGGCTTCGGAGAGACGCGGGGCTTGTGGTGTTTGTCGTGGTCGTGCTCGGCGTGGTGGTGGCCGTGCCCGCATACTTCCTCATCCCCCGTGAGAGGCCTTACGTGCTCGCGAACTACACGTATGCCGAGGTCAGGCTCGGGGAATTCCGAGACGTGGTAGGCGCACCCGGCACGCTCGTGCCCGCCCGCACCGTGGACATCAGGGCAGGGTCCGGCGGCGTGGTTCAGGAAATCGTGGTAGCCCCCGGCCAGCAAGTAAGCCAGGGGGCTCCCGTCTGCCAGCTTCATTCCCCGGAGCTTGTGACGAGGCGCGAGGACGCTCGTCGCCAGGTGCTTTCGGCCGAGGACAGCCTTGCGAAGGCGCGCCTGGACGCGTCCCAGTCGGAGGAGCGTCTCGAGCGCGACCTCGCCGAGGCGAGAAGGGCCCTCGCCGCGGCGCAGGTGAAGCTCGCGGATGCGCGGAAGCTCTATGAGGCGGGCGCGATCCCGAGGAAACAGGTGGACGATGCCCAGGCCGAGGCAGACCGCGCGCGCTCGCAGGTCGAGGCCAGGGAACAAGAGCTTTCCGCGGCGAAGTCAGTGGCCGCGCTCCAAATCGAGACGTGCACGCGGCAGCTCGAGGCGGCGCGGTCGAGCCTGCAGGCTATAGAGGACGCCATCGCCAGCCTCGTGCTGCGATCGCCCATCCAGGGAACGGTCCTCGACGTGCCCGTTGTGCCGGGTGCGACAGTGAGCCAGGGGACCGTAGTGGCTCAGGTGGCAGACCTGGGGCGTCTCGTGGTAAAGGCGAAGGTCAGCTCGTCCGACGTGCAGCACGTCACCGTCGGCCAGCTGGCCACGGTCAGCCTCGGCGGGGGAAGCGTCGGAGGGCGAGTGCAGGCCGTAGCGCCCAGGGCCGAGGAGAGCGGGCAGGGCACAACCGTGGAAGTCGTCATCGGGCTCGACCCCCCACCGAAGGACGTGCCGCCCAACAGCGCCGCGTACGCCGAGATCCAGGTGAGAGAGCGCTCCGGAGTGCCGTACCTTCCGCGCGGCGCGTTTCTGGCAAGTGGGCAGGAGATGTTCGTTTACGTGATTGAAGGAAACCGGGCATATCAACGGGACGTGCGGTTTGGCAGGGCGTACGGCAATGCCATCGAGGTCCTTGACGGGCTTTCCGTTGGCGAGAAGGTGATCACGTCCTCGTACGAGGAATTCAAGGACAGGCGCGACATCAGGGTGCTGCCTGAGGGAGGGAGAGCGCAGTGAGCGGACAGGGCGCAAGCGGCGGGAACGGGGCTTTCATCCAGCTTCGCGACATCGCCAAGGTATATGCTATGGGCAAGGTGGATGTGGCGGCCCTGTCCGGGGTAACGCTTGATGTGGAGCGCGGAGAGTACGTGGCGGTGATGGGGCCGTCCGGCTCGGGCAAGACCACGCTCCTCAACGTACTGGGAGGGCTCGACGTGCCGACCTCAGGCAAGTACCTGCTCGAGTCGGTCGACATATCGAAGCTGCCCGATAAGGAACTTGCGAGGATCCGTTGTCACCACTTCGGGTTCGTATTCCAGAGCTACAACCTCTTCCCCGAATTCAACGCTCTCGAGAACGTGATGGTGCCCATGATGTACGCGGGCGTCGGTGCGGCTGAGCGGAGGAGGCGGGCGGCGGAATTGCTCGAGTCGCTTGGCATGGGTCCGAGGATGCGGCACTATCCGAGCCAGCTTTCCGGCGGCGAGCAGCAGCGGGTGGCCATCGCGAGGGCGCTTGCCAACGACCCCGATGTCATCCTGGCGGATGAGCCCACAGGCAACCTCGCGACGCAGCAGGGTAAGGAGATCCTTGGCATCTTCGACGACCTCAACTCACGGGGCGTTACGATCGTGATGGTGACGCATGACGAGAGCGTCGCGGCCCATGCGAAGAGGCTTGTGCTCCTTCGGGACGGACGGGTTGAGAGCGATCAGCGAGTAGCGTAGTGAGCGAGTGGCGTAGTGTACATCTGCGTCGGCCGGTCCGCCCGGTCGAGGCTTGTTGGGCGCCGCGTGGGGCCCGGCAGCCGGCGGCAGCAGCGTACGGACTAAGTGAGGGTGCTGGAGTGCTTCCGACTTTTGGGAGGGGTTGCGGGTGACTCAAAAAGGAGAGTGCAACACCGGCAGCTAAGCAACTACTGGGAAACGGACAAGGATTAACGCACCCTCACTTAAGTCAAGCGGATCAACCCGAAAGGCGTAACAAGGCATGGGACAGAACCAGGTCTTCACTATCCAGATCACGGACCTGAACCACTCGGGCGAGGGGGTCGGGAGGAAAGACGGGCGCGTGGTGTTCGTGCCGTACGCGACGCCCGGCGATATCGCTGTAGTCAGGATCGTGGAGGAGCGACGGGGGTTCGCCAGGGCGGAGCTTCTCTCGCTCGAGAGAGAGTCGCCGGACAGGGTGCTTCCGCCGTGCCCCGTGTACCTGCAGTGCGGCGGATGCCAACTCCAGCACATCTCATACGACGCGCAGCTAGCCTACAAGAAGCGCCGGGTGGAGCAGGCGCTGCGGCGCATCGGCAAGCTCGAGGGTGTGCCTGTGGGGGATTGCCTTCCGGCTCCCCGGGTGTTTCACTATCGAAACAAGGCGAGATTCTCGTATTCCGCCCGTCGGGGTGCTCAAGACGGCGGTGCCGCCGAGAACGTCCGCGCTTTACAGGACGCCAGGGTTGACCGGGATGACAGCGATGGCCGGGATGGCCGGAATGACGGCGATGCTTGCAGCGGCTGGAGCGGATTCGTGTCCGGGTTCTATGGTCGTCGTACCCACGACGTGGTGGACTTCAACGAATGCCTGACCCAGAACCATACCAACAACAAGGTGTTCCAGGCGCTGAACGCGGTCGTGGCGGAGCGCCGTATCCCGGTGTACGGCGGTGGCGAGGGTCCCGACACAGTCCCCGACGGATCGCGCACCAGTGGCGGCGCCGCGGGTTCCAATGCTCGCCGCGAGGGCGCTCTCAGGCACCTTGTCGTCCGGTGCACCGGCAGTGGCGAACAGGCCCTGGCCGTGCTTGTGGCGTCTGGAGGGCCTCTTCCGGAAGCCGACGGCATTGCCCGGGACCTCATGGCCCGAACACCCGAGCTTGTTGGGGTAGTCGAAGAGATGGAAGACGAAGAGGGCGGCGGGCCCATGCTACGCCCCGGGCGGAGAGCGCCGGGACCGGGCGGCAGGTCAGCGCCAGGGCAGGCGCCGCCCCGGGTTATAAGAGGCACCGGGCTCCTCCGCGAGCGCATCCTGGGTCTCGAGTTCCTCGTGTCTGCGAAGTCGTTCCTTCAGGTTAACTCCGAAGGCATGGAAGTCCTGTATCGTGAGGCCTTGCGCGCCGCTGAGCTGTCAGGAGGCGAGGTGGCTCTCGACGCGTATTGCGGCATCGGTACCATCTCGCTGCTCCTGGCCCGCGAGTGCCGACACGTGTACGGCATCGAAGTGGCCAGTCCTGCGGTCGAAGATGCGAAGAAGAACGCCGAGCTGAACCACCTTGTAAACTGCACGTTCATCGCAGGCAGGGTCGAAGGTGTGCTTTCCGTAAGGGCCGGCCGGGCGCCGGGAGGCAGGAGAGCGGGGAATGGAGCACCCGGCGCCGGCGGCGACGGCCGCAGGGCGAGGAACCACGACAGGCGCGAGCTTCCCGACCAGGTGGATATCGTCGTGCTGGATCCCCCGAGGGCGGGTTCCGACGTCCGCGCCCTTCAGGCCATAACCTCCCTCCGGCCGGCACGAATCGTGTATGTTTCCTGTAACCCCGAGACGCTCGCCCGCGACCTCGCGCTTCTTGCCGAGTCGGGTTTCCGGGTGACGCAAGTCCAGCCTGTAGATATGTTTCCGCAGACGGCACACGTCGAGTGCGTTGTGCGGCTTGAAGGGGAACGCCGCTAAGTGAGGGTGCAGAAATGCTCCCGACTTTTGGGAGGGGTTGCCGGTGATTGCACGAGGGGTGTCAAAATCCGGCCACTGGCCAGACGGGCCGGATTTTGTCAAGGCGCCCCGCTTGGGGCGCCGTCCCCGAGTGCAACACCGGCAACCCGGCAACTACTGGAAGAGGGGCGAGAACTAACGCACCCTCACTTAGAATACAGGTGCGAGAATGGTTGGTGGGAGGCGAACAATCATGAGGGCGCCACATGGAGGGTCTGCCACCGGGCAGGTGCTGCCTGTTTCGCATCTTGCAAGGCATCCAGCGATCCCAGCGCTCAGGCAGGCGGGCGAGGTGGACGAGGCTGCAAGCTGCGGCGCAGCCCTGGTGTTTTTTCTCACGGGCACCGTCTATGAGCTGCGCGACGTGATCGAGAGGGCTGCAGCCGCAGGGCAGCAGGTGTTTTGCCATGTGGACCTGTTGCATGGAATCGGCAAGGACCCCGTGGGCATGAGGTGGCTCGCCAAGGAGATAGGGGTGAAAGGGATTCTGACGACAAGGAGTTCCCTCATAAAGGCTGCAAAGGACGAAGGCCTCGTGGCCGTGCAGCGTCTCTTCGTGTTGGACTCGGAGTCCCTGAAGACGGGGCTTTCTGTGGTCGCCTCGTCGCGGCCTGACGCCGTGGAGATTCTCCCTGCGCTCGTGCTCCCCAGCATCATCCACCGGCTGCCGGTCGATGAGATATCGCCTTTCATAGCCGGTGGGCTCGTCGAAACCGTACCTGAGCTAGAAGCCGTGCTCGCCACGGGCGCGCTGGGCGTCTCGACCAGCAAGAAGGAGTTGTGGGGCTACACCAAAAAAGTCACATGAGGCTGCAGGAGTCTGCGGATTCCTGGTGAATAGAAATATACCGAGCGAGAATCTATCATAGTCGCGGCATTGGCTGCTAACGTTGCGGCGCGGAGATAAGGAGAAGGCCGAACGGAAAGCGTTGTTTTCCGTTTTGGCGCTTCTCCTTTTATGTTTGGTACGTTTGGCAGGCATGTGCGAGTGACGGGTGAAAGTTCTGCCGTGCCTGAGTCTGTCGCGTGGCATAATTCCGTGGGTCACGCAAACCGGAAGGCCATCAGCCCTAGACTCACGCTTGCAGAGTGACACGGGATGCGTGCATTGCTCCCGGGCTCAGGTGCGGCTTGGCAAGCACCGGGCGGCCGGTTGCAGCGGCGGGGCGCGTGCTGGCTGGCCGCATACTCATACTGGATAAGCAGGCATTACAGTAGAAAGGCAAACTCGGCGGAGAGGGCAGGAGATCTTGAGAAAGTCCTATCTGCCAGGCCCGTTGCTCGTTCCTTCTTGTTCGACGTTCATCGCAACGGGGCTTGTTGCAGGCTGGACTTTTCTTTATGACACGACGGCACGCAAGACACGCATCACGGGGGGATGTGGGTTGCAGGGTACACGGTCCACGCAGTCAACGACCGTGAAAGCTGACGTAGCAATCATCGGAGCGGGGGTGGTGGGCGCCGCCATCGCAAGGGAACTGGCGCGATATGACCTGAGGGTGGTCCTCATCGAGCGCGAGGTGGAGCCAGCCTTCGGCACGAGCAAGGCCAACAGCGGTGTTGTGCACGCAGGCTTCCACTCTACCCCCGGAACCCTGAAAGCCTCGCTATGCATTCAGGGGAATGCCATGTTCGACGACATCGCAGGGGAGCTTTCAGTGCCCTTCAGGCGCAACGGGTGCCTCATGGTCGCGATGTCCCGCGACGAGGTCGGCGTGCTCCGCGAGCATTTCGAGCAGGGGCGGCGTAACGGCGTGCCCGGGCTTCGCCTTCTCGACGCGGATGAGGCCCGCAAGTTGGAGCCGGGGCTTGCGCCAGAGGTTGTAGCGGCGCTATATGCCCCGACGGGCGGGGTCGTGTGCCCGTACCAGCTCACGTTCGCCCTGGTCGAGAATGCCGTCGCCAACGGCGTCACGTTCATGGCCGGCTCGCCGGTCACTTCGATTCACCTCCAGGACGGCCGGGTCATGGCGGTCGAGACGCCGGAAGCAATCATAGAGGCCACCTGGGTGGTGAATGCCGCGGGGCTCTTCGCGGACCGGATCGCGGCCATGGCGGGAGACGACTCCTTCGAGATCCGGCCGAGGAAGGGCGAGGAGTACCTGCTGGACAAGCGCGTCGGCGGTCTGGTCCGGTCCACGATCTTCCCTGTGCCGACCCCCGTGTCCAAAGGTATCCTCGTGATCCCGACGGTGGACGGGAATATCATGGTCGGTCCCACCGCTGAGGACACCAGGGATCGCCTGGACCTTACGACAACGCGGACGGGGTTCGAGGCGGTGTTCGCCGCTGCGCGGCGCATGGTGCCGTCGGTATCGCCACGCGATATCATAGCGTCTTTCGCCGGCCTGCGCGCTGCGTGCTCCGAGGACGACTTCATCATAAGGCCGTCCCGGGTGGCGAGAGGCTTGGTCCACGTGGCAGGGATAGAGTCGCCCGGCCTCACTGCGGCACCTGCCATCGCACGGATGGTCGCGGAGATCTTGCGGGAAGAAGGGCTCGAGATGCGGGCGCGGCGCGCGTTCAACCCTGTTCGCCCTGCTCCCGTGCGGTTCGCGCACCTCTCCCGGTCGGAGCAGGCGCGTCTTGTGGCGTCGGATCCGGCGTTCGGGCGCATCGTGTGCAGGTGCGAGACGGTTACGGAGGCCGAGGTGGTGGACGCGATCCGCAGGGGCGCGAGGACGGTGGACGGGGTCAAGCTCCGGACGCGCGCCGGGATGGGAAGGTGCCAGGGCGGGTTCTGCCTGCCCAGGGTGATGAAGATCCTTAGTCGGGAACTAGGAATCCCCGTTGAGCAGGTCACAAAGCGAGGCCCGGGCTCGGTGATCGCGCCACACCCGGCCAAGGCGTTGCTACGCGCGGGCCGGGCTGAGGTTGGTGTTCAGGCTGAAGCTGAAGCTGAAGCTGAAGCCGAAGCTGAGGCTTGTAGCACAAACGGGATTGGCGTCAGGGCCGCCATCAAGGCTGGGACGGGGAGTCCGGGCGGAGCCGGGCCCGGGGCCGACGGCAAGGTCGCACGCGGAACCCGAGTCCGGCGTGCCGGTGGAACCGAGACCGGGTTCCAGGCCGCGCCGACAACAGGGAGGTAGGTTCGTTGGAATCAGCAGGAAAGCATGTGCGCGCTGACGTGGCCGTCATCGGCGGGGGCCCCGCAGGCCTCGCCGCGGCCGTGGCCGCGAAGCAGGCAGGGGCGGGACGGGTGCTCATCATCGAGCGGGATGTGCGCCTGGGCGGCATACTCCCGCAGTGCATACACACGGGATTCGGGGTGAAGTGGTTCGGCGAAGAACTCACCGGCCCCGAGTACGCCGGACGGTTCGTCAGGCAGACGCGGGACGTAGGGGTCGAGTCCATGCTTGAGACGATGGTCCTCGAGATCGCGTCCGGGCGCGGAAAGGGACGTGCCCCCGAGCCCGAAACCGGGACTGGGACTTCTTCGCTGCAACTTTGCGTGCTCGCACTGTCGCCTCACGAAGGTCTTGTCACTGTCGAGTGCGGAGCAATCGTCCTCGCGATGGGGTGCCGCGAGAGGCCGCGTGGGGCGCTTGCCATCCCGGGCACGCGGCCGGCGGGGATCTTCACGGCCGGCACGGCCCAGCGACTCGTGAACATCGAGGGCGTCTTGCCAGGGCGGCGGGCGGTCATCCTGGGGTCGGGCGACGTGGGCCTCATCATGGCGCGGAGGCTCACCCTCGAAGGGGTGAAGGTCGAGGCGGTTGTGGAGATCATGACCTACCCGGGTGGCCTTGCCCGGAACATACAGCAGTGCCTTCGCGACTTCCACATCCCGCTGTACCTCGGGCACACCGTCTCCAGGATCCACGGCCGCGACAGGCTGGAGGGAGTGAGCGTCGCCCCTGTTGATGATGCGTGGGTGCCTATCGCTGAGAAGGAGTGGTTCATCCCATGCGATACGCTGCTCCTCTCGGTCGGCCTCATTCCTGAAAACGAGCTTTCGGCGGCGTGTGGCATCGAGCTCGATCCTGCCACCGGGGGCCCCATCGTCACCGACGAGATGGAGACGAGCGTCCCCGGCATCTTCGCCTGCGGTAACGTGGTGCACGTTCATGACCTTGTGGACCACGTTACCGAGGACGGCATGGTGGCAGGCGCTGCGGCCGCAGCGAGGGCGGCAGGCCGCGCGGGTGCTGGTGCGGGCGCGGGTGCAGGTGCGGGCACGGGTGCGGTTGCAGGTGCAGGTGCAGGTGCAGGTGCGGGGGACGAGTCCCGCCGCACGCTGGGCGAGATTCGCCCGGGGCTGAACGTGCGATACGTGGTCCCTCAGCGCTTTGTGCAGGGCGGCGAGCGCAGCGGGGGCGGAAGGACACTCACCATGTCCCTAAGGCCCAGCAGGCCTGCGGAAGACGTGGTGCTGGAGGTGTCGGCTGCCGGGAAGGTGCTGCGGCGGCAGAGGAAGGAAAGAGTCCGGCCCGGTGAGATGCTCCAGGTGAGCGTGGACAGGCGGGTGTTCCCATCCGAGCGCGGCGCCGTGGTTACGGTATCAATGGTGGACCAGTAGCGCATCCTGGTGGTGGCGCAGTGGTGTGGACTCGCCGACTCTATTGGGCTTGGCTATCTATGGCAGGCGGACAAAGGGCGCGTGGGCGGGAGGGTGTGATTCTGGGTGAGCAACACCTCCAGTGAGTTTACAGTGACTTGTATAGTGTGCCCCGTGGGGTGTGAGGTCACGGTTTCAGGCGCCGACGAGGTAAAGGGCAACAAGTGCGACCGGGGGCGCGAATACGCGCTCCTCGAGCGCCACGACCCAAGACGGGTCTTGACGTCCACTGTGCGCACAACGTGTCCTGATCATCCGCTCCTTCCTGTGAAGACCGACCGGCCGATTCCGAAGCGCTTCCTTCTTGAAGCCGCGAGACTTCTGGCTGAGGAGTGCATCAGCCCGCCTGTGAAAGCCGGCGACGTGGTGGTCCGCGACATCCTCGGGACCGGCGCTTCTCTGGTGGCCACGGGCGATCTCCAGGATTCTTGCAGGTAATCAGGCCTTGGCGCCGTTGCCCTCGTCATGGTCGTTGTGCGGCCGCTCCTCGACACTCGCGAACGAAGCTGGCTAATAACTGAACAGTCCCTCCGAGAAGGTGCCCCATGCCTCACCAGGGATTCCACGAGACCTGCTCTCTTACCCTGGGGTGTCGGGCATCATCGGGGGCAAGGCGCCCAGTCCGATACCCTGTCAGACTCGCGGAATGGGGTGCTGGTTACAACTTGGGCAGAAGCATCGCGCCATGGCATATTGCCACGATTTCCACGATCTCTGTGTTGTCCTTGGAGCGTAGTCGATAGACTATGCGGAAGTTCTGGAATATCCGCTCTCTAAGCTCTCTCACGTTGTACTCTGGTACAACCCGTCCGGACAACGGGAAATCTCCGAGTGTTTCAACTGTCTCCATGATTCCTTGCGCTAGTACTTTTGCATAGTGTTCGGAGTCCTTGGCGACGTACTCGCAGATGTTCTCAAGATCGACAGCCGCGCGGGGTGACCACCTTATGAGAGCCATCTGCTCAGCCTCCGTTTTACCTCGGCGTGTTCGAGGAAACGGTCGGCATCGAGGTCCTTCAGTCCGGAATCGACCTTTAGCCTGAAGTACAGCTCGGCCATTATATCTTCAAGCGTGACTGTCTCAGGCATGGACTTTATCAGCTCCAGGACCAGGTCCTTGGTAGACATCCACATCACCTCAAACCAATTATACCATGAGGCACGCATGGCGGCAGCTCATTATTCATTTAGGGTGCCCGGTTTTCGACGGACGGGCCCGCCTTCCTGAGGTGCCGCCGGTCTCGTGGTCCGCAATGCCTGCGACAGCGACCCTTCTCACAGCGCGTCGGCTGCCAGGCGCGGTTCAACGACGATTGACCACCCGGTCAATATACGCTACAATGCCCGTGCGACGATGTCAACCTCCGTCTCGCCGAGGGCGAGATACTTTGTCTTTTGCAATGGGGAGTTCAGCGCCCGGAGCTTCTGGGACCTGGGCCGTTACCGTTGGTCTGGCCATCGTGCTCTTTGCGGCGGGCTGCGGCAGGTTCAAGTCTGCTAACCTGTCTTGACAACCCTGCAAACGTATCTTCACAGCGCCTTCTCGATACAACCGCCCAGATAGCCGCCCACATCACTATTGACATCCCCTGCGGCGCACGGTAAGCTGGTTGCAAACCATATGGAGGGCGGCAGCAATGGTCAGCGCAATGATCGAACTATCAGGTCACATCATTGACTCCCGGATCCTCCCCAGGGTGATGGACGCCATCATGGACCTGGGCGGAGACTTCCACATCGAGGAGATCAGGGTCGGCAGAACCAAGCTGGACACGAGCTACGCAAGGATCGAGATCAAGGCGCCGACGCCGCAGGCACTGGACGCCATCGTCGAAGAGGTGCAGGGCCTCGGTGCGACCGTCGTCGACCAAGACGAAGTGACTCTGGAAGCGGCGGAGCAGGACGGCGTCTTCCCCGAAGGTTTCTATTCCACTACGAACCTCGACACCTTCGTGCGAGTGGCAGGGTCGTGGATCCCTGTGCGCGACATCGAGATGGATTGCGGCATCGTGGTTGACCGGTCATGCACTCCTCCGACGGCGCGTTGCGTGCCGATCCACCGCGTCAAGAAAGGCGACCTGGTAGTGATCGGACGAACGGGGGTCAGGGTCGTTCCGCTGGAGAGGCCGAGGCACCGCGAGGTGTTCAGCTTCATGGGAAGCCCGGTGTCGAGCGAGAGGCCCAAAGCCCTCGTGGTCGAGGAGATCGCCAGGACCATGAGGGATGTCAGGGCGCGCGGCAAGAAAATCCTCGCCGTGGCTGGCCCGGCTGTCATCCACACGGGGGCGGGCAAGCATCTCTGTGCGCTCATCGAGGCGGGATATGTGAATGTGTTGTTCGCGGGCAACGCTGTGGCGGTCCACGATGTCGAGTGGGCGCTGTACGGCACGTCTCTGGGCGTTTACCTTGAGAATGGCGCGGCGGCTTCTGAGGGCCACGCGCACCACCTGCGCGCCATCAACACCATACGCAGGCTGGGCGGGCTTCGCGCCGCTGTGGAGGCGGGGGCGCTCAGGAAGGGGGTCATGTATGCTTGCATCACGCACGGTGTGGACTACGTGCTTGCGGGCTCCGTCCGCGACGACGGCCCCCTCCCCGACGTCATCACCGACACGGTGAAGGCCCAGGACGAGATGCGCCTGAAGATCAAGGATGTCGAGCTTGCACTCATGTTGGCCACGATGCTCCATTCCATTGCCACCGGGAATCTGCTCCCGAGCCGGGTCAAGACCGTGTGTGTGGACATCAATCCTGCCACCGTAACCAAGCTGGCAGACAGGGGAAGCCTGCAGGCCGTCGGCATCGTGAGCGACGTAGAATGGTTCCTCAAAGAGCTGGTTGGACGGCTTGTGGGCTGAAGGCATCCTGGCTGAGCGTTGTCTTCTGGGAGCACGTGTTTCGGGCAACGTGGGAAGCGCTGGACGTCCGGACGTCCACGTTCGCGGTCACGCCCACTTTCTCGCTCACAGCCATATCCGGTCATCTCCGCGCCCGCGTTCGCCCTCGCGTCCGTGCTTACGCCTGTATTCATACCTGCCTACTCACATCTGCGTCCACGGCCACAGGCTTGGCTGTGCCAGCAGCCGCAGCCGCAGCCGCGACTTTACGCACGTCTGTGTTCACGTCCTCGCGCGAGCTCCGCTCCGTGCGCGTGTGCATGAACATACACTGTGCGTTAACATACGCCTCGCGTTCTGTCCGCGATCGCAGCCGAGCGCGGCTGCCGACTACGTGCAAACCGCCGTACGCGGGTCCGCGATGACAAGACCTTCCGAGCCAAGGAGGGCTACGATCTACGGCCGCAATCCGTTGCAGGCCGTGGTTGACAGGCGAGGAAGCATCCAATATACTGAGAAAAAATGCAGGGCTGGCAAGCCAGAAAACGAAGGAGTCACCTCATCTCCCCGCAGGAGGTGAGGTAGAGGTGCGGCGCGCCATGAGTAGGTATTCGGAGAAGGGCATCTCTGAGGGATGCCGAAAGGGGCCGCCGCCGAAGTCCCGCGCCAGGCCAGGGGCACGGGGCTGGGCCTGCGCCTAACAGGTGCAGGACTGTCACCGGGCGCCTTTCCCTTGAGCGCCCGGTGGAGCGCTATCTCACAGGGGGGAAGGTGCTTTCTTTTTTGCCAAGATCGGCGGGGTCTCGACAAGGAGGGGCGCTACGAAGTGGCATACGAGGCAGTAGCACATAGTGCGTGGCAGCCAGAGAAGGACGAGAGATGCGGAGCAGACTCGGGGACACCGAGCGACGTTCTCGGAGGAAATGTGGCAGCGCTCGCGGGAGTGCGCGCGGCCCACTACAACCTCAGTGTCCCCAGGCTCATTGAGATTGCTGTCGCACGCAGAGAGGGCGTGCTCACGAGCATGGGCGCGTTCAACGTGGCGGGCGGCAGGTACACGGGCCGGTCTCCCGACGACAGATTCATCGTGGACGAGCCCGGCATACAGGAGGAGATATGGTGGGGCCCAGTGAACAGGCCATTTCCACAGGCTGCCTTCGACAGGCTCTACTATCGCGTCACAAGGTACTTGAAGGATAGGGAGATCTTCGTGTTTGACGGGTTCGCGGGCGCCGACCCTGAGTACCGGCTGCCAATCCGCGTCGTCACCGAGCTTGCCTGGCAAAACGCTTTCGCGCAGCAGGTGTTTCTCCATGCGACCCCGGACGAGCTTCACGCGCACGAGCCCGAGTTCACGGTGATCTCTGCTCCGGGGTTCAAGGCCTTGCCCGAGCGTGACGGCACGAGGTCTGAAGCGTTCATTCTCATAAGCTTTGCACGCAGGCTCATCCTCATCGGCGGGACCTACTATGCCGGTGAGATAAAGAAGTCGGTCTTCAGCGTGATGAACTTCCTCCTGCCCCGCCGCGGCGTCTTTCCAATGCATTGCTCCGCCAACATCGGCCCAACGGGCGATGTCGCGCTCTTCTTCGGCCTCTCCGGCACAGGCAAGACGACGCTTTCTGCAGATCCGGCCCGTCGCCTCATCGGCGACGACGAACACGGCTGGTCCGCGAGGGGTGTTTTCAACATCGAGGGCGGATGCTACGCGAAGTGCATCAGGCTTTCGCCGGAGAGCGAGCCACTCATCTACCAAGCCATCCGTTTCGGGACGGTTCTCGAGAATGTGGTTGTGGACCCGGATACCCGCAGGCCGGACTTCGACAGCGACGCGCTGACCGAGAACACCAGGGCGGGCTTTCCTGTAAGCTTCATCCCGGGCGCGGTGACATGTGGCCTTGGCGGGCATCCCAGCGTGATCATCTTCCTTGCGGCCGATGCGTTCGGAGTGCTGCCCCCGGTCGCCAGGCTGACGAAAGAGCAAGCTATGTACCATTTCCTGTCGGGCTACACGAGCAAGCTGGCAGGGACAGAGCGTGCCGTCACCACCCCCCAGGCCACGTTCTCGACGTGTTTTGCCGCCCCGTTCCTGCCGCGCCCGCCGGTGGTGTATTCGCGGCTGTTGGGACAGAAGATCGAGGCGCACGATGTGCCTGTGTATCTTGTCAACACCGGCTGGATCGGAGGGCCTTACGGTGTCGGCAGCCGGATCAGAATCCGCGACACGCGAGCGATCGTGTCGGCCGTCCTTAGCGGCAAGCTCAACGACATACCTGCCGCCCCGGACCCGGTTTTCGGTTTTATGGTCCCCGAGGCATGCCCGGGGGTGCCGTCTGAGATCATGAAGCCCCGCGCCACCTGGGCTGACCCGCGCGCCTACGACGAGCAGGCGGCGGCGCTTGCCCGAAGGTTCGTCGAGAACTTCGCGTGTTTCGATGACGTACCTGACGCCGTCAAGGCCGCTGGGCCCAGGCTGACGCAGGCTGGTGCGGCTATTGGGGGCTAAGTGAGGCCGGGAGGGTTTTTGCACCCTCACTTAGCCTGCTGCCGGTTGACCTCGGGAGTCCCTGGAGGCCCCGCTTGGGAGTCCCTGCTGGCTTTGAAGTGCTGCGACTGCGGAAGGAGCCTGAGTGATGTTATCGAAACATACTGGTGCGGCCGTGCGAATATGGTGAGAAGGGGCGCACGGCCCTCCGTCTGCTCGTGGTCGCAGGGAAAGCGCACACGGGGCCGGGCAAGCGGCAGGGGGTGGAGACGCGGTGAGAAAGAAGGTTGTGGTCCTCGGCGTCGTCGGGCTGGCCATTGTTTCCGTGGGCGTGCTCCTTCACATGGGGCCGCCTTCCGACGAGGGGTTCGCCGCACGCGGCCGCCTGGGCCCGCCCGGCAACAGAATCGCG
This sequence comes from Bacillota bacterium, assembly GCA_014360195.1. Lineage (GTDB taxonomy): Bacteria > Bacillota > SHA-98 > UBA4971 > UBA4971 > UBA6256. Next base: position 38,371 of record JACIXY010000005.1, read on the forward strand.
GTGGCCTATCTCCAGGGGCCCATCGCCGAGGGGCGTCCCTCGATGTCGACCACAGGGACCATAACTCCCCGGCTGGTGGCCAGATACCTGGAGAAGCTGGAGGCTGATCCCTCAGTCAAAGCGGCTGTCCTCAGGATAGACAGCCCCGGCGGTTCGGTGGCCGCATCCCAGGCCATAGCCGGAATGATCGAGAAGTTCTCCAAGCCGGTTGTCGTGTCCATGGGCGACATCGCGGCCTCTGGCGGCTACTACATATCGGCCCCTGCCGACCGCATCCTTGCGATGCCGGGCACTATGACCGGCTCCATCGGCGTCATCATGAGCATCATGGACCTGCACGGACTGTACGACAAGCTAGGCATCAAGGATCAGGTCATAAAGTCCGGCCGGCACAAGGACATGTACCAGCGCACCCTTACTCCAGAAGAGCGCGAGCTGGTTCAGAGGTTATCAGACGCCGCGTACGAGCAGTTCGTGACGTACGTGGCCACCCACCGGGGCTTGACTGTCGAGAGGGTGCGGGAGCTTGCCACCGGGGAGCTCTTCTTGGGGAGCCAGGCGGTGGAGCTTGGGCTCGTCGATGCCGTGGGCGATCTCGACGATGCGGTGGCCGCCGCCGCGGAGCTTGCAGGCGTGGAATCGCCGGTCGTGTACGAAGTGCCGTCGCCTATTTTCTTTGTTGACTTCTGGAACTTCCTCGGCGAGGTGCGAGGCTTCGTGAAGAACCTGACCCTCAGCTCGGAGGAGCGCCTTCTCTTGCGGCTGCGCGAGGAGCCCGCGCCGGAGCTGCGCTACTAAGTGGGAGTGTATGAGTGCTCGCGACCCTTGAGAGGGGTTGTCGGTGATTGCACGAGAGGAGGATGGGTATGTCGGAGGGAGTCTTCGACTGGCTGTACGGGGTCATAGTCGGCCCGTCCGCGGCTCTTCGCGCTGTGGCTGAGAGGAAGCCGGTAGGGTGGGCGCTCGGTGTGATCATCGGGATAGCGGCGCTTTCGTCCACGGCCGGTCTGTCACAGGCGAGCTTCGATGCCCTTGGGCGGGTCCAGCTGGAGGCGGTCCTACGCGCGTTGCTCTCCGGAGGGGTCATCCTCTCGGTTATTGGTTACGTCATAGGCACAGGGATCCTGCACCTGGCGGCACTTGTCTTCGGCGGCAAAGGAACTTTCGCAGGGCTCCTTTCAGCGATCGGGTTCGCGCAGTTCCCGATGATATTGTCCTTTCCCCTCATGGTGCTCGGACGGGTCGGCGGGCCGGCGGTGATGGGCCTCACCATCGCGGCATCGGTGGGACTCGCGCTATGGGTTGTCGCCCTCAGCGTGATCGCTCTTAGGGAAGCGCACGCGATGCCCACCGGGGCGGCCATCGGGACATACGTCGCCGCTGCACTCGTCCCTATTGCCCTCGTCGTGGGCATCGTTGTCATAGTGGCGCTCGTTGCTGTCGCCGCGGGGGCGGCCTCCGGCCTGTTTTTCTAGCCGTTTTTCCAGTGCTATCCTGTTACGTATGGATCTCATGCCATTACCGTCGGTTGAGCTCGCAGTTGACGTAGGTCACGGGTTCTTCGCCAAGCGTTTCCCACGTCATCACTGAGGGCTGTCGGGTGGCGTACATCACTGGTGAGATCCATATCTCGTCTCAACGTCACGCATGCCTGGGAACTGGTGACATACGTCACCCGTGAAGCTCCTTCCGTTCCGCACGTCACGAACCTGTGCCGAATGGGTGGCGGATCAGCCCGGATTAGCCCTTGGGCATCAGATCCTCCATGTTGAGCTTCGCCTTCTCGGCCTTATAGTAGTCGTACGAGGCCGGGAAGTTCAGCAACCCGCCGACGAAGCTTTGCGGCCACTGCGACCTGAAGGTGTTGTAGTTCCTGATGGCCACCTGCCAGTCGTCAAGCGCGGTGCGGATCTCGTTCACCGCCTCCTCCAGGCCTCGCATGGTCTGCTGCACTATGGGCGGCGAGAAGAGTTGTGGGTATGCTTCGCGCAGGGCGTTCACGTTGACCGAGAGCGCGAGACCCTCCGCGGCCTCGCGGAAGCGTGTCGCGGCCTCGATGGTCTTCTGCGGGTCTCCCTCAACCGTTGCTGCCGCGAACTCCTGTCCCGCGCGGTCCAGCGCCTCGGCGCGGGCCCTTATGACGTCAGTTAGAGTGTCTTTCTCGTGCTCCAGGAAGTCCTTCTCTATCGCCCAGATCCCCTTGATCTTCTCGCTCAGGGTCTCGAGTGCCGCGCCGTACCGCCCCTCCTGCGCGAGCACGCTCTGCTGGAGCCTGACCATGTCGCGCTGAATCCCCATGACCCACGAGAACGCCGCAAGCACCACCAGGCCCACGATGATCAAACCCACGATTCCAAAGAGACATCCCTTTCTCAACGCTCTCCCTCCCCATAGATCCTGCGAAGGATGTCATCGATGTTCCTTGCAATGGACACCACGGCCCCGTCGAGGTCACCTGCGTTCGCGTAAGACGCTGCCTCCTCGATGAGCGGCCCGAGGTCGGACGAGGTGAGACGCGGCAAGCCCCGCCCGACACTGTACCAGACCCGCCCAGCCTCGGGGCGAGCGTCAGGGACGATGAGGAAGACCAGGCCGTTGTTCTTGCGGGGACCATCGCGTTCCCCCAGCATGAGCCAGCGCCCGTAGTGGGTGGACCACTCTTGCGGGTGCTTCACGCCGCGCTGCACCACTATCACGGTCTCGGCGAAGCCATCGGCTCGCAAGGCCTCCAGCGTCTGGTCTGCCGCTTCGACCGCGCGCAGCCGCACGAGACCCTTGGGGTGAAGCACCCAGTAGTCGTCCATGGCGGCCTGCCGCCACCACCGAGAAGATGAAAACGGCAACCGAAGGCTACTCTCAAGGTAGTCGCTGGGTTGCTGGTGACTCAGGGAGAGAGTGCAACACCGGCAACCCCTCCAAAAGTCGGGAGCGTTTCTGCACCTTCACTTAGGCGCTTGTGTGGGCTTGCGCCCGTGCCGCGCCAAGAGGACAGTCCTGACTCGCTCGAGGCCGATCGGGGTGGCAGATGCCACGCTCACAGAATCAGAATGACGCAATGATCGCCGCTCGTCAAGGGTAAGTCAGGAGAGAAGGTGTGGTCCCAGGGAGGTGCAGGATTTTCAAGTGCGGCAAGGAAAACATAATACCAGGTGGCAATCTCGGTGGCCTCTTCCAGGCATCGCCCGGGCAGGCGCCATCCGAGGCGGGCAGGCAAGGAGGCCGGGAGCGAAGGACACCGGAGGCGGGGTGCGGCGTGTGAGCATCAGATTCATCATGGGGCGTGCGGGAACGGGAAAGACCACGCTGTGCTTGAATGAGGTCCGCAGCGCCCTTCGCGAGGACCCATGCGGCCCTCCCATCATCCTTCTGGTCCCAGAGCAGGCCACCTTCCAGGTGGAACACGCCCTCGTGAACACCCCCGACCTCCCAGGCTTCATGAGAGCGCAGGTGCTCAGCTTCAAGCGGCTTGCCGGCCGCCTGCTCCAGGAGCTCGGGGGCGGGGCGCGCCGCGACATCGGCGAACTGGGCAAGCTTATGGTCCTGCGTTCGCTCGTGCTGCAGAAGTCCAGCGAGCTCTCCATCTTCGTGAAGGGGTCCGAGAAATATGGGTTCGCAGAGTGCCTTGCTGAGACCCTCAGGGAACTTGCGATGTACCGCGTTGGCCCCGAGGACCTTGAGGCCAAGGTTGCTGACCTTGAACAGGCAGGCTTTGGCAAGACGGCCCTTGCTCTCAAGCTGCGCGACCTTGCGCTGATTGCGCGGGCTTACAGGGAGTACCTTGGCGACAAGTTTCAGGACCCCGACGACCATCTCTCGCTTGCTGCCACGAAGATCGCCCACTCCACGTTGACGAAAGGCGCCTTGATCTGGGTGGACGGGTTCCGCGGCTTCACGCCTCAGGAGTACTCCGTCCTGGAGGCGCTCTTCTCCGCGGCAAGCCGCGTGAGCGTCGCGCTATGCCTCGACCCGAACGCCCTTGGCCGCCCTCTCCGGGACACGGACCTCTTCCGTCCAACGAGGGAGACATACGATAACCTGACCGCCCTCGCACGTAGGCTGGGCGTGGAAATAGAGCCTCCGGTCATCCTTCCGGCGGCGGATGCCAGGGTGCCCGGCAGCGCGGGAAGGGTGTCCGGTGGCACCACGAGCACGAGGGTAGCCGGTGGCGCCGCCAGGGTGCCCGGCGGCGCCGGGACCGGGACGCGCTCAGCGCCCCTGCACCATCTGGAACGCGAGTTTGGGTCCAGGCGACCGTCACCTTTCGACGGGGAGCCCGATGGGGTGCGCCTCGTGGCCGCAGCGAACCCGCGCGCCGAGGTAGAAGCCGCCGCGCGGGAGATCCTGAGGCTCGCCCGCGAGGAAGGCATGAGGTTCCGGGACATCGGCGTGATAGTGGCCGATCTCGAGACCTACCACGACCTTATCCAGCCGATCTTCAAAGACCACCGCATACCGTTCTTCATCGACCGCCGACGTCCGGTGGGCCATCACCCCCTCATCGAACTCGTGAGATCGGCCCTCGACGTCGTGTGCGAGGACTGGGCTTACGATCCGGTGTTCCGCTACCTCAAGACGGACCTTGTTCCGATCTCCCGCCGCGAGGTGGACCTCCTTGAGAACTTCGTGCTCGCCCGCGGCATCCGGGGCAGGCGATGGCTCGAAAGCGAACCGTGGGAGTACCGGCGCACCTTCGGCCTTGAGGATGTCGCGGAGGAGGCCGCTCTCCGACCAGAGGATGAGGAGATGACGCGCGTCATCACTGGGGCGCGCTCGAAGGCCACCTCCGCGCTGGGCGCGTTCTATCGCAAGGTCGTGGGGGATGCTGGGGGAGGTGCTGTGGAAGGCACAGTGAAGGGCACAGTGAGGGGCGCAAAGCCCGTGCGCGACATGGCAAGAGCCCTCTTTGAGCTTCTCGCCGACCTCGATGTGCGCAAGCGCCTGGAGGAGTGGGCGCAGGAGGCGATGGGATCGGGCGACATCGAGGCTGCCCGCGAGCACCAGCAGGTATGGAACGCCGTGATCGGCCTGCTCGACGAGGTGGTCGAGGCCCTCGGCGAAGAGATGACCGACGCTCCGGGCTTCCGCGAGCTCATGGAGGCGGGGCTTGAAGGAATGACGCTCGGCCTCATCCCGCCTGCGCTCGACCAGGTCATCGTCGGGTCCGTGGAGAGGTCGAGGCACCCGGGCCTCCGGGCGGCCTTCGTGCTTGGGGCCACGTACGATGCCTTCCCCCGGCGGGTGATCGAGGAAACCATTTTCTCCGACTACGAGCGAGAAATACTCGAAGAAAGGGGGCTCGTGCTCGCGCCGACCAGCCGCGTCGCGCAGTTTCACGAGCAATACAACGTGTACGTCGCCCTCACGAGGGCTCGGGAATATCTGTGGGTGAGCTACCCGATGGCGGACGGCGAGGGGCGCGCGCTCCGGCCATCGCCGGTCAGAGCGCAGCTCAAGGCGGTGTTCCCGAAACTCGTCGAGGAATTCGCGGGTGACGAGATCCCGTCCTCGCCAGAGGAAGCACTCGACGCCATCACGTCCGAGGCGAGGGCAGCGGCCATGCTCGTCCGCCATTTCCGTGCCAGCCTCACCAGCCCCAGCTCGGGGGGTGCCGAAGGGCAGGGCCTTTTCTGGCTGGACCTCTACGAGTGGCTCGTGGAGGATCCTGAACGCCGGCTGCGGGCGTCGTGCGTGCTGAAAAGCCTCGCGTTCACGAACCAGGTTGAGAGGCTACAGGAGGCCACGGCGCGCGCCCTCTACCCGAATCCCATCAGGACCAGCGTCTCGCGGCTCGAGAGCTTTGCGCGTTGCCCGTTCGCCCACTTCGCCGGGAATACCCTGGGCCTTGCCGAGCGTGAGCTCTTCCGCCTCGAGCCGCCCGGCATGGGGACTTTCATCCACGAGGCCCTTCGCAAGCTCGTCGATGACCTGGGGGACGAGCGTGCGCTCGCAAGCATGGAGGATGACGAGATAGATGCCAGGGTCACGAAGATCGTGGACGAGCTTGCCCCCCGCCTCCAGAACGAGATACTGCGGTCCTCGGCGAGATATCAATACATTGAGCGAGTGCTCACTCGAATTCTGAGGCGCTGCGCCGCAGTGCTGAAGGAACATGCGAGCCGCAGCGAGTTCAGGTCCGTCCGCCGCGAGGTGGCCTTCGGTCGAGGGTACGGTGTGGGCGACGACCTTCCCGGCCTTGAGCTGCAGATCGATGGCGGCCGGCGTCTCGAGCTTGTCGGGCGGATCGACAGGGTGGACATGGCGAAGGCCGGGGACATCTCATACCTGCGTGTGATCGATTACAAGAGCAGCCGACGCTCCCTGAATCTATCCGATGTCTATTACGGCCTCGCCCTTCAGCTCCTCGTGTACCTCGCCGTTGTCGAGGAGCACTCAGGCAGGCTGGCTGGCGCGCCCGCCGAGCCGGCCGGGGCTTTCTACTTCCCTGCGACCGACCCTATTGTTAGCTCGCCAGGCCCCATGGACGATGAAGCCCTGGAGAACAAGAGAAGACGCCTGCTCAAGATGACCGGGGTCATCGTCGGCGACGCAGGCGTGGTGAGGCTCATGGATTCGAAAGCCCAGGACCAGGACGCGTCCGACATCGTCCCGGCTCGCCTCACGAAGAAGGGAGAAGTCGCGAAAAGTTCCGGAAACAGCGTGATTGACCGCGACAGGTATCGCGTCCTTCGCAGGTTCCTCCTGGACAAGATCAGGGAGCTCTCATCGAGGATCGTTGCGGGCGAGGTCGCGCCGAGACCGTACAGGCGCGGCAAATTCAGGGCCTGCCAGTGGTGCAGCTTCAAGCCTGTTTGCGGTTTCGACATCCTGCTGCCCGGCAACGAGTACCGGACCATCACGAACTTGAAGAACGACGAGTTTTGGGCGGCGGTTGAGAAGGAGCTTTCTGGGGGGAGCGTGTCATGACCACGGTGGCCGGGGGGAAGTCCACCCCGAAGGGGGCCATGTGGACCCCGGAGCAGCGGGAAGCCATAAGCGCGAGAGGGTGCAATCTCCTGGTGTCCGCGGCCGCAGGTGCCGGCAAGACCTCGGTCCTGGTGGAGCGGGTAATCGGTCTCATCACCGACCCTGCGCACCCCGTGGACATCGACAGGCTCCTCGTGGTCACATTCACCGACGCTGCGGCGGCAGAGATGCGGGAACGAATAGCCTCGGCCCTGGACGACCTGCTCACGAGAGGTTCGGGGAGCGACGACACCAGGCTCGCCCGGCAGCTTACCCTTGTCAGAAAGGCGGACATATCCACGATCCACTCGTTCTGCCACAAGATCGTGCGCCAGCACTTCTACCGGCTGGACATCGATCCTGCTTTTCGCGTCATGGACGAGGTGGAGGCCGCCCTCCTGCGCCTCGAGGTTGCGGACGACCTCTTCGAGGCGTGTTACGCCGACTCGGGGGGCGGGAGGTTCATCGACCTCGTGGATGCGTACGGGGGAGAGCGGGGGGACGAGGCGCTTCGGGACCTCGTGATCAGCATCTACGACCATTCTCGCGGCCGGCCCAGGCCTGATGCGTGGTTCGAGCAGATCGCGGGAGCGTTCGACATTGCGCCTGGAACGTCCATAAACGACCTGCCATGGACCAAGATAGTCCTCGATGCTATTGCGCGGGACCTTGCAAGGGCCCATCGTCTTTTGAGCCAGGCCCTTGAGCTTGCGGGCACGCCGGGCGGGCCGGGCGCATACGTCGCCACGCTGCAGGAGGACATCTGGGCGTGCTCGCGCATGCTGGAGGCAGCGAGACAGGGTGACTTTGCCAGGCTCCATGGGAACATGTCCGGAGTTGCCTTCGGGAAACTTCCGGGGGTAAAGGCCGGGACTTGCAACGACGCGGTCAAGAAGAGAGTAAGGGAGTTTCGCGACGATGCGAAGAAGCTGGTTTACGGCATAAGGGATACGTGCTTCTCGCGCCTGCCGGAGGACCTTGTTGCGGACCTCCGTGGGGTTGCCCCGCTCATGCAGGAGCTGGTAAGGATCGTAAGGGCGTTCTCGCACCGCTACGCCGAGGCGAAGCGCGCGCGGGGGCTCGTCGACTTTTCGGACCTTGAGCACCTGTGCCTCCAGGCGCTTGGAACCTGGAACGAGGAAAGCGGCCGGTTTGAGCGTTCGGACATCGCGCGCGAGCTTGCGGAGCGATACGAAGAGGTGCTTGTGGACGAGTATCAGGACATCAATCCGGTGCAGGATGCCATTCTCACCCTTGCATCGCGCGGCGACAACACCTTCGTGGTCGGCGATGTGAAGCAGAGCATCTACGGGTTCCGCCTGGCTGAGCCTCGCCTCTTCACAGAGAGGTATCACGCTTATTCAACCGCGCCCTCGAGCACCTCGCGCAAGATCGACCTCTCAAAGAACTTCCGCAGCCGGAGGGCGATCATAGACGCGGTGAACTTCGTTTTCCGCCAGGTGTTCTCGCAAGGGGTCGCCGGGATAGCGTATGACCAGCCCGCAGAGCTCGTGTACGGCGCGGACTACCCGGACAACCCCGATGCGGCCGACTCCCCCGTCGAGGTGCACATCATCGAGAGGAAGGCCGGCATCACACACGGGAGCGGCGGCGACGAATCCCCAGGCGGGTCGGGGAACTCCGGGGAGAGCCATTCACACGAGTCTCGCACCGATTGTAACGATGGCGAGAACGAAGGTGGGGGTTCGACGGGAGAGGCGGGAACGGACACAGGAGAAACAGAAGGACTGGAAACGGGAGAAGAAGAGCAAGGAGAGGAAGGCGAGCCCACGCAAGAGGAGGCGGAAGCCCTTGAGCTCGAGGGCCGCCTCATAGCAAGCCGAATCATAAGAATGGTGAGGGGCTCCCCAGAGAGGCCCGGACCGGAGTTTCGGGTGTGGGATCGAAGATCGAAGGCGTACCGCCCGGTGTCTTACCGGGACATCGTCGTGCTCATGAGATCGACACGGCATCGTGCGAATGTGCTCCTCGAGGTGTTCAGGAAGGCCGACGTGCCGGCGTACGCCGAGCTTGGGACGGGCTACTTCGAGGCGACCGAGGTCGAGGTCATGCTCTCGCTGCTCCAGGTCATCGATAACCCGATGCAGGACATTCCCCTGGCCGCTGTGCTGAGGTCGCCGATATGCGGGTTTACCGCGGACGACCTCGCACGCATCCGCATGTGCAGACCTGACGGGGATTTCTACGCGGCCCTCGAGGCCGCCAGCTCGGCTGCCGGTGCCAGCTCAGCCGCTGGCGGCGGCCCGGCTGCTTGCCCAGATGATCTTCCCGTGAGGGTCCAGAGGTTCCTTAGCGACCTTGACCGCTGGCGGACCCTTGCCAGGAGGGTCCCGCTATCAACTCTCATCTGGCATCTCTACCGCGAAACTCGCTACTTCGACTACGTCGGCGGCATGCCCGGCGGGGCTCAGCGCCAGGCGAACCTCCGGGCGCTCCACGAGCGTGCCCGGCAGTTCGACAGGTTCGCGCGGCAGGGCCTGTTCAGGTTCCTGCGGTTCATAGACCGGCTGCGGGATGCCGAAGGCGATCTCGGCACCGCGCGGGCGCTTGGTGAGGCCGAAGACGTTGTCAGGATCATGAGCATTCATAAGAGCAAGGGCCTGGAGTTCCCTGTGGTTTTCGTTACCGACCTTGGGAAGAACTTCAACCTAGGGGACCTCACCGGCGACGTGCTCTTCCACTCTGATGCCGGGCTGGGGCCTGTGTTCTGCGATACAAACCGCAGGGTGAAATACCCGACCCTCGCCCACCGCGCCACGAGGGAGAGAGCAAGGTCGGATGCGCTCGCCGAGGAGATGCGCATCCTGTATGTAGCGATGACCCGCGCAAAGGAGCGCCTCGTCCTGGTGGGCTCTGCGCCGGACCTTGGAAAGCAGGCCGCTCGCTGGTGTGAGGGCATCTCTCGGCGAGGCTGGGAGTTGTCAGACGACGCCCTGCTTTCCGCCCGAGGCTTCCTCGACTGGGTGGCGAGCGCCGTGGCGCGGCACCGAAACGGCTCGGATATCCGTGCCCTTGCGGGGGTGCATGGCGAGCCACTGGACACGGCGGTGCGCGATGATCCGGCCCGGTTTGAGGTCAGGGTATGGAACGCGTGTGACGTGCCTGAAGTGGTCCAGCCACGGAGTGGTCGGCGTGTCGCGGCGGGCCTCGTCGTCCTGGAGGAGATAGCCTCGGCGAGACCGCTCGGTCGCGCGGTCGCGCCTGAGTTCAGACGGGCGGTCGAGGAGCACCTCGAATGGAGCTACCCGTATGCGGCGCTAGTCGGGCGCGCGGCCAAGGCGACCTGGTCGGAGATAAAGCGAAGGTTCGAGCCCGGTCGCGACGACGCCGAACCCAGCCGGGAGGACGCAAGCGAAGTGCGTCCGGCGCCTGCGACCTTTTCGGAGCGGCCCCGGTTCATGCAAGAGTTCGAGGTCACGCCGGCCGAGCGCGGACAGGCGACGCACCTCGTGCTCCAGCACCTTGACCTCGGCGGCAGGCTGGATGAGTCGGGCATTCGGAGGCACGTGGACGAAATGGTAACACGCGATCTCCTCACCGTTGCCCTTGCGGCGACCGTTGACGTTGCGGCCATTGCGCGGTTCTTCGCAAACCCGCTCGGCAGGCGTGTGGTGAAGGCGAGAGACCGCGTCCGTCGCGAGGTCCCCTTCTACCTCGGCATTGATGCGAGGGCGCTCTACCCCGAGATCCCTGTGCATATCGGCGGCCACGAGCGTGTGGTCGTGCAGGGCATCATCGACTGCCTCATCGACGAGGGAGACGGGTTCGTCCTGATCGATTTCAAGACCGGCTCGCAGGCGCGGTACGACCCAGATGCGGCGGCCCGGGCGTACGCAGGGCAGATCGCTGTGTACACCGCCGCCGTCGAGGCCGTCCACGGACGCCCTGTCAAAGAGGCGTACCTCTATTTCCTCGGGGCCGGGATCGCCGTCCCGGTGAACTTGCGCCGCGCCGCGCCGGCTTCTAGGTGAGGGTTCGTTAGTCCCTCCGGCTTTGCCAACCCCTCCCAAGAGTCGAGGGCATTTCTGCACTCCCACTTAGGGAACGACGACAGGGCGCCTTCTGATGACGTTGCCGAACCGGTCAATGACCGTTTCGACTTTGACGGTGAAATCTCCTAGCACCTTCAGCTTGTCTATGGATGACAAGTTCATGAACTGGTGGAGGGTTGTCTCGAGCTGGCTGTAAAGGTCGCTCAGCTCCTCCTCGCGCGCGTTTATACGCTGGACCTTCTTCTGCATCTCCTCCCTCATACGCTGGATTTCGCGCTCCTTCTGGGCGAGTTCCTCAAGGAGTTGCTGTTCGCGGTCGAGCTGCCTGTTGATGTCGATCAGGCGGTCTATGAAACCCTTGAGATCCAGCATCCCGGAAAGCCGCTTCTCGATGCGCTCCACCCTGGCGGGAAGGGTCAGGAGCTCCTCCATGGGGTCCTGCGCCGGGCGGACCTGGCTCTCCTCAATCTGCTGACCCTGAGGCGGCCCGGCGGTCACCGTTTCTTCGGCGTGCTCCGTCACCTCGGTGACTGTGCCTGCGGACCCTTCGGAGGCCCTCCGTTTGATGACCGTGTAGAATCTGTGCCGTAAGGTAAGGTACGGCACTCCGAAGAGGCCCGCCAGGCGCTCCAGCTCCTTCTTTCGTTCACCCGGCCTCCTGTCGAGCACCTTCATCAGGAGCTTGTCTTCATACTCGGTGAAGATGTGTCGTCTCCTCCTCTGCCTCTGCTTTGGGGCGCGAACGACCCCTTCCACCTCCGGATCGGGGGCGGCGGGGGCGTTCCCCTGGGCGGTGTATTCGCGCTCGCCGGCTTCGACTTCGACTTCCACTTCGACCTCGCCTGCTACTTTAGCGGCAGGGGTCTCTGACGTCGCTGGGGCCCTTTCATCGATTGCGGCCTCCGCCCTGTCACCCTGTACCGTTGCAACCTCTCTCACGCTCTCCATGACGTCGTACCTCCCATCGTGTTTTGGTGCATGGTTAAGTACACGCGAGTGGCTACTAGCCAACGGCTCAAGCATGGCCATCAGGAAGAGCACTCCAGCCGGCTGACGGGGCGCTTGTGCCGTGGCAGCTCCCCGCGAGTGGCCGGTATCAGTATGCCTTTTCATACTGGTCCTTATGCCCCATATTTGCACAGTATGCATACCGACTTGCGTCGGAGAAAGGCGTCCATGGGCATTGCCGGTGATTATCCACTGTTATCACCGTTAATGCGCTTGCACCGGCTGGAGACTAATGGTAAGAAGAAGTCGAGTCCGGCAGCCTGCTGTTCCTCGACATGATTGAGGACGCCCACATACTGTACGACAGGTCCGGGTACTTCCGGGGGCACCTCGACAGGCTTGCTGCCAGGCTGGGGGAGTTGGGCGCTCGCAAGGTCAAGAGCGGCGGTTCGTGGCACTGGGTTCTGAAACCCGACTTGCGACCCGGGGAGGTGTTTGATCTGGGGAAAACGTGACACTTGCCCGAAGCTACCTCGAAAAGGCGCGGGTAAGGCTCAAAGTTCTTGACCTTCTTCTTGACGAAGAAGCGTATTCCGATGTTGTACGCGAGTCTCAGGAGGCGGTCGAGATCGCCTTGTCCACGGCGCACGGGGATCTCAGGTCTTGAGCCTGTCTATGGAAAACTACACAGCTACGCGCGAGGGAGCTGCCCGATCGTAGCTGGACCGGCACCTACACCCTGCATACGCACCTGCACCCTGCGTGCGGCTGTCGCGGAGGTCGAGGAGCACCGGAAGGGTGCCTGCGCCTACACCCTGCGTGCGTGGGGCTGTCGCCTTCTCCCGCGTGTGAACCCGACCCCCAGGAACAGCATGACGAGCATGGCGATTACGACTTCGGGCACCATGTAAGTTGCGTTGTAGGTCAGGGAGTATACCCACACGTTTGAGCCCTCCGGAGCGTAGCTTGCGAAGAACACCACTCCGGACAGAACGTGCAGAAGGAATCTCGCGGCACCGCCCACGAGCACGCCCACCAGCGGCGCCCCGGGGAAGAACCCGGCGAGGCCCAGCGCTGCGAACGCGAGCGGGTAGTCCATGAGAAACTGAAGCGGGTGCACCACGTACGGCTCCAGGACAAGTTTCACCATGCCGAGGACGAGCCCGGCCAGGACGCCTGTCCCGCCTCCTCTCCGCAGGGCCACGTAGAAGATGGGCACCATCTCGAGGGAGATGGACCCGCCCTGGGGCATTCTGAATACCCTGATGAGGCTCAGCACGGCCGCGAGCGCAACGGCCACGCCAACCTCCGTCACGACCTGGGCCGGTCCGCGCCCCTGGCCCGCCTGCAGGGGCCTCGTGAGCCTGATGAGGACGACAAGCAGCGCCAGGGCTGCCACAGCCTCCACCACGATCCGCCAGTCGACGCCGTTCATGTGAGGACCCTCCTTGTGTGGTGTCCCGGGTTCGCCAGGAGATGCGAGATGGCCGCGAGGAGATGCGAGGCGGCCGCGAAGAGGTGCGAGACGGCCGTGGAACCCGCCCGGAGTCGTCCGGAGTCCACGGCCGTCGAGATGTGGTCTTGCGAGCCGCTTCCCTACGCTGGTATTACCCAGACGGAGTCTTCCGATCAGGTTCGAAGGGTAGACGCCAAAACGCGCCTTCTCAGCCGCTTTCGCAGCACCCCTAGCGAGCTCCCGTGTGAACTTTTCAACTTCCATTATGCCACGGAACTATGAATGAGCGCAAGTGGGCGTGGCAAAATACACGCATGAAGGTCGCTTTTTTTGAAGTAGAAAAATGGGAGAAAGACAGGTTCCGCACCCGTCTCCGAGATGTCGAGCCGTTTTTCTTCGCCGATACCGTGCAGGAGGTTGAGCGGCACAGCTTCAAAGACGCGGAGGGACTTTGCGTCTTCATATACTCGCGTCTGACACAGGATGTCATCGCGTCCCTGCCGCAGCTTCGTCTCATTGCCACAAGGTCCACGGGTTTCGACCACATTGATCTCGAGGCATGCAAGAAGCGCGAGATCACGGTCACAAACGTCCCATACTACGGGGAGAACACCGTGGCAGAGCACACATTCGGCCTCATCCTGTCGCTTGCCCGCAATATCCACAAGGCATACATGCGCACGATCCGCCAGGACTTTTCCTTAGAGGATCTACAGGGGTTCGACCTCAAGGGCAAGACCATCGGGGTCATCGGCGCAGGCAGAATAGGGCTCCACGTCATTCGCATCGCCAGGGGGTTCGGCATGGAGGCACTGGCATATGACGTCAGACGGGACAGGTTCATCGCAGAGATTCTGGGATTCAGATATGTTCCCCTGGATGAGCTTCTCGCCTCGTCCGACGTGATCTCGTTGCACGCTCCCTACAACGAGTCCACGCACCACATCATTAACCGGGACACCCTGGCGAAGGTCAAGCGTGGGGCGTTGCTCATAAACACTGCCCGCGGCGCGCTGGTGGACACCGAGGCCCTCTTGTGGGCGCTCGACGAGGGGATCTTGCGCGGAGCCGGCCTGGACGTGCTCGAGGGCGAGGAACTCATGATGGAGGAGGGGTACGTGCTCCGGAAGGAGTACTCCGCGGACGTCCTCAGGACTTTCGTGCGCAACCAGATGCTCCTGCGCCGCGAAGACGTGGTGGTGACCCCGCACAACGCGTTCAACAGCAAGGAAGCAGCCATGAGGATTCTCGAGACCACCATTGAGAACATCGAGAGGTTCATCGAGGGGCGCCCGCAGAACGTGGTGGTCTAGGTGCAGGAGCACTTCTGCACTCTCACTTGGGAGGCTTATCGCCCCTTAGGGAAAGGGCCTCTACGATTGCACTGTTGCGCCTCGCATCGCGCGGTGCCGGGCGATGATCTCCGCGATCTCCGCGACCGCCTGGTCCACCGAGCTGTTCACCACAATGTGGTCGTACGACGGGGCGAACGCCAGCTCTTCGTCGATGCGCGAAATCCGCGCCCTGAGCTCCTCGGGCGGGCAGTCTGGGCGCGACGCAAGCCTTTCACAAAGATCGCGCGCCTCGGCAGGCATTATGAAGATGGATACGCACGACGGCCACTTCCTTGCGAACTCCTCTCTTCCGTATACGTCGAGGATTATCACGAAATCAGTGTCGGACCGAATCGCCTTTTCCACCGCGGCCTTCGGTACACCATAGTAATTCCCGTAAGTCTTCTTCCACTCAACCAGCTCACCTGAGTCGATCATCCTGAGGAACTCTTCCTCAGAGACGAAACGATAGTCCTTGCCGTCCACCTCGCCTTCGCGGGGCGCCCTGGTGGTCGTGGTTGTGAGGCGGGCGAGGTTCGGGACGAGCCTTGTGAGTTCGTTCACTATGGTGGTCTTTCCCGCGGCGGATGGCGCCGAGATAATGAAAAGCATTCGTCTCTTCCTTCCGCTTTGTCGTGCCACACCCGGCCGGCGCGGCTGTTATGTCCTTTCTGTGAGAAGGAGTTTCCCCCATCCTGGCGAATTTCCTTCCAGGGTGAAACATGATGCACTATTCCGCTGAGGGCCTGCACAAAGCCGCGCTCGGATCGAGCGTGGTTTTCATTGGTGTTGTACTTCTTGCCATCGCGGTCGGGGTCATCTATCTCTTCCTGGACCGGCGCAGGAGCAGGGCGCGGCGGCCTGTGGGAGCCGTGGTGTCGCCTCTGCCTGCGGCGGAAGTTTCACCCGGCCCGGCTCCCGCGGCCGGCGTGGTCGATAGCGAGGCTGTCGCGGCTGTCGCGGCGTGCCTCGCTTGCGTGATGGATAAGCGCCTGGCGGAGGAGGTCGGGCCTGCAGGCCTTTCCGCGTCGCTTGTAGCTGCGATGACAGCCGCGATCGTCGCCCGCGAAGAAGCGGGCGAAAGCCCCTGGTCAGGGCGCATGAGCATCAGGGTCCAGAAAGGAGCTCTGGGATGAGGAAGTTCAAAGTCGTCGTGAACGGAAGGGAGTACAACGTCGAGGTCACGGAGGTGTCCGATGTCCAGGCGCCTGTTGCGGCGCCCGCACCCGCATCCACACCCGCACCCGCACCCGAACCCGCATCTACACGGGTCGGCCCGCCTGAACCCGCCGCTCCCGCAACCGCGGCCGGTGGCTCACCCCCCGTGACACCGGCGGCAGCGCAGGCGCAGACGCCGCCGAGCGGGGCGGTCAGGGAAGTGGAGGCCCCTCTGGCCGGCACGATACTGTCGGTCCGGGTCAAGGAAGGGGACCGCGTCAAGGTGGGCGACGTGCTCGTGACCCTGGAGGCCCTTAAGCTGGAGAACGAGATCGCCTCACCATACTGCGGCGTGGTTCGCTCCGTGAACGTAAGCGCGGGCGAGTCCGTCCGGGCGGGCGCGGTGCTCGTGACGGTGGAAGAGACCACTTCACAGACCAATTGAGGGGGATGGTTGACATGCACCAGGTTCCCGGCGGGGATCCGGGCGTGCGCCCGGCCGCCGCAATGCGTGTCAGAATCACTGAGACGGCTCTTCGTGACGCCCACCAGTCGCTCCTTGCGACGAGAATGAAGACCGATGACATGCTCGCCATAGCCGAGAAGCTCGATGAGGTCGGCTACTTCTCGCTGGAAGTGTGGGGAGGAGCAACGTTCGACACCTGTCTGCGCTACCTCGACGAAGACCCGTGGGACCGGCTTCGCGCTCTGAAGGCGAGGGTCAGGAAGACGCCCCTTCAGATGCTCCTTCGGGGCCAGAATCTGGTGGGATACCACCACTACCCTGACGACGTGGTTGATGCCTTTGTCACTCGTGCCATCGAGTGCGGGATCGACGTCATGCGCATTTTCGATGCCCTCAACGACGTGCGAAACATGGAGAAGCCCATGGAGGTCGCGAAAAGAGAGGGCGCGCACGTTCAGGCTTGTGTTGTGTATACGCTAAGTCCCGTCCATGATATCGACCACTACGTTAACACTGCAAGAACGCTCCAGGACATGGGCGCGGATTCCATATGCATCAAGGACATGGCTGGCCTCATCGCACCGTACGCCGCGTATGAGTTGGTCAGGCGTTTAAAGGAAACGGTCTCCGTGCCGATCCAGCTCCACAGCCACTACACCAGCGGGATGGCGGCGATGGCGTACCTCAAAGCCATCGAAGCCGGCGTGGACTGCGTGGACACGGCCATATCCGCGCTCGCCCTGGGCCCGAGCCAGCCTCCGACCGAGTCTATTGTTGCTGCCCTGCAGGGCACCCCGTACGACACTTTGCTCGACCTGGGGGCGCTTGCGGAGATCAACGCCCATTTTGTTCGCATCAAGCCCAACTACCAGAAAACCGCCGCTCCCATCACAGTGAACGCCGAGGCTCTGAGGTGGCAGATCCCCGGCGGCATGCTCTCGAACCTACGCGCCCAGCTTGCGAGCCAGGGCATGCTCGACAGGCTCGACGAGGTCCTCGCCGAGGTGCCGAGGGTGCGTGAGGAGATGGGGTACCCGCCTCTCGTCACGCCTATGAGCCAGATCGTGGGCACGCAGGCTGTGCTGAACGTGGCAACGGGCAAGCGGTACAGCGTGAAGTCTCGCGAGATCAAGGACTACGTACGGGGGCTTTACGGCAGGCCTCCCGCTCCCATCTCAGACGAGGTCCGCAGGATGGTCATCGGGGATGAGGAGGTCGTCACGACGAGGCCCGCAGACCTTCTCAAGCCGGAACTGGAGACCGCGCGCGAGGCGGTGAAAGACTACATCCAGAAAGACGAGGACGTCCTCACCTACATCATGTTCCCCGAGGTCGCGATGGACTTCTTCCGGAGGCGGGCGGAGAAGGCTCGGGCCGGATCTTGACGCCGCGCCGCGCCGTGCGTGCGCCGGCAAGCTGTAGAGGCGTAGCAGCGATTCTTCAAAGTTTCCACGTGACATTTGATTCGAAAAGGGGGCGAGGGCGGATGTTAGGAAAGGCCGGGCGGAGACCTCTTCATGAGGTGGGCCGCGAGCTTGTGGCGACCGCCATGGGTCGCGAACCTGCGGACGTGGTCATCCGCGGAGCGAAGCTCGTCAACGTGCACACCGCCGAGATCCAGGATGGCGTGGATGTGGCGGTGCGTTCCGGCCGGGTAGCCATGGTTGGGGACGCCTCGCGGTGCATCGGAGAGGGCACGCGCGTCATCGAAGCCGAGGGCTACTATCTTGTCCCCGGGTTCTTGGACGGGCATGTCCACGTCGAGAGCAGCATGGTGACGGTGGGCGAGTTCGCCAGGGCGGTGCTCCCCTCCGGCACGACGGCGATATTCATGGACCCCCACGAGATCGCAAACGTGCTGGGTGTGGAGGGCGTGCGCCTGATGCTTGAGGAGGGGCGCGGGCTACCGCTCAAGGTCTTCGCCACGATGCCCTCGTGTGTGCCGGCGGCGCCGGGGTTTGAGGACGCCGGCGCGGCCATCGGTGCCGATGACATCCGCGAGGCCATGGCCTGGGACAGGGTGGCAGGCCTGGGAGAAATGATGAACTTCCCAGGGGTCCTTGCAGGCGACGAGGGGGTACACAAAGAGATCCAGGAGACCCTGAGGGCCGGGAAGGTGGTTACCGGGCATTACTCAATTCCGGACACAGGACCTGACCTTGCAGCATACGTGGCTGCGGGGATCGTGTCTGACCACGAGTCCACCCGGCCCGAGGACGCCCTCGCCAAGCTGCGCCTGGGCATGTACGCGAAGCTGCGCGAGGGATCGGCGTGGCGCGACATCAAGGCAACCATAAAGAGCTACACGGAAATGGGGATCGACCCCAGGCACATCGTGCTCGTGACCGATGACGTGCACCCTGACACGCTCATCACCCTCGGGCACGTGAACCATGTGGTGAGACGGGCCATCGAAGAGGGTGTGCCGCCGATGCGGGCGATCCAGATGGCAACCATCAACACGGCCGAATGCTTCAGGATGAGCCAGGACCTCGGAAGCATTGCTCCGGGCAGGATGGCGGACATCCTGTTCATTCGCGACCTTGCCGATCCGCGCCCCGATCGGGTCATGGCCGACGGGGAGGTCGTGGCCGAGGGTGGGCGCCTTGTGGTCGGCGTCCCCGCATTCGCGTACCCCGAGTTTGCCACGCGGTCGGTGCGCCTTGCAAGGCGCCTCGAACCGGGGGACTTTTGTATCAAGGCTCCGGCCGCGGCGGGGCGTACCGCCCGCGCTCGGGTCATCGAGGTCGTGGAGGCCAGTGCCCTGACCAGGCACGTGGAGATCGATCTCCCGGTGGGCGAGCATGGAGAGGTGTGCCCATCTCGCGAGAAAGACGTGGCGAAGGTCGCGGTCGTGGAGCGCCACAGGGCGTCAGGGAGCATGGCAGTGGGGTTGGTGCGGGGGTTCGGGCTTACGGACGGTGCGGTGGCGTCTACCGTTGCCCACGACAGCCACAACCTTCTCGTGGTGGGCATGGACGACCGCGACATGGCCGCGGCCGGCAACGTCCTTGCCGATGTCGGCGGCGGGATGACCGTGGTGAGAGGCGGCGACGTGCTCGCCATTCTGCCGCTTCCAATCGCAGGTCTGATGTCGGGCGAGCCCGTGGAGAAGGTCCGGGCTGGGGTGGAGGAGCTTGCGCGGGCATGGAGGGCGCTGGGCTGCACCATGGCATCGCCCTTCATGACCATGGCTCTCCTTGCCCTTCCTGTGATCCCTGAACTCCGCATCACGAACAGGGGCATCGTTGACACGCTCAGGTTCGGATTCGTGGACCTGTTTGTATAACATGGTATAATCTCTGAAAACGGGAAGCCCGCGCGGGGAGGAGGTGGCATCGTGCAACAGGTCGTGGCCTTTCAGGGCGAGAGGGGTGCGTACAGCGAGGAGGCGGTCGTAAAGTTTTTCGGCGAAATCGTCCCAGGCAGGCTGGATGTGCTGCCCTGCCGCAGCTTGCCTGAAGTGTTTAGAGCCATTAACGAAGGCATAGCTACAGATGGGCTGATACCGATTGAGAACTCTCTCGCTGGTAGCATTAATGAGAGCTATGATCTCCTCCTGAGGAATGATATCAACATTTACGGAGAGGTCATCTTGCCGATCAATCATTGTCTTCTCGCGCTGGAAGGAGAGACGCTGAAAGACATCCGGAGAGTCTACTCACACCCGCAGGCCCTCGCGCAGTGCGAAACGTTCCTGGAGAAGCTGGGCGTGGAGACAATAGCTGTATACGATACGGCGGGCAGCGCCAAGATGATCAAGGAGATGCAGATGCGCGGCGCGGCCGCCATAGCGAGCAAACGCGCAGCGGAGTTATATGGAGTCAAGGTGATTGCTGAGGGAATTCAATCGGACAAGGCCAATTCCACTAGATTCTACGCTATCGGGCGAAGGCAAGGCTCAAAAGGCGAGAGGAATAAGACTGTCGTAGTCTTTGCCACGGAGAATAAGCCCGGAGCGTTGTATTGGTGTCTTGGAGCGATAGTGTGCCGGCAGATCAACATGACCAAGCTCGAGTCCCGACCCAGTCGCGGCGAGCCGTGGCAGTACATATTCTACCTGGATCTCGAGACCCACATCTCAGAACCCGCATGCCGGGACGCCATCGACGAACTCAGAACCAAGACTTTATTCACGAGGGTCCTCGGTTCCTTTCCGGCCGCCGCCGGAGAGAATGACGGCCGCGCGTGCGGGGTAAGCCCGGGGCTCGGATAGAGTCATCGGCAAACGCTGTGCTAATGCTCCACCTCAAGCCGTAAGTCCTCCATGGCCGCCTGCGGCCGCCAACATCGCAGGATGAAGATGAACAACGGGCAATCGCATTAACCCGACGCGACAGCATTACGGAGACAAGCCTCCGGCAACAAAGCCGGGTGGTCTACCGCCACCCGGCTCTTGACTGCGTGCCGCTCTCCTGACCAGGCGTCAGGTGCCCTCACTGCGGCATCTGGAACATCTCCGAAAACTGTCGCCCGAGGTGCGCGCCGCCTGCCGATATAGCCACCACGATAAGCCAGAGGATGACGGTTGCTGCTGCAGACTTCGAGGTGCTGACCTTCCACAGTTTAGAAAGGGCCACGGTGCTAAGGACGATGTAGATCAGCCCGAACACGTTTATGGAGTTCAGCACGACTCCCCACGGCGTCGTTGCCTGCTCCGGAGAAAGCGCCATCCCAAGGCCGAGTGTTACCGCGCGTCCTGTAGTGGCGAAGGCGATGGCCGTGACCAGGGTGGAGAGCACCTGGGTCACGTTAAGATAGCCCGACACTGCCAGGCTCTGCGAGAACGTGGCCTTTCCCCCGAGGAGCGACCCCACGCCCATGAAAACCAGGGCGCGGATGGGCCACCAGATCAGAAGGCCGATGATGAGCCCGATTATGCCGCTTGCCACCGTGAATGCGGGCGGGGGCATGGGGACTCCTGTCGGGGTTGTCTCCGGAAGGGTGCCCAAGGTCGAGATCATCGACACGGCTGAGAGCGCTCCGGTGATAAGGATGAAGAGTATTGGCCCCGCGGCGTCGGGTTTTTGAACTATGTCCTCGAACGTCGCGCCCGCGTCGATCAGCACACCTACCATGCGGGTAATGAGTCCTTTTCGAGGCCTTGCGCTGGTATCCGTCATTTCAGGCATCTCCCCTTTGCTTTCGCTTGGCCGGGATTCGGCCCTTACAATATGGAGTGTATTTCGCATGCGGCACGCAGTTTCCTTCACGTTTGACGCAGCGTGGCCCACAAGGATTCGACGTGAGGGAGTCCCGCATAGCTTTACTGTCCGGGGCTGCATGAGAGGAGGACGTGGTGCAGAAGAGGCAGAGAGTGCTCGTGGGGCGAATAAGTTCTGAAGGGGCGACGTCAAAACAAGTTGGGTATACGGCTCTGCCCGAAGGGAGTGTGCTGGGTTGTCGCAGAAACGAAGGACGATCCTTGTTGTGGTTGGTCTCGTGGGCATTGTGGCCCTGACCGTAGTGAGCAGTAAGATGGTTGGCGAGAAGAAGCCCACATACACAGTAGATACCGTGAAAGTGGACCCGAAGGAGTTTCGAGTCACGGTGTCCGCGCAAGGCACGGTGGAGCCCATCTCCACGGTCGAGGTGAGGGCGCAGGTGGCCGGGCGCGTCGCGGAGGTCCTAGTGAAGGAAGGCGACGTGGTGCAGGCGGGACAGGAGATCGTCCGGCTCGACCGGTCTAGTCTCCTCGCCCAGTTACAGCAAGCGAAAGCGGCGATGGCCTCCGCGGAGGCGGACCTTGCCCAGCTCGGCACATCGGCGCTCCACGGCGACGGCAAGCCTCTCGAAGTACAGCAGGCCGAGGCGCAGCTCGCTGCCGCGCGGGCCAGGCTCGCTGAAACGGAGCGCGGCCCGTCGGAGGCCCAAGTTGCTCAGGCTCGCGCCCAGCTTACCCAGGCTGACACGGCTCTCAAAGACGCAGAGAGGAATCTCGAGGCAACGGAGGCCCTGTATAAGGAAGGGGCGGTCGCTAAGTCCGTGGTTGAGGAGGCGAGGGCGAGGCTTATCAATGCCAGGGCGGCTCAGGACTCGGCGAAAAGGCAATACGATGCCCTCCTCGCATCTCCCACCGCCGAGCAGCTGGAGATGGCCCGCGCACAGGTGAAAGAGGCCGAGATCGCTCTCGCCATGGCGCACGAGCGTGAGGTCTCCAGGGAGAAGAGCAGACAGGCTGCAAGGGCTCGCCTGGAACAGGCCAGGGCAAACCTGGTTCTCATCGAGACCGAGCTTGCCAGAACCTCCATCACCGCGCCGGGCAACGGTACTATCATAAGCGTGCTGGTCAAAAGTGGGGCCGTGGTGACCGACGGAATGCCCGTGGCGACGCTGGCGCGGCCGGGCGGCGTGAGGGTCAGGGCGCGCGTTGATGAAACGGACATCACAGCTGTTGCCGTGGGCCAGAGAGCCACCTTCACGACGGATGCCCTCGCCGGCACCGAGTTTAGCGGCAGGGTTGCTGAGATCGCGCCTGCGGCGGTTACAGACGGCACGATCCCGCGGTTCCCGGTGCTCATCGACGTGGACGGTGCGCCGTCGCGGCTTCTGCCGGGGATGAGCGCCGACGTGGAGATCGCGACTTACTCTAAGCCTGATGCCCTTGTGGTTCCCCTCCAGGCGGTCCTTGAGAAGGATGGAAAGAAGGTCCTGTTCGTGGTAGACCAGGAAAGCTCCACCGCAAAAGAGGTTCAGGTGGTGATCGGGCGGGAGAGCCTCATGGAGGCCGAGGTGCTGGAGGGTATCAGTTCAGGTGACGAGGTCGTGGTCGGAGATGCGGCAGTCTTGAAGAAATTGAAGGATGGGGCCCGTGTAAAGCGCAGCGCTGAGAAGAAAGGTGAAAAGAAGTGATCGTCGTACAGGACGTTGAGAAGATATACAGGACGGGCGCGGTCGAGGTGGCCGCGCTTCGCGGGGTGTCCCTCGAGGTTCGGTCCGGCGAGTTCGTCTCCATTATGGGCCCGTCCGGCTCGGGGAAGTCAACTCTCATGAACATCCTGGGTTGCCTCGACAGGCCTACCCGGGGCATCTACCGCCTCGACGGGAGGCTTGTGAGCGATCTTTCCGACGACGAGCTTGCCGAGGTCAGAAACAAGAAGATAGGCTTTGTGTTCCAGACGTTTAACCTGCTTCCGAGGGCGACTGCCCTCGAGAACGTGGAGTTACCACTCATATACGCGGGGGTTCCGCCCGCAGAGCGCAGGCGCAGGGCGCTGGAGGCCCTTGAGGCAGTGGGCCTTGGCGAGCGCACAAAGCACAGGCCGAACGAGCTCTCTGGAGGCCAGGCCCAGAGGGTGGCCATCGCGCGGGCGCTCGTCACAGCGCCCGGCATCATCCTCGCGGATGAGCCCACAGGCAACCTCGATAGCAAAGCGGGGGAGGAGATCATCCGCATGCTTGAGAGCTTGAACGAACAGGGGATGACGATCGTGGTCGTCACGCACGATCCTGATGTTGCGGCGCACACGGACCGCGTCATCCGGTTAAGGGATGGCAGGGTTGTGGATGGAGACGCCGTCGGTGAAAGGGAGGGGGAAGAGGGTGAGCCTCTATGAGTGCGTCAGGCTGGCCCTCGGCAGCTTGCGCGCGAACAAGATGCGGTCTGCTCTGACGCTGCTCGGCATCGTCATCGGCATCGCGTCTGTCATCACCATGATGTCCATGGGCGAGGGCGCGAGGAAGCTGGTGACCGGCGAGTTCGTGGGTATGGGTGCGAACCTCATCTTCGTACAGCAGGACTACACTCGCCAGGAAGTGCTTTGGGGCCACGTGAAGCCACTTACCATCGAAGACGCGGATTTCATACGGAGGGCGTGCCCTGCGGTGGCCGACGTCAGCGTCACCAAGGTGGGGCCTGCCGTCGTGAAGTATGGCGCGAAACGTCAGAACGTCAACGCCACCTTTACCGACGACGGCCTTTCTTCGACACAGGGTGGAATACTTGCCGAGGGAAGGCTCCTGACCGAACTTGATGTCAGAGCCCGCCGCCCCGTTGTCGTCCTGGGCGGGGGCTTGGCCCGTAAGCTGTTCGAAGGCAAAAACCCTGTTGGCGAGAAGGTAAAGATAAACGGGCTCTCCTTTGTTGTCGTCGGTGTGATGAAGGAACAGGGGAGGACCATCTTCGGGGACAACACCGCGGATATGTCGGTCTACCTTCCGATAAGCCACGCCCGGCGCATGACCGGCAACGACGACGTGGCCGCGATTACCGTCGAAGCTGCAGACGTTGCTCATGTCAAACAGGCGACGGACCAGGTTAGCGCCGTCCTGGCCCGCAGGTATGGCGAGGACCCTCCCTTCATGGTGATCAGCAGCTCAACGATGCTCAAATCCGCGGAAACAGTGATGAGCATATTCACCGTGATACTCGCGGGCATAGGGAGCATATCATTGCTCGTCGGCGGCATCGGTGTGATGAACATCATGCTGGTATCCGTGACCGAGAGGACCCGTGAGATCGGTATAAGGAAGGCGGTGGGAGCAAAGAGAGGCGACATACTGAGGCAGTTTATCGTAGAGGCCGTCGCGCTTTGTCTCGCCGGAGGGGCCATCGGGACTCTGCTCGGGAGCGGCGGCGCGGCCCTCGTGGCAAAGCTGGCGAAGTGGCCCACCTACGTGTCGCCGCTGGCGGTGTTCGTGGCGTTCTTCTCGGCGACCGCCGTGGGGCTGGTCTTCGGCGTGTATCCCGCTTACAAAGCCGCGAACCTCGACCCAATCGAGGCACTTCGGTACGAATAGAAAGTAGCGGAAGTTCCTGCCGCACCTCGCAAGTCCTGGCGATTTGTCGCCGGGCATGTCGGTCGATTCCTTCGAGGCGGGTACAATTTCCGTCAGGTTCCCCCCGTCCCCCTGTGGTATCATCCTCGCGGACGCGGAATAGCCGCGAGGTGTGAGACTCGAGAAGGGGGAACGAACTATGGCAAGACGCACCATACACCGGTCTTCCAGCGGTCCTGCAAAGCTGTGGCGAACGGGCTGCGAGCCGGCCTGCGGCCCTGATGCGGACCAGCCCGCGGTACGCAAAGTCTATATCTCGCGGGCGCAGGCGCATAGACGGCGATCGCTGCTCACACGGGCCGGCCGGCGCGACGGGGTGGGCAGTGGCGGTCGCGGTGGTGGCGGCGGTGGAGCCGGTGATGGTGGACGAGTCCTCGCTTTCCTGTTGGGAGCACTCTCGCCCGAATCGGTGGTATCCAGCCTGATCGGCTTTCTCCTTGGCAGGGCGACGCTTCTGGGCGCAGCCTCGCCGTTTGGAATCGCTTATCTTGCACAGGTCGCCGCGTCGCGAAGCGATGCCGTGGTGCTGACCGCCATCGGTGTCTTTCTCGGTATGGCAGGACCTGTCCTGAACATGCGTACCATCTGGCCGGCGCTCCCCGTGGCCCTCGTCGCCATTGCAGGCCGTTCGATGTCTCGCAGGACGAAGGAAAGCCCTCTCGTTCTGCCCGGCATGGTCTTGGTACTCGGATTCGTCATTCCCTGGGCCGTGAAGACCCTCATGCATATACCCGTGCCCTCGCTTCCGGTGGCTGCGCTCGAGGCAATGATCGGTACCATGGTTGCAGCCGTGCTCGCCTGGGACCGGGGTCGCCGGCACGCTGGCCCGGCCCTGACCCGCCAGGACGCCGCGGGCCTCGAGGAGGTCGCGTCTTTCGGCCTGCTCTGTGCCGGAATAGCCATGGGTTTTGCGGGGATCGGGTTTCGCGGGGTGGCCGCCGGCGCAGTGGCGGCCGGCCTTGCGACTATTGCTATGGCGTACGCGGGCGGCGGGGCCCTGGGGGCGGCCTCCGGCGCCTTGATGGGCCTCGCGTGCGCCATGTCCGGGCAAGGTGGAACGCCTATCGTGGGGGCATACGCCATAGGCGGGTTCGTCGCGGGAGCCCTTCGCCAGTATGGTAAGATCGCTGCTGCCGCGGGGTTTTTCGCGGGCGCAGGCCTCCTGGTGTTCCAGGTCGCGACGGGCACCGATGTGCCGGCGTTCATGGGCCAGCTTGCTGCCTCGGGCATCGCGTTCATGTGTATTCCCCGCCGGTACCTTTACAGGGTCAGGACGCTCCTCCCGTCAACTGCTCACAGGTCCGCTGATGGAGACGCGCACGCGCGACGCGTTCAGGAGCTTCTCTCGAGAAAACTGCGGGATTTCTCGAAGGTCTTTGACGATCTCTCATCGATGCTGAAACAAGCTCCCTATGACCCTGATCTCGCGGAGCGTGCGGACGTTGCGTACGTCCTCCACAAGGTGGCGCAGCTTGCCTGCAGCCGGTGCCGGTCGTACCTTTTCTGCTGGCAGGACGTGTTTCACAGGACGTTCCGCGACGTGCTCGACCTGGTTGCGCTGGCGGAGCTCAAAGGGAGCGTGGATCCGTCCGAAGTCAAGGGCCAGTTGCGGCGGCGATGCATCGACATCCCCGGCCTGGTGGCCGCCGTGAACAACACCACCGGAGCGTTTCGACAGAACCTCACCTCCGCAAGGCGTCTCGCGGAGGGCCGCCAGATGCTGTCCGGCCAGTTGCAGGGAGTGGCCGCCATTCTGCGCGGGCTGGGGGAGGACGTATGGCAGCGCGTGGAGTTCGAAACCTGGTCCGAGGAACGGATCGCGAAGGACCTGTCCCGTTTCGGGCTTGGGGTGTCTGAGGTAAGCGTGGTGGCGAGGAACAGGGGGCGACTGGACGTAACCATAAAGAAGGGCGCCTGCTGCCAAGATGAGGAATGTAGGAAAGCTATAGCCCCCCTTGTCTCGCGGTCATTGGGCCGTCACATGGAGGCGTCGAAGGTCCGGTGTGGGGCGAGGGGCGGTCTTCCCACGTGCGAGGTGCTCCTGTCGCAGGCTCGCGTTTTCGGCGTTGCAACGGCGGCGAGTGTGCTCGCCAGGGGTGGCGGCGCTGTGTCGGGAGACACTCACTCCGTGCTTGAACTGGCTGATGGCAGGATGGTGTTCGTGCTGAGCGACGGCATGGGCGCGGGCGAGGCCGCTGCCGTCGAAAGCTCCACGGCCGTCAGCATGCTCGAGCGGCTCCTGGAGGCCGGATTCGACGACGAGTTCGCCGTGAAGACTGTGAACCTCATACTTCTCTTGCGGTCTCACGGCGAGACCTTCGCCACCCTCGACGTGGTCACCGTGGATCTCGGTACGGGCGATGCCCAGTTCATAAAGGTCGGCTCGCCTCCGAGCTTCATAAAGACCGCACGCGGCGTGAAGGTGATCGAATCGGCAACACTACCTGCCGGGATCTTCGACGCGATAGATGTGGAGAAGGCCCACGTGAAGCTGGGCGATGGCGATATCCTCGTCATGGTGAGCGACGGTGTGCTGAACTCCATGGAGCACTCGCAAGAAAGAGGCGAGTGGGTTGCATCAGCCCTCTCGCGGCTTCCGTCCGAGCAGCCTGAAGAGATAGCCCGCTTCATCCTCGACAGGGCCCGCCAGCACGGCAAGGGGAGGGCGCCTGACGACATGACAGTCCTCGTCGGCCGGGTGTACCGCCGGCTTCCCGAGAAGAGGCTTGTGCGCAACTCTGGCGCACCTGGTCGTGTAGCTCCGCAGGTCGGCGGGAGGATGCCGGAGCGCGGTCGGGCCGTCATGCCGACGACGGCGAATGCGTAGCTGCACGGGACACCGGGAGTCCGGGCATGGTATAATTGCTTTGGAAGGAGCGCGCTCGATCAGGAGACAGGTGCCAGGCTGCGAAGAAAGGTAAGAATACGTTGCGTGCCTTGCGGCCTGCGCTGTCGGAGGGCAACAGGTCCTGAGAGCCGCTGGCATCGCAGTGAGTGGGACAGGCTTCATCGAGAAAGTGAGGTCCACCATAAGGCGGCACGAGATGACGAGGCCGGGTGACCGGGTGCTGGTCGGAGTGTCAGGCGGCCCCGACTCTGTCGCGCTTCTGCATGTTCTCTGGGTCCTTTCAGAGGAGCTTGAGATCCTCTTGCACGTCGGACACCTTAACCATATGCTCCGTGGCGAGGCGGCCGACGAGGATGCCGCATATGTGCGGGATCTCGCCAGGCGCCTCGGCCTTCCTGTAACCATCGAGTCCAGGGACGTCGCGGCCGTCGCTCGCGAAAGACGTATTTCGGTGGAGCTTGCTGCGAGGAAGGTCCGCTACGAGTTCTATCGTCAGGCGGCAAGCTCCACGGGGGCGGCCAGGGTAGCACTCGGTCACCACGCGGGCGACCAGGCCGAGACCGTCCTCCTCAGGCTTGTCCGCGGCACGGGCACCACCGGACTCGCAGGGATCCCACCGGTGCGCCCCCTGGAGATCGCTGGGAACGGCTATGATGGTGAGGGCGACGGCGAACCTAGCGGTCCCGTTGGCCCCATTGTCATCCGCCCTTTCATCGAGGTCACCCGACAGGAGATCGAGGACTATTGCCGGGAGAACGACCTCCGGCCCAGAGTGGATGCGTCGAACCTTACTTCAGTGTACGCAAGAAACAGGGTGAGGCATGAGCTTATCCCCCTTCTTGAGCGCCACTACAACCCGCGCGTCGTCGAGAGTATCGCGAGGACCGCCGAGCTTGTCAGGAAGGATGACGCGTTTATATCCTGTGAGGTCCGGCGAAGGATGAAGCGCATCGTGCGGAGCAGATCCTCCGGGAGCGTGTCGCTCAGCATCGAGCGCCTTCTTGCCGAACCCCCTGCCGTCCAGCGGCGGGTCATCCGCGAGGCCGTGGCGCTTGTTGGGCGGGGCGCAGAGGATATCGAGTTCGAGCATGTGGAGATGCTGCTCGAGCTTGCCCGGAGCGGCTCCCTGGAGGCAAGCGCCAGCCTGCCGCGGGGGATCCGGGCGAGGAAAGTCCGCCGCGCGCTCGAGCCTGGTACGGGGCATGAAAAGCGGCGCAAGACCAGAGCACTTGGAGCGCCTCGTGAGCTTGTTCTGGAGATCGGAACTGAGATCGAACCTGAGCCTGGCGCCGACGGCGTGCCGGAGGTTCCGGACACGCGCAGCCCGGCCGCGCCTGAGCCGTTCGAGCGCAGGCTGGATGTGCCCGGTGCGACGTTCGTCCCCGAGCTTGGGGTGACCGTGGAGGCGGAGGTCCTTGAGATGGACGCGCGAGGCGACGCCTACGGGGCTTGCGCCCGGGCGGGCGCTTGTGAGGCCTACTTCGACCTGGACGCACTGGGGATGGATCTTGTGGTGAGGACCAGGCGGGAGGGGGACAGGATCTCTCCCTTCGGCATGGACGGCCACAAGAAGCTGAAGGAGCTTTTCATCGATGAAAAGGTCCCGAGGAACATGCGGGATCGTGTGCCCGTTATAGTATCCGGGAAGGAGATCTTATGGGTTGTGGGGGTTAGGCGAAGCAACCTTGCCAGGGTGACTCCGTCCACGCGCAGGGTGTTGCGCCTTGTGGTGCGGCCGAACCGGCTTAAGTGAGGGAGCAGAAATGCTCCCGACTTTTCGGAGGGGTTGCCGGTGACTGAGAGAGGGCAGAACACCGGCAACCCTGCACGGCGTGTGCGCTCTCTGGAACCGGCGATTACCTATGGCGATCTACTTAGCGAACTCTCACTCAGCGGCATCGAATGGGGTGACGGTCCGTCGGTTGTGATTGAGTGGCCCCTGTGCTATAATGTGCTTGCATATCGTGGGATTTCTGAATCCTGGGTCTTCATGGCGGAAACGACTGGACCCGGCGCTGACGGAAATCACGCGCCGGCCGCGTGGTGATGACCAGTGGGAGGAGATCAATTGAACAAAGCGCTACGAACGCTTGGGCTGTGGCTTCTGCTCGGCCTGATGACCGTGTCCATCGCCAGCAGCTTCTACGGTCAGAGAGAGCAGCCCAAGAAGGTCAGCCTGAGCACATTCATGGAGAAGCTCGACGCAGGCAATGTGTCGCAGCTTCGTATTATTGGCGACGATAAGGTGGAGGGGCGGTTCACCGACGGCACCGAGTTCGAGACGTATATGCCTGACATCAGCCTCGTCACCGACAAACTGAAAAACGCCCAGGGGCCGCTTGCCCGGATCGAGGTCACCGCAGACCCAAAGCCTGGGCCGCCGTGGTGGTACACCATCCTGCCCCAGATAATCTCGATCCTGTTCTTCGTGGGCCTGTGGCTGTTCATCCTCAATCAGATGCAGGGAGGCGGCAACAAGGCGCTCTCGTTCGGAAAGAGCAGGGCCAGGCTCCACGTTGAGGAGCGGGGCAAAACCACATTTGCGGACGTAGCCGGCGTTGACGAGGCCAAGGAGGAGCTCGCCGAGATAGTCGAGTTCCTCAAGCACCCGAAGAAGTTCGCGGACCTGGGGGCCAAGATACCGAAAGGCGTGTTGCTCGTAGGCCCCCCTGGAACCGGCAAGACGCTTCTCGGGCGGGCCATCGCGGGTGAGGCCGGCGTGCCGTTCTTCATCATAAGTGGCTCCGACTTCGTAGAGATGTTCGTCGGCGTTGGAGCCGCAAGGGTGAGAGACCTTTTTGACCAGGCGAAGAAGAACGCGCCGTGCATCGTGTTTATCGATGAGATAGATGCAGTGGGCAGGCAGCGTGGTGCAGGCCTCGGCGGCGGGCACGACGAGAGGGAGCAGACGTTGAACCAGCTCCTCGTGGAGATGGACGGGTTCGAGCCGAATACCGGCATAATCCTGCTTGCCGCGACCAACAGGCCTGACGTGCTGGACCCGGCGCTCCTGCGGCCGGGCAGGTTCGACAGGCAGGTGGTCGTCGATATGCCCGACCTCCCGGGCAGGGAAGCCATCCTGAAGGTGCACGCCAGGAACAAGCCCCTGGCGCCCGACGTCAACCTCAGGGTGCTCGCTCAGAGGACGCCGGGATTCACCGGCGCAGACCTTGAGAACCTTCTGAACGAGGCAGCCATACTGGCGGCGCGCCGGGGCAAGCGGAAAATAACGATGGCCGAGTGCGACGAGGCCATCGACCGCGTGGTGGCGGGCCCGCAGAAGAAGGGGCGGGTCATGAGCGAGCGCGAGAAGAACCTCGTGGCGTTCCACGAGGCGGGGCACGCGCTCGCGGCGAAGCTATTGCCGCATGCCAACCCCGTGCAAAAGGTCTCGATAATCCCGCGCGGCAGGATGGGCGGGTACACCCTGATGCTTCCTGAGGAGGACCGGCATTTCCTGACGAAGTCGGAGATCCTCGACGAGGTCGTGGTGGGGCTCGCGGGCCGCGTGGCCGAGGAGATCATGCTTGGTGAGATATCCACCGGGGCCGAGAACGACCTCAACGGGATCACCAAGGCCGTCCGCAGGATGGTGACGGAGTACGGTATGAGCGAGAAGCTCGGCCCGCTCACGTTCGGCAGGAGGCGCGAGGAGACCGTGTTCCTCGGGCGAGACCTCGCGCACGACCGTGACTACAGCGAGGAGGTCGCTGCAGCCATCGACCGCGAGGTGCGGCGGATCGTTGATGAATGCTACACGAGGGCGAAAGAGCTTATTGCCGGCAACAAGGATAAGCTGGTGAGGCTGGCGAACGCTCTCAAGGAGAAAGAGACCATCGAAGGAGCCGAGCTGGATGCGCTTCTCTCGGAGGCGGCGCCGTCCGAGGAGGGCGACGCAGGCGAGAAGGTGCCTGCCGCTGCGGCGGCCGCAACCCTGGGCGACCAGGAGGGCAGCGCATCGGAGCAGGCAGGCGGGGTCAAGGGGCGCATCCCGTCGAGGCCCCCCAAGCTCGTGGAGAGTCCGGGCAGGGCTTAGAGGAACAATCGGGCCAGGTGCTCCCGCGCGCGACGCGGAACAACGAGAACCTGGCCCGTTTAAATCTCTCATTGGAGGGGGAGGACCCGTGGCAGAGGTGGTTCGTGCCCCGAGAGGGCGGGAGCTATCGTGCAAGGGGTGGCAGCAGGAAGCTGCTATGCGGATGCTCATGAACAACCTTGACCCGGAGGTAGCTGAAAAGCCGGAGGAACTTGTGGTGTACGGCGGGCGAGGCAAGGCCGCGCGCAACTGGGAAGCGTTCCACGCCATAGTCGAGTCGCTTAAGAACCTCGAGAACGACGAAACCCTCCTGGTGCAGTCCGGCAAGCCCGTGGGGGTTTTCCGAACGCATCGGCTTGCTCCGAGAGTGCTCATCTCCAACTCCATGCTCGTCCCTGCGTGGGCGACGTGGCAGAAGTTCTGGGAGCTTGAGATGAAAGGTCTTACCATGTACGGCCAGATGACGGCCGGAAGCTGGATCTACATAGGCACGCAGGGCATTTTGCAAGGGACCTACGAGACGTTTGCAGAGGCCGCGCGCCAGCACTTCGGTGGCAGCCTCGCCGGGAAGCTGGCTCTGACGGCTGGGCTCGGCGGCATGGGCGGCGCCCAGCCGCTCGCGGTCACCATGAACGGCGGCGTCATCATTGCCGTGGAGGTTGACGAGGAGCGTATCAGGCGGCGGCTTGCGACGAAGTACTGCGACGTCATGGCGCGCAGCATCGACGAGGCGATGGCACTCGCCCACAAGGCCCTGGAGAAGCGAGAGGCTCTCTCCATTGCTCTTCTCGGGAACGCCGCCGAAACGCACCCTGAGTTCGTGCGTCGCGGCATCATCCCCGACATCGTGACCGACCAGACGTCCGCCCACGACCCGCTGGGCGGGTACATCCCGGCCGGCCTTTCCGTACAAGAGGCGGCTGAGCTGCGGAAGCGCGATCCGAAGCAGTACGTCGACCGCGCCATGAGGTCCATGGCCACGCAGGTGGAGGCCATGCTCGAGATGAAGCGCCGTGGTGCGGTGGTCTTCGACTATGGGAACAACCTGCGACAACAGGCGCATGACGCCGGGGTGAAGGACGCCTTCAGCTATCCCGGGTTTGTGCCCGCCTACATCCGGCCGCTCTTCTGCGAAGGCAAGGGGCCGTTCAGGTGGGTGGCGCTCTCGGGCGATCCCGAAGACATTTATAGGACCGACGAGGTGGTGCTGCGGGAGTTCCCCGAAAACGAGCACCTTGCCCGCTGGATCAGGATGGCCCGCGAGAAAGTGCAGTTCCAGGGGCTGCCGGCCAGGATATGCTGGCTTGGCTACGGTGAGAGGGCGAGGTTCGGCAAGGCCATAAACGAACTCGTTCGCCGGGGCGAGATCTCGGCGCCCATCGTCATTGGCCGCGACCACCTCGATACCGGGTCGGTGGCCTCGCCCAACCGTGAGACCGAGGGCATGCGCGACGGGAGCGATGCCATCGCGGACTGGCCCATCCTGAACGCCCTCCTTAACGCCGTCTCAGGTGCATCGTGGGTGTCGGTCCATCACGGCGGCGGCGTTGGGATCGGCTACTCCATTCATGCTGGAATGGTAGTGGTGGCCGACGGCACCGACGACGCTGACTGGCGGCTCGAGCACGTGCTTACAACGGATCCCGGCTCAGGCGTCGTCCGCCATGCTGACGCTGGCTACGAGAAAGCCATCGAGACCGCGCGCAGGCACGGGATCAAGATGCCGATGCTGCCGGAGAAACGGTCCTGACATCGCCCTGCTCGGCCAGGGGCAACAGGAAGTTGAGTGTTGCGAAAACAAAGACCAGGTCGAGGCCGGGCGGAACAGCACGTTTCGCCCGGCCCTGTCAAGTGGTGGGATGCATTGCTAGACTGTAAAGGATTCCACCAGTTTGCGAAGATCTACCGCGAGTTCTGCGAGCCGTTTCGCAGAATTCGTTATCTCTCCGATTGTTGCCGCCATCTCCTCGGTGGACGCAGAGACCTGTTCTGCGGAGGCAGCTGTTTGACTGGACACCGAGGCCACTGTCTCTACGGCCTTTCGCACTTCCTCGCTCGCCGCAGCCATCTCCTCGGTGGCGGCCGTGTTCTCCTCCGTTATGCTGGCGGCGCTCTCGATAGCTTTGATGGCCAGCGAGCTATGGGACGTCATCTCCTGAACAAGGTCCACGATGCTATCAACCTCCGCCGCCACATGTTCGACGGCGTCCATTATGTCTGAGAGCGCCGTGCCGGCCTCCCCGGCGAGTGCGTTGCTGCCTGCTGCCTCGGCAGTCGTCACCTCCATGGCTCTGTTGGCCATTCCGACGCTCTGCTGCATCTTGCCAATTATGGCCGAGATCTCCTTCGTGGCCTCGCTGGACCTTGTTGAGAGTTTGCCGACCTCATCGGCGACAACGGCGAACCCTCTGCCGTGCTCGCCTGCCCTTGCGGCTTCTATAGCGGCGTTCAGGGCAAGAAGGTTGGTCTGTTCGGCTATCTCGTCGATGACCTCAACGATGTTGCCGATCCTTGTGGAGTCCTCCCCAAGCTGCTTTGTGGCCCTCGCTGTCTCGGCAACGAGATCTGCGATCCTTCTCATGCTGCCTATCGCCTTGCCAACAGCCTCTTTTCCGGAGAGGGCCGTAGCTCGCATTCCGTCAAACGCGTGAACAAGGGAATCCGCGCTCTTCGCCACCCTGTCGATGGCGCTCACCACCTGCGAGACGGTATTGCTTGCCTCTGTCACCGACGCGACCTGGTCCTCGGCCCCCCTGGCTATCTGGTTTATGGCCTCACCCAGTTGGTTCATGGTCCTGTGTGTCTCGTGCGCGCGGCGGGTCTGCTCCGCTGCCCCGGTGGCCACGTTCTGCATGATCTCGGCGATCTGAGTGGTTGCTTCGTTCGCGCTGGTGGCGCTCTTTGACAGGCTTTCGCCTGTCGAAGCGAGCTCGCGTGAGGACTCCCCGATCCGCGAAACGAGAGTCCTCAGGCTTTGCAGCATGTCTGCAAACGCCTGCGACAGGGCGGCGATCTCGTCGCGGCCTTTCAGCGTGGGAATCTGCTGTGCTAAGTTCCCCCTGGCGACCTCCGATGCCGCTCTTGTCAACCTCGAAACCGGTCGAGTGATGTTCCACGTGAGGGTGATTCCTATGGCAAGACCCGCGAGGGCAGCTATCGCCACTCCTCCAATGAGGATCATCCTTACGCGTCTGCTCTCGCTTCTCGCTGACGATACCTGCCTTGCGTGCTCTTCGCTGGTGGAGGCGATCCACTGATCAGCGATGGAGCTCAGCTTTGCGATGAGCGGCAGCCCGTCAGTGCGGATGAACTCGAGGGCTTTCTCGGAGTCTCCGGCCTGGACCAGCATTTTGGCGATATTCGCGCGTGATGCGAAGCTGGTGTTGGCGTCGCCGAGTTCCTGAAGATAGTCCGCCATGCTGCCGTCGTCAGGCATCACGGTGAGTATGTTGCGGATCTCTGTCTTGGAGACCTCATCAGCGGCTTCAAACTCCTTGAGCACCTGTTCGTCCTGGCTGAGGGCATATGAAAGGATTGTCGCAGCCTTCTTCCAGGTGGCAATTCGCAGGCTGTCAATATGTCTCTGCAGAGGTACACCGGAGTCGAGGATCTTTGAGTACATGCTCTCCTGTACCTGCGTACCCCGAATGCCGAGATATGCTACGCCGCCCATCAAGAGTAACAGCAACACGACCAAGCTCATGATCTTTGAGCCTATGCCCGGCCTTAGCGCAATCCTCAGTCGCCGGAGTCCGGGCAGGCGTCGGGTGGAAAAAGGTCTGCTTCTCACGGGATCGCCTCCATGTACTCAGGTTGTTGTGGAGGGTAGGATAGGTTGCCTGTGCGACCATTGTTCGACATCAGCGATGGGAATTCGCCGGAAGTCGCCGATTTCCTCCCAAAGACCCTGCTCAGGGCGGCCGGGCATCTCTGACACCCTCTGCCGGGCGCGAATCTTCTCAAGGCGCGGGTTTGCAGCAGCGCACAGTCGGCTGCGGTGTACCCATTATGGTGTTGCCCAGGACCGCATGAAGCAGCAAGCTGGCTTGCACGTCCAATGCCCGGCCATCACGGTCACACCTGAGAATAGAGGGTATCGGAACACCTCAAACAGAGTGATAGCTGCTCCCCTGCGTCCCTGTATCCCTGCCTCCGTGCTGGCTTGGATCATTACCAAGAGGTGTTGTTTACTGGTAACCGTCGTGACGGTTGCCAATGTCGTGACGGTTGCCATTGCTTTCCTCCAGATGCTATGGTACAATTCGCACATGTGGGGGAGTCGGGCATACTTCCGGTGTCGTTTTCGCAAGCACACAGAAACGAGACTGCGATCATACACCTCTAGACGAAGCTGTTGATTCAGGCACCAGTGTAAGTGCTGCCACAAGGGTGGAGTGGCCTGAGTGTTTTAGCAGGCGCCAGGAGACTCCCCGGAGTTACGGTAGGGCGAGGTCAGTGATGTGACCCGGGAAAGACTTGAGCCAGAAGGCATTCTTACGGAGCGCGACACGCCGATCATCGACAGGCTCTGGATGTCGGCAGTTATTGTGTGCATAGTGCTGGGCGCTGCGTTTTTCGATGAGATCGACTGGAAACCCGGCTCCCTTCCTGCCGTGCTCGCGCTGAGCGGCCTTGCTTACGGTTGGATCAGACACGCACTCGCTACCACTGCACGGGGGAACAGGGTTTGGCTGAGCCTGCTCCTCACCGGCGCCGATATCGTGGCAGTCGGAGCGGCGATATACATATCAGGCGGACCTGCAAGCCCTTTCTGGCCCATGTTCGCGTTGCCGATACTCGCGGCCACGCTGAGGTTCGGGCTCAAGGTCGGGCTTGCGGCAACTTGCGCGGCGTGCGGCCTTTCTCTTGTCGTCCTGGCGACGGG
Source organism: Bacillota bacterium (assembly GCA_014360195.1). Lineage (GTDB taxonomy): Bacteria > Bacillota > SHA-98 > UBA4971 > UBA4971 > UBA6256. Next base: position 75,256 of record JACIXY010000005.1, read on the forward strand.
GAGGTTCGCGGACGGGCTAACAGGGCTGAACCTTTTCAGGTTCGTGTTCATGATCGCCATGTTCCTGCTTTTCAGCTTCTTCTTGGGCACTCTGATGGAAGAGGAAAAGAGGCTGAGGCAGGAGATCCTTGCCCTTTCGAGGACTGACCCTCTCACGGGGATCTACAACCATCGCTACCTGCTCGAGGTCCTTCGGAATGAGCTCAAGAAGGCCACCCGGTATGACGAGCCGCTGGCGGTCGGCATGATAGACCTCGACCTCTTCAAGAGCGTGAATGATACCTTCGGGCACCTTGCGGGCGACAAGATCCTCACGGAGCTTGTGGATACGCTGAAAAGGACATTCCGGGCCACCGATTGCCTGGCCCGGTACGGCGGCGACGAAATAGCCGTCGTGATGCCAAAGGCCGGGCAGCACGAGGCTCTCGCTGCGCTGGAAAGGGCCAGGGACGCAGTTGCGAGGGCCAGCTTTTCGGGGCCGAACGGCCAGAGCCTGCGGATCACGATAAGCACCGGGGCCGCCGTCTTTCCCGACCACGGCGAGGATGCTCTCACCCTCCTCGACAGGGCGGACCGAGCTATGTACGCCGCGAAGAGCTCCGGCGGCAACCGTGTGCAGCTCTACGATCCATCTCTTGCGGAAATGGCCCTCGAAGCAGCCTCGACTCTAGACTCGCGCGTCCAACCGCTTTCCACGACACAGGAGGATTTCAGCGCGACTTGAAGAAATTGTGTAGTAAAAATGAGAAGAAGGAGGGACGGTGCCTTGGAGAAGGTCCTGCTAGTGGAGCACGAGAAGTGCACGGCGTGTCGTATCTGTGAGCTTGTGTGTTCGGCTAAACATGCAGGGTCGTTCAACCCCGCGAAGGCGCGGATCACCGTGGCGGCGTTTCTCGAGGACAACTTCTTCTTTCCGCTGACATGCCAGCATTGCGAGGAACCTCTCTGTCAGGACGTTTGCCCCACCGGTGCCATATCGCGGCACCCGGAAACGGCAGCAGTGGTCATCGACGATGCGAAGTGCATAGGGTGCAGAATGTGCCAGGCTGCGTGCCCCTTCGGGGCGATCGCTTACTCCCCGTCGGAGGATAAGGTGGTAAAGTGTGATCTATGCGGCGGCGAGCCGGAGTGCGTGTTGTTCTGCCCGTGGGACGCGATCAAGTATGTGAAGGCTGACGACGCCGCTTTGCGCAGACGCAAAGCCGTGGGCGAGAAGCTCAGGAAGGCCCTGCAGGAGGTGAAACTGTGATGTACGGGTGGACGGGAAAGATCCTTCGGGTTAACCTCAGCGCAAGGTCCGTATCCGTGGAAGGCCTGTGCCCTGAGATCGCCGAAAACTACCTTGGAGCGAGAGGCCTCGGCACAAAGATCCTTTATGACGAGCTCAAGCCCGGTGTGGACCCGCTCGGCCCGGACAACAAGATCATCTTCGCTACAGGCCCTCTCACCGGCACGGCAGCCACCTCCGCCGGGCGCTACAACGTCGTCACGAAGTCGCCGCTCACAGGGTTTATTGCCGCGTCGAACTCCGGCGGGTATTTCCCTGCGGAGCTGAAGTATGCCGGTTTTGACGCCATCATCGTGGAAGGCGCCGCGGACGAGCCAGTATACATCTGGGTACACAACGGCAAAGCCGAAATCCGCCCCGCAAAACATGTTTGGGGCAAGAACACGGCGGAGACAACAGATATCCTTGTCGCGGAGACCGACCCTGACGCCAAAGTCGCGTGCATCGGGCCCGCTGGCGAGAAGCTCGTGCTCTTCGCGTGCGTGGTGAACGACAAAGGCCGCGCCGCCGGGCGTTCGGGGGTTGGCGCGGTCATGGGCTCCAAGAACCTGAAGGCCATCGTGGTGAGAGGCACGGGAGATGTGAAGGTGGCCGACCCAGCGAAGTTCAGGGAGGCTGTGCTCGCGGCCTTCAAGAAGATCAAAGAGTCCCCGGTCACGTCGCAGGGCCTTCCCACGTACGGGACGGCGGTCCTCGTGAACGTCATCAACCAGCATGGGGCGTTCCCGACGCGCAACTTCCAAACGGGCGTGTTCGAGGGTGCCGAAAAGATATCAGGTGAGACACTGGCCGCCACGCTTCTCGTGAGAAAGCGCGCATGCTTCGGATGCCCCATAGCGTGCGGGCGGCCCAGCGCGGTGAGGAGCGGGAAGTACAAGGGAGAGGGCGAAGGTCCTGAGTATGAGACCATCTGGGCGCTTGGGGCCGCATGCGGTGTTGACAACCTCGAGGCGGTGACCAAGGCTAACTACCTCTGTAACGAGCTCGGCCTTGACCCGATAAGCATGGGTTCGACGATCGCATGTGCCATGGAGCTATATGAAAAAGGCTATCTCCCGAAGAGCGCGACCGACATCCCGCTCAGGTTCGGCGACGCTGATGCCGTGGTCGAGGCCACACGCAAGACCGGATACCGGGAAGGCGTCGGTGACCTGCTTGCGAAGGGGTCATATCGTCTTGCGGCAGAGTTCGGCCATCCAGAGCTTTCGATGAGCGCGAAGAAACAGGAGTATCCGGCGTACGACCCGCGCGGTGTGAAAGGTATCGGGCTGAACTACGCCACCTCGAACAGGGGCGGCTGCCACGTGAGAGGCTACACCATCTCGCCCGAGATCCTCGGTGTCCCGGAGAAGATAGATCCTCTGTCCAAGGATGGGAAAGCCGCCTGGGTCAAAGCGTTCCAGGACGTGACCGCCCTCGTGGATTCGGTCGGGATGTGCCTGTTCACCACGTTCGCGCTGGGCGCGCCGGATGTGGCGAGCTTGCTCGAGCCTGCGACGGGCATCCCGTTCCCCACCGAGAAGGCGGTGCTGGCCGGGGAGCGCATCTGGAACCTGGAGCGCCTTTTCAACCTGAGAGAAGGGCTCACAAAGGCAGACGATGCTCTGGCTCCAAGGCTGCTCACCGAGCCCATGCCGGAGGGACCCGCCGCCGGACAGGTGGTGGAGCTTGCCGAGATGCTGGCCGATTATTACGCTGCCAGAGGCTGGAGCGAAGACGGCAAGCCTTCGGCGGAGACGCTGGAGCGACTGGGGCTTGCCGTTTAAGTGTGGCGTCACAAATCGCTGCCATTTTGCCAGAGTCTGGGTTACTCGCGGTTGCCGGTGTTGCGCTCTGGGGACGGCGCCCTAAGCGGGGCGCCTTGACCAAATTCTGCCCGTACGCAAATGGAGGAATTTCGACACCCCGCCGCGCAAGCACCGGCAACCTGAAACCCCCTGCAAAAGTGGTGCGGGTTTCTGAAGCCCCACTTAGCCCGTGTCAGCGAGGGGGGCACGCCTTGCGCGTTCGATTCTTCTTCTTTCTGAAAGATGCTGCGGGCCAGGACGAGGTTACGATACCCGCAGAATCGGCTCCTGACCTCCGGACGCTCGTCCGGGTTCTCGCGGGCCGGTTCGGAGAACGCCTTGCCCGGCAGCTCGTCACGGCGGATGGAGAGATCCGGAGCGACATCAACATCCTCGTGAACGGCCGGAATGTCCAGTTCCTGTCGGGGGCTGACACCAGGCTGAAAGATGAGGACACCGTGAGCTTTCTTTCGGCGGTGGCCGGAGGGTGACAGGGTAGGCGCAACCGACATCGAACTCCGGTCCAAAAGGCCGCGGCATAGATTCAGGACGACCAGGTCCAGGTCGAGAAAGACGCCTGCCCCGAAAAAGCAGACGCGAAGCCGTGCATGTCGCGTATATGGTATGGGGGGAAAGCCCTATGAAGTACGTGATCCTCGGAAACGGCCCGGCGGGGGTGAGCGCGCTTAAGGCGATCCGGGAAGTGGACCAGGCCGGTGACATCACAGTGGTGTCGCCTGAGACCTGGCGGTACTACTCGAAGATACTCCTGACCCACTGGATTGCCGGAAAGGTAAGGTTCCCGGATCTCTTCCTGGTCGACGAGGATTTCTACGAGATGAACGGCGCAAAGACCGTGTTCGGGGCGGCTGCGACCCGCATCGACCCCGCAAGGAAGGCTGTGGAGCTGTCCAACAGGCAGAGGCTCGGCTACGACAGGCTGCTCCTGGCCATGGGAAGCTCTCCCCAGGTGCCTGACGTGCGTGGAATAAGACTTCCTGGAGTCCACTACCTGAGGACGTTCGACGACGCGGAGAGGATCGCCCAGGCAACGTCCTCTGCCCGGCGAGCCGTCGTGATAGGAGGGGGGCTCGTCAGCCTCAAGACCGCCGAAGGCCTTCTCGCCCGAGGTCTTGAGGTATGGGTGGTCGTGTCTTCGGGCAGGTTGCTGTCGCAGATCACCGCGCCTGAAGACGCCGCGGCGGTTCTCAGGATCTTCAAGGAGGCGCCGGGGCTTCACATCCTCCTGAACTGCGATGTCACCAGAGTCGAGGGCAGGGGACGAGTCGAGAGGGTCCTCCTCAGCACGGGCCAGCGAATTGAGTGCGACATCGTTGTGGTGGGTAAGGGCGTTACGCCAAACCTCCTCTGCACGCGCGGCACGGGCATCGCTACAGGGCGAGGGGTTATCGTTAACGACAGGATGGAGACCAGCGTTCCGGGGATATACGCCGCAGGCGACCTTGCCGAGGGCTTCGACATAGCCCGGGGGAGTGCCGCGGTGAACGCCCTGTGGTCGAGCGCGGTATGGCAGGGCAGAGTCGCGGGCTACAACATGGCGGGTCGGGACGTAACTTACGCAGGCGACGTGGCTATGAACTCCGTCACTTTCCGCGGCGGGTGCATCGTGGCGCTTGGGAAGACCCGACCCGCGGATGGTGACGAGGTCTACACCCTGACAACCAGGCGCAGCGATGACAGTGATTACGCGCGACTTGTGTTCCGCGGAAGCCGCCTCGCGGGGGCCGTGTTAATCGGCCGGGCGGTGGAGACGGCGGGGGTACTCCGCAGCCTCATTGCGCGTCGATCTGACGTCGCTCGGATCAAAGGCGACCTACTGCGAGGCAGGATGTCCTATCCTTGCATGGTGAAGGATGTTGCGGGCCTGTGCGCGCTGGTAGCTTCCTGACGATCCTGCGCCATCCGGAACCTGTGCCTTCAGCGCGCTGTCGAGACCGACATCCTCCCACATAGCTCTAGTCCCATACCTCGTGAGGACGCAGAAATGCTCTCGACTTTTGGGAGGGGTTGCCGGTGCTTGCACGCGAGGGATGTCAGAATCCGGCCACTTGCCCGGCGGGCCGGATTCTGGCGAAGCGCGCCCTGCTTAGGGCTCCATCCCCGAATGCAACACCGGCAACCTACCAGATACTGTAAAACTGGAGTCTAGACCGCCTCCACCCGCTTGACCTCGGGCACCTCTTCCTTGAGGGCTCGCTCCACGCCGTTCCTGAGGGTCATCATCGACATCGGGCATCCAACGCAGGCGCCGGTCAGCCTCACCTTCACCACGCCGTCGTGAACGCTGACAAGCTCGACATCGCCGCCGTGTGCTTGCAAAGCGGACCTGATCTTCTCCAGAGCCTTTTCGATCCTTTCCTGCACCGCTTGCGCCTCCCTGGTCAAAGTTGCCGGAGCGTCTCTTCGGAGAGATTATACACCTTAAGTATGGCGGGAGTCGAGCACGGCCATTCAAGTCGTCACCTTATTTCAATCTGGAGGCTCAGCCTGACGCCGGTCCCCGTGTTGACCGCTGTGATGGTATACACGCCTGGCCCAACCGGCACCCCTTCGTTCGTCGTCTGATTCCAGGTCTGCAGAAAGACGAGGTTCTCGCCGGGCGGCAGCGTGACCCTCTCTATTGCGAACGTGAAGAACTTCCCCGCCGACCAGCGCCATATCTCCCTCGTGTCGCGGGTCACGATGAAATCGAACCTCTGGCTGGACCGGTACGTGATCGTGACAGGGCTTCTGGTAACGTTGGTTTTCGTCAGGCTCATGCGCACAGGCTCGCCCCGGGCATAGCTGACCTTGTTCACCATGAACGTGTGTCGCAAGCCGTCTTGCACCACAGAGACCTGGCTCACCCCGGTCACTGGTGCCGGTGGCGTCGGTGGAGGCCCAGGGGGTACTGGAGGCCCGGGCGGCACGGGCGGCGTCGGCGGCGGGGCCGGCGGTGCTGGCGGTGCTGGCGGAGGCGGCACGGGAGGCGGCGTTACCGGCGGTCCGGGCGGCACCACGGGTGGTGGAGGCGGCGGCAGTGGCGTCGGGACCACGGTCGTCGGCCTTATCGGCACGAGCAGCACCTGTCCGACGATGATGAAGTCGGGGTTCGGGATGCGGTTTATTGCCGCAAGCACTTCCACGGTGGTCCCAAACCTCGCGGCGATTTCCGCGAGGGTGTCCCCGGGCTGGACGATGTATAGCCGAAAGCCAACCGGCACTGTAATGGACGGCGGCGGAGTAGGCGTGGGCACGGACGGCGCCCCGGGCACCGGTATCTGGAGCACCTGTCCAACGAAGATCACGTCGGGGTTCGCAATGTTGTTTGCCTCGACGATGGCTGCCACGGTGGTCCCGAACCTCTCCGCGATGAGGGCAAGGGTATCGCCAGGCTGGACTATATACGTGATCATGGCAGTTCCCTCCCGGCGTCGTATGCCCTGAACCGGGATCACCCGGTGCGAGGGCCGACAATCTCTCACAACATGTTATTCTGTGTGTAACATGGTGTTGCCTGTTGCCCGGCCATAGAGGGGGGATGTAACCTGGTATCCCCCTAAGTGGGGGTGCGAAAATGCTCCCGACTTTTGGGAGGGGTTGCCGGTGACTCAAAGAGAGAGTGGAACACCGGCAACCCGGCAACTACTGGAAGAGGGGCGAGGACTAATGCACCCTCACTTACAGGAGTACATACAAAAGAGTCGAACAACAAGCGTAGAGGAATCTGACATCACCCGGAGGTAACACGCATAGACCAGAGTATGGCTGGTCTGCCTGCGCGAGCCCGATGTCGTCGAGGCGCTCCACCGGGACTGTGCCGCGGTCGTATCGCCGAACCGGCCCCAGGGGAGGGAACGCAGGGTTGCATCCCGGGGTGCCTGATACGTGCGTCTGGAACAGGACCTATTGGGACCGTGAGACCCCTTGTGGTTGCGAACCTGTTGTCCAGTGCAGGCTACCTCTGGCGACGCGGCAGCGATGCCTGGGGTCGCGCTCAAAGGAGGCAGCGGGTGACCTTGTTCGAGAGATTGCGAAAGCTCCCAGGACCCATGCGCGCCGCCGTCCTCCTCATGGCAACGGGGGCGGCCGGCCTCGCGATCGTGGTGGCTGCCGGAGGGGCGAGGAGCGATGTGGCGACGCCGGGGCTGGCTCCGGTGGCTTCACATGTGACACCGGCGCCACAGCAAGCACCGCAGCAAACCCCGGCTTCGGCGGCAGGCTACGGCGACGTTCTCGACCGTCTCCGGGCAGCCCGGACCCCCGCACTTGAGAAGGAGATCCTTGAGATCGCGCGCGCCGCCGTCGTGGGTGCAACGGCAGGAGAAGGAGCAGCAGAACCGGGAAGAGATCGGACCGACCGTCCGGAATCCGGGCCGACGTCAGGCGCCCTTCCCCGGGATAGTCGGAGCGGGTCCGTTCTTGGAGTTGCGGCCGGCGTGTTCGTCGCGCTCATCCTCGATGGCAGGGTGAGGGGGTGCATGGGGACGGTCTATCCGATGGAGGCGTCGCTCGCCGAGGAGATCGCAAGCGCTGCGCGGATGGCGGCGACGTCGGACCCGCGCCGCCCGCCCGTGCGACCCGAGGAGGTGGCGCGTCTCGATTACTGTGTATCCGTGGTCGGCAGGCTCAGGCGGCACGAGCCGGGAGCGCCTGTCAACCCCCGAACCGAGGGCGTTATCGTGAAGGCGAACGGTCGGTCCGGCGTGATCCTTCCGGGTGAGGCCAGGACGGGTGCGTACGAGATAGCCTGGGCGAAGCGCGAGGCCGGCGTTGGGCCGGGCGACCACTTTGAGCTGTTCGTCTTCGAGACCGAACGATTCGGGAAGGCCCTGCCATTGAGGAGATAGGCAGAGGAGGTAGGCTGCGATGAGAGCACGCTTTCCCCGCTCGACACCTTACGCGGCGACGCTGGTACTCGCAGCAGCGGCCGTGCTTGTGTTCCTCGCGAAGCCGCTTTCGGCGGATAGCGCCGACAAGGGGTATCTTTACATGTACGCGGAGGAACGAGTTTGGGAGCCCTCTGAGCACCCTTCCGTGATAGTGCGGGGACGGGGCGCGACCAGGGTTGACCTCACGGTGTGGAGGTTCAACCCGACGAGCCAGTACCGGGCGCACGGGTCTCTCCACTCAGCTGTGGAGGCTCTGTCGCAGGGCGGGGCTGTGCTGGTGAAGAGGCTTACAGAGTACCCGCGCCCGAAAAAGCGCGGCGGGGACTTTACGTTGAGGGTGTCCGTGCCTGCTGACAGAGTCGCGGGCTACGTCATAAAAGCCCGCGATAGCCAGGGCCGCGAGGATGCCACGTGGATCCTCGTGACCGACCTCGGCCTTGTAACCAAGCAGGCCCAGGATAAGCTCCTCGTATACGCCCACACGTTCACGAGCGATGCGCCCTGCGAGGGCGCAAAGGTCAGCGTATACAGCGAGGGCAAGGAGGTCGGGAGCGGTACCACCGGGCGCGACGGCCTGTGGGTCCTGAACGCTCCAGGCCTTCCAAAGGGCCTCTCGGTCGTAGGGATAGCGGGTGAGAGCTTCGCCCAGGTGACGTCGTCCTATTACTGGGAGGACTCCCGCTACAAGGCATACATCTACACCGATAGGCCCATATACCGGCCGGGCCAGCGCGTGTTCTTCAAAGGTATCCTCCGGGAGGAGGCAGACGGCGACTATAAAGTGCTCGCGGGCGAGCCCGTGCGGGTGGAGGTGCGTGACGCGCGCGACGCGTGCATTTACAAGGCGGGGACCACGACGAGCACCTTCGGCTCGTTCACCGGCGAGCTTGTGCTGGGCGACGAACCGGCCCTCGGGACCTACCGGGTGCTCGCCACGGTGAGAGGGAGCACGCACTCCGGCATGTTTAAGGTGGCCGAGTACCGCAAGCCTGAGTACCAGGTGCAGGTGGAAGCGCCGAAGACCACGTACGTGGCGGGCGACGAGATCCCGGTGAGTGTAGAGGCCACCTACTACTTCGGTGCGCCAGTCCCAGGTGCAAAGGTCAAGTACGCCGCGTACTCCCAGCCGCACTACTTCTCGTACTACTCCTTCGAAGACCTCGGTTACTATCCGGTCGGCGACGAGGACTTCGGGTACTACGGCGAGCTTGTGATGTCCGGCGAAAGCGTGACGGACTCAGGCGGGCGCGTATCATTCACCATAAAGACGCAGAGGGCGGATACGACGCGGAGGATGTTCATCGAGGCGGTCGTAGTAGACGAGAGCAGGCGCGAGGTCACGGGCAGAACCTCGGTGATCGTGGCGCGGGGGTTGTTCGACGTGAGCGTGCAGCCGGCGGCTTACGTGATAGAGCCGGGCAAACCTGCCATGGTGAAAGTGAAAGCTGAAACCATAGAGGGCAAGCCGCTTGCGACGCGCCTCGAGTGGCAGGCCATGCGCCAGACATGGGAGGACAGGAAGGCCAGGCGGTGGAAGGAAGCGTCGGGCGGGCTACGCACAGCTGCCGACGGGAAGGGGAGCTTTGAGTTCACGCCCCGCGAGGAAGGGTCCTACGTGGTGGAGGTGGCCGGGACCGATGGGCGCGGCAACCGTATCGCCTCCGAAGCGTACCTCTGGGTCACGAGCGGAGCTGGCCGCTGGCCGAACTACGGCGGCACCGAGGTCGAGATCGTGACCGACAAGGACGTCTACGAGGTCGGGGACACGGCGAAGATCCTCGTGAACACGACGTTCGATGATGCATGGGCGGTGGTGGCCGTCGAAGGGCGCGACATCACCTCGCACGAGGTCGTCCGTATCACCGGGCATACCAGGCTCTTCGAGGTCCCGGTGACGCGGGAGCACATGCCGAACGCCTTCTTCACCGTCACGATGGTCCGCGGGAAGAGGCTGTTCGCCAGGGAGAAGACCATCTACGTGTCGACCAGGGACAACTACCTGAACGTGGCGATCATCTCGAACAAGGAGACTTACGGTCCTGGCGAGAAGGCCACCTATGTAGTGAAGACCACTGATGCGGCGGGCCGCCCGGTGCAGTCGGAGGTTTCACTCGGCGTCGTGGACGCGTCCATATACGCGATTCAGCCGGAGATGGCACCCGACATAGAGAAGGCGTTCTACGGGTCCATCTGGAACAGGGTTGTCACGAACTACTCGTTCCCGGAGTGGTATTACGGAGGCGCCGACAAGGGCGGCGCGTCGGCGGACGTGCGGAAGAAGTTCGAGGATACGGCCTTCTGGAACCCCACCATCGTTACTGACCGAAACGGCACCGGGAAAATCGAGTTCACCATGCCGGATAACCTCACGACGTGGCGGGCGACGGCGCGGGCCCACACCCTCAGGACCCAGGTGGGGTCCGCGACGCGGGATGTCGTGACCGCCAAGGACCTCGTCGTGAGGCTTGCGACGCCTCGCTTCTTCACGCTCGGGGACCGGACCTGTGTCACTACGATCGTCCACAACTATACCGGGCGCAGGATCACGGCGAGGGTCGCTCTCGAGGCCGAGGGCATCACACTGAAAGACGCGGGCGAGCGCACGGTGGAGCTTGACCCGATGGGCCAGGCATTGCTCGACTGGAAGGTTGAGTGCGGCGAGGTGGGCGTCGCCCGCTTTGTGGCATCTGCCCTGGGTGATGGCGGGCAGGCGAGAGACGCTCTCGAGCTGGGCGTGCCGGTGCTCGCCTTCGGAGTGCGTCACGAGTGGCACGAGGCCGGCGAGGTCGGTGGCCACGACAGCGGCGCGGGCGGGGCCGGTGGTGCTGCCGGTGCCGGTGGTACTGGTGGTGCCGGCGGGGCCGACACCGACGCGGGATACGGCAAGGCGAAGGCGGTGGTGCAGTTTGACGTACCCGCGGAAGCGCTTGCCGGGACGGTGAGCGTAAGAGTGCGGCTCGCGCCGTCCGTTGCGGCCGCGGCCCTCGGGGCGCTCGAATACCTGGCGTCGTTCCCGTACGGGTGCGTGGAGCAGACCATGAACTCCTTCCTGCCTGACGTCGTGGTGGCCCGGACCCTGCGGGACCTTGGCGTGAAGGCCCCCGAGATTGAGGAGGACCTGCCGAAGATGGTCTCGGCAGGGCTTGCCAGGCTCTACCGTTACCAGCACTACGACGGCGGATGGGGCTGGTGGGAGTATGACGAGACGGACCCGAGGATGACCGCGTATGTGGTGTACGGCCTCGACCTTGCGCGAAAGGCCGGGTTCGAGGTGGATGAGCAGGTGCTCGCGCGCGGAAAGAGAGCCCTCGCTGAGCTTGTCAATAAGCCCCGCAACGTAGACGACCTCGTCTACAAGCTCTATGTCATGTCCGAGGTGGGCGCGAGGAGTCTGCCGAGGCTCGATGAGATGGTGGCGAGGCGGCTCGAGCTGTCCGAGTACTCGCTCGCGCTCCTCGCGCTGACCCTCCGTAACGTGGGCCGGGCTGACGATGCCAGGTTGGTGCTCCGGGATCTCCTGGCGTCGGCGCGGGGCGACGATATACGCACTTACTGGGACGCCCCGGGTGGAGAGCGGTACTGGGCGGACAACCGCGTGGAGACGACGGCGTACGCCCTGATGGCGTTGCTCGCGGTGGACCCCAGGAACGAGAAGATCCCTGGAGTAGTGAGGTGGCTTGCGGACGCGCGGCAGGGCAAGGCATGGTTCTCCACCAAGGACACCGCCGTGGCCGTGTTCGCGTTGGCGGAATACCTCAAGCTGCGTGACGAGGTGGCGCCCAACTACACCGCGGCGGTCGGGATCAACGGAAAAGATGTCGGCAAGCTGCGTTTCACCAGGAAGGATGTCTTCGAGAAAGAGGCTGAAGTCATCGTGGACGCACGCGACCTCGTGCGCGGGCGGAACGAGCTTACCATTTCCAAGGATGGTGGGAAGGGCAGGCTCTATTATACCTTCTCGTGTGAATATTACACCGCTGCAGAGTCCGTGGCGCCGGAAGGTCAGGGGATTACGGTGACCCGGGGCTACTACCGGCGGGCGGCGGCACGCCCGGCCGGGGCCACAGGCACAGGACGCGAGGCTCGCGGCGACGGCAGGGCGCAAGGCAGCGGCAGCGGCGGCGGCGACGGCGACGCGGGCGCCGGGTCTGAGGAAGGGACGGGGTACGTCTATGAGCCGGTGGCCGGTCCCGTCAAGCCAGGCGAGGAGATATACGTCCGTATAAGCATCAAGGCTGATAATCCCTACAGGTACGTGATTATCGAGGATCCGCTCCCGTCGGGGTTTGAGGCTTCGGACGAGCCGATCGACGGCTATAGCTGGGACTTCTGGTACGGCAGGAAAGAAGTCCACGACGAGAAAGTGGTCTTCTTCAGTGGCCACCTGAAGGAAGGCGAAAACGAGATCGTGTACCCCATACGGGCCGAGCGGCCTGGAGATTACCGGGTCATGCCGACGCGGGTGTGGGGCATGTACTCGCCTGACGTCTTCGGCCAGTCGGCAAGCTCGAAGATCTCTTGCGCGGAGCCGGTCCTCGCCAGCTTCTCTACAACGCTCAAGGACCCGGAGAAGAGCCGCAACCACAACGTTGCCCTGGCCGCTGCCGCCGTCGACGGGGTGGTGCTCCAGCCGGGCGAGGAGTTCTCGTTCGACCGGGTCGTGGGGCCGAGGCTCGCCGAGGCCGGCTACCGGGAGGCGCGGGTGATCTCCGGAGGCAAGAGCGTGCCCGGGATCGGCGGGGGGATATGCCAGGTATCGACGACCCTTTATAACGTGGCCCTTTTAGCCGGGCTTGAGATCGTCGAGCGCCACCCGCACTCGAGGCCCGTGGACTACGTCCCGCCAGGGCTGGATGCGACCGTGGCTGAAGGCCAGTATGATCTCAGGTTCCGCAACACGCTCGGGGTGCCGCTTGCCCTCAGCGCCCGCGTTGACGGGACGAGACTGGTGATGGAGGCTCGCGCACCCCTCGCGGATGCCCCGGACGTGCGTGTGACCACTGAGGTCCAGGAGACCGAGAGACCGAGGCTCATCGGCGGGGTGGGCGCGGGAGCTTCGGGTGCTGTGGCCGAGCCGGGGGGTCCTGCCTACGGAGGCGAGAGTGGCATCCGCGTTGCGGTCTGGAGGAGTTTCTCCTCAGGCGGCGAAACTACAAAAGAGCTGGTATCCGAGGATTATTACAAGCCGGTGCACGCGGTGGCCTCGTCTGCGCAATAGGCGTGACCGCTAAGTGAGGGTGCAGAAATGCTCCCGATTCTTGGGAGGGGTTGCCGGTGACTCAAGGAGAAAGTGCAACACCGGCAACCGCGGTCCTCGACGACGCCTGGCTGTGACACGACATAGCGTAAGATGGAGGGAGTTGCTTGGGTGAGCAGGCCGTGGGCATAGGGCTGCGCAAGGCTCCCCCGACGTCGGATGCGACGCCGGGGGATGCTGTTGCTATAAGGCGGAGGGTCATCCAGCTGTCACTGCCGGTGTTCGCGGAGGTCGTGTTGCAGACCCTGACCCAGGTGGTGGACATGGCAATGGTCGGGCGGCTGGGCGCGAGCGCGATTGCGGCGGTGGGCTTGAGCATGCAGCCGCTCTTCTTGGGGCAGGGCGTGTTCATGGGGCTGTCCGTGGGAACGACCGCTCTTGTGGCGAGGTTTACCGGAGCGGGGGATCGGCGGATGGCCGGACGCACGAACCACCAGTCTCTCCTGGTATCGACGGGCCTGGCGCTGGTGATGTGCGCCGCGGCGTACGTATACGCACGTGACATCGTGAGCTTGATGGGGGCCGAGCTGGACGTGGTTGTGCTCGGCACGTCATACCTCAGGTATCTCGTGCCGGGGTTCGCGGTGCTCCTTGCTACAATGACCGTCGGGGGCGCGTTGCGCGGCGCCGGCGACACGGGCACGCCCATGAAGATCAACGTGCTGGTGAACCTCATCAACGTTGTCGGTAACTACGTGCTCATCTTCGGGCATTTGGGGTTCCCGGCGCTGGGGGTGGACGGGGCGGCGATAGCCACGACCGTATCAAGGATCATCGGCGGCGCGCTTTTCGTGTGGGCGGCGTGGCGCCGCGGGTCCCCAGTTGCGCCGCCGAGGCAGGCCCGTCTCGTGGATCATCTCAGGATCGACACGGTGCTTGTTGGACGGGTGCTTAGAGTTGGAGTGCCCGCGATCCTCGAAAGGCTAGTCATAAGCTCAGGGATGCTCGTGTACATCAGGGCCGTGGCCGGCCTGGGAACGGTCGTATATGCCGCCCACAACATAGCCAACAACGCCGAGTCGCTGTCTTTCATGCCAGGTCTTGCGTTCGCCACGGCCGCGACCGCCCTTGTGGGCCAGGGTCTTGGCGCCGGAAGGCCCGACGTTGCTGAGCGAAGCGCCAGGGAGGCGCTGAGGCTCGGCCTGGCAGTGATGGGCACCATGGCGCTGGTGTTCCTTACGGTGCCGCAGTATCTCATGATGATCTATACGTCCGACCCCGAGATAATCAGGCTGGGGTCCATTGCGCTGCGTGTGATCTCCTTCGGGCAGGTCCCGATGGGCACGGCGTTCATCTACTCAGGGGCCCTGCGCGGGGCGGGGGACACGCGGTCCGTTCTCTATGTCACGGCCTTCGCGGTGTGGGTCGTCAGGCTCAGCGCCACCTACCTGCTGGTCGTGGTGGGCGGGCTCGGCCTCCTCGGCGCCTGGCTCGCGATGGTTGCAGATTGGCTGGTGCGTGGAGGTTACGTGTGGTACAGGTTCAGGACCGGCAGGTGGAAGCGATTGCAAGTGTGATCCAACTGATGCCATCGCGCGAGGCGTGTGCCTATATGTCTTTCCACCGTGCGTGCCTTCCTGCCTCTCTGAACCGGTCTTGAGCGATCGTGTATACTGGACGCTGCAACGGAGGAACACGGAGGAACAGAGATGACGACATCCGTTGGTGCCCTGCACCTGCCCGCTGAAAGGACCGAAATAGATCGCGAGATCCGCAGACTTGCCTGGCCGGCCATCGCCGAGATGGTCCTCCATATGTTCGTGTGGATCGCGGACACCGCGATGGTAGGCCGTCTCGGCGCTCAGGCGCTGAGCGCCGTGGGCCTTGGCGGGAACGTGTACTGGACGTGCACGTGGATTTTTGCCGCTATCGGAGTAGGTACTCAGGCCATGGTGGCGCGCGCGGTCGGGGCTGGGGATGCAAGAAGGGCTGCGTTCTCGGCGGGGCAAGGCCTTCTGGCAGGGTTCGCGCTGGGCGCCGTGCTCGCCGGAGGCGCCATCGTGGCCGCTCCGTGGGTCTACCGCCTGGCTGGTTTCGCACAAGACGTGAGCGCGTCTGGCAGCGAGTACATGCGGATCGTGGGAGCAGGAGCGCTCCTGTTTATACCGTTGCAGGTCGGATCGGCCATCCTCCGCGGGTCAGGCGACACGCGCACCCCGCTGTACATCACAATAGTGACGAATTCTGTGAACCTTGTCGGGGACTACGTGCTCATCTTCGGCGTCCTCGGCTTCCCTGCGCTCGGCGTGCGGGGCGCGGCCATTGCTACCCTTGTGGCCCATATCACGGGTGGCCTGCTGACGCTTGGGGCCGTCTTTCGCAGAAACGGCGCGGCTCATCTCCACGCGGGCGACGTTCTGCGCATCGACGCGCCGACGCTGCGGAACCTGGTCAGGCTTGGCGTGCCTGCAGGGGCTGAAGAGGCGCTCATGAATGGCTCCCGTCTCATCTCGTCCTTCATCATCGCGACGCTTGGGACGACAGCGTTCGCTGCGAACCAGGTTACGGTGGCTGCCGAGTCGCTTTCGTTCATGCCGGGATACGGCTTCGCGGTGGCCGCCGGCATCCTGGTGGGGCAGAGCCTCGGCGCCAGGAGGGCCGACCGGGCGGTGCAGGTGGGCTACAGGTCACTGCGCCACTCGGTGGCGGTCATGGGAAGCGTTGCCCTGGCGTTCCTCCTGATCCCGCGCCTGATCATCGGGATGTTCACGAACGATCCGGAGGTCATCCGGATCGCGTCGGTGTGCCTGCGGATAGCTGCTTTCGAGCAGCTGTTCATCGGCATTACCGACACCCTTTGCGGCTCACTCCGGGGCGCGGGGGACACGCGCACCGCGCTCCGCATAACCGCCGCGGGCACGTGGCTCGTCCGCATGCCCCTTGTCGTGCTCGCCACCTACGTCTTCCACCTCGGCCTTCCGGCCGTCTGGGTCATAACCTGCCTCGACTGGGCCGTCCGCTCCGCCCTCGCCGCCAGGCACTTCCGCGCTGGCAGGTGGCAAGAGGTAAGAGTGCACTGAACCTGGCCGTGGTTGGTTGAGGTGAAGGATCGACGCCCATAGCGATTGGGCCATTCTGTTCGTGTAAACGGAACCCGCATCCTTCGTGTCGCGTGACAGGACCTCCAACAAAAACGCAAACCTCAAAGCAAGGGGAAGACTGCCCCACTCTTCTTGACACGTACCGGCCATTCTGCGCAGTTTGACGCATCAAAGGTCGTATGGTAGAATAAAATCAAGTAAGGATAACCAAAACGAAAACGGCCGATGAGGACCAGCCGATCCGCTTGAACGCTGAATTCCCTGTCATGGGAAGCGGGGGACCCAACTTTTGGGGCTAATCTCGGCGGTCGGTGCGGGCGGGCCGTGCGCCGGCGAGACAATGACGCTGTTTGTCTTGCAATGTCTCTCCGGATGATGCGCGACGGCACCGCGGCGCGCCACCCGGGACGGGTCACACTCTTTCGATCCGAGCCCGTCAGCTAACCTCGCAAGCGTGGGAAGAGGAGGTGGGTTGGGTGGAAGTCATGCGACCGTGGCATGGTTTGGCCATGTCCGTCGACTGTGGCTTCACCCGGGGAGTACCCACCCTGGGTGTTTTCTTCCCTTTCCCTCTGCCACTTCGTTGTCTTTCCTCAGCGGATGGTGCAAAGAGGCCGGTGTTCTCGTGAGGCGCAGGTAGCGCGGGGCGTCGAACCGGCGGTGCACGAGCTTTTCGGGGCCGCAGAGGACCGGGCCCTGGCCCCGCCTGGACTTCGCGCGCTGTTACGCGCCGGATGGCGAGCCGTGCCTTTGCCATGCTGAGCTTGGGATGGCCGGTTGAGCGCGAGGCATCTGAACTGCCCGGGCATTCTTCTGGACATCCGCAGGGTTCCAGGTGCTCGCCTGCATCTGGCGCGCCTTCCGCGTTCGCCGTGTCTGCTACATGCACCTCTGCTTCGGATGCGAAACCCTGCAACGAAGCGGCGTCTGGTCCCCGGCGAAAGAGCAGGGAGGGAACGAGATGAGGCTTGAAAGAGGGTTTTCGGTGCTGGGGGCAGGAAACGGTGGTCAGGCGATGGCCGGGCATCTGGCCCTCATGGGGTTTCCGGTGACGCTGTACAGCCGGGACCGGCAGAAACTGGCGGAGCTTGAGCGTGCTGGTGGGCTCAAGCTCGATGGAGAAATCCAGGGCTTCGCGCGTGGCATCAAGTTAACAGCCTTGCCCGAGGAGGCCGCAGCCTTCGCGGACGTGCTCATGGTGGTGGTGCCTGCGTTCGCGCACCGGGACATAGCCCGGATGCTCGCGCCCCACCTTCATGACGGGCACATCGTGGTCCTGAACCCCGGCCGCACGCTGGGGGCGATCGAGTTCGAGCACACCCTGCGACAGCACGGCTGCCTGGCGCGGGTCGTGGTTGCGGAGGCCCAGTCGCTCCTCTATGCGTGCAGGATCGTAGCTCCTGGCAGGATCCGGGTTTTCAGCGTCAAGCGTTCGGTGCCGGTTGCCGCGCTTCCTGCGTGGCGAACGATTGACGTCGTCCGCAGGCTGAGGCGCGCGTTTCCTCAGTTCGTTGCAGCATCCCACCTCCTCGAGACCGGGCTCGAC
Source organism: Bacillota bacterium (assembly GCA_014360195.1). Classification (GTDB taxonomy): domain Bacteria; phylum Bacillota; class SHA-98; order UBA4971; family UBA4971; genus UBA6256. The sequence continues at coordinate 93,067 of JACIXY010000005.1, forward strand.
AACATCGGGGCGATCTTCCATCCGACCCCGACCATCCTCAATCTCGCCAGAATAGAGCAGGGCCAGTCCTTTGATTACTACCGCGATGGGATTAGCCCTGCCGTGGCGAGGGTACTCACCCGTATGGACGAGGAGCGCCTCAGGGTGGCCCGTGGGCTTGGGATGGTCGCGAGGAGCGCCAGGGAGTGGCTTGCCGACGTGTACGGATCGTCTGGGCGCGACCTTCACGAGGCCATCATGAACACCAGGGCGTACGAAGGGATCAGAGCGCCTGGCGAGGTGAACACCCGCTATATCCTGGAGGACGTTCCGACAGGGCTTGTCCCGATATCGTCCCTGGGAGAGATGGTCGGCGTTCCCACTCCCACGATGGACGCCGTGATCGAGCTCGCTTCGGCCATCACGGGGCAGGACTTCCGGGCCTCCGGGCGTTCCCTTCGGAACCTCGGGCTTGACGGGATGGACGTTGGGGACCTCCATAGGTTCATCCTCGAAGGAAGGGAGGCGGTGGCATGACGCGCAAGCGAAAGATTATCGGTGCAGCGATCGGCGACTGCGTTCACGTTGCAGGCGTGTACAACTTCCTCAGGCTTGCTGAGTCCCAGGGCTACGAGACTGTGTTTCTCGGGCCGGCGGTGTCCGTTGAGAGGCTCGTCAACGCGATAAAGCAGGAGGACCCGCTCATCGTGGGGGTAAGTTACAGGCTGACGCCCGAGGCCGCCGAGAGGCTGTTTTCGGAGCTCAAAGAGACGCTATCGCGGGAAGGGCTTCTCGGGCGCAGGTTCGTCTTCGGGGGCACTCCGCCTGTGGCGCGAGTGGCTGAGCCCACGGGCCTTTTCGAGCGCGTCTTCGACGGCAGCGAAGACGATGAGGCCACTATCGGCTACCTCCGCAGCGGCGGTGCGGGGGCCACGGGAGCGTCCACGAGCGGGGCAGCGTCCGCGACCGGTGCCGGCGGGCTCTGGCCTGACAGCCTCGTCGAGCGCATTATGACAAAGCACCCTTACCCGCTCATCCGTCACCACTTCGGCCTGCCCTCGCTTGCGGCGACCATCGAGGGCGCGAGGGAGCTTGCCGAGTCAAGGCTTCTGGATGTGATATCCATCGGCCCGGACCAGAACGCTCAGGAGAGCTTCTTTAGGCCGGAGGAAATGGACCCTGGCCAGGACGGCGCGGGCGGAGTGCCCGTGAGGAGCGCGGACGATTTCAGACGGCTCTACGAAGCATCGCGGACGGGCAACTACCCGCTCATGCGCTCGTACAGCGGGACGCGGGACCAGATCCGCATGGCGAAGATGCTGAAGGAGACAATCAACCTCGCCTGGGGCGCGGTGCCTCTCTTCTGGTACAACGTGCTTGACGGTCGTAGCTCGAGGATGCTGGAAGACTCCATAGCCGAGGCTCAGCGGGCGATGGCGTGGCACGCGAACAACGGTATCCCGGTGGAAGTGAACGAGGCGCACCACTGGAGCCTGAGGGACGCTCCGGACAGCGTGGCCGTTGCGGCCGCGTATCTTGCTGCATACAACGCGAAAGCGGCCGGGGTGCGCGACTATGTGGCGCAGTTCATGTTCAACACGCCTCCGTCCACGTCGCCTGCCATGGATGTGGCGAAGATGCTGGCCAAGCTCGAGCTCATGTCCTCCCTCGAGGACGAGGGCTTTCGCATCTGGCGCCAGACGCGGACGGGGCTCCTCAGCTATCCCACGGACCTCGACGTAGCCAAGGGCCAGCTCGGGTCGTCGGTGCTCGTGCAGATGGCCCTGAGACCTCACATCGTGCACGTGGTGTCGTTCGTGGAGGCTGACCACGCGGCCACACCCGCGGACATCATCGATGCAGTCAAGATCGCCCGCGGCGCGATCCGGCAGGGCCTTCTCGGGCTGCCCGACATGGCGAGCGACCCGAGGGTTGCGGCGCGCAAGGACGAGCTTGTGGCTGAGGCGCGGGTGATCCTGGATGCCATCCGCGAGATCGCAAGGCCGGGCTGCAACGACCCGTGGACCGACCCGGTTACCCTTGGCAGAGCCGTCAGAACCGGGCTTCTCGACGCGCCCCACCTCGCCGGAAATCCGGTCGCGCGCGGCAAGGTGGTCACGAGGATGGTCGATGGCGCGTGCCGGGCGTGGGACCCGGGTTCCGACACCGTGCTCGATGAGAGGGACAGAGTCCGAAGACTGCTTGCGGAGGCGGCGAATGGCGTTGAAGTGGGCGGCTATTCTAAGTGAGGGGGGAAACGCTCCCGACTTCTGTAAGGGGTTGCCGGTGACTCAAAGGGAGGGCGCGCCGGAAGCGGCGCGCCCGGTGTTGCACATGGGGAAATCTGGGTTTATCATATGAGTGTGTGGGTCCTCAGGATCCACCGGTACTCAGTAAGTCGTTGATTCCTCGGTCCCCGTTCGAGTGCTGCTGACCAGGTTGAGATGGGGCAGGCGGGGTGTATCGAATGAGAGAGACGGGCGGCGGGGCGTGGAAGTCGAAGGAATTGGCAGATCTCATCCTCCGCAGCCGTGCCAGGAAGCTTGCGCGACTCAGGAAGGACGCCGAAGCACGTGCGAGGAGGATAGCAGAGTTGCTCAAGGGCGAGTACGGGGCGTCCAGGGTCGTCCTATATGGCTCACTTGTGGAGGGCGGGTTTCACGAGGGGTCTGACATCGACCTGCTCGTCGAGGGCTTCAAGGGACCATTCTGGGAGATGTATTCACGGGCGGATAGACTGGCAGGCCCGTTTCAGTTGGGTATCGTGTGTGTCGAGGACGCGTGCGCCTCGCTCCTGGAACACGTGCGCGAGAAGGGGGTAGTCATGTGAAACCAGAGGAGTATCTCCTGGTGGAGGCCAGGATAAGGCGGGAACGGGAGAACCTTTCACGAGTCCTGGGGGAGTTGGAGAAGCATGGCCTCTACCCCGAAGTGAGGTCTACCCAGATCGGCGGATTCCACCTTAGCGACGACGAGGCTCTGAGAATCCTGGGCTCGATCTTGAGTGACTTCTATACGTTCTTTGAGAACATGGCGAAGAGCGTTGCGTCGCGCCTTGACAGAAGCATGCCATCAGGCGATGAATGGCACAAGGAGCTACTGACACAAATGACCCTCGCGATCCCGGGCCTTCGACCGAGCCTGATATCGGCCGCGACGGCGCGGCTGATGGAACCCTACCGGGGGTTCAGACATGTGTTTAGAAACCTGTATGGCTTTCAGCTTAACCCCGGGAGAGTCCTCGATCTGGTACGGGGTCTGCCGGAAGCGGTCGCGGCCCTTGACAGAGATCTGGAGCGTTTCATGCGAGAGATGAGAACGGCGCTTGAGCGTGAGGACGCACAGGATCAGACGTGAGGAGCTCCGATGAGCGCGTGGTGAGTCCGCGTCCTTTCCATCGTGACGAGCGGGTTCCCACGCAGCACCTTGTGTGCGAGCCGTCCCTTCAGCCTTCACGAGAGGTGCGGCTCTCTGCCTGCTGGACTACTGTCACTACCTTTCACAGGCCCCGGTGCCCGTTGACAGCGGGATCCGCCCGTAATGTGAGTTATCCGCAATGCAAGTTATCCACAAGGAAACCTACATGTTGTGTGGAATGCTAGATCTACCCACTATATATCGATTCGCTAAATCGACAGACATGCGACCGTCCGGCACGTAGGAATCCCGCTGCCTGTTTGGGTTCCTGCTGCCGTCCATGTGGACCGGGAGCCATCTCGCGGTGACAGACGGCAACGTGTCACCACGAGCCATGTGGTGGCTGCCGGATGGTAGGCTTTGCGGGAGGGGTTGGCGTGAGGTTGTGTTTGGCTTTGCCGGAGCCGCGGCTGTCCAACAACGCAATGGCCGTCCTTGAGAGCCGGTATCTCAAAAAGGACGAGGCGGGCAGGGTGGTTGAGACTCCGAAGGAGATGTTCTGGCGCGTTGCGAAGAACATCGCGCTCATGGACGCCCTCTACGATCCGCAGGTATACAGGCAGCCCGAGGACGAACTCGCGGAGTCACCCATGAGCGCCGTGGATTCGGAGGCTGCGCAGAAAGAGGCGGGACGGCGCAGCTCCGAGGAGTGGGAGTGGGGGGCGCCGGCCGAGAGCGCTGGTATGGGCCACGAGGTCACGAAGGATGCTGGGGGCGGCGCCTTCATGTCGGACCTGACGCGGTGGGACTGGGCGGCGCTGAGGCATGCATTCGAGGACATGGTCGCACGCGGCCTCATCGCTGTGTCCTGGGATGAGATCGAGCGGGTCGTGGCGCGCTCCTCGCGGTCGCTGGCCAGGACGGCCGTGGCGTTTTACAACCTCATGGCCGAGGGCAAGTTCATGCCCAACTCGCCTGCGCTCAGCAATGCCGGGCGGGAGCTTCAGCAGCTTTCAGCGTGTTTCGTGCTTCCCATCGAGGACTCCATGGTGAGCATATTCGATACGCTCAAGCACGCAGCGCTTATCCACCAGTCGGGCGGCGGCACCGGCTTTTCCTTCAGCAGGCTGCGCCCGAAGAATGACGTGGTGAGGACCACGGGCGGGGTCGCGTCCGGGCCGGTGTCGTTCATGAAGGTCTTCAACGCCGCCACCGAGGCCGTGAAGCAGGGCGGCGTGAGGCGCGGGGCCAACATGGGCATCCTCCGGGTCGACCACCCTGACATCCTGGAGTTCATCACCGTGAAGAACGACCCCGGCCAGGTCACGAACTTCAACATCTCGGTAGCGCTCACCAGCAAGTTCATGGAGGCTCTCGAACACGATGACGAGTATGAGCTTGTGAACCCGCGCAGCGGCGAGGTGACGGGGCGTCTCAGGGCGCGGGAGGTCTTCGACCTCATTGTCGAGTGCGCGTGGCGCACGGGCGAGCCGGGCATCATCTTCATCGACCGGCTCAACGAGTTCAATCCCACCCCGAATGTGGGGATGTACGAGGCCACCAATCCCTGCGGGGAGCAGATGTTGCTTCCTTACGAGGCATGCAACCTCGGTTCCATCAATGTGGCCAAGTTCGTTACAAAGCGCGATAGCTGCGGGGAAGCTGGGCGCGGGGCCGAAGTCGAGCCCGGCACCGAACCCGGCGCCGAGGCCAGTGTTGATGCTAATGTCAACGCTCACTATGGCGCCGCCGTCGGTTTCGACGCTGACGGCGGCGACAGCGGCACGAAGCGTGGGTGTGGTGGTTCGTCCATCGACTCAGGTTCGTCCATCGACTGGGACGAGCTGCGCGAGACGGTCCGCACGGCGATGCACTTTCTGGATAACATGATCGACGCAAGCCGCTATCCCCTGCCCGAGATCGAGGCCATGCACAAGGGCAACCGCAAGGTCGGGCTTGGAGTGATGGGCTGGGCGGATTTCCTCGCGAAGGTGGGCGTCCCATACGATTCTGACGAGGCGGTCGCTCTGGCTGAGGAGGTTATGAGCTTCATCCTGGAAGAAAGCCGCAAGGCTTCCGTCGAGCTGGCGCGGCATCGCGGCGTGTTTCCGAACTGGAAGGGGAGCAGGCGCGAGGAGCAGGGTCTTCGAGTGCGCAATGCCACCACCACGACGATCGCGCCGACGGGGACCATCAGCATCATCGCGGGGGCGTCGTCGGGCATAGAGCCGTTCTTCAGCCTCGCGTTCACAAGGCACGTCCTGGACCGTAAGGAGCTTGTCGAGGTGAACCCCGTGCTCGAAGCCCAGGCGAAGGAGCTTGGGATCTACACGCCGGAGCTGATGGAGGAGATAGCCTCCCGTGGCACGCTGGCAGGCATCGCGGGCATCCCGGACGAGTTTCGGCGCGCCTTTGTGACCGCCCACGAGATCGAACCGGCGTGGCACGTGAGGATGCAGGCCGCGTTCCAGAGATACACGGACAACGCCGTCTCCAAGACCGTCAACTTCCCCCACGATGCCACACGCGAAGACGTCGAGGAGGTCTTCCGCCTCGCGTACGAGCTGGGCTGTAAGGGGGTGACCGTTTACCGGGACGGGAGCCGCGAGGAGCAGGTGCTCACCGTCGGGGCGAAGAAGGGCGCGACCCAAGGCGAAGGCGGCGCCCGCGGCCTCCGGCCGGGCCCCGGGGCGGTCGAGGTCGCGCGGACAGGCGTTGTAGAGAAGGACAAGGGGGCCGCAGGCCAGCGCATCAACGGCGTATGGGGGAAGATTCGCCCGATAGATAGGCCCGACAGGCTGGAAGGATTCACCGATGTCAAGGCGACGCCCCTCGGGAAGCTCTTCCTCACCCTCAATACCGTGAAATGCCACCCCATCGAGCTGTTTGCGCAGATAGGGAAGGCGGGCAGCGACGTCGCGGCGTTCACCGAGGCCATAGCGAGGCTCGTGTCCATCGCGCTGCGCTCCGGGGTCGACCCGCAGGAGATCGCTGACCAGCTTGTGGGCATCGGGGGTTCGCGAAGCATCGGGTTCGGCCCCAACAGGGTGCGGTCGGTCCCGGACGCCATCGGACGGTTCCTGGACGATTACCTGCGAGAGCTGCGCGGCGAGGCAGGGGAGCGACACGAGCTGGGCGGGCTGACAGGCGAGGCGGCCGCCTCTGCCGGCGACGAGGCTGCCTCGGCCAAGCTCTTCAGCCTGTGCCCGTCATGCGGCACGTGGAACCTGGTGCACATGGAAGGCTGCCTCAAGTGCATGGCGTGCGGGTACAGCGAATGCTGAACGTGGGTTCAGAAGTCCGCACTAAGCGAGGGTGCAGAAATGCTCCCGACTTTTGGGAGGGGTCGCTGGTAACTCAAAGAGAGAGTGCAACACCGGCAACCCGGCAATTACTGCCAGAGGGGTGAGAACTAACGCACCCTGACTTAGCGCTACTCCGGCGCATAGGGAGCTGTACGGCATCCTTCACTCCGAGACGGGTGACGCGCCTCGCCGACACGGCAAGCTGCTCCAGCCGAGGATGGCCGCTGACTCTATCGCGCAGACGGCTGTCCCTGCCCACTGGGATCCGCTTGAGCTCGTGAGACGTGCTGTCGGGCCTGCCTTCGCGTCACAAGTGTGGGATACGAGCCTATGCTCCGATCCCTATTCTGTCGAATACGACGTTGCCTCCCATGATTGTGGCGAGGACCTTCGTCTGGATGATCTCGTCGGGCTGGATGGCGAAGATGTTCTGAGAGAGCACAACGAAGTCGGCGAGCTTGCCCGGGGAGATCGAGCCCTTCACGGCCTCCTCGCCGGAGGCGTACGCGGCGCCCAGCGTGTAGCCGCAAACCGCCTGCTCCACCGTGAGGCACTCCTCTGTGTGCCAGCCGGGCAGCAGGACCTCGTCGGCGCGCTTGCGCGTCACTGCGGCGAAGATCCCTTCGATGGGGTTGGGCGCCTCCACCGGCGCGTCGGAGCCGAACGCGAGGCGTGCCCCGGCTGCGGCGAGGGACCTGTACGCGTAGCCGAGGGACGCCCGCTTGCCCCAGTGCAGGTCGGCGATGTACCGGTCCGACGTGGCGTGGACCGGCTGGACGGACGCGATGATACCCAAGGCCGCAAACCTGGGAAGATCGTCCGGATGGACAAGCTGCGCGTGCTCTATACGATGCCTCAGCCCCATATGGTGTGACATTCTGGCTGCGGCTACGTCTGCCGGGCCGGCGATGGTCCCGTGCTCGGCTGCTGTGCCGGTCCGCGTCCCGGTCCAGGTCTGGCTCGTGGTTCCAGTCGCAGTCTCGGTCCTGCTCCCGCTACCGCTCTCAGGGATGGGATGGGATACCGTTCCCTTGGGTACTTGCCGGGCCACGGACTCGAACGCATCCAGGACCATCCTGTTCGCCCGGTCGCCGATCGCGTGCACGGCGAGGGCAATGCCTGCCCTTGATGCGCGGGAGATGACATCGACGAGTTCGTCCCTGGGCGTGGTGAGGATACCCGTACTCTCAGGGTTCGTCACATAGGGCTCGAGCAAGGCTGCGCTTTGAGACCCTAGCGCGCCGTCAGCGAACACCTTGAGCGGCCCGATGCGCAGCGTCGTGTCGCCGAACCCTGTTTGCAAGCCAAGCCCAATGGCGTGGTCCAGGTTGGAGCGGGGGATCATCATGTACACTCGCAGGCCCAGCTCGCCCCTGGCTGCCATGTCCTGGAACGCCCTGAACGCGAGGTCGTCCTCGCAGTCGTGGATCCCGACCACGCCGAACTCGTGCATGCGCGGGATGGCGGCGGCGATGGCCTCCTCGCAGGCATCAGGGCCAGGGGCGGGGATGACGCCGTCCACGAGGGCCTGGGCGTTCTCGCGCAGGAGGCCTGTGGGGTCGCCCGTGCGCGCGTCGCGTTCGATCCTGCCGCCCTCGGGGTCGGGTGTGCTCCTGCCTATGCCTGCTGCGGCCAGAGCGAGTGAGTTCACCCACATGGTGTGGCCGTCTTTGCTGGTGAGCGCAACGGGGTGTGTGGGAGACGCGGCGTCAAGCTGTGCGCGTGTCGGCACGTCGGCAGCCGGCCAGAGGTTCCTGTTCCAGCCATGGCCCAGAATCCATTCGCCGGGCCTCGCCTGAGCAGCCCTCTCGGCGACCATTCGGACGACGTCTCCAATGGAGGCGACTCCCTTAAGATTCAGCCGGCGCGCCCCAAGGGCGTACCACAGGAAGTGAATGTGGCAATCGACAAATCCCGGCACCACTGTGAGGCCTTGCAGGTCAACGACGCGGTAGTGTCCGGACAGGGCGGCCTCCGCCTCTTCGCGCGTTCCGACGGCAATGATTCTCTCGCCCACCACAGCCATGGCTGACGCCAGGCGATACCGTGGGTCCATGGTATAGATATCCGCGTTATGATAAAGAGTCTTGTCGTACATTTCGGCCCTGCCCCGCTTTTGCCTCCGCCTTCGAGACTCTCCCAACAGGAGTATACGGGCAAGAGTCTCATCGTGCAATGGGTAGCCAGGCTGACAGGTGGCGAGGCTCGATTTCACTCCTTTGGGTGATTGTGGATCGATGAAGGCCGCGATACGATCGGGGCGCTGCGAACAAAACTATGGCATAGCGATGGCTTGCCGTTGCAGAGGTGGACCGAAGGATGTTGACATCTGAGAGGAGCGATGTATAATGTAGATGTATACAGTTCGCCAAGGGGTGATCGGGCATGGAGCGCACACAGATTTACCTTACAGCCGAGCAGAAAGCCGCACTTGAGGAGTTAGCCAGGCGTAAATCGGTACCAATGGCAGATGTGGTGCGTGAAGCAGTGTCTGAGTACCTCGCTCGAAAGACGTCCGATCATCGTCTGAGGATACTGGATGATACGTTCGCGGCCGTGCCGGAGTGGCATGACGTGGACGGCGTAGAGCACGTCCGCAGGCTTCGGTCTGGATGGGAGGCAAGGCGCGATCGGCTTGCGAGAGGAGTAGTAGTCCAGAATGACCGGGACCAGGAATAAGACCGGAGAGGTGCGGACAGCGACAGCGACCGGAGTGCTCTACGTCCTGGATACGTGTATCCTTGTCGATCATCTCAGGGGATATCCTGAGGCTCGCGAGTGGCTCCGCAACGCAGTCCACGAGTCCCAGGCACTCGATCTTGCGTGCTCCGCAATGACGTTGGCAGAACTCATCAGCGGGCTGCCCAGGACATCCTGCCAAGGCCAGGAGGCGGTTGAGGGCTTGCTGTCGCTGATGAAGGTCATCCCCGTGGGGGAAGATATAGCCCGTCGTGCAGGTGCATATGTCCGGGAGTGGGGAGCAAGCCATGGCGTCGGGGTCGCGGACGCGCTTGTGGCCGCGACTGCGACACACCTTGGAGTGCCTTTGGTCACAAGAGACAAGCGGCATTTCCCCATGGGCGACCTGCAGGTTATTGTTCCCTATTAGTGCCCCGGCATGTTCGGCCGCGTCGCACACATAAGCCGCCTGAGCGAGGGCCACAATAAGGACGCGCGAAGTCACACAAGAAAGCAGCTTAGGCGCCCCGCTTGGGGCGCCGTCCCCGAGTGCAACACCGGCAACCCGGCAACTACTGGAAAAGGGACAGAAACCAACGTACCCTCATTTAGTCAGGGGGATGAGTGTGGAGATAGGTCTTGTCGGCCTTGGGAGGATGGGTCTCAACCTTGCCATCAACATGCTTTCCCACGGGCACAGGGTAGTTGCGTACAACCGGTCGCCCGAAAGAGTCCGCGTGGCAGAGAAGGAGGGTGCCACCGGGGCATACTCCCTGGACGAGCTTGCCGCAAAGCTCGCGGCCCCGCGAGTCGTGTGGCTCATGGTTCCCGCTGGCCGTCCGGTCGATGAGATGCTTGACGGCCTCGTACCCCACCTGTCCTCAGAAGACATCGTCATCGACGGCGGCAATTCCCACTATCAGGACACGCTCAGGCGTCATGCTACTTTGAGCCAAAGAGGTATAAGGCTTGTCGACATTGGGACAAGCGGAGGGGTGGAAGGAGCGCGAAACGGCGTATGCGCCATGGTCGGCGCTGATCCCGAGGTGTTTAGCTTCATCGAGCCGCTCCTTCAGGACATCTCCGCCAAGCACGGGTACCTCCATACGGGTCCGGTGGGGAGCGGTCACTTCGCCAAGATGGTCCACAACGGCGTTGAGTACGGCATGCTCCAGGCGATCGGCGAGGGCTTCGAGCTCCTTGAGCGGGGACCGTTCGCCTTTGACCTCGCAGCGATAGCGCGCGTCTGGAACCATGGGTCGGTCATCAGGGGGTGGCTCATGGCCCTCATGGAGCAGGCTTTCCGCAAGGACCCCCGGCTCGACGGCATACGCGGGGTCGTGCACTCGTCCGGCGAGGGGCTGTGGGCTGTGAAGGCCGCGCTCGACCTGGGTGTTCCTGCCCCGGTCATGGCTATCTCACTTCTTGTGCGATACCGGTCTGAGCAGGAGGACAGCTTTGCTGGCAAGGTCGTGGCCGCGCTGCGTCGGGAGTTCGGGGGGCATCCGCCCGAGCCGGCAGCCGCGCAAGGCGCTGCGCCTGCTGGAGCTGACGAATAGCCGGCGCGAAACGCTTGCCGGCAGCGGCCTCAGGATCTCGTGGGCCTGGTCGCGGTTCAGACAGAGCGTGCCTGCCGGTCGTGACGAGCGGGGCCGCAGTGCTTGGGTAAGGGTGGCCCTGATGCTGATATATGCGTCCTGCGGACGCGGCGCGTTCGGCTCTGGCAGGCCGCGTCGCAACTCTTGCCACCGGTCCTACGGCGCTTGCGCGTGCCGGGGGTGACGGGTCAGCGTCGTGGGAGCCAGGAGCCCGCAGGAGCATGCTACCAAGGTAGCAGTAGGGACCTTGGCCGCCGGCACAGGGAATTCCAGGAGGGTATGGCTGCGTCTGTGGACTCGAAGGGAGACACGCCATGCATTTTCGTGATCTTTGGCGCCACCGGCGATCTATCCCGCCGGAAGCTTTTCCCCGCCCTCTACAGCCTCTTTCTGGATGACCTGCTGCCGCCCCGCTTTGCCGTGGTTGCGGTGGGGCGCCGCGCCCTGAGCCGTGCGGATTTCGAGGCTCTCCTGCGGCGCTCCATCCGCGAGTTTTCCTCGCGGGGACCTTCGCGGGAGCCTTCTCAGCGGCCTTCACGGCAACCCCCCGATCCTGATTCTGGCTCTGACACTACTGCTCCTGACACCATTGCTCCCGACACTGCCACCTGGGCTCGCTTCGTTCAGCTATTCCACTACCACCGGGCTGCGCTGGACGACCCGGCCGGGGGATACGACGGCTTGAGGGACTTGCTGGAGCGCCTTTGCGCCGAGGGCGAAGGCGGTCCCGACAGGTCCGGCCTTCAGCCTCCTGGCGTTCAGCCCCACGAGGCACCATCCGCCCGCGATAATGCCATCAACGGCGCCATCATCTTCTACCTGGCCGTTCCCACCGACCTCTTTTACCCTATCGTCCAGGGGCTGCAGCGTCAGGGGCTTCACGTGCAAGGCGATGGAAGAGGCCCGAGGCGGGTCGTTTTCGAGAAACCGTTCGGGCGCGACCTCGCCTCCGCGCGCGATCTCAACCGCAAAGTGCGTCAGGTGTTCGATGAGGAGCAGGTATTTCGGATCGACCATTATCTCGGTAAAGAGATGATCCAGAACATCGCCGTGATCCGGTTCGCCAACGCGTTCCTCGAGCCTGTCTGGAATGCCGGGTACATCGACCACGTCCAGATCACGTCCGCCGAGACCGACGGCGTCGGAGACCGCGGCGACTATTACGACAGCGTCGGCGCCCTGCGCGACATGGTCCAGAACCACATGTGCCAGCTCCTGACGATGGTCGCGATGGAGCCGCCGAGCAGCCTCGAGACGGAGCGGGTCCGCGACGAGAAAGTAAAGGTCCTCCGGTCGCTGCGGCGGCTGTTCTCGGACGACGTCAGACGGTGGGTGGTGCGCGGCCAGTACGGTCCCGGGACCGCGGATGGAAAGGAGGTCCCCGGGTACCGGAGCGAGCCGGAGGTCGACCCTGGCTCGAAGACGGAGACGTTCGTCGCCATGAAGGTCCACATAGACAACTTCCGCTGGGCCGGGGTACCGTTTTACATCCGCACCGGCAAGCGCCTCCCCGTGAGGTCCACCGAGGTCATCGTTGAGTTCAAGATGCTTCCCGAGGTGCTCTATTTCAAGGAGTACCGGAGCCTCCAGCCGAACATCCTCGTCATTAAGGTGCAACCCGAGGAGGGCGTCTTTCTGCAGTTCAACGCGAAACGGCCGGGCCAGGAGAATTTCATCATCCCTGTGCGCATGGATTTCTGCCAGAACTGCGCTGTGGGATTCAACTCGCCCGAGGCGTATGAGCGTCTTCTCCTCGAGGTGATGCGCGGCGACAGGACTCTTTTCACGAGGTGGGACGAGGTCGAGGAGGCGTGGAAGTTCGTGCAGCCTGTGCTCGAGGAGTGGGCGAGCGCTCCAGAGGACCCCGGTTTCCCCAACTACGCGGCAGGCGAATGGGGGCCGGAGGATGCCGAGACGCTGCTCGGGCGGGATGGCAGGGCGTGGTACGACGGGCGGACGCGATGTGAGCTGTGGCGGCGTCCTGCAGCCTTAGTTGCAGCTTCCGTTTCAGCCTCAGTCCCAGCTCCGACTACGGCCACGGCCCTGGCTACGGCTCCGGACGGGACCGGGGAAACCCGCGCCGCGGGTCTGCAGTCGCAGGACAGGCTGTGGCATTAGGTTGTGGTCAGTGCTTAAGTGACAGCACTAGAGGTTAGGTGTGCGTGACATCAGGCGGCCTCGAACTGACCGCCGTTACGAGCCAGACAGCGCGGCGAGGGCTACGGTTAGCGACGCCGCCAATCCCCAAAGGGTTTCTTGTTTGTGGTTGCGACAATTCACCAACGGTTTGCGGTTTGTGATGTCGACAATTTGCAGACGGCTTGTTGGTTGCGGGGGGTCGCGGTTATGGCGCATGAGGTTCCAGTGCGGGGCGGGGTGCACGTGTACGACGTGTCCATGGACGTATGTCCAGGTATGCCCGTTTACAAGAACGAAGAGAGGCGTCGGCCTGTCTTCGAAACGGTTTCCCGCTACGCGGACGGGGCGCTTGAGACCCGCCTGCACCTGGATTCCCACACTGGCACCCACCTTGACGCTCCTTCGCACATGATCCCGGATGGCCGCCATGCCCACGAGTTTCCCCCGGATGCTCTCGTCGGCGAGTGCAGGGTGCTCGGACTGGATCACGTTAAGGAGAAAATCACGGAGGACGACCTTCGGGCGCAAGGGGTGATGCCGGGCGAGTTCGTGCTGCTCAGGACGAGGAACTCGCAGGTCGCGGTGTTCGATCCCGGGTTCGTGTACCTCGCGCACGACGGCGCTGAGCTCCTCGCGGCTCTCCCCGTCCGGGGGGTGGGCATCGACGCCCTCGGCATCGAGCGCGACCAGCCGGGCCACCCGAGCCACGTGGCTCTCTTTCGCAGCGGCGTGCTGGTCCTTGAGGGCCTACGCTTGGCAGGCGTCGCCCCCGGGCGGTACTTCCTCGTCATTGCACCTCTCAAGCTTATCGGAACGGACGCCGCGCCCGCCAGAGTGTACCTCTTCGAAGAGCCTTCGGGATGGTGATAGCAAGAGGAGAAACGGGTGATAAAGAGAAGTTGTATGGGACGGCCCACGAGGGGTGATAGGGGTGGTTCCATGCAACGGTTTGAGTCCATCGACCATGCGAAGTACATGCGCGCGGCGTTGGAAGAGGCCGAACACGCTCTTGAGCGTGGTGATAGGCCTATCGGCGCGGTGATCGTACACGACGGCCGGATAGTCGGCAGGGGATCAAACAGGTTTGCAACTACCCGGAGCCACATCGCGCACGCCGAGATGAACGCGCTGATGGCGTGCGCATCATACCTTTACGACCACGGCCACGAGTGCATCATCTATTCCACGGTCGAACCCTGCATGATGTGCCTCGGGGCGATCGTAATGGCCAATATCCGGAACATCGTCTTCGGCATGTACGACAACCACCTGCGACCCCGCGATTTCGTAGAAATGAGCCCCTATGTCAGGCAACGCGTCCATAACTACCTCGGCGGTGTGCTGGAGGCCGAATGCGTCGCAATGTACAGGCGGTACTCCGAGGATGAGGCAAACCTGGTGCTCGCCGGGAGATAGCGAGGCCAGTGTCAGCCTCCATGTACCGCGGACTTTCCGGCGATAGCCGCCTCCACCTTCGGCACCAGACGGATGTAGGCGTCGCGTATCGACGTCATTGACAGGTCGCTCGGTTCGGGCCGATGACGGCGTGAAATATGCTTGACACTATCAACTATTGATACTATCATACAGTTGGAGAGAGATGGGATGGACGATAGCACGTACGCTTCACGCCTCCGGGAATTGCTGAAGATGTTGGTTCGCGGGATGGGAGTGCTTGATCGCGAGGACGCTGCGTGCTGCGGGATCACGCTGTCCCAGTGCCACGCGCTGGGTGAAATCGCGGGCGAGGAAGGGCTGACCCCGGGGGAATTGGCCGCACGCCTTCGGGTGGACCCGAGCTCTGTGACGCGAATAACCGACACCCTCGTGCAGGGCGGGCTGTTGAGGAGGGAGGGCGACCCCGAGGACCGCAGGCAGGTGCGGCTTTACCTGACCTCGGAAGGCCGGTCCGTTTGGAACGGGGTGCAAAGCGCGATGATGGAGCGGACTACTGCGTTGGCGAGGCGGTTACCTCAAGATGAGCGCTCAGCGGTGCTCGCGGCACTCGAGCGCCTCGTGGAGGCGCTGGGCGACGAGAGTTACCTGCCCAGGTCGCGGGCGAGAGGGGGATGTCGCTGTGGAGAAGAAGGAACTTGAGCGGGTGGTCCTTGCCCGCTATGATGCCGTGGCGAAGAGGTTTGCGGACGGCGCAAGACCGTGTTGTGGATGCGGCTCATTAGCAGAGGGACCCGGGGACTGGGGTCCGACCGGGTCTTGCGTTCAGACCGTCTGTTGCGGGCCTGCTCAACGGGAACGGCCGACCCACGGGCAGGAGGAAGAGGAGGACAAAGCGCAGCAGGACACGGGAGAAAGCGGCCTTGGGTGCGCACGTCTCGACTCGCTGGTCGCACTCTATCCTGGAGAGGTGCTTCTCGACATCGGGAGCGGCCCGGGCCTCGAAACCATATCGCTCGCCCGCCGCGTGGATCCGGCGCGGGCTTTCGGATTGGACCCAGTCCCTCGTATGGTTCAAGTGGCGTCTGAGAACGCGAGGAGATCTGGCGTGGCGAACGTCACATTCCTGAACGGGTCAATGGAGGACATCCCCCTGGAGGACGAGAGCGTCGATGTTATTGTATCGAATTGTGTCATCAACCTGTCCGTCGACAAGAAGCGCGCAATGAGCGAGATGATGCGGGTCCTTCGCCCAGGAGGTCGGGTAGCGGTTGCCGACATCGTCTGGCTGGGCACTCCACCTGCATGCGTGAGGGAGAGCGCTCAGGCGTGGGCCTCCTGCATTGGGGGAGCGCTTGAAGCGGATGAGTATCCGGAGCTTCTTGTCGAGGCTGGGTTTGCCGATGCCAGGCTGGACATCTTGCACACCTTCGACCTTGCGAGCCTCTCAGCATGTGTCGGACCCGGCACGGCACGCCGCGAGGACGAAAAACGCGGACGAGAGGCTGGTGGCGATGCTGAGGCCGAGGACGACGATGCGGGTAAAGGCGGAAGCCAGGACAGGAGCAGGGATGGAACGTCTGGCCCGCAGCTATGCTGCTCTGCTTCGCCAGAGGGGCTCGCGCTTGCAAGCGCCCTTGTGGCCGCACGAAAACCTGGATTCCCCGATGGCGCCGTTGAGATACGAAGAGCGGAGAGGGCGGACCTGGACCTAGTGCTTCGCATCCTCCAGGCTGCCGGGCTGCCCGTTGCCGGAGTTGAGGAGCATTTCGACGAGTTCATTGTGGCGTGCGCGTCGGATGGCACGATCGTCGGGGTGGCCGGCGCGGAGCGGTACCCGTCCTCTGCTCTGCTGCGGTCGGTGGCGGTGCTGCCACGCTGGCGTGGCCTCAGGGTGGGCCGGCGCCTGGTGTCGTCGCAGCTTGCCAGGCTGGGGCGCGGGACCCCTGTGTACCTGCTCACGACGACTGCCGAAGCATACTTCCGTTCGCTAGGGTTCCAGACGATCTCGAGAGATGATGTCCTTCCAGAAATCAAGCAGTCTTCTGAGTTCCAGGGGGCGTGCCCGCAATCGGCCGTGGTCATGCGCCTCGTCCTGCCGTAGGAGTCTGAAGAGTGCGGACTAATCCCTTTGGGTAACCGAAAATCGCCCGTCCGTGTGTCTGGCGACCGCGGACGGGCTGTGTTATCATGGGCCTGGAGGTGGAGCTCGTGCTTTTGTCGACGACTCCTTACATCGAAGGGCGACCGGTACGCGAGTACCTGGGCGTCGTGGCTGGCGAGGCCATAATGGGCGCGAACATCGTGAGGGACATCTTTGCGAGCATCACTGATATTGTTGGGGGGCGTTCTGGCGCGTACGAGGAAAAACTCGCCCATGCCCGCCGGATAGCGCTCCAGGAAATGGCTGACCAGGCGGCGCGCCTCGGCGCTAACGCTGTGATCGCCATCGACATCGACTATGAGGTCGTCAGGGAAGGCATGCTCATGGTCACGGCAAGCGGGACGGCGGTCAAGATCGAGGGGGCATAGGCCGCCAGCGGACCATACCTTCTATTCTGACCGGCCTCGGTGATACGCGCGCGGCGGGCGAGGCGTTTGCGCGACACATAGTGGGTTTCCTGAAATGCAGCGGGGCATGGGGCCCTGAGGCTGCGCCTGCCGCCGACTGTCAGGAGAATTACTGGGCTCTTGGCGGGTGACCGGCCATGCATGACAGGGTCGGGACGAGCCGAGGGAACTGGGGACGGATGGGCCGCAGGATGGCCGCCGGGGGCGTAATGTGTCTGGCGATGCTCCTCGGTGTCTCGGTTTCCTGCTCCCGAGCGAGCGCTCCGGGTGGGTCCTTAGCATCTGCCGATCCGACCTGGAGGATGGCTGTTGCCCTTGCCCGCGCAAACAGGGACTGGGTGCCCGGCCTGGTGCGCGTCAGGGTTGAGCTGCTTGACTCATCCGGTAGGCCGGAACACTCCCAGGAGGTCTGGACGCGCGTGGAAATGGGGCCTGAAGGCGACCTCGTTGCAAGTCAGGTATGGTTCGCGGAAGACGGCGCTGTGGCGCCGTCTGATGAGCAGCGGCCCGCACGTGGGCTGCTGCGCGACGGGCAAAGCCCCGCGGGCCTTCCCCCGCTGGAGCTGTTTCGCGGTTCGCTTTTTGACCCCGAGGTTCAGAAAGACGTTTCCGCGAGCCGCACCGGCGAGAGGCGGGACTTCGACGGCAGCCAGTGCATTGCCTTCGCGTTTTCTCAACGGAAAGCTGATGGCATCTCGAGAGGCATCGCGTGGCTGGACGAGGCAACAGGTGCTCCGGTCAAGGTACAGGTCACCGGCGGCAGGGTGCCGGGGGTGGTCGGAGTCCGAGCTATGACCGTTCGCTATGGGCCCGTCGAAGGGGGCGCGTGGTGCGTGAAGGAGATGTCCATCGAAGGAGTCCTCGGCTTCATGTGGATGCGAAGATCGTTCCGGATTGCTGTGGTCTACGCTGACCACTGGAGGACAGGTAGAGGGCATCCCCACGAAGAAGGTGCCTGGTAGTCCTGCCTCGGGGCAACGGACGGCATGAAAGACAACGGAGCTGGGAGAGCACACGGTGGGCTGGAGGAGAACCATTAGAGAGCAGATGGACAGGGTGCTCGACAGGCTCCTCAGGACATGACCTTGCATGCGGCCGAGTGGGCGGCCACACTCAGGCGAGAGTACCTTCCTATGCGCCTGCGCCGCGCCGCACGGTCTCGAGCGCATCCGTGAGACCTTCCCGAGCGGCCTGATCCTCCAGGTACGGCCAGTCGATTTCGGACGCGTGCAGAGCGATGATCCGCGCGGCCCACTCGCCGTCTGCTGCCGACTGCCAGTAGACGAATGCCCGTAGTCTATCCATCAGGAGATCCTCGAGGCCGATGATGTGGACTGTAAAGCCCTCCACTTCAACAGCGACCACTCGCTCCAGGGACCCTGCGAGGACGCTGTCCGGCGCTTCGATGGCGAGGTCCAGCTCTTCGCTATACCAGTGCCGCTGGCCCGTACCTTTCGAGAATCTCAAACTCCGCAGGACCTCATCGAATTCGTCGCGCCCGGATACGACGACGTCGACGTCCTGGGTGGCGTAACTCCCAAGAGTATAGAACTCAACAGCGCATCCTCCGACCAGGATGGGTACGATGCCCCTTGGAGCGAGCGCGGCGGATATCACGCCAAGCGCGTACATGCGGCGTTTGAATGGCTCTGCGATGTCAGCCGCCTTCTGTAGATGTTCCCGCAGGCGTGCGATCTCTGGGCTGATCGAAGACACGCAGGCGATACCTCCTCGGCCCGATCATGGTGAGCTCCCCGGTGGCCAGCGCGCGCCGGAGTCGTGCCCTGGCAAGAAGCGTGAGTATCTTTGCTTCCTCCTCGCTCCTCGGGCGCCGCCTGACGCTTCGGGGCCGCTCCAGGCGCGCGCTCTCCGCTTCGAGCCAGGCGCGGCGTGCGAGGGCCTTGTATGTCGCGACATACTCCTCCAGGTCAATACGGCGCATTTGGGGAAAGGCCGCTCCTCTCATGTCGCCACGTTGTGACATCGCGTTATGTGGACCACCAAGCACATAATAGCACAGCCCCTGCAATGCCGTCACCAGGTTCTGACTTATCGAGGCTTGACATGCTCCCCAAAGGCCCCGCGAAACTTCCCATCTCGAAGATGAATATGTGCGGTATCGGGGCCGCTCTGATGAGGCGACAGATGCGAAACAAGAAAGTGCAGGCCCTGCCCGAGCTCATCCAAATGGCCAGGGAGCTCGGGGTGAAGATCGTCGCGTGCTCCATGTCGATGGACGTCATGGAGATTCCGCGCGAGGACCTGGTCGGCGTGGACGAGTTCGCCGGGGTAGCCTCGTTCCTCAGAGAGGCCTGCGAGTCCAGGGTTACATTGTTTATTTGAGCATGGCGGAGAGGATACGCACGCTCTCGCTCTGCACGGCGATGGCGGTGGTAACTGCCATCACGGCTACGAGGAGCAGCGTGACGTACAGGATCAGGCGACCAGCCAGGTGCCGCCTCTGCGAAGCGAAGCCGCCGTTCATGATTCCCGCCGGAAACGCTCCCTCCACGTGGTATCAGGGCCGACGATGAGGACTTCGTGCAATAGCAATTCGATGCCGGACGCATGGTCCCTGCCGGGAAGTCATTTCTTGCAGCTGCAGCCGGGGTCGCCCGGGGACGGCGGGCAGGGCAACGGGGGCGAGTCCCCCGGTGCAGGTAGTGAGAACCATTCGCAGGTGGGCGCAAGGCCGTCTGCCCGGGCCTCGTCGGCGAGGAGAGCACCTATGTTTTTCACGGGCCGGAGTTTCTGTCATCTCCCAACGCAAGAGACCTTGTCCTCGAAGGCAACCCCTGCCACGAAGAGGCCCTCGAGGTCGCGAAGATAGCCGGGGCCGACTGCATCGTGAACGTGACGTTGAACTGCGAGTTCCAGCTCACCGGCGTGTTCGCAGGAGACCTGGTCGCGGCCGCAGGCAGAAGTCCGCGGCAGCTTGCCGTCTGCGCGAACCTGTATCCGCATCCGCGTCCCGGCACGATGCCTCCGGGGGTCGGGTGGTTCATGTCAGGTGGTGGGCTTGCGCGACAGCCCACTGTACCGTAGGATTGGAGGGGACGGAGGGGACACGCAGGTGCGAGGCGCTTGGGGGGAGTAGGAGCCCAGTGGTCGTCATCCAGGCAGAGGGAGTATCCAAGTCGTACGGTATAAACACGGTGATCGCAGGAGCATCGTTCCGCATCAAGGCCGGTGACAAAGTCGGGCTGGTCGGGCGAAACGGCGCCGGGAAGACCACCCTTCTTCGGCTACTCGCAGGGGTCGAGGCGCCCGATTCCGGTCGGATCGTCATCTCTGAGGGCGTCCGGCTGGGCCTTGTCGAACAGGACCCATCGTTCGATTCAAGCGCGCCTCTCATTGACGTGGTGTACAGCGGCGTCCAGGAGTTGCTCGACATGGAGAAGGATATCGCCCGGCTCTCACGTGAGATGAGCGCGCCCGACGTCGCCGCCTCCCCTGACAGGCTGAAGCGGGTAATGCGGGACTTCGCCGTCCTTACCGAGGAGTTCGAGAGGCGGGACGGGTACTCGATGGACAGCAGGGTCGCCGGTGTGCTGGCCGGCCTCGGTTTCTCCCGCGAGGAGCACTTGCGGCCCGTCGGCAGCTTCAGCGGAGGCGAAAGGACAAGGGTCGCGCTTGCCAGGGCGCTTCTTGCCCGGCCCGATGTGCTTCTGCTCGACGAGCCCACCAATCACCTGGACATCCCGTCCACAGCCTGGCTCGAGGACTTCCTCGCCGACTACGATGGCACGGTCATCGTGATCTCCCACGACAGGCAGTTCCTGGACTGTGTCGTCACGAGGATCCTGGAGGTCGAGGACCACAGGGTCGTCGAGTACGCGGGGAACTACTCCTCGTACGTCGAGGAAAAACAGCGGCGACTTACGCAGCAGGAGACAGCCTACGAACTGCAGCAGAAGGAGATAGCAAGGCTCGAGGGCATGCTCGGGCGTTACACCGCTCTTTCCGCCAGAAATAACAAGTTCGCGAGGCGTGCGGAGGACATACGCAAGAAACTTGCCCGCATCGAGCGGGTGGAAAGACCCGTTCTAAAGCGGAAGAGCATGGGCTTTTCCCTTTCAAGTGCGGGGCACAGCGGCGAGCAGGTGTTGAGGGCCAAGGGCCTTGCGATGAGGTTTGGCGACAGAGTTCTTTTCGAGGACGCGGACATCGTGGTGAGGCGAGGCGAGCACGTGGGGATCGTGGGCCGGAACGGCGTCGGGAAATCCACGCTGCTGCACATCATCACCGGCCGCACGGAACCATCCGCCGGAACCGTGCGCCTTGGCGCAGGCGTTGTGATCGGGTACTACGATCAGCAGCACGCAGACCTTGCGCCCGACAGAACTGTGCTCGAAGAGATGCTTGGCTCCACGAGCATGACGCCGCAGGAGGCCCGCAACCTGCTCGGACGTTTTCTCTTCAAGGGTGACGATGTGTTCAAGCGTGTCCGTGACCTATCGGGAGGCGAGCGGAACAGGGTCGAGCTTGCCAGGATCATGGCGTCAGGCTGCAACCTGCTTGTCATGGACGAGCCTACAAACCACCTGGATATCGACTCCATAGAGGTCCTGGAAAGAGCGCTCGCAGGGTACGAGGGCACCCTTCTCGTGGTGTCTCACGACAGGTATTTCCTCGAGCGGGTCGCCGACAGGATCATTGAGGTCGAGAACGGCCGGATCGTGGACTACCCGGGAGGTTACGCGTATTACGTTGAGAAAAAGCTTGCCCGCCAGACGGGCGGCGATGACGGATCCGCGCCGCAGGGCGGGAAAGACGGCGCGAATGTTCCGGCAGCGCGCAGGGCGTGCCGGGTGTCTCGCCCGTCACAGGTCCGCGGAGGGCGGGTGAATGAAGAGGGCGCCTGCGACATCGACACCCTCGAGAAGCAAATCATGGAGCTTGAGGCCACCATCAAGCAGCTCAATGCCGAGCTTGCAGACCTCGAGATCTATCTATACCCGGACCGCATGGCCGAAAAGGCAAAGTCCCTCGCCGATGCCGAAAAGAGGCTCGCCGAGTGCTACAAGAAGTGGGAGGACTTAGCGGAGATCATATAGGTCTGGCGCCGTAGAATCCCACCCGGATGCCAGGACCAGCCTCACGTAAGGCCCCGGCGGCCAGGGAGTCCCCATGGGAGAGGACCCTGCCGCGACAAGTGTCGTGCGGTAGCCGAGGACGAGCCTTGCCCGGGGCGTGATGTCATACGCGGTCCGCGCGTCCACTGTTGCCAGGAACAGCCCTCCCGGGTCCAGGTGCGTCCAGGACCCTCCCGCGCCCAGAGATAATCGCGGCGCCACCCGGCGATCGAAATAGGCTGCTATGGACCGAGTTACCGCATGGACCGGCACAGGAGGTGAAGTATCATCGACCTGCTTCAGTGAGAGGAGCCCGGACGCACATGTTCGTTCATCGAGCACGACAGAGCAGGAAACGGCTGTTGTGAGCTTCCCGACTGTGCTTCCTGTCTCAAGCCGCTGTCTCTCGCCCTCACACGTCAGTATCCCCACCGTCTCAAGGCGGCCCGGCAGGGCGACACTGGCCCGCAACGAGAGGGTCTCCCAGCGAGGCCCGAAGGAAGCCCGGAGATTGGCTCGCCATGAACCTCCGCCCGACGCGTTTCCCGCAAGCAGAAGGGACCCCCTGAGCCTGCCATTGGCCGGCTCATACTGGGCGGCGACCGTGAAAGGTGCCTCGCCGCCGGGTGAGCACCACAGCCCAACGATCGTGTCTGCCGGGCTTTCGCTCTGACCTTGCCGGGTGGTCCCCCCGATATGCCGGCGGTGGGTCAACGAGAGACTGAGGCCTCGACCGAGCGGCAGGGAGCACGCAAGCTCGGCCGCAAGGTGCGGTGCACCTCCCACGGCGAACCGGCCGGTGACTCCGGACGGGCCGGCGTAGGCGAAGCTCACCAGGGGTGCGATGACCATCTTTTCACCGTTCCTGGAGATATCCCCGCCCGCTGTGACCGTCAGGGCATCCGTCAGGCGCTGCTCCCAGGCTCCCGAAACCCATGGTGACCCTTCAGCTGCGTCGTAGCCTCCTGTCAACTTAAGGCCTAGCATCGGTATGACTTCCACTCCAACGTTCAGGGCAGGAGACCTTCTGCTCGTTTCGGAGCCTGCTGACAACCCCATGACAAGCCTGGCGTTCTTAGCGAGCGGTGCGGCGAGAGTTACCCGCCCGGAGGACATGGCTTCCGGCCCCGACGTCGTGGGCCCGTTGGCTCCCTCGTCCGTCATGTAGGTAACGCGTTTTTCGCCACTCAGGCTGAGCTCAAGCCCGGTTTCGGTTTGTGCCGCGACCTTGCCACTAGCCTGCCATGAGGTGTACCCGGGACCCATCTCCAGCTTGATAGCTTTTGTTCCCGAGATCGCGGGGGATGGCGGCGCCGCCGAGCCAGGTGCTAGACCGTCCATCTGTTGCAGCGGAATCTGCTGCAGCGGAATGTCCAGGCGCACCGTCTCCCCTGAGGCGACGCTTACTGGAATCAAGGTCGACCGCGACTCCCAACCTGGTGGTAGGGTCTGTTCGGCCACCTGCATGACATGATCCCCTGGGCCTAACCCCTCGATGATGAACCGTCCGGCGGCGTCGGACCTTGCCGTCTCGGCGTCATCGATGGCCACGAGCACTCCCTGCGCGGGTTGGTCGCCTTCGTTCATCCTGCCATCGGCGTTGCGGTCCATGAAGACCCTGCCCACGATGGCTCCGTAATTCGCCTCTACTCCACTTTCGATGACGAGAGGGATGCTCACCTCTCTCGATTTCACCATGAGCCTCCCAAACGCAGCCGATGCGCGGGCGCGAAGCGCGCCGTCCATGGGCCGTGCGTCTGGCCCCACGGCCGCCTTGAAGGAAAAGCGTACAGAAGCCTCTCTTTCAAGCGTCCCGAGATCCCATGAGACACCTGTAGCCGTAGGGGTCATGGTGATGGGGCGGCCTGGGCCGTCTTCGGAAGCACCGGTCCCCGCCACGGGGCGAAGCCCCGTGGGGAGGTCGAAAGCGACTCGCGCTTTCGCAAGGTCGAATGGGCTCGCGTTCCGGAGGGAAGCGCCAATCGTGACTACATCGCCGACCACGGCTGAGTGCGGGCGGACCCAGGCAGAGAGCTGCAGGAGCGCTCCGGCATGGTAAATTGCGGCGCTGTTCGGCGCCGGCGCTCCGCGCATGCCGCGTTGCACGTTGATGTAGCCCCCGGCGATTACATATACGGAGCCTGTAATCGAATATGAGTATACGCCATCAGGGACCGGATGGCCGCTTATGTCCCTTCCGTCCCAGGTTTCCACGTACCATCCGTCAGGGGGTCTTGGGAAGGACCTGGTGTAGACCGCCTGGCCCTGGGAGTCGGAGATCCGGACAACGACATATGGGTACGCAAGGCGGGAATAGTAATACTTTATCGCGACAGCCTGGTGGATGGTGGGGTCGAAGGGGTTGGGTTCGACGTACGATGCCGCGAGTGTGCCGAAGCTCGTCGTGTACACAAGGCCGCTCCGGTACTCTGCTCCGGTCGCAGGTACCGGAGCATCGTATCCAATGCTCAAGCGATAGTCCACCGCCACGGTGCCACCGGTTGCCGGGCCGTTTGAGACAAGCGTCACAGGAGAGGTGCTGACCCGTTGAAATGGCGCCGGCTGCCCGTTCAGGCGCCCGGCAACCTCAAGGTTTCCGATGGGGAAAGTCGGACCGCCTTCTCCGGCCGAGAAGTCCCCGGTTGCGCTTACGGTCAGGTTCCAGGGTCCGGCCCTCTGTGTCTTCACTGCAATATAGACCGCGTCCGGGAGCGTCCGAGGCGAGGAGGCCGGGCTTACTTCCCCGAAGTCCACTCTGCCTTCCTGGACCGCCATCTCAAGCACGGGCTGAAGGGCCCAGGTGGCCGCTGGTGACGCGGATAGCGTCGCCAGTGTGACGCACAGTATGGACCCGATGGATGCTGCGCGCCTGAAGCCCGCTGCCATCTGCGCCGTCACCTCTTGCTCCCGAGGGTGATGCCGCCGCCGACCACAAAAGGTGTTGAAACCGAGAGGCGCTTGCTGCGCCATTGCAAGGTAGCCCTGGCCGTATAGTAGCCGGGCGACAGGGCCTCCGGCCAAGTTAGCCGGATCACGGTGAGATCTCCCGGCGCTGTGCTCGCACCCTGGAGGGCGACCACTCCGGCCCGTTTCATCTGGTAGTCCCAGATCTCCACGTAACCGATGGGATCGATGAGCGAGCTATCAGGGCTTTCCAGGGTCACCTCGAGGGGGAGATCACGCCCTTCGCTGACCGCTGGCACGGTAAGCCGCGCTATTCTGGGGGCCTTTGGGCGTTCGCCTCCGTGCGAGGCTGCCGACCCTCCCCGGAGATCGATGCGGGTGGAAGCCACGTTCATGCCGTCTAGCACCCTGAATGCGATGAGCGCAGAGTCCGCTGCCCTTCCGGCCGCTGTAAGTCGCACTTCGGCGATGTACGTGCCCTTTCGGAGGCGCGCCGCATCCACCAGGCCTGACAGCGTGCGGGCGCACCCCGGAAGACACATGGCTGACGCAAGCGCGCCTTGTGCGGTCACGTTGCCATCACAGTCTCTTAGGAGAACCACTCCGGAAAGGCTGGCGTGGATATTGCCAGCATTCTCGCAAGTGGCAATCACCCTGATACCGTTTCTGTCGGCGTTTCCCTCGACGGCCAAAGAGGTGAGCACAGGTTCTGCTTCGAGGCGAACCACCGGGCTGCGGGGCGCCACGGTGAGAAGCGTAAGCACGGCGACCTGCGAGGCGGCGCTGATATCGCCTTCCGGTGGTCCTTCAGCGCGCCTGGCCCGGAACAGTATGATAGGGTAAGCGCCTCCGGAAAACCCGCTGTTCACGTGGACCTTTGCGTAAACGGGTCTGGAACCCCCGGGCGGCAGCCGGAACTCGGCCGGATCGAGCGTGATGTAGACAGCCACGGCGCCTGGGTCTTTTATTGCATGATGCACTGGCACGCCCGCCTGGTCGTGCCCGCCCATCTCACAGGACCCCTGTACGTCAACAGCAGAGGTTCCCCGATTCGTGACGAGCACAGGCCCGATCGTGTCGCCGTCTCTTACGGCTGCCGTTATGCTGGCGGGGCTGACTCGGATGGAAACCCCCTGGGACCCCGCGCCAGGCGAGGCAAGGGAAATCACGCCGGCACAAACGAGGGCGGCAAACGCCGTTGTGCCCTTGCGCACCCAGGTATTCCTTGCACCTTCCCTTGAGTTACCGGCAACCCCTCCCGAAGTCGAGAGAATTGCTGCACTCTCACGTGGTCCGCTCACACCGATCCCCCCTCTATCTCATCCTTCCTGCGGCGCGAGATCCTCCTGGTGCACTCAGTAAGTCTGGGTGGCCACGTACGTTACCTCGATCCTGTATGCGTGAGCCGGGTCGGGCAACGCCTCATCGTCATAGCTTGCCGCCTGCCTGAAAACGACCGAAACGGTAGCGCCCGCGGAACCCGTCGGTGGCATGCCCGCTGCGACCACGGCTTCGTTTCCCGAGATCGGAGCGAAATCCGCGCCGTCTTGGCGCTTCCACTCAAGCGGCGCAGCCATGGTCCGAGGAGCGGGCGTGGCGTAGCCTGTTCCGGTCCACTGCCTCATGCGCCCGTCCTGAGCATCCGACCGGATCTTGAGGGCCCATGGCGCGTTCGAGCGCACGGTAACGGTTTGCGGTGCGGACAGCACGGGAGGAGCGCCCACGTTGAGGTTCCCGAGGCTCACCGCGCCCGGGAATGTGGCCTCGAGCGCAGCCACCACCTTGCACGTGACGGGGACCGTCGCCTGGTTTGAGGTCCCGGCGTCCGTCGGGCTGCTCAGCCCCACCAGGCTGATCATCACGACGGCGGCTGACACGACGCCGATGTTTTGTATTTGCCTGAGAAGGAGATGGGAGTTCATGATACCACCAGCCTTTCTGCTTTTTTCACCCGGCGCCCCTGCGGGTTTGCGGGTGCGGGGGATGGTTCGCTGGGAACGCCCAGGCATCCTTCCAGCTTATGGGTGATCAAAAAGGGTGATTCAGGGGGGCACCTGGGCCACGGCGTGTCTGCAGGAGTTCCAGGCCCGGTGTAGAAACGGTTCCACGGTAGAGGAGGAGGTTTTATGGAATTACACGCGCGTATAGTAGAGCTGCCGCTTGTGACGCCTTTTACGATCGCCCGGGGGACACAAACCATCGCCCGAAACGTGGTAGTGGAGGTTCGACATGAGGGTGTAACCGGGGTGGGGGCGGCCGCGCCGTCCGCGTTCTACGGGGAATCCGCCGAGCATGTGATGGCTACGGTGGAGCGTCTGGCCGAGTGCCTCGGCGATGACCCCTTTGCGATAGAGCAGGTGTTCGACAGGATGAACCGTTCCATAAGGTTCAACGCAGCGGCCAAGGCCGCCATCGACATAGCCATGTGGGACCTTGCGGGCAAGCTCTGCGCCTTGCCTGTCCATAGGATGCTTGGGCTTTCCGGTCTTTCGCTGCCGAGGACATCGTTTACCATCGGCATCGATCGCCCGGAAGCCATGGCGGACCGTGCAGCCGAGGCGGCACGCAAGTTTTCCGTGCTCAAGGTCAAGCTCGGAAGCGCCGACGACCTGGAGATCGTGAAGGCGGTGAGACGTTCCGCGAACGCCACGATCAGGGTGGACGCCAACGCGGCGTGGACGCCCAAAGAGGCTGTGGCGCTCGCAGATCAGATCGCCCCGCTTGAGGTGGAACTTCTAGAGCAGCCGGTGCCCCCTTGGGACCTGGACGGGCTGAGGTTTGTGCGGGAGCGGGCGCAAATGCCGGTGGTGGCGGACGAGAGCGCTGTGACCTGGGAGGATGTGCCTCGCCTTGTGGGGGCGGTAGACGGCATCAACATCAAGCTGATGAAGTGCGGGGGCATCACCGGTGCCCTTCGCATGATCAGGGCCGCGCGAGCTTGCGGCCTTAAGATCATGCTGGGCTGCATGGTAGAGACATCCATTAGCATTACGGCTGCAGCCCAGATAGCCGGGCTTGTGGATTGGGCTGACCTCGATGGGAACCTCTTGCTATCCCACGATCCCTGGAAGGGCGTTTTCGTGCGGGACGGAGGCGAGCTTGTGCTTCCTGATGCGCCAGGTCTCGGGGTTTCGCCTTCGGAGTGATGTGGCGCCGTGCGATGGCGGCGGGAGACGGGGCGACGGGGCCGGCCGGGGGCCGGGCGGGACGCATGCGAGGGAGCAGGTATCGGCCGTCGTCCGCTCGCATAGGGATAGTGCAGGGCAGGTTGCCGACGCCAAACTGCCCGAAGCGGGTGGCAAACGGTGTTCGTGCCCAGGAGGATCCTGGTTTACTGGGTCGTCGGGTTTGCCGCGGTTCTCGCCGGCGCCGTGTCGCTGGGTAGCGCCTACATTCTGCCGGCCACGGCGCGGCTTTACACAAGGACGCGCGGCCACCCGGAGGTCGTGTACGCGCCCTACTACACCGAGGGGCCATGGGTGACGGCAGCGTCGGCCGTCCTTATTGAGAGCACCACAGGGACGGTCCTTTACGGCAAGAACGAGAACGTGCGCATGCACCCCGCCAGCACCACGAAGATCATGACGGCGCTACTCGCTATTGAGCTGGGCGATATGGACTCCGAGGTGGTCGTGAGCGCCAATGCAGCAGGCGTGCCCGGGTCATCCCTGTGGCTTCGCAAGGGGCAGAGACTCAGGCTGGATGACCTGATCCGGGGGACGATGCTCAGGTCAGGTAATGACGGTTGTGTCGCCATTGCTGAGCACATTGCCGGATCGGTGCCGAACTTCGTGCGGATGATGAACATCAAGGCCCAGAAGATCGGTGCCCTGCGCACGAGGTTCGCGAACCCTCACGGGCTAACCGAGCCGAACCACTATTCCACCGCCTTCGATCTGGCGCTCATGGCGCGCTACGGGCTGCAGTACCCGCTGTTCGCCGACATCGTGAGCACGCGCGAGGCGGAGATAGAGCTTGCGCACGGCGAGGCGGTGGAGCGTCGGCGACTCGCGAACACCAACGCCCTGTTATGGTCCTTTGAGGGCGCCGACGGGGTGAAAACGGGCACCACCGCTGCTGCGGGATACTGCCTGGTTGCATCGGCTACAAGGGGCGGCGTGCAGTTTATCTCGGTGGTCCTCGACTCCGCCGCGAGATGGGCTGACTCGGCGAAGTTGCTGGACTACGGGTTCAACCACCACAGGGTTATGACCTTTGCTTCCCGGGGGCAGGTGGTCACGAGGACGCGGGTTGAAGGTGGCATGGACGGCGAGATCGATCTTGCGGCCGCGGATGGCCTGCGCATCGTCGTCCGCAAGGATTTGGCCCATCTTATCGAGGAGAGAATACTCATCGACGGGATTCCGCGGGCGCCGATCAGGCGCGGCGAAACCCTCGGGAGGCTCGTCGTCCTTTTCGACAAGGACGAGATGGCATCGGTGGACCTTGTGGCGGCGGCCGGAATGTCCCGCAGGTCTCTTCCCCGTGCATTCCTGGAGAATTTGAAGGACATCATTCGAAGAGCAGGGCGCAGATCCCTGTCCAGGTGACGCTGCGACGCTGCAACTGTGAAGGAGTGAGATGGCATTGCCAGACAGAACAACGACGAACCCTGAAGTTGTCGTGATAGGGGCAGGCCCGGCGGGCCTTGCGGCTGCGCTCTACGCGGGCCGCGCGAGGCTTGCCACGGTCGTGCTCGAACGCGGCGCTGCTGGTGGACAGGCCTCTACCACACATCTCATCGAGAACTATCCTGGCTTCCCGGAGGGAATTACCGGGCCCGACCTCATGCAGAGGATGGAGCAGCAGGCCCGCCGGTTCGGCGCGGAGTTCCGCTATGCTGAGGTGCGCGCCCTCGCCACGGGCGAGGACGGCGGGGGGTTCCTCATAAGCACCAGCGACGGCGACCTGCGGGCGCCGGCGGTCATCGTTGCCACCGGAACCGAGCCTGTGAGGCTTGGTGTCCCGGGCGAGGACAGGCTGCGCGGTGCCGGCGTGTCATACTGCGCTACCTGCGATGGCGCGTTCTTTCGGGACAAGCATGTGCTGGTGGTCGGCGGGGGCGACTCGGCGTTAGTCGAGGCGCTGTTCCTGACGAGATTTGCGTCGCGGGTGACTGTCGTGCACAGGCGCGACGAGCTGAGGGCGACGAAAGTTGTGCAGGAGGACGCTTTCAAGAACCCGAAGATCGGCTTCGCCTGGAACTCGGTGGTGGACGAGATCCTTGGCGCGGACAGGGTCGAGGGGGTTATCCTGAAGGACACCAGGACGGGCGAGAAGCGGCGCCTGGACGCGGACGGGGTCTTCGTGGCCATCGGCAGCCGGCCCGACACTGGATTTGTCGCCGGGCTCGCAGACCTCGACCCCCAGGGCTACATACTGACGGACGATCGCATGAGGACGCGCACAAGAGGTCTTTTCGCGGCTGGAGACGTCCGCGCGAAGACGGTGCGGCAGGTCGTCACCGCGGTGGCAGACGGAGCCGTGGCGGCGGTTGAGGCGGAGAGGCACATATCGGGGCACTAAGTGAGAGTGCGGGAATGCCTCCGACTTTTGGGAGGGGTTGCCGGTGGCTCAAAGAGAGGGTGCAGCACCGGCAACCCATCAGATGTTGGGAAACTGAGAGGAGCTGATGAACCCTCACTTAGACGGGCGCCCGGTATCTCTATAGCGTGCCCAGTCCCGGTACAGCGGAAGCCGCCGACAGAACCTGGCTCGAACAAGGCCTGCGGCGGCTCCCGCCGGGTTTTGGGTGGTCTATTGGCGTGGGTCGGTTGTCGCTGTTGTTGCTGCCGGGAGCGTGTTATTACCCTATCGGTTCCTGCGAGGTATATGTTAAAGGGCGCGCGCCTCGGACACTCCTGGATACCTGTTGGTCCTTCCTTTTTCACCCGGCTTTCACTAACTCATAACGCACGTTGCGCTTCAAGGTTCCCGGGTGTGACATAGTTCCACCGTATTTTTCACCCTGCCTGGCTCACCGGTGGGGTCTGCCGGCCCTTTTTCCGTTTGCGCAGCGCCTGCACAAGGAAGGAACCTGCTGCTCTGCGGCGAAATAGCGAATATGTGGGCCCGACCTGGGGGTCCCGGGGGAAGCCCTGGCGAGATTGCTGCCAGGGTTTTGGCCCGCTTGCAGGGGTTGTTGTGCTGCACGCATTGTAGTAGAATAGTTGACGGTCGGGAGGTGGGAGGCTTGGCTTACGAGGCCCTGAAGCAGTTGCAGGACGCCGAGGCACGTGCTGACGATATCATCAGGGAAGCTGAGGCGCGTGCCAGGTCCATCATCCAGGATGCCCGCGCTACCGCAAGGATGGTCGTGGAAAATGCGGTGGCGGAGGCCGCTGCCGAGGCCGGAGCAAGCGCCAGGGCTCAAGAGGCCGAGGCCAGGGCGGCCGCAGCTGCCATCGCGGAGAGGGCAGCGGCCGAGTGCCGCGACCTGGCGAGCCAGGCGCGAGCCAGGATGGCGGAGGCGGTCGATCTTGTGGTGGGGAGGATCGTGACGGCAAGTGGCAATCGCTAGGATGAAGAAGGTCGTCTTGGTTGCGCCTGTTTCGGAGGCTTGCGGCATTGCCGAGACCCTGCAGGAACTCGGGCTTCTCGAGGTCGTGAAGGAGGACTCCTCTCCTGACGGCGCTGACTCCAGCCAAGGTGGCGACGCCCGCGCGATAGCGGCGCGGGATGAGCGCGCATACCAGTCCGGGGCAGCCCGCAGCTTCGACGACATTGAACAGTGCCTCGCGGAGCTTAAGTACTGCATAGAGTTCTTCGACAGGTTCGAGAGGGTCAAGAAGAACTTCATTCAGCAGTTTGCCGGTGGCAAAGTGCCGCTTTCGGAGTCCTCGTTCGAGGAGTACGGCAGGCTTTATGACGAGGGCCACCGGACCTATGAGCAATGCCGCAGGCTGGACGAGGAGCTTTCGAGGCTTCACAACGCGGAAATCCGCGTGCACTCCACCCTGAAGCAGCTTCAACCCTGGGCGTGGCTCGACGTGCCACTCGCAAGGATTTCAGAGAAGCGGGCGTATTGCCTCGTTCTGTGCGAGATCCCCGTGAGGGCTTTCGATGAGGTCGTAGAGCAGCTTGAGGAGGCGTGCTACGCTGTTCATGTCGAGCACGGCCCGGAGGGCAAGCGCACGGTGCCGGCGGCGATCGTGTGCCTTGCTGCGGACAGGCAGCACGCTCTCGACGTGCTGGCGGAGCACGGCATATCACCCTCACAGTTGCCGGCGCTCGATGGTACGCCCGCCCAGGAGATTCGCGCATGCGGTGAAGAGCTATCCCGGATTACGGATGAAAGAGCGCGCATCCTGGGTGAAGTGAAACTCCTCCTCTCCGAGCGTGTCAAGATACTCTCGCTCTATGACAATCTGTCCCTCGAGCGCGAGAGACGGCTCCTCGAGCGCAGCTGTCCCGCGACCCGCACGGCGTTCGCGGTCGAGGGATGGGTGCGCGCGTCCGATTTGCCGACCCTGGAGAAGGCGCTCACATCGAGATTCGGGCTCGTCCACATTGAGTCGCGCGACCCGGTCGAAGGTGAAGTCCCGCCGGTGGCGCTCGAGAATCCGGGTCCGGTGACTCCGTTTGAGGCTGTCACGGAGATTTACAGCATGCCCCGGAACGGGTCGGTCGATCCCACGTTCGCACTGGCCCCGTTCTTCTTCATATTCTTCGGCATTGCTCTCGGAGACGTCGGGTACGGGATTGGGCTTACGGCCCTTTCGCTCCTGCTCCTGAAGAAAGTGAAGATGGCGGGTCTCGCGAAGAAACTCTTCACTCTTCTCGCCATGTGCGGAGTGTCCTCGGCGATCGTGGGAGCGCTGACCGGAGGCTGGCTGGGCAATCTCGTCAGGATCCCACCGCTCTGGTTCAACCCCATGGATAACCCCATGCTCATGCTGGGGGTGTCGTTCGCCCTGGGCGTCATCCACATCTATGTGGGTCTCGGGATCAAGTTCTGCTCCAATGTCAAGCAGGGGAAACTCCTTGACGCCATCTTCGATCAGGGGTTTTGGTATGTGTTCCTCACGGGTCTCCTTCTGCTTCTCGGAGGCTCCGGCCTGAAGAATGGAGGGCTTGCCGCGGCGGGCCAGTGGACCGCTATCGCCGGGGCTGCGGGACTCATCCTTACCCAGGGACGTGCGCACAGGAACCCCATCAAATGCCTGGGATCAGGGATTCTCAGCCTGTACGGGGTTACGGGGTACCTTAGCGATGTGCTGTCCTATTCGAGGCTTCTGGCCCTCGGGCTCGCATCGTCGGTGATCGCAGTTGTCATTGATGACATGGCCCTGCGCATGCTCGGTATACCGTTTGTCGGCTGGATTCCGATGGTCCTGCTTCTTGCCATAGGGCACGGATTCAACCTCGCGATAAACGTCGTCGGCTCGTACGTGCACTCAAGCAGGCTGCAATACGTGGAGTTCTTCAGCAAGTTCTTCGAAGGAGGCGGGCGGAGGTTCCTGCCGTTTAGAAAGACGACGAGGTACATCGAAGTCATGGAGAACTAGGGTGTAATGTCAAGAGGGTCTAGAGAGGAATTTTCTGGGGCATATTTGGGTATCGGGTAATAGGATGCCCGGGCGGTTGCGAGGTCAGATTGTGCAATCGCCGGT
>JACIXY010000050.1 GCA_014360195.1 Bacillota bacterium
ATGAGGACGTCTGCGCCTCGATAGAGCATCTTCACGATCTCGACCCGCTGCTGCTCGCCCACGGAAAGCTGCCATATCTTCGCCCGGGGATCCACCCGCAATCCGTAAGTGCTTGAAAGCCGTGCTATCTCGTCCTCGATGGCGCGCATGTTGAGGACGAAGCGCGGCTGCGGCATGCCGAGGGTGATGTTCTGCGCGACGGTGAAGGTCTGGACGAGCCGGAAATGCTGGTGGACCATGCCTATGCCCGCCGCTATGGCGTGCCGGGGCGAGCCAAGTTGGACCCGTCTGCCCTTGACCAGGATCTCCCCCGCGTCCGGGCGGTAGAGGCCTGCGAGAATATTCATGAGCGTGCTCTTGCCTGCGCCGTTCTCACCCAGCAGGGCGTGGACTTCACCTGCGCGGACCCGGAAGGTTATCCGGTCGTTTGCCAGTACGCCCGGGAAACGCTTGGTTATGTCGCGCATCTCCACGACGCAAGCGGCATCGCCAGAAAGCATCCTCTTATCCTCCGCTCCTGTTATGTTCACTCATGCGCTCTTGCCAGCTCTTACCAGAGAGAGCCGGCAGGTGGTGAGGGAAGCCTGCCGGCTCTCGTCCTGGGCACTGTAATGGGACCCTGCGGGCATCTTTCCCGGGTGATGGGGGCGCGGTACTGCCAGTGCTGTGTTGTCCGGCAGGACGTCGCCTTTCTGCGCGGTGCCCCGGCGCGCATCGCGCTCGGGCCATGGGCAGGCACCGTCAAAGATCGGAACAGACATCCTGCCGCCCGTCGCACGTGGCCCGTTCAGGCACCCCACCGAACCAGGCCGCCCGGAGCCATGCTTACCAGGCCTGCGGCACGCATATTCGGACGAGCAGAGCCCGACTACCTATTTGGGCACAGTCCCGTCCACACCCTCGACGAACCAGTCGAAGCTGAGCATCTCGGCGTCGGTCATGGCCTTACCCGCGGGCACCCTGAGCACGCCCTTGTTGTCCTTGAGAGGCCCGGCGAATACGACGAGCTTGCCGGCGATTATCTCCTGCTTCTTCTGGGCGACGAGCTTCTTTACGTCCTCGGGGACCATCGGGCCATACGGGCCGATGTCAACCACGCCGTCCTCCATCCCGCCCCAATACTCTTCGGTCTTCCACGTCCCGTCCATCACCGCCTTGACGGTCCTCACGTAATACGGACCCCAGTTCCAGACGGGCGCCGTCAGCACGGCCTTCGGGGCGAACTGGCGCATATCTGTATTGTAGCCCACGCCGTAGCAGCCCTTTTCCTCGGCGGCCTGCATCGGTGCGGGGGTGTCCTGGTGCTGGGCGATGACGTCGCAACCCGCCTCGAGAAGGCTCTTCGCGGCTTCCTTTTCGGCTGCCGGGTCATACCAGGTGTTGGTCCAGACGACCTTAACCTTCGCGTTGGGGTTGACCGCGCGGACGCCCAGCGTGAATGCGTTGATGCCCCTCACGACCTCCGGAATGGGATGCGCCGCCACGTAACCGATGAGGTTCTTGCGGGTCATCTTGCCGGCGACGAGGCCGGTGAGGTACCTCGGCTGATACATCCTGCCAAAGTAAGTGCCTACGTTCTTGGCGGTCTTGAAGCCCGAGCAGTGCATGAAGACGACGTCAGTGTACCTGGCCGCGACGTTCTGGACGAAGTCCATGTAGCCGAAGCTGGTGGCGAATATAACTTTGCAGCCCGCTTCGGCAAGCTGGGTGAGCACGCGCTCGCAGTCGCCGCCCTCGGGCACCGACTCGACGTACACGGTCTCGACGTTAGGGAGTTGTGCCTCGAGGTACTTTCTGCCTTCGTTGTGTGCGTACGTCCACCCCGCGTCGCCTATGGGGCCGACGTAGATGAACCCAACCTTGAATTTGGATGCCGCAAACGATAAGCCGCCTGCACCCACCATGACGAGCGAAAGTACGACAGCCATACCGACCAGCACTACCCACCTGCGGACCTTTACCAAGCACCATCCCTCCTGTCTAAATACTGGTAAGCCCCGGGAACAGCCCTATGCTGGGGCGGCCCGAGGTCAACCGGGGTTGCGTTGCGCCGTTATACTTCGACCCCGGCATGATTATTCCTCCCAGACCAGGCAGGGATTTCAGTTGCTTCAATCTGATGGGCCAGGGCACAGCCCAGAGCCTTGCCGCAGTTAGCTAGGGTCAAAATACTCGCTGCCCGAGGGGGACCTCGCGGTCGGGCTGGATGAGCGCTACCTCGCTTTCGTCACTGAGGGGGACTCCGAGGACGAGCACCTCGGAGAGGAAGTCCGCGATCTGGCGCGGCGGGAAGTTTGTGACCGCGATGACCAGCTTGCCCACGAGTTCGTCACATGAGTAAAGCTTCGTAATCTGGGCGCTCGACCTGCGCACGCCGTGCTCGCCGAAGTCGATGACGAGCTTGTAGGCGGGCTTGCGCGCCTTCGGGAACTCCTCTGCTTTGATGATCCTGCCGACTCGCATCTCGACCTTCTCGAAGTCGGCGTAAGTTATCTCTCCCATGGTCTCCACCTCGTGGCATCGTCAGAGGATCGTCCGTCGTGATCCTGTGTTATCTTGTTCTCCGCACAGATGGAAATGCTCTATGCGCCCACTATGTTCGGCGTGGCGAGTACGTTTTCCTTCTCCTGCTTCACACTAGCGCTATATGCTGCGGCCGCATGGGCCTGCTTCACGCGCCGGCCTCACGCCGGCTTCGCGCTGGCCTCACGCTGGTCCCGTGCTGGTCTCGGCTGGTTTCGTGCTCCGCGCCATGCGCCCATGTCTCCTCCTCCGTTGTCTGGGCATATCCTTCTATGGTATGATCTGGCGGGAAGCCGCGAAATGCGAACACGCGTCGGGGCGGCCATCGTGCCCGTCGTGGGACCGCCTGCCGACAGCTTTCGGCATCATCGGTGCCGGTTTGGATGATAATGGTGGTGAACGCGCGGGCCGATGCGCGGGCGGACAGGCAGCCGATGACCGGCCGGTCCGCCGCGCCGGAAGTCGCGGGGTCTGAATCCGGGGGTCTGAAAGGAGACCGGGGTGGGCATGTCCGTTCGGGAACGGTTCATAGCAGCAGGGATTCACGTGCTCGTGCTGGCCGCGGCTGCCGGCTTCATCTGGTTTCTGCTGCGGATCGCGGACATCCTGGTGATGCTAGTTGTCGCGGGCATCATCGCGTCAGGGGTCTCCCCGATCATCGACGGAGTCGCCAGGACGCGCCTGGTGCGGCGGCTGCGCGTCCCGCGCGGCGTAACGGTGCTTGTGGTGTTCGTGGCCCTCACAGTGCTCGTGGCCGGGCTGGCCGCGGGCGTTATAACCCCCCTGATAACGCAGGCTACGCGCCTTGTGGCCGACGCCCCGCAATACATCGACCTCCTGCGCGGGTGGGTGACCGACCTGCAGGCGCGGTACCCCGCGCTCACCGACACCGCCACCCTCATCAACCGGTTCCTCGAGCAGGTGACGACCCTTGCCCCGCCGGTCCTGGGGACAGCGCTGGGTGCGGCGGCGCGTATCGCCGGGGCTGTTGCCGATGCGGTCACTGTATGGGTGATCACGGTATACATGCTTCTTGACGCGAGGCGCTTGAAGTCCGGATTGCTTGTGGTTTTCCCGGCCGCCTGGCGTCCCATGATCGGGGAGATCCTCCACACGGTCGGACGCCGCTTCGGCTTGTGGCTCAGGGCGCAGGCGTTTCTCATGTTCATCATAGCTGCCATGTCTACGCTCGGTCTCACGCTTCTCGGCGTGCCGTACGCGCTGTTCCTCGGGGCCGCAGCAGGCCTCGGCGAACTCGTCCCAATTCTTGGGCCTGTTCTCTCGGCGATCCCTGCGGTCCTCGTTGCCCTCGGGATCTCGCCATGGCTCGGGCTTGGCGTGATCGTCTTTTACGCGATCCTCCAGCAGATCGAGGGCAATTTCCTGGTGCCGCGGGTCATGCGGGAAGCACTCGGGATCCCGCCGCTTCTCACCATCGTGGCGCTCCTCGTGGGCTACAGGATCGGTGGGATCGGCGGCATGCTGCTGGCCGTGCCGATGGCTGCGGGCCTTCAAACCGTGGGCGCGGCGCTGCTGTCTGTCGCATACGGGGGAGGAGGGGGAGACGCAAAGAGCGGTCGCAGCAACCTCGACAACGGGACCCAGTCCGGGTCTTGAAGGAGGATGCAGATTTCGCGAGCCCTGCGAACACCGCAAATCAGGTCCTCAAGGGGGCTGTGCGGGACTACGCGCCGCAGCGGCCTCAGTCTCGATTCGGAAGTGCAAGGCCGGAGGGGCGGACGACGCGCTCGGTGCATACACTGCTACGGGCCTGGTGACCTTGTGGACCTGCTCCGCCCCGAGCCGGTGATGACATGACAAATGAACCCGGTATCTCGCCTCGCCTGACAGGGGCGAAGGGCGCTCTCGCCGACTACGTCATATACATTAACTGGGACGGGTTCGCCTATGACTACTACGAATGGGCGAACGGCCGCAGCGGCCCGGGCACGCCTGTCCTCAACTTCCTCGCTTCGCGCGGTGCCATCTTTACTTCTGCCCGCAACGGTTTCCCGAGCATCACCAACCCGATGCAGACCAGCATCGTCACGGGCGCATGGCCTGCCGTGCACGGGAACACGTACCGCTACTACGATCCTGTTGAAAACCTCGTGAAGCAGACCGGCAGAGAGAACGCCGCAGAAACCATCGCGGAGGCAGTCGAGAGGTCGGGGCTGTCGTGCGCCTCTGTCCAGCAGTTCGTGCTGGACGGCCGCGGAACTTATCCCTCGGATCCATCTCATCTTTACATACAGCCTGGTGGGCCCTGGCGGCGAAGGCTCGCCGAGGCGGTCAAGATCCTCCGGAGGGAGGCCGTCACCGCGCAGGGTGGACTTGCCACGGTGCCGGAGGTTCCCCGGTTCCTGGCCATTTACGCCGACGACTTGGACGCATCAGGCCATAACTCCGGGATCGCGTACGGACTATCCCTGGCGTTTAGTTACGACGCGTGGAAGTCGAAAATGGTCCGGCAACTGTCCGCGATGGACCGGGATCTGGGGTCGCTTGTGGATGCGCTGGTAGACCTCGGGATTTTCGACAGGACTTCGATAGTGCTTACAGCCGACCACGGGATGTCGCCTGTCTCAGGAAAGTCCAGCCTGCCGGATCTTCTCGCCACGCTGCGTGGTCTTGGCCTAAGATGCGAGTTGCTCGCGCCGGGCGAGCGAGCGGCGGACGACACGGACGTGGTGCTGGTGAGCGCGGGGCTTGCCGTCCAGTTCTATTTCAGGCGGGACATCACGCTAACCCGGTACGACGCGATCATAGATGCACTGTCAACCAAGCCGTATTTCGGGGGGTACATGTCCTTCCACGAGCTCAGGAAAGCCGGCGCCCACCCGGACCTGGGGCAACTGCTTATATGGCCCAGGCCGCCCCGCCATTTCAAGGCTCAGGGTTTTTTCTTCGGGATAACCGGCCAGCACGACTCCGGCGACGACACATCTCGCCACGTGTTCATGCTGCTGAGCGGAGCGGGCGTAAGGCACGGGGTTGTCATCGATAGGCCCGTCGAAATCATCGACGTGGCGCCCACCATCTCCCGTCTCCTCGGAATAAGACCGCCCGCGAACGCTACCGGCCGCGTGCTGGCGGAGGCGCTGCTTCCCGGCGCTCCCGCACCCGGCCTTCAGCAAGAAACCCACGGTCAGCAAGAATTGCTGCCTCCAGCTTCCGGGTCGCCGGAGCAGCAGGGCGTGCGCGGGGAGCAGACTCCAGAATGACGTTGAGAACAAGTTCGTTCTGCGCCCACTGTCTCCCGACGTTTCTCCTCTCAGTTGACCTGCTCTGCTCCATTGCCTGGTGATGAGGCTGACCGCTGTCATGGTTGCACAACTGGCGGACAACCCGTGGACAATCGGCGCACAACCTGTGGGCAACCGACGCACGACCTACTGTGGGTCAGTTCGGTGCACCGGCACGGGGCAAAGCGCTATAATATGCGCATGGCGACTTTCGGTCTCGAACCATGGCGAGGGACCGGAACCGCCGGCGGCCGCGGTAGGTTGCTGAGAGCGGCGGTCGGTGGGTGGGCCAGGAGAAGAGAAAGAGGGAGGGACGGGGTCAGGGCGGCGGTGTCCGCGGCAACGCGCGGGGCAACCGTCCGCGTGGCGGCGGGCAGCGAGCGCGATCTCTCGGACATTAGCGCAGCTGGCCGGGGCAGGGAGATCGAGATGAGGATACCTCTCAGGCTTCTAGGGCGCCCCAGGACGCTCTTTGTAGCTGTTGAAAGCAGGTTCCAGGGGATCACGATCGACCAAACCATGTGGCGCGTCCTCGATCTCAACGGAGCTTTCGGGATGGAACCAAACGCCCCGAGATAGCAGGAGTGGCACTGAGCCATGTAGAAGTTTGGTTCAGACCGCTGGATGGAGGTCTCTTCCTGGAGAAGGGCAGGCCTGAAAGGGGCGGACGGCTCATGAGACTGTCTGTAGTCGATACGGAAAGATGCATCGGCTGCCAGAGCTGTATGTTTGCGTGCGCGAGGCGGCTTGGGGAGGCGGGCCTCGCCAGCACGTGCATAGGAGTCAGGTCAATCGGAGGCATGGAGCGGGGGTTCAAGGTCGTGGTCTGTAGGGCCTGCGACGACCCGCCGTGCGCGAGGGTGTGCCCTGTGGGCGCACTGCAAGTCCGCAAGGGCGGCGGGGTGCGGCTGGACGCGGCGAAGTGCATCGGCTGCGGCTACTGTCGCGATGCGTGCGTCATAGGCGCCGTTTTCTGGGATGACGAGACCAATAAGCCCATGATCTGCGCCCACTGCGGCTACTGCGCCAGGTTCTGTCCACACGGCGTGTTGAGTGTGGAGAAGGGCGGGAAGGTGGAGAGTACTGGATGGGCCAGGAATGCGGGGAATGCCGGGAACGGCGGGAATGCCCGGAATGCCGGAAATGCTGAGAGGGTACAGAAGGCTGAGGGTGCGGAGGAAGCCGAGGGGGCCGAGAAGGATGGCTCTGCGACGCGGGCTGACACGTCCGCAGGGGCCGAGGGGCCGGATGGCGGCGCTGCGGACGTGATGTGGAAGGCAAGGGAGGTGAGGGCGAATGCTTAAAGGGGATCCTCTTGCGAACGTCCTCTACATAGACCTCTCGAAGAAGCGGCACTGGGTCGAGCGGCGGGAGGACCTTTTCGAGAAAAACATAGGCGGGGCGGGCGTGGCGGTCGAGCTCCTGCACGAGGAGTGTCCTCAGGGCGCCGACCCGCTTTCCCCCGAGAACTCCATCATATTTGCGGTGGGTCCGCTGACGGGGCTGTTCCCCCTGGCCTCGAAAACCGTGGCCATGTTCAAGTCCCCGCACACCGGCAACCTCGGCGAGAGCCATGCCGGAGGACGAAGCGCCGTCGCCATCCGGACGGCCGGGTACGGGGCGATCGTCATCCGAGGAGCGAACGATATCCCGGGGTATGTGGCTATCCACGGCAGCGAGGTCCATTTCCGCGACGCCCGCGCCCTCTGGGGCATGAGGAACAGCTTCACTGTTGGTCGCATCATCCGGGAGAACGAGCCGGCGGCCGGGCTTCGCAGCATCATGCGCATCGGCAGGGCGGGCGAGAAACTGATACCATACGCCTGCGTTACCACGGAGAGCTACAGGCATTTTGGCAGGCTGGGGCTCGGCGCGGTCTTCGGCAGCAAGAAGCTGAAGGCGGTCGTGGTGTCGGGCAAGCACTCGCTCCCGGTTGGCGGCGCTGCGGACTACCGGCGGGTGTACGATCAGATCTACCATGAGGCTGTTGCCTCGCCGGTCATGAAGAAATACCACGACCTCGGGACGCCGGAGAACGTCCTGCCCTTGAACGCCCTCGGTGGCCTGCCGACGCGTAACCTGAAGGACGCCAGGTTTGAGGGGGCTGACCGTATATGCGGGGAGGCGCTGGCCGAGCATTACCTGGGGCGGAGGCTGGCGTGCTCTCACTGTCCGGTGGGGTGCATACACATCGCGGCGCTCCGGGAGCCTGACGAGAACGAACCTTACTTCTACAAGACCAGCATGATCTCCTACGACTACGAGCTCATCTACGCGCTTGGCTCGATGCTTGGCGGGTCGGACCCCGAGGGCCTTCTGAAGCTCATCGACCGCATCGAGGTTTACGGGCTTGACGCCATGAGCACCGGCGTGGTGCTGGCCTGGGCGACGGAAGCTCAGGAGCGTGGCCTCGTATCCGAGGACGCGGCAGGCGGCCTTCGGCTTGCCTGGGGCGACTATCCCGCCTACCTCGAGGCAGTGCGGCGCATTATCGACCAGCCGAACGAGTTCTACGCGACCCTCGGCCGCGGCGTTGAGCATGCTGCCTCAGTATACGGGGGCGAGGACTTCGCCCTCGCCTTTGGACTGGTCTTGAACAGTGGATAGTAACACATTAACGCTGAAAATGGCGTAGCTACGCCATTTATAAGGTCTGCGTGGAGAAGAGGCGTGTTACTATTGCTGACAGGATTTGGGGGCTGGGAGTTTGTAGTATTTAGGTGGCAGCTTGAGGGAGAGCTTCGTGAAAAGCTCGTGCTGGGCTTTGGTGACGGGAGAGCTCTGCCACACCTCGCCTGACGCCGTACGGCAGATCCCCATCTGGAGCGGCTGAAGCGTGGTGAGGATGCTTTGCCAGGTCTGGTCTGTCTCCTGCTCGGCTAGGCGTATCAAAAGCATGGCCAGCCAGCATAGGAGCACATGTGCCTTTATCCTGTCCGGAAGGCGGTGAAACACCGGGCGGATATCGATAGTGTGCTTGAGATCCCGGAACACGCGCTCTATCTCCGCTAGCTGCTTGTAGCCCATCACCGCATCTTCAGCGGAGAGGGTATCATCAGACGTGCTGATGAGGAACTTGCCATCGAAGTGGGCCTCAGACCGTATCTTGGCCCTGTTGAGCTTGAGCTTGCCACCCTTCGTCTGCCTGATGTAGCGGCCGTAGACTGGATGGGAACGCAGAGCACACGCGGCCTTTGTGTGGGGCTCTCCGTCAAGCTGCTTGAGCTCGTTCAGCCGGCGCTCCACCTCCCTCACGATGTCCTCTCGCTTCTTGCGCTCCCTTTCCGCCTCCACAGGATTTATCGCAACGATAAAGCGCCTCCTTGCTTCCCCCTCACCAACAACGACCTCCTTGATCTTCAGGCCATTATCCAGCGTCTTGTATGTGCCAGGCCTCTTGAGCGCATCTACCGGAAGCCCGCGCTGACCCTGCCTCATCTTCTCGCCCACTATGTAGTGGCCCCCAGCACCCTGCAAGATCCTCCGGTTCTTCTCCGAGTTGAAGCCCGCATCGGTAACCAGGACGACCCGCCCCATCCTCCAGCCGTTGAGATCCCTCTTCACCTCTTCGACCAGGTTCTGATCCGACTCATCTCCCGGCCACACCCAGCACCTCACCGGGATGCCGGTGCGGGTAACCGCAAACGCAATGACTACATGGGCAAGCTCCGGGTGGTTGTCCTTGTCATTCTTGCTTCGCTTGCGAAGGCCTTTCTCGAGAACCCTCCCGTCCTCATCGTATGCATCCTCGTCCTCGCCTTCGATCTCGAAATACGTGGTGGTCGTATCGAGAAAGATGAGGTCTACCTCCAGGTTGAACAGGTTGGCGACGGAGAAGAACACGTCGTGTTGGATGGTTTCTGAGGCTTCCAGCAGGAAGTCCATAGCCTGATAAAGCTGGTGAACCTCGACCTCTGGCAGCCCATCTATGAGCACCTCGTTGGCAACCCATGTCTCCATGGCAAGCTTGCTCGAAGGATTCAAGGCCCGGTTGGCAACCATCGCGAAGATGAGACGCTCTATCGGCCGGCGGTAGTTACGGCTCTGGAGAAGGCGGTCAAGTGTAGCCCCGATACGAAG
The DNA here is from genome assembly GCA_014360195.1 of Bacillota bacterium. Taxonomy (GTDB): domain Bacteria; phylum Bacillota; class SHA-98; order UBA4971; family UBA4971; genus UBA6256. The sequence continues at coordinate 9,849 of JACIXY010000050.1, forward strand.
CTTGTGCCAGAGCTTATCCAGGAACCAGGCCCCTCCCAGTTGGCGTGCTCCCAGGAACTCGAAAGCCCACTCCTCGCCAAGCTGCCTTTGGATCTCCTCGACTTCACCAGGCTCCAGGAACCGGCAAATGCTTCTTACAAGCCTGCGCAGCGCGTCGAGGTCGAGCTCATCTTTGCGGCCGAAGGTATACAGAACCTCGGGCTTCGCAAAACCCGTCTTTGGGTCTCGGTAGTTGTGGGCAAGCTGGACGTATTCGACCGCTGAGCCGTCTTTACGTTTGCGCTTAGTTACTCTGAGGTACATAGCATCTACATTGTAACTGCTGCATGGCGCCTTGTCAAGACATAATCTCCATAGCCGTGTTACTACACCATCTCGCAAAATACCTACCCTTGGGTGCCGGAAACCCGCATTCTTGCTAGGTCATATCCCCCAAATTTGCCTAGTGACTGTTCAAGACCGGTCTGTGTCGCTCGAGCCAAAGCCGCTATAACCGGCCCCTCTACCTGGGAAGCCACTGCCTCCACCGCCGCGAAGTCGCCCGGAGATGCAACGGGGAATCCGGCCTCGATTACGTCGACCCTGAGCCTGGCGAGCTGTGTGGCTATCTCGAGTTTTTCCTCCACATTCAGGCTGACGCCTGGAGACTGCTCCCCGTCTCTGAGAGTCGTATCGAAGATGAATACCTGCTTCATGTCAGTCGCCAGTCCTCCCTCTATCCTCTATGATTAAAAATCCTCTCCCCCTGATAGCCGTGGAACCTTCAGGCTATCAGGGACGAGAGGAGAAAATACCCCCGCGGTACCACCCTGACTTCGTCGCTACCTCACGGCAGCGACCTCAACGTCTCCGACCTTACCGACGCTGACTGCGACGCCTAGCACATCACCCTTCCCAGGCCGTCTTCAGTCTTAGTCTCAAGGAAACAAGAGGCAGGCGGATAACGGGCGCCTCATGCAGGATTTAGCCCGGCGAAGCCTAATCGTCCGCGGCGCGCCCCGGAGTTTGTTGAGGTCATGCGAGACTCGTCGACCACCTGCCGGTCTGGACGGACCCCAACACCGTCACCGGGACTACCCAGGGTTTTCGACTTGCGCGGTTCGAGGGCGAGTTCAGCAGAGCCCGGATGCCGGTTCGCAGCAGCCACCGGTTCTCTTGGATCCGGCACCCCGCCTACTACTCCCTGTCATAACCTTTGGTAAGTAGCAGGATTATACTGGTGACGCTTTGTTACCGTAAGTGTATAGACATTCACGTGCCATGTCAAGGGGCTTTTTGCACAGGGGGTTTTTGCATCAATATGATGCTTTTCACCGGTGCGTTGACTTATCCCATTGAGAGTCCTGGTTCATTTTCCACAGCAGATTGAGGTTTTGAGGTGGTTGCCGGGCTAGAACGGTGTTCCAGGCTAAGAAGCGTCTCAGTGCCCTCACGTGCCCCGGCGCTTTAACTGTAGCTTTATATAGGTCCACGCCAGCTTTCCAAGGGGCCTTACGTTGCCGGTGCTTGCGCGAGCGGGTGTCAAAGCTCCGCCGTCTGCCTGCGGGCGAAATTCTGTGGAGGCTCCCCGCTTGGGGCACCGTCCCCGGAGCCGACCACCAGCAGCCCTGAAGCTGCTGGCAAACTGGCACGGATTTGTGACTACGTTCTCAGAGGACCGGCCGTCCGCGTCCTACTCGCGCTCATACGGGACGCCAAGGGCGGCGGGGGCGCCGACCCTGTAGTTGCGCGAGCGGGCGGTAGCGAAGATGAGGACGGCTATGGTAAAGATGTAGGGCATCATCTTCAGGAAAAAGGACGGGATGATCGCGCCCAGCACCTGTATCCGGAAGCCCAGCGCGTCGATACCGCCGAAGAGGTAAGCGCCCAGCATGGCCCGGAGCGGGTTCCAGACGGCGAAAATCACGAGGGCGATTGCGATCCAGCCGCGCCCGGCGGTCATGTACTCGATCCAGCTCGGTGCGTAGGCAAGCGAGAGGTAGGCGCCGCCGATGCCGGTGAGCATGCCGCCGACTATGGTGTAGAGGTATCTTGTGGCGAACACGTTGATTCCGAGGGCGTCAGCGGTCTCGGGGCTTTCGCCGACCGACTGCATGTGTAGCCCAGGTCGCGTGCGGTAGAAGAAGAACCAGAGCGCCGCCACGAGGACGTATGACACATAGACCAGGAGGTCCTGGTTGAAGAGCATGTCACCGAGGACCGGTATCCGGGCGAGCCCCGGAACTGCGACCGGCTTGAACGACACGGGCGTCGGCACCCCGATGACCGGCTTTCCCAGGTACCCGCTGACCCCTGTCCCGAACAGGGTAAGCGAGAGGCCGCTCACCACCTGGTTCACCTTGAGCGTCACGGTGAGGAACGCATGCAGCGCCGCGATGAGGCCTCCCGCCACGGCAGCAGCCACCACACCCGCGGCCAGGCTCCCGGTTCGCACGGTCACGAGGAACCCGCTCACCGCCCCCACGAGCATCGTCCCCTCTAGGCTGAGATTCAGCACGCCGCTGCGTTCGGTGAGGACTTCGCCCAGCGCTGCATACAGTATGGGGGTGCCGGCCGCCACCGCGGCCGCTAGCACGGACGTCACGAAGGCCATGGCCGTTTGCTCCATCTGACGATACCTCCCGGTTCTACCTCGCGCGGCCTCGCGCCGCGCATTGCGTCACGAACCTCTGCGCAGGGAGCCTCCCAATCCATTCGCCATTCGCCCAGCTCACCGCGCCCTCGCCTATCGTGGGCTGCACCAAAGTGAGGGTGCGTTAGTTCTCGTCCCTTTTCCACTAGTTGCCGGGTTGCCGGCGTTGCACTTTCTCCTTGAGTCACCGGCAACCCCTCCCAAAGTCGGGAGCATTTCTGCACCCTCACCTGGCAGGATGGTCACCACACATAGCCGCACAGAACGGTTTTAGCAGCGCGGTTTCAGCAGCCGGTGCCCGGCTGCAAGGATGGACGGATCGACGGATCGCCACGAAGCGCCGCTCACCCGCGGGACGGCCCGGCGACGGGGCACGCCCCAGGTTAGCCTGCCCCCAAGCGCGGCGTCACCGGCGCTGCACGCCCCGCCGGCCCTCCCGCGCGGATAAGCTTTATCCTGTAGCGCGCCAGGGCCTCCCCGCCAAGCACGAAGAAGAGCAGGGACCCTTGGAGCATCGTGGCGATGTCCGCCGGGATGCCGAAGATCTGCACCGCGTATCCGGCCACCAGGAGCCCGCCGAAGAGGAACGACGTGACCACGATGCCCGCCGGGTTCAGTTTCGCAAGCCACGCCACTATTATGGCCGTGTAGCCGTAGCCCGGCGAGATTCCGTGCTGGAGGCGGTGGGTGATGCCTGCAACCTCGCCCATCCCGGCGATCCCGGCGATGGCGCCGGAGAGCAGCATGACAAGGACGATGTTTCGCAGGATGTTCATCCCTGCATAGCGCGCGGCCGCCGGGTTCTCGCCGATGACGCGGATCTCGTAGCCCCACCTGGTCCTCGAAAGCATTACGCTCACCGCGACCGCCGCCACCAGCCCGAACACCAGCCCCAGGTGGATCCTGGTGTTTCCCAGGCACGGCAGCCACGCTGCGTTCGAGAACTGCGGTGTGAGCGGGAAGTTGAAGCCCTTGGGATCCTTCCAGGGACCATAGACGAGGTAGTCCACCCAATAGATGGCGACGTAGTTCAGCATCAGGGTAGTGATGATCTCGTTGACGCCCCATATCGCCCTGGGGAGCGCCGGCAACAGCGCCCACAGCGCGCCCGCGACCGCGCCAGCGATGAACATGGCCCCGAGCAACACAAAGGGCGGCCAATCCGGGTGTGAGAGCGCCACCCACGATGCGGCGAACGCGCCCATGTAGATCTGACCCTCGGCTCCAATGTTCCAGAGGAGCATCCGGAAGGCCACCGACACTCCGATGGTGGCGAGCAGGATGGGCGTCGCTTTTACGACCGTCTCGATGAGTCCATAGCGGCTGCCGAACGCCCCCTTGAACATTAGCCTATAGACTTCGAACGGGTCGTAGCCGGTGAGCCGCAGGAATATGCCGCCGCAAACGAGCGCCATCACGATCGAGATCACCGGCGCCATTGCCCTCCAGAACGGCGTAATCTCCGGGCGCTTTTCGACCTTGAAGGACCAGCCCGCAATAGCTCTTCCGGGCGCCGCTCCGCTTGCTCCTGCTGCCCGGGCCGCTCCAGCCTCTCCCTTACTGCCGGCTGCGCCGGCTTCTCCCGTACCACCGGCTGTCCTGGTTTCTCCAATACCGCCGACTGCTCCAGCTGCTCCGGCTGCTCCGGTTGGTCCTTCTGCTTCGGCTGCTCGCGTTGCGCCTGTCGGCGCCGCTGCTCCGACCGTAACTTTGTGCGCATCCTCCGTCACGAGACCCGATCCCCCTTGTCGGCGCTGCGCCCTGTTGTGTCCCCGGTCGCGGAGCCTGCCATCATGAGGCCGATGCGCTCGATGTCCCACTCGTCGCGCCGAAGGACGCCCATGACTCGCCCGGCGAAAAGGACGGCAACGCGGTCCGCGAGGGCCGCCAGCTCCTCCAGGTCCTCGGATATGAGGAGGATGGCGACTCCCCGGTTGCGCTGCTCTATGAGCATGCGGTGAATGGCCTCGGTGGCGCCGATGTCGAGACCGCGCGTCGGGTGGACCGCCACGAGAAGGCTGGGGTTCGCGGAGATCTCGCGCGCCAGGAGCAGCTTCTGGGAGTTTCCGCCGGACAGCAGCCGGATGGGGCGCTCAAGCCCCGCGGCCTTGACCTGGAATCGCTGCACCAGGTCGGCGGCGTGCTCGCGCGCCGCCTTCGCGTGGATGAAAGGCCCCTTTGCCACCGGGCACGACCGATACGACTTCAGTATGACGTTGTCCACGACGCTGAGGTTCGGCACCATCCCGGTCCCGAGCCTGTCCTCGGGGATGTGACCGACGCCGCAGCGGATGACCTCGAGAGGCGTCCTGTTGGTGATGTCGGTGCCGCGAAGGATTATGGAACCTTCCTGCACCCGGCGCAGCCCCGTGATGACCTCGGCAAGCTCCCTCTGGCCGTTCCCGGCCACCCCGGCGATGCCCAGGATCTCGCCGGCCGCAACTTCAAGCGACACCCCGCGAAGGGCGAGGGTCCCGCGGTCGCCCAGGGCACTCACGCCGGAGATGCGCAGCACGCACTCGCCGCATGCCTCCCTCTTGCCGGGCATCGCGCCTCCGATCTCGCGCCCAACCATGAGGTTGGCGAGGAGCCTCGGGGTAGCGTCCTTCCTGTCGAGTGTCGCGATGGCCCGGCCGTCCCGCAGCACGGTGACCCTGTCGGCCACTTCCATAACCTCATCCAGCTTGTGAGTGATGAAGATGATGGACCGCCCGACCTGCTTCATGCGGTTCAGCGTGGCAAACAGGTCGCGTGCTTCCTGTGGCGTCAGGACGGCCGTGGGTTCATCAAGGATGAGGACGTCTGCGCCTCGATAGAGCATCTTCACGATCTCGACCCGCTGCTGCTCGCCCACGGAAAGCTGCCATATCTTCGCCCGGGGATCCACCCGCAATCCGTAAGTGCTTGAAAGCCGTGC
>JACIXY010000051.1 GCA_014360195.1 Bacillota bacterium
CCGAGCTAGCAAGGCAGATCCTCGTGGGGCTGACGGCACTACGCACTGCTCTACCGATACCGATGTGCAGATCGGGCTAGTCAGGAAAACGCTGGCTGGAGGGGGACTCGGGTAAGCACAACTCAATGAAATCCACTTCTCCCGGAGCCACTCGTCTGGGGGAAAGGGGGCCCTATCTGCACGATTCGGGCTGGGCAATATTACCATTGTCTGCCCCGCTAGCGGCCTACCATATGCTGGCAGCCCCGGACGCGTTTGCGGAAATCCTGTATCGCGAGTGGGGGGCTTGACATGAAAGCGGTGGTTATGGCAGGTGGAGAGGGAACCAGACTGCGTCCGCTTACGTGTAACCGTCCGAAGCCAATGGTGCCCGTGGTCAACAAGCCCATCATCCAGCACATCTTCGAGCTTCTGAAGCGCCACGGCATCACCGACATCGCGGTCACGTTGTATTACCTTGCCGACGAGATCGAGAGCTTTTTCGGCGACGGGGCGGAGCTGGGCCTGCACCTGTCCTACTCGGTGGAGGACGTGCCCCTCGGCACGGCCGGCAGCGTGAAGAAGGCTGCCGAGGTGTTCGGCCAGGAGCGGGTGCTCGTGATAAGCGGGGACGCCCTCACCGACATCGACCTTCAGGAAGCTGTGAGGTTTCACGAGGCGAGGTCGGCTGTCGCGACCATCGTTACTACGCGCGTTGATAACCCGCTCGAGTACGGCATCGTCGTCACCGACGATGAGGGCAGGATACGCAGGTTCCTGGAGAAACCGAGCTGGGGCGAGGTCTTCAGCGACACCGTCAACACGGGGATATACATCCTCGAGCCCGAGGTGCTCGACTACATAGATCCGGGAAAGCCCACCGATTTCAGCCAGGACGTGTTCCCGGCGCTTCTGCGCGACGGGAAGAGACTCTACGCGCACGTGGCGTCGGGATACTGGTGCGACGTGGGCAACATCCAGCAATACAGGCAGGCCCAGGTAGACGCCGTGATGGGCAGGGTGAAGGTGGAGATCCCGGGCAACAAGATCGGCGCCGACATCTGGGTCGGCGAGGGCACGGAAATCGCCCCGAACGCGCGCCTCTCGGGGCCGCTCGTCATAGGCCGGAACTGCCGGATAGGCCCAGGCGCTGGGTGCTTCGAGTACACGTTCATGGGGGACAACTGCATAATCGAGAAGGATGCGGTCATCCAGCGGAGCATCCTCTGGCAGGACGCCTTCGTGGGCCGGGGCGCTGAGGTACGGGGTGCCGTCATAGGCCAGCACGCTATTATCAAGGACTTCGTCACGTGTCATGATGGCGTCGTGGTGGGCGACAGGTGCAGAATCGAACAGGGCGCCATACTCCAGCCTCAGATCAAGGTTTGGCCGAACAAGGTGATCGAGCCGGGGTCGCGCGTGACCATGAGCCTCATCTGGGGCACGAAATGGCCCGGGTCCATCTTCAAGGACAGGGGCGTTGCGGGCCTTACGAACATCGAGCTTACGCCTGAGTTCGCCATGAAGCTTGGGGCATCGTTCGGAAGCTCCATCGGCAAGGGCGCGACGGTCACCACGAGCCGCGACGACCACCCGGCGTCGAGGATGATCCTCCGGTCCATCATCTGCGGCCTGATGACGGTGGGCGTGAACATCTTTGACCTCCGCTCTACGCCCCTCCCGGTGAGCCGATATAACATCAAGACGCTGGGCGTGGACGGCGGGGTGCACATCCGGGTGTCCCCGGATAACCCCAGGCTCACGCTGATCGAGCTTTTCGGCAGGCAGGGTATCAACTTGCCCAGGGCGCACGAGCGCAAGATCGAGAACATCTTTTTCCGCGAGGACTTCCGCCGCACCGATGCGGACGAAGTGGGCAAACTGGAGTTTCCCGGGCGGGTGCTCGAGCCTTACACGGAGGCTTTCTTCAACTATGTGGATGCGCGAGCCATCGCGCATTCCCATCTCAGCGTGGTGGTGGACTATGCTTACAGCAGACTCTCGATGTTCCTACCGAGCATCTTCGGACGGCTTGGGTGCGACATGGTTGCGCTGAACGCATACCCCGACCACTCGCGTGCCCCCAAGACCCGCGACGACCGGGAGGCCCATCTCAGGAAGTTGTCGGAGACCGTGAGCACCCTAAAGGCTGACATGGGGGTATTCGTAGAAAGCGACGGCGAGAGGCTAGCCCTTGTGGATGAGATGGGGAGGGTCGTGGAGGGTAACACGCTGCTTGCGACCGTGGTCTGGCTGGCGACGCGCGACGCGCTCAGGACGCACGATGCGCTCGGGACGCGGGATGCGTTCGGGCGCTCCACTGCTGCTCCCATTCCTAGTGGCGGGCCCGCCGCTATCCACGCCTCTGCCTCTGCCTCTGCTTCCGTCTCCGTCGGGGCTTCCACCCCTCCTTCTCTCTCTACCTCTACCTCTACCTCTACCTCTACCCCTGCCCCTGCCCCTGCCCCTGCCCCTGCCCCTGCTCCTGGCTCTGCCTCTACCTCTGCCGGTGACGGTAGGCTGCTCGTCGCCGCGACCGTGGCCGCCACGAGCGCGGTGGACCGCATCGCGGCGGAGAACGGCGCGAGGATAGTGCGAACGAGGCAGGACGCCCGCTCGCTGATGGAGTTTGCCTCCAGGGCGGGCCAGGACATCCTGTTTGCCGGCGACACTGAGGGTGGATTCATCTTCCCCAGATTCCAGCCGGCCTTCGATGCCATGTTCTCGCTGGCAAAGGTCTTTGAGTTCCTAGCACGGCAGGGCGTGAAGCTGTCGCATGTCGTGGACAGCCTGGCAATCCCGCCCATGGTGCGCCGCATAGTGCCCTGCCCGTGGGAGCACAAGGGCCGGGTCATGCGCGTGCTTGCCGAGGAGACGGGCGGCATGCGGCGGGAGTTCATCGACGGACTGCGCCTCTTCTTCGACGATGGCTGGCTGCTAGTGCTCCCCGACCCGGCGGAACCGTTCATCCATATCTACTCTGAAGCCGTTGCCGAGGACGCCGCCGGCGGCAGGGCGCAGGAATACGCAGACAGAGTCACGGCGATTGTTGGTATCTAGACTCCTATTTCCAGACTTGAGTCACCTCAATGAGTGCAAGGTGAAACCCAGCGAGAGGAGGAGCCCCACCGCGAGGTGCAGCAGTATAGTTGAGATGCTGGCTGCCACCTGACGGGGCGCAAGGTACCCGCCGCAGACGGTGGGGACCTGGCGGGCACCCAGAGTGCCCGGGGCACCGGGATCCACAGGACCGTTGGGACGAATAAAATGGGCGGGACCACACGCGCGACGCGGACCACACAGACCACAGGAACTCCCTCGGTCCTCCAGGCCACCGGGGCTACCACAAGTATCAGGACCGAGACGCGGAGCGGGAATGCTGTGAGCGGCGCGCAGGTTCCGGATGCCCAGCGCTGCGAGGGGCAGGGCGAGATACGCAAGAGCGGCCGCGGGTGGGAGCAATCCGAGCAGGATGGCGGCGGCGACGATAGCGAAAGGAGCCAGTACGAGCGCGCTGTAGCCGGTGAGAGCTGTGCGCAAGGGGAGGCGGACCACGAGCGTGCGCTTGCCGGCAGCGCCATCGGCCGCGCGGTCCGGGAACTCGTTCACGAAGACTATGGCTGCTACAAGGAGGCCCACCGGGATCGAAGCGACCAGAGCCTCCAGGGCCTCCGCGCCAAGCCTGCCGGCTTGCGCGAAGTAGACGCCGGCGACGGTGAGCGGCCCGAAGCAAAGGCCGATCGTGGCCTCGCCGAGCCCCACGTAGGAGAGGCGGAGGGGCGGCGCGGTGTAGAAGTAACCGCACAAGAAGCCCCCAAGGCCCAGGGCGAGGACGCCCAGACCTCGCGACGTGGCCAGAACGAGGCCTATCAGAAAGGCGACGGCAAACAGTATCCTGTAAGCCCGCGACACCTGTCGCGGGCTCAGCGTTCCCTCAACAAGGATCGTGCCGCCACCGTAGAAAGGCGTGCGGCTATCGCGGATCACGTCTGCCCCGCTCGCATAGTCGTAGTAGTCGTTGACGAGGTTTGCCCCGAGGTGCAGAGCGAGCACCCCGGCCGCGCTCAACAAGAAGGGCCCCACGGCAAAGGTGCCGTGGGCGGCCGAGACGGCGCCGCCGAGCACCACAGGCACCATGCTCGCCGATGAGAAGGCGGCGCGCGTTGCGCCAGCCCAGAATGCAAGGGACCTCAAAATGCGCTGAATGCGTTGGACGAAAATGCGTTCCACGGCCGTTCCCCCTATTCTTCGTAGCGTTATAGTGTTACCCGGGAACGGCCCGCACTACCCAAGTCCTCGGATCCCTCAAGCCGCCTTCTCATCGGTCGCCTTCTTATCGGTTGCCTTCTTATCGGCTCTGCCTGCGCGGCACGTCGGCGCCAGGGCTACTTCCGTCCCCACTTCGCGCGGAGTCTGTCTATGAGCAGTTCGAAGAACCGGTCCCCATCTGCGTCGAGACAAACCTCTACGTTGGGGTCGTGGCCCGTGATGCCCCAGACGTCGCCCACCGTCTCTCCGCGTGTAAGTTCACTCTGCGTCTCCACGTCCACATACATGAGACGGGTCTCGACCAGGGTTCTGTCCAAGACCACTTCGACTCGCGCATGGTCGGGATGATCAACTCTGCTGCCGACTTCCCTACAGGTCCCCGATTACCCTGTCTCCACTACCAATGGCGAGGCTTTACCTAGTGCACTACCCGTCTAGTAGGTCTCCTTCGGAGTCCATTACCGAGGTTTAGGCGCCTACCCACGCAACTGACAGAGATGGCGGGTGTGACGAATGATCTGTTTCAGCCCTTCAACCGCCGCTTGGATAAGATCGTCTTCGTCGTTTACCACCAATTCCGGCGCGGTATTATGATTTACCATCACCTTAACGATAGCTCCTGTACGGATCTTGCGAACGGTGCCGATAATGAAGAGCGGCGAGCACTCCATCTCCGTTGCCAGCACCCCGGATTCCATCATTCTCCGCCACTCCTGGCCCAACAGGTCCCGCATAGGGGATGAATCGGGTTCGACCTGGCCATAATACGAATCCTTGGATTCCACCAGCCCCAGGTGGCAGGGAAGATTCAGCTTGCGTGCTGTCTCGAAAAGTATGGCGGCCACCTCCGGATCCGCCACTGCCGGATACTCAGGCGGCAGGTAAGCCAGGGTCAATCCTTCGTGCCTGACCGCAGCCGAAGCCACCACCAAGTCGCCCGCCTTGACGTGGCGCGCGACGCCGCCGGAGGTGCCGACTCTGACTATGGTCCTGACCCCCGCTTTGATGAGTTCCTCTATGACAATCGCAGCAGAGGGGGCTCCGATCCCTTGGGTCACCGCCCCGACCCTCACACCCTCCAGCATTCCGCGCCACGTGACGTACCCGCGATTATCTGCCACCTGCTCCGGATTCTCAAAATACCGTGCTATGCGGGGAACTCGCCCCGGGTCTCCAGCCAACAGCGCATACTCCCCGACATCGCCGTACTCGATCTGAATGTGATGTTGTCTTGCCAAGGGAGCCCCTCCTTATTCAGGCCGAAATACGCCTTTTGAGCTCAGCGTTCAGTTTTTCGAATGTATGAATTTCGCCCTCCCAGCCGGCATCCGCCGCGAGTCTCGCCGCCAGAGGCGGCGCCACCTGAGCCAGCGCCAACGCCCCCTGGTCGCGGAAAACCACATTGCATGGCCCGTCCGCCCGGACAAGACCTTCAGCAATAACCACCACCCTGGGAAAGTTGCGCGCCACAAATTCCATGTCATGTGTCACGGTTATCACTGTCTTGCCTCTCTGGCGTAACTCCCGGATCAGCCTCTCCAGAAGTTCTATGCCGTGGTGGTCCTGGCCGGTAGTGGGCTCGTCCAGAACAAGTATACTGGTATCCATCGCAGCAGCGGACGCGATCGCCACCCGTTTCCGCAAGGAAAAGCTCAGGTCTGAGGGGTTTTCCTTTCGATATGGTTCGAGTTCGAACAGTTCGAGTGCCCAGTTGACGTTGGCCGCTGCTTTTTGTTCGTCCAGCCCCACGTTCCGCGGCCCGAAGGCCACCTCAGATTCGACGGTTCGATTGAATAGCTGGTCATCAGGGTTTTGAAACGACAGGGCAACCCGCCGCGCTACTTTAGCCACGGAGAGCGGAGCGATATCCTCCCCTTCGATTAACACCCGGCCGGACTTCGGTCGAAGTAGGCCGTTTAGGTGCTTCATGAGGGTGGTTTTGCCTCCTCCGTTGCGCCCGATCACCGCCACGGCCTCCTCGCCCACGGCCAGTGAAACCCCTTTTAGAGCCTCTATGCCTCCAGGGTATTCAAAACAAACATTTTCCACCAGGACGCGAGCGCAATTAGGCTTCACCGGCTGTCATCTCCTTGTCGTGCCCTGCTTGCCGCTGCACTCCCGACCTTCCGCAAGATGGCGACGGTCGACTTATAGCTGGTCATCGCTTCCGCCTCCGCGTTTCTTCCAGCCTGCCGGAGTGTTTTGCTGAGCAGTGCGTAACCCAGACGCTTGACCCCGAGGGACGGCATCTCCGGTCTCCCCAAGACATCCGCCGGCCTTCCCTGCGCCGCAATTCGGCCTTTGTTCAGCACGATTACCTGGTCGCACACCTCTACCATAGCTTCCACCTTGTGTTCGATGAGGATGATGGTATTGCCCTGGCTTCGCAGTTCCGATATTAGTTGGAAGATGTTTTCCGCTCCGGCAGGGTCCAATTGGGAAGTGGGCTCATCGAGGATAAGCAGCTTAGGCTTGATGACTAGAATCGATGCAATGGCCACGCGCTGCTGTTCACCACCCGAGAGCCCCAGAGGATTCCGGGCGGCGAGATGCCGAATCCGGAGCTTGTCGATCACCCGTTCCACCTCGGCTCTTATGGTTTCGGCCGGCCAGCCGAGATTCTGCGGGCCGAAAGCGATCTCATCGAAGACGTTGGAGGCGATGCCGGTAATCTGGTTGAATGGGTTCTGAAGGACCAGGCCGGTCAGCCCCACCAGCTCGCCGAGCGGACGGCGCGAGATGTCTTCACCGGCGATGGTCACCTTCCCGGAAAACTCCCCGCCCAGTGCCTTGGGAATGATGCCGGCCAATGCCAGAGCCAGTGTGGATTTCCCAGCGCCGTTCTCGCCGAGTATGCCCAGAACCTTGCCCTCCGGGAGGGTAAAACTCAAGCTGTCCAGTGCAGCAGGTAATCCCGGAGCGTACCGAAAGCTCAATGATGTGACTTCTACAAAAGCCTCTAGACCAGCCATGCTACCACCCTCCCCGCCAATCCCAGCAGGATCATGCCCCAAGCGGCAATACGAACAGCCTTTTCGCCGTTGACTTCGACCACCTGTTGCAGGAAAGTGCGCGGGTTGGTTCGGCTGAATCCGCGGAGTTCGAGCGCAACTGCCCTGTCCTGGACATCGTTGACGGTTCCCACTACCAGCGGACCGATCAGGGAAAGGAGCGCCTTGGCGCGGGTACAGAATCTGCCCTCTGTCTCCAAGCCGCGGGACCGCTGCGCGTCGAGAATCGAATCGGCCTTGCTCATCAGGAACGGAAGAATGTTCAACGTGGCAATGACCACGTATGTGAGCTTCGAAGAGAATCCCCGCCTTTCGAGGTCCGCCATCATGGTGGCAGGGTGTGTGACCAACTGCACCAGCACGAATACCGAGACCATGGCCAGGATGCGCAGGGATGTCACCGCTGCGTAGACCACGCCTTCCGTCTTGACCGAAAAGATCCAGAAGCTGAAGAGGGTCGTTGCCTCTTTCCCGGGGTAAAAGAGGCTCTGCATGATCAAAAGCATCGAGAGGTACGGAAGTGCCGCCTTGAACACTATGTTGAAGAAACTCCTCCATACCCCGGCGCGGTAAGCGATCAGAGACAACACCGGGATGAGCACGCCCGCCGTCCATTTCCATGGAAAGACAAAGTTCAGGCTCAAAAAGCCCAGTGCCGCTATGAGCTTGGTGGTGGGTGTCAGTCGATGAGCTAGTGATTCTCCGGGACAGTATAGTTCACGGATTTGCACGGTTATGTCCCCCGTTCAGCCTGTTCCCACAGTCCCGGCCCCGCGGGCGGCATTTCTGCCGCCCCTGTTCAGAACCGGGTATGGGAGGAAGTGTCTCCGCTATATGCTTATCTGACCCTGGGCGAAGCGGGATCTGATTCGCAACGGTAGGTTGCGCGCTATGAGGTATGCAACAAGTGCGGTGATCAGCTTGTCACCCAGGTCTGAGATAATACTGCTCGAGAAGACCGAGATTAGGAACTGTTTGCCGGTCGCCAGAAGATAGGCCGTGATGAAAGTTGAGCCGCTACTGGTGACACCGCCGAATACATAGGCGACGATCGGCGTGGAAACCGTGGCCCCGACTAGACCGATGATGGCGCCTGAGAGGAGCGTCTTGGGCACCGTTTTGAACATTCCCTTCCTCGCCAGGTAGCCTCCGGTCAGTCCGATGAAGAAGGCCGTGATGCTGAAGGGGAACGCCACGGGATCGATCGTCAGACCCCAGATGATGTTGGCCAGTAGTCCTGTGACCGCGCCAGCCCATGGGCCGACCAGAATGGAAACGAGCAGGGTTCCAATGGAGTCGAGGTAGATGGGCAGTTTAAGCGCCACAATGAACACGCCTCCGGCAATGTTGATACCGATAGCGATCGGCATCAGGACGAGACTCATCGTGGAAAACTCCTTCTTGAGCCCTTCCGAGAACGACATCTAGATTCCTCCCTTTTTGGAATTTGTTGAAACCGCCACCGGGCGGCGTCAACCGTGCTTATACGGGATCTTGGCGAGTTCCAGCCCCCGAGCGATATCCTCCGGCGAGACTACTCGCCCCACCGCGCGCTCCAGTGTGAATTCAATCACGGTTGCTGCATCGACGGAAAGGTAGACCCCGGCGTTGGGTTCCTTCTTGAGAAAACCGAATCGGTCACATATGGACTGGCCGCGCGTCAATCCGTCGGTACAGCACACCTCCACATACATGGGTTGCGCCATGCCGAAACGGCCGTCTATCGCCAGAGCCACCGCCAATGGGTCGTTGACTATACAACCGTCAAGCCTCTCGTACTCCCGGTGGAAACCCACATAGAAGCGCATGAGTTCCGCAAGGAAGCCGGCTTTTTCTGAACCAGACGTTCGTAGTTTCTCGACCAGCGAATTATGGAAGACGATACTCCTCGTCACATCGAGCCCGACCATCCTGATGGGAATTCCTGACTGCAGCACAGCTTGGGCGGCCTCTGGGTCGGCCCAGAAGTTGAATTCCGAAACTGGAGTCGTGTTGCCGGGTGCACCCGCAGAACCGCCCATCAGCACTATCTCAGCCACCTTCGACCGCATCAGCTCCCGATCGTAGGCCAACGCCAGGGCCAGGTTGGTCTGGGGGCCCAAGGCAAGGATGGTAACTTTCTCATCCGATTTGGCCAGCAGGTCCAGTATGGCCAGGGGAGCAAACCTTGCCGCCCCGGCCTGCTGCGGAACGGAGCCAGCCCCTTCTCCGAACAGTTCCTCTGGGACCAAATAGCCGAGCCCAGATTCACCGTGCGTCTCAGCGGCGATCTCCGGGCGGCGGATCAAGGGAGCGGCTGCCCCTGGGAAAACGGGGATGCGGCTTGCTCCGAATTTCGCCAACACATATCTCGCGTTCCGGAAGGTGTTCTCTGCAGTGGAGTTGCCGAAGAGGGTGGTTACTCCCATGATTTCGAGTTCGGGTGAATTGACCGCCAGGGCCAGGGCCACCGAATCGTCGATTCCTGGATCCGTGTCGATGATGACCTTTTTTGCCATTGTCTCTCCCCCTGAATCTGTCCTAGTTGCGCCGCCCAAAATGCACCGACCTTACCACCGGTCGGCAGCGAATCCTGTGCTCCAAGCTGGGTGGTGGCTAGTGCTTCCACCACATTGGGATAACAAACCGTGGCGACAAGGATCTATCAGCGAACCAACGCCGAGGAAAACCTACCTGCGAAGACATCGCCCATGGCCGCAGCATTCACCGGGGTAAGAGAAGGGCCTTTGGCCGACCTAAGCAGTGTCTTTGCGAACCGTGCCTAGACCTGAGCACGACGGGATGATGACTCCCACGGCCACGACCAAAACGACTCCCGCAAAATGTCGATGTTGCACAGCGTCTTCTTCCTTGCCGCGTCGCCGTTCGCATCCTGCCGCGGTCACGTGAGGTATGCCGGCGCTGAAAGCAAAGCCTCCACCTCATGCCGGGCCGGCAAGGAAGGCTGGGCACCGGGCCTTGTGGCGGCGATGGCGCCGGCGGCGCACGCCCAGCGCATGCATTCCCTGGGTGGCATGCCTTCGATCCACGCTACAGTGAAGGCGGCCACGAAGGCGTCCCCGGCGGCCGTAGTATCCACGGCCTGCACCCGGAATGCAGGGGTAACGATCTCGCCTTCCGGGCCGACGAACACCGCGCCGCGTTCGCCAAGGGTTATGACCACGCGCTTTGCCCCCAGGGCGCGTAGCTGCCTTGCGGCCTCGAGCGCGGCGGCCGCGGGGGCTGCCTCACTCCCGTCAGCCACGGTGGCTGCCCCAAACCCGCCGGCCTCATGGGCCACGGGCACGCCCGTGAGGGCCTCGGCCTCCAGCTCGTTGGGGATGATAATGTCCATGTGCTGGAAGAGGGCCTTCACGGAAGCGGGGTCTGCCACCGGGGCTGGGTTGAGCACTGTTAGCTTACCATGCGCCCTCGCGAGGGAGAACGTCCGGCTCACCGTAGCGACTGGGACCTCGAGCTGAGCGATAACGGCATCGACCTTGGCGATAGCGTCCTCGGCTGAGTCGATGTCGTCCGGCGAGCACGCAGCGTTCGCCCCAGGGCACACCACGATGGTGTTGTGCCCGAACCTGTCCACGGTGATCAGTGCAACCCCTGTGGGATGGCGGCCATCCCGAAGGACTTGGCCGGTCTCTACGCTGTTTGCCGCGAGGTTTGTGAGAAGGGTGTCGCCGAACGCGTCAGCTCCGATCCTGCCAACCATCACGACCGTGGCGCCCATCTTGGCGGCCGCGACGGCCTGGTTTGCACCCTTGCCGCCGGGCATCTGCCTGAACGAGGTGCCTGTCACGGTTTCCCCCTGGCGCGGCAGGGCTTCCACGGTTGCTACGAGGTCCATGTTGATGCTTCCCACCACAGCAATTCTGCTCACTAGCGGACCACCCTTGCCTGTCACTCTTGTCACTCTTGTCGGTTCCCGTTGCGCATCACTGCTGCATGTTGCTACTGGCTGTTGCGTGTCGCTGCGGCTGTCGCTGTTGCTGTCGCTGTCGCTGTCGCTATCACTGTCGCTGTTACTGTTACTGTTACTGTCACTGTCATTGTCGCTGTTGCCGCCACCTGTCGCTGCTTTATGCAGCTGTCGTTCGTCGTACCTTACGTGGCGCGTCGCCGCTGATTCGCCCTGCCTGTTCCGCCCCCATCCACCTGTGTCGTCTGACACACCTGTCGCATCCGCCGCACACCGGCCACACCGGCCACACCGGCTACGCCGGCCACGCCGGTGGAAGAGGTGTGTGCGCCGCACCAGCCACGCCTGTCGAGCCTGTCGAGTCCACAGGGCCTGACCAGGCTGGGGCTGAGGCTGGGGCTGGGGCTGAAGCTGAGACGCCGTTCTCACGTGTCCTGCCCGTTTCTGTTGTTGCCCCCGGTCGCCCCTGTTCGCCCTGTCTTCTTTGCCATTGCGAGTCGGCTCATCTGCTCTACCTCACGCACCACGCTGGATTCCCGCACAACCAGCCGGGGTTTGAGTACTACCTTCTCGGGCTCCTTTTCCGGGTGGCTTATTCGGCTGATGAGCAACTCACATGCTATGGCGCCCATCTCGTATTTCGGCTGGGCCACTGTCGTTAGCCTGGGACGCGTCACCCGCGACAGGACCACGTCATCGTATCCGACCAGCGCCATGTCCTCGGGCACGCGGATACCCTGCTCCTCGAGGGACATGAGCACGCCCATAGCCATCAGGTCATTGGCGGCAAAGACTGCGGTCGGCCTGGGGTCCATCCGAACGATATCACGTGCAAGTCTGTAACCGCTTTCCTGCCGGAAGTCGCCTTCCAGAACCAGGCGCGGCGAAAAAGCGATTCCATGCTCGCACAGTGCCTGTTTGTAGCCTTCAAGGCGCTCCTGGGCGGTTGTGAGGTTCGCAGGCCCGGTTATCATCGCTACCCGTGTGTGCCCAAGGGAGAGCAGGTGGCCCACCGCCTGGTACGCACCATCCACGTTGTCCGCAGATACCGAGTCGCACCTGACGTCCAGACGCCGGTCTGCTAGAACCACAGGAACGCCCGCGTTGAGCAGGTCCTGGACATGGCTGGCCTGGACCCGCGAGGTCGTGAAGACCACGCCGTCGACACGTTTAGTGCGGAGCATCTTGAGGTACTTCGCTTCTTTCTGCAGGTTCCCATCGGTATTGCACAGAATGACCCCATACCCGTTGGTGTGGGCGACGTCCTCAACGCCGCGCGCCACCGCCGGGAAGAAAGGGTTGGTGATATCGGGGACGACGAGGCCCAGAGTGTAGGTGCGCTTGTTGAGGAGCCCCCGGGCCAGGGAGTTGGGGTGGTAGTCCATGCTGTCGGCAATGGCCCGAATGCGCTCGCGTAGCTCCGCCCGCACGTACCCGGTCCCATTGAGCGCCCGGGATACAGTGGCGGGAGAGACTCCTGCCAGCTTTGCGATCTCATAGATGGTCGGCATCGTCTCGCTCCCCGATGTCGCGGCGTTGTGCTCAGTTACAGCAGTGCGTCCAGTGCGTCCCATCTGCGTATTGGCTCTGCGAGCAGGGGCGCAAAGGATTTCATAGGGTTGCGCGTTTCCCGTGCGCGCATTCTGATCCGGCAACGAGCCTGAGTCCTGGTGTTTATCGACTCCAGCCATTCCGATGACCTGTGCTGACTCATAGGTCCAGGCCGTGCATGTGCAATGGGTTACATATTCGCATATTCTACGTGAGGTCGACGATTCCTGCTGAGTTGTGGCGGCAATTTATGGAGCCCGGACGGCCAAGTCACGTCTCATCCGCACGTATTGCGGAGTGGTCCCGGTGCAACTGATCCAAGTATGAGGTCATTAGTTTTCTCTCGTTTTCCGAGGTCTCGGGTTGCCGGCGATTGCACGAGGGGTGTCAAAATCCGGCTGCCTAGCCAGACGGGCCGGATTTTGGCGAAGCGCGCCCCGCTTGGGGCGCCGTTCCCGAGTGCAACACCGGCAGCCCTGCACGGCGCGTGCGCTCTCTGGAACCAGCGATTACCTATGGCGATCTACTTGGGGCGCGCGGACGGCTGCAGCTCGAGTGGGGGGCTTTCAATTGTGCTCTGAGGCTCTCCCGACATCGTTGGCCGAGCGGTAGCCGAGCGGATGTGTTACCACGCGCCATGGCACCTTGCATGCCGCACAACCAGCCGCGGTTTCAGTCCCATCCTGTGCGACCCTGTGTGACCCTGTGTGACCCTGGGCGTTCCTGTTCGGTGAATGTGCCCCGTGTGACGGCGGCTGCGTATGGCCGCGCCTCTTGTGGCGATCCCAATGGTAAGACTCCAAGCATATTGCAAGAACGCGGTCCGTATAGTAAGAATATGTATTGCATTCCTTGTCGGGCGACAGGGGGCAGTGTATAATGGACTCGGGAGATGTTTACAGGACGCACGCGCCGCGCGAGCGGCAGCGGGGCAAGGGGCGTCTCGAAGGTGAGGGGAGGGGAGAGACTATGAGCATGGCTACGGCCAGAGTGACTTCGAAGGGGCAGATCACAGTGCCGCTTGAAGTCCGCAGGTTTCTGTCCATTCAGAAGGGCGACAGAATCATGTTCCGGCAGGATGGCGACCGGGTCTACGTTGAACGTGTTCCGGCCAACGTACCTTCGTCTCAGGTCTTCGGAAGGCTACATCGGCCTGGGATGGAACCCCTGGATATCGAGACAGCCAGGGCCAAGGCGAGAGCCATGCGCGCCCAGCGGCTGCTCGGGCGTGAAGGGGACGGCGGGAGGTGAAGACTGAGAGCGCGGGATGGCTGGACTCCGACGCGATTCTACGCTACCTCCTCAACGACCACGCAGATCACAGCGCGAGAGCGAGGGCTCTCATTGAAGCCGCTGAGGCCGGGGCGCACCGTCTCAAAGTCGCCTTACACATTCTCTGCGAGGTTGTGTATATCCTGGAAAGCGAGAGGTACGCCCGGGAGGAGATCTACGGCGCGATCCGCGACTTCATGGGCATTCGGGGTATCGAGGTCGAGGAGGAAGACATTGCGCTTGAAGCCCTCACGGACTACCGTGACAAAGGTGTTGACTTCAGCGATGCACTGCTTGCTGCTATTGCCCGGCGCAGCCAGGAGACTGTGTGGACCTTCAATCGGAAGCATTTCGCGCGCATGGCTGGCCTATGGCAAATGCCGCCTGTGGTATAGACTCATTTTTCGCGGTAGAAACGCCTTCCCAGCCAAAGGGCGCAATGGTCACGTGCCGCAAAACAGTAAGAAGACCCCCGCAACCGGCCTCTTAGCAGGCCCTTTCTCAACTTGATCGCGTTCCCAATACTGCTCTACTAGTTGTGCGCAAAAGCCAGCTACAGGTAACCAGGTTCGAAGCCACAACAACGGCCTTACGCAGGCCTTACGCACGCCGTATTTGCCCGGACGCTGTGTCGTCGAACGCGTACGCATCTTGCAAGTTCGAGCTTGGGCTGTATAGTACCACGTTTCACAAGTCCCGATAGCCTTTCATTCCGGCATCCTGCGACCGCGCAACTGAGAGTACATGGCACCCTGCCCGGTCTTATGACATGACGTGCTTAGCGAGCACGCGAAGCGGGCACGCAGCCAGCGGTGGCCGGAATGCGCGTGATCCCCCAGGACCAGGTTGCGGGCAGACCTGGTCCCGTGGGGATCAGGCCGGCGCAAGATCTGGTCCTCCGGGAACCACCCCTGCCACCGTCCTTCGCCAAAACGCGGCAAGGTGGAGCACCAGGGACCAGGTCCCGCGTGAAGATGGTCCTCCGGGGACCAGCTTAGC
>JACIXY010000052.1 GCA_014360195.1 Bacillota bacterium
CGCCGTTGCCGTGCTCGGCCGCTGCGGGCCCGCGACAAGATAGCCTGAGCGCAGCAGAGTGGCAGGCAACTTACCAGCCTTGCGCCCGGCTTCGTCAGCACCACACATCCACCCGTCCACACGTCCATACGTCTGCCTCCACGCCCCGTGAGCACCCTGTGCGAACCCCGACCTGTCTACCAAGTTCGGCGCGATGGCTGGCAGTTTTTCTACCACCCTCGAGGGTCTGCCTGGTTGCTATGTTACCACTTGTCCGCACCCGCAGCTGAAAGTGGTGACACTTCGACCAGCCCCGCCTGTAGAGCTGGCCATCTCCCGACCACCTACACGCCTCGCCCTGGTCGTTTTGTGACCATCTACCCGCGCTGGGCTTGTGAGGTGGTCGCGATCCGACCAGGTCGCATCGCCAGGGTGGTAGCTCAGTTGCCACCCGCTGCGCTCCTCCTGGTCGATTCGGTGCCATCCTCTCGCACTCGCGGCTCCAGGTGGTTAGAATCCGTCCACCTTCGGGGGCAAGACTGGTAGCTTCCTGACCACTTGGCCATCGAGTGAGGTGACCATTAGGCGCCACAATCGCTACACGCACCCGCGCACTCCGCAGTCGTGCACTCGCGCAGTCGCCGCGGATCTCAAGACAGAGCGGTTGAAAGTGAGTGAGAGTGGCAAGTAGTGCCATATTCATGTAGCCCCAGAAAGATTTTTATCTGGGGCTGTTGTTTTGGCAGGAATCGTAACAGTAAGTGTAGAAGTCCACTGTTACGACATGCATGGGGGGATCGGAATGGACGATATCTCCAAAGTCCGCCAGTACGCGAGTGTTCTCATGAAGGAGCGAAGAAAGCTGGAAGATAGGATCCTGCGCACTAAACCTCACATGGAGGGCTCCCTTATCGAAAGATATACCCGCTGCGGCAAACCGGGCTGCCGCTGCGGCAAAGGCCAGCCCCACGGGCCATTCTGGTACCTGTCCCGCTGTGTTGAAGGCAAGACCAGGTATACTTACATCCCCAAAGATATGGCGAAGGAGGTGAAGGTTCTTGTAGACCGTAATGCGAGGATCCGTAAGGACCGGGCCCGTATTCGCGAGATCGGCAGGAAACTGGATTCGCTGTTTGACCAGATAGTGCAGAGCCAGCTTATTGACCCTACCAAGAAGGACAATGACCCAGGGGGTGACAAGGGTGATTGAAGACGTATTCGTGCTCGACGAGAAGAAGACCGAGGAAGCCGTCATTTCCGGTGAGGATGTGGAGGTATACGAGTCCCAATACGGCTGGAACGACGATCTCGTGAACTGGCTCAAAAAAACGGGGTTCTGGGATATTCTGACCTCCATGCAGCCTGATAAGAAGGACAATGGTATAAACCCTTCCGTCCTGAACGGTGTATGGGTTGTCATGGACATCGCGCACATGGGGAGGATTCAGAAGGTAGACCCGGTGTTGCGTGACGGGAGAATCATGCACGAGGTAGGGTTCAACATCCACAGGGTGCATGAGCGGCTCAAAGCGGAGAAGGGGATCATCCACAGGGATACTCTGCGTAACCACATTAAACGCATAAGTACGTGTGAGTCGCGAGAAGCCTTCTACCGGCTTGTTGTTCACATGCGCAAGAAAAAGCTCATTCGAGGTAGGGTGTATGCAGCGGATGGGTTCGAGATCGAGGTTGCGTCCCCTGATTCGTATGAAGGATGTGGGAAGAGATGGGATCCGAAGAAGGGGAGGGTGGTGTATGGATACAAGGTGGAGATTCTTTTCAATGTAGCAGATGAGCGGCCGAGGATCGTGGGGATTGCGGTTGGGCCCATCAATATGGATGAACGGGTACTTCTATGTGACATCCTGGACGGGCTATCTGCCCATGTGGCTCCGGTAAGCCAGATCATCGACACACTTGTATTGGACAGGGGATACTGGGGCGTGGGCTTCTTTGCGGATCTGCGCGAGAAATACAGGGTGCACATAGTGACGCTGGGCAAGGCTGATCTGAGTGCTTGTGAGGATGTACGCGCCCTGGTGACGTTTGAGAAGAGGACGCCTACTGTCTTGCGTGTAAAGAAGAAGAACAACAGGGGAAAGACCTTAGCGTATACTCGTGAACTTGTTCCGGTGCAGGACGTGGAAGTTGTCGGCGAGAATGGCGAATCACTCAAGATGAACGCGGTGTTTATGCGAGAGATCAGGGAATCGACGGGGGAAGTAGAGGAGACGATCTTCTTTACTACCCTGTCTGTTGCAAGATCCCCCCAACGCATCGTGGCTTACTACGACTCACGTTGGAACATCGAAAACCGCTGTAACCGCACCTTGAGCCAGACCTGGAAGATGCGCACCCTGACCAGTCGGAAGCTAAGTGCCATCTGCGCGCAGATTGTGATGGTAGCCATGTGCTACAACGTATGCCGTATTTATGAGGAGAAGAATCCGCGGGAAGCGGAGGAAACCCGCGCAAAGATGCAAGAAAGAGCGATAGAGAGCTTCCTCGTGGACTATGGTACCATCGTGTTTGTCCCCCGGCTGCGTGTGTTCGCTGCAATGAGGGCTGTGAGGTATGCCGACCTACGAAGCAAGCGCATGGCAGTGCGTGTGTTATCCCTGACAAAGCAGGGGCTGAGCCTGGAGGAGGCGATAGAGCAGACCGTGGGGAAGGTCACGTAAACTGGTGATGCCACCCAAGCTGCCCAGATCCACCTGCGAGATCTGCCCGCTGGATCCCGCATAGCAGCTGCACACCCTATTTTCCTCTCATAAGCGCTTCACACTTCCGATACCCATCAATACCGCTGCTACACCCCTATAGTCAACCCCTGCACCCCTTCCCAGCAGCCGGTCTTACTCCGTTTTCCCAGCCACTTTCAATCCCTCAGTCAAGAAAGCGATGTTGCGCAAGCGAACGTGAGATGGTATAATACCAGACAACAGCAGGAGAATAGTGAGCTAAAGACGATGAACGGGAGAAGTAGGTGCGCCCGAGGTTCCAAGAGAGCCGCCGGGCGGTGCAAGGCGGCAACCTGAGCGCATCCGAACTCGCCCGGGAGTTTCACGCTGAACGGCTGGTCGCCTGGAGGGACGACGGGCTGGAACGCGCACTCCACCTCCGACACCAGCGCCAGTAGGCGGCGACGGATCCCACCGTTACGCAGGGAGGGCATATGCAGGCCTTGCTGCTGCCGCCAAGCCAGGAGGCTCGGTGCGACGCCATGGCAGTCCTGCCCGTGCCCGGGCAAGTGGGCCGAAAGAGCGCGAAGGCCGCTAGGACCATCAGAATCGCCGGAATCAGCGGAGTTGGCAGCATCACTAGAGTCCCCAGAGTCGGCAGAGTCAGCGCCGCCGCTGTTTGCGGCGCCTCGCTAGTCGATGGAGGCCGGAGGCCGCCGGGGGAGTCGGGGTCAACGCTGGCTCACCGGGAGGTGGGCGATAGCCGGCAAGGGAGCTCCGACAACGAGTACCGGCCAGTGGGCGTCTTGTGAATCGGCGCCGGTGGACTTCTGAGGAATCGGCGATGGTCCGCGATGGCGAACCGTGCTCGGCCAAGTAGAGTGGTACCGCGAGGGTAACGCTACCCCCGTCTCTTCATGGAGACGGGGGTTCTTTTTGGGAGGTAGTCGTCTATGGCGGCCAGCAGCTGCCAGCATCCAGCATGAGAACGCGACCGACCGCCATTTTCAGGATGGTTTTGCGATAGCGGAAGCCTACTCTCCGACGCCGTCGATGTGACAAGAGCCGGTGATAAAGCCGGTGATAAGGGATTGCGTTTATGAGGAGGTTTGGGACTTCAAAATGGCTACTCAGCGAGCACCTGAGCGCGTCGAAAGATACGACCATCAGGCCATAGAGAAGAAATGGCGCAAGATCTGGGAAGAGACCGGTGCTCACCGCACCGACGAAAGCCCCGACAAGCCAAAATACTACTGCCTGGACATGTTCCCATACCCGTCCGGATCGGGCCTGCACGTCGGCCACTGGCGCGGCTACGTCCTGAGCGACGCGTGGAGCCGCTACAAGAAGATGCAAGGCTACGCGGTGCTGCACCCGATGGGCTGGGATGCGTTCGGGCTCCCTGCTGAAAACGATGCGATCAAGAAGGGGATTCACCCTGAGGTGTCCACAGCGCGCAACATCGCCACGTTCAAGCGCCAGCTCCACGACATTGGCGCCATGTACGACTGGAGCCGGGAGATCAACACGAGTTCACCGGAGTACTACAAGTGGACGCAGTGGATCTTCCTAAAGATGTTTGAGAAAGGCCTCGCCTACCGCAAGGAGATGCCCATCAACTGGTGTCCGAGCTGCAAGACGGGCATCGCTAATGAAGAAGTCGTGGCGGGCGAGTGCGAGCGCTGCGGCACCAGGGTCACCAAGAAGAACCTGGTCCAATGGATGCTGAGGATCACGGCATACGCCGACCGGCTCCTGGAGGACCTCGACAAGCTGGACTGGCCTGAGAAGGTCAAGAAGATGCAGGCTGACTGGATCGGCCGCAGCTACGGCTCGGAGATCACCTTCGACGTCGAGGGGACGGACGACACCATCACAGTCTTCACGACCAGGGCGGACACGCTCTTCGGGGCCACATACATGGTCCTGGCGCCGGAGCACCCGCTCGTGCCCAAGGTCACCACGCCCGAGATGCGCGAGGCGGTCGAGGACTACATCGAACGCACCCTGGCCAAATCGTCCGTGGACCGCATGACCGCGACGAAGGAGAAGACCGGCGTGTTCACGGGGGGCTACGCAATTAACCCCATCAACGGGCAGCGTATTCCCATCTGGATTGCTGACTACGTGCTGATGGACTATGGCACCGGCGCGGTTATGGGCGTGCCGGGCCACGACGAGCGCGACTTCGAGTTCGCCACCGCCTTCGGGCTGCCGATCCTGAGGGTAATCGCCCCGGCGGAGGCGGCGCGGCAGGACATCAAGAAAGCTGCGGCGATGCCTCTCGACCACGCGGAGACGGAGTACGGCGTAATGGTCAACTCGGGCGAGTTTGACGGAATCACGTCTGAGGAAGGCAAGAAGGCCGTCACGGAAAAGCTGGCGAGGGACGGCAAGGCACGCTTTACTGTCAACTACAAGATGCGCGACTGGGTCTTCTCGCGCCAGCGCTACTGGGGCGAGCCCATTCCCATCGTGCACTGCGAGAAGTGCGGCGAGGTCGGCGTGCCGGAGGACCAGCTTCCCGTGCTGCTCCCGCGCGTCGAGCGCTACGAGCCGACAGGGACAGGCGAGTCGCCCCTTGCGGCGATATCCGAATGGGTGAACACCACCTGTCCGAAGTGCGGCGGGCCCGCGAAGCGGGAGACCAACACCATGCCGCAGTGGGCGGGGTCGTGCTGGTACTTCATCCGCTACGTTGACCCGAGGAACGGTGAGCAACTTTGCGACCCGGCAAAGGCCAATACCTGGTTGCCGGTGGACCTGTACGTGGGCGGCATAGAGCATGCCGTGCTGCACCTGCTCTACTCCAGGTTCTACGTCAAGTTCCTGTATGACATCGGGGCCATCGGGTTCGATGAGCCTTTTGCGAGGCTCTTCAACCAGGGCATGATCTACAAGGACGGCGCCAAAATGAGCAAGTCCAAGGGGAACGTCGTGAGCCCCGATGAGATGGTGGAGCGGTACGGTGCGGACTCGCTCAGGCTCTACGAGCTCTTCATCGGCCCGCCCGAGCTGGATTCGGAGTGGAACGATAGCGGCATAGAGGGAATGTACCGTTTCCTCAACAGGGTGTGGCACCTGGTGAACTCCCACGCGGACCGGGGCGTGAGCGCGGCAGCGGCCGACCGGGCATCGGCTGCGCTCGAGCGCGAGCGACACCGCGCGGCGATGGAGGTGACGCAGCGCCTCGAGGCGTTCAAGCTTAACACGGCAGTGAGCGCGCTGATGTCTTATGTAAACTTCCTCAACGACTGGGTGGACGAAAACGGCCCGGTCGACGCGGATAGCTTGGAGACTCTCGTGAAGCTCCTCGCCCCGTTCGCGCCGCACATCGCGGAGGAGCTGTGGCAGCGGCTTGGTCACAACGAGAGCGTGTTCACGGCGAGCTGGCCTGAGTACGACCCCGCAAAGGTCGAAGAGGACCTGGTGACCCTGCCTGTGCAAGTCAACGGCAAGCTGCGCGGCACCATCCAGGTGCATAGGGACGCGCCGCAGGAGGAGATTCTCGCCGCCGCCCGAGAGGCCGGCACCGTGGCACGCCACATCGCCGGGAAGCAGATCGTCAAGGAGATCTACGCCCCCGGGAAGATCGTCAACATCGTGGTGAGATAGGAACACACCCCCCGAGAGGGTTCAGTCCACGGGGGCCTGGCAATGCCAGGCCCCCGCCTCTTCGCATGGACATGGAGGGAACCCGGGGTCTCTCATTGACACAAGCGCGGTTGTGTATTACTCTGATGGTAAGGAGCTTCGTTCCTTACATATGGCAGGCGATGGCAACTATAGAGAGCTATCCCAGGCTAGAGGTCCAGACCGCCTCCTGAGCCTATTAGCGCGTCCTGTACGCCTTGATGGGCGGTGCGTTAAAGTCGTGTCCACTGAAGAGCGACGGGTTTGGGAGCGGACTCCTAGGGGCATTACAACGGGAGCGATGCGAGATGTATAGAGCCAAAGTTACGTCCAAGGGCCAGGTCACTATCCCGGTCGAGATCCGAGAAAAGCTAGGGCTGAGGCCGGGCGATGTACTCGAGATCCGTGAGACCCCAGCCGGATACGTGATAAAGAAGCATGTAAGTGTATCCCCTTTTGACCGCTACGTGGGATTCCTGCGCAACAAGGCGGGCCGCACCACCGATGAGCTGATCGAGGAAATGAGGGGTCCGAGTGATTAGCGCCGTAGACACCAACGTCTTGCTGGATATACTGGTCCCTAACGCACCTGACAGCGAAGCCTCAAAGGCTCTCATCGACCAGGCGTATGCTGAAGGTGCCCTGGTAATTTGCGAGGTTGTCTATGCCGAGCTGTTCTGCCAATTCGAAACGCCTCATGATATGGACATGTTCCTTTCGGATACCGGCATACGCCTTGTGCCTTCCGGCCCGGAGGCCCTGCAAAAGGCCGCCCTTGCCTGGAAGAACTATGCTTCCAGGCGCACCCGCCAACTACAGTGTGCACGCTGCGGGAAGTTTCAAGGAATCACCTGTATTCAGTGCGGTGCTACCATCGCGCCGCGACAGCATATAGTCACTGATTTCATCATCGGTGGGCATGCTCTCACGTGTGCAGACCGCTTGCTGTCAAGGGACCGCGGATTCTACAAGACGTACTTTCCATCTCTTAAAGTGAAAGCCCGAGCCGGCCCAGATTGAGACGGAAACAGGCTGTGCGGCCAGCGGATGGCTTGTCAGGTGGACCGTAGGATCCCGCCTGGCAAGCCTGCAAGACACCGGCCTAACAAACCATCACGAGTCGGCGCACATTTCTGTCGGTCTTGTTCCGGGGCTACGTTCAAAATACCCGAGGATTGACATTGTCATCCTTTCCAAGGCGGCGGCCGCAGGCCACCACGGACTACTTGCTACCTGTTCCCGAGCGCGAACGCGACCTTGGCTGTGGCCAGGCTCGGCTTCGTGAGGATCTCCGCATGCACCTCGTACTCGCCGGGCGGGACGGGAGCGCCGGTTGAGTCGGTGCCGTCCCAGACGACCGAGTGCACGGCCAGCTCCCCTGGAGCTATTTCTCGCTCGGTGAGCATCATGATGGCCGCTTTGCCTGCGGACCAGCGCCACACCTCGGTGCCATCCTTAGACGTCACCACGAAGTCGAACTGCATGCCGCTTGAGAACCTGAGCCTGATCGGGTCCTCGCCCGTATTGAGGGCCGCAAGGGTGAAAACCTTGAAGGTGCGGCCGTCCACACGGACCTCGCTCACGCCCACCTGGGTCTTGAGGTTCTCGAAGGCCCTTGCGGAGCAACCGGAGAAGAGCGCCGACATGAGCACGACCATCACCACGCCCATAATGAACTGACCCCGGGAGGCTCTGACTTCACGGGCCCCATGCGCAGCGCGAGCTCCTTCGATGCCGCCGGGTCCAGCCCCGGCGGGGTCCCTCCGGGCGGGTCGCGCGCACCGCACTATCGCCGTCCGCATCCAAATACGTCGCACTCTCAGTATTGGCAGCACGGGGATCACCTTCCCTTCCCCTTGGTAGAGCCTCTTAATGTAAGCCGCACGGGACGCGCGGCACCCTGCCCCGCTGACCCTTCAGGCCGCCCTTGCGAGCCTATCGAGCCCGCCAGCCCCGCCGAGGGCGCTGACCCGGCGTTGATCCGCACACGCAGGTTCACCCCGGTGACCGTGTCCCCGTTTGATGTGATCCTCCCCGGAGTGCGTCCATAATAGTCGCCATCGTCGATGATGCCATTGTGGTTGACGTCGATCCAACCATAGATATACCAGGAGCCGGCCTCAACCTCTCGCACCTCATATAGGCCGCCAGGGGCGGGGCTTGCCATGGCGCTGTGGTATGTGAGCGTGGTCCCGTCGTCCTCGCCCGCAAAGACCTTCATCGTTGTTATGGACGAGCCGGTCACAGCGGCGTGGGCGTTGACGACGCCCCATCCATACTCGCTGTCCCGCCCAGGGGACCCGAGGTCCATAGCCGTCTCATGAAGCGCCTTCGCCACCGCGGCCGGTCCTCTGACCCCCGAGGCGATCATCAGGGCGGCGAGGCCCGCCACGTGCGGCGTGGCCATCGACGTGCCCGAGGCGTTGGCGAAGGAGTTGGTCGGCCAGGTGCTCAGGATGTCGGCACCCGGGGCGACCACGTCCACCTCGCTGCCGTAGTTGCTCCACGTGGCACGGGCGAGATCCGGGCCCACAGCGCCCACGGCGATGACTCTGGGGTCGCGCGCGGGGTACGCAACCCACGGCTCCCCGTCGTTGCCCGCCGCGGCGACCATCGTCACGCCTTTATTGTACGCGTACTCGATGGCCTGGTCCATGAAAGGGTCCTCGCCCGTCGTGGCGCCGCCGATCTGGAAGCTCATGTTCACGACGTTGGCGCCGTGGTCTGCGGCGTACCGCAGGGCCTCGATGATCATCGAGAGGTCGAGGTACCCTGAGCCGGAGTCGTCGGTGACCTTGAGCGGCATGATCCGCACGTTCCAGTTGATGCCTGCCATGCCAACGCCGTTGTTGGTCAGGGCGCCTATGATCCCGGCGACGTGGGTACCGTGGCCGTTGATATCCCGCACGTAGGTGGTGCGGTTGTAAAAATCGTAGCCTGCGGTGATGTGGCCGGCGAGGTCCGGGTGGTCGGTCTGGACACCCGTGTCTATCACGGCCACTACTACGGACGAGCTACCGGTGGTGAAGTCCCAGGCGTACGGAAGGCTCATCGCTTCGGGTCCCCACTGGCGCGGGTAATACGGGTCGTTCGGGACGCGGCGCGCGACCCGGGCGGTCCCGAGCGCCGCCGTCCCGGACGTCGAGGCCTGGGCAATCTGAGCGACCGGCGAGACCCGGGCGATCTGGGCGACCGGGATCGTAGTAACAGGGGTCACATCGGCCCCTGGGACCGCTGGAGCCGCCGGGGTCGCCGGAACCGCCGGAGCCTCGCCCACGCGGGCCGTGTAGTTGGGCTGCGCATGCTCGACGAGGGGGTCATCCTTGAACCCCTCGGCGGCCAGAGCAGGGTCGATGCCACGTGGTACGTTGATGACATATATGCCTGTCCCCTCGATGACACGCTTTACGCTATAGCCGTGCCGCTCGGCCGTGGCGCGGATCTGGTCAGGGGTGGCGCCAGGACGGAAAGTGGCGAGGAAATCCGACGGCGAGTAGGCTGGGCCGCCGGGAGCAGTGAGGGGCCTCGTGCGGACTGCTCCCTGCACCACCACGCCAGGCGCTTCGGAAGTTGATGCCGTGCGGCCGGCGTAGGCGTTCTCCATGACGACGTGTCCAAGGACACGCCCATACAAGCGTGGCGGCTCGGCGGGCGGCGGCTGTGTCCCGCCGCCCCCTCCGGGGTCGGAAGGCGGTGGGGGCGGCAAAGGAGGCGCGCCGAAACTATAAGGGGAGCACCCCGTGACGGCAAGAACGAGCGCAGCGAGCAGCGTGACTCCAAGTGCGACTCTGAGCGTTGCTGCGAGCGGGAGTGCGAATGTGCGTGTGCGTATGCATGTGCGTGTGCGTGCAAGCGAGAAAGGTGCTGCCTTGTTCACGGTCCTCCTCCTTCTATTCCTCCACCAGACTGCTGCCCTGGAAGCGTGCTCGGGAAGTCGCGCGCGACTCTGGTGACGCCAGGCTCATGCCGCAAATCCGGAGCCAGGCGATGCGTACCGGTTGCCCCATGGGCGCGGCACGGACGGTTTTGGAGCAGACTTCCGGCATGGGTTTCCGTCTGCCATGGCATCTCGATCGGCGTCTACCCCTCGCAGCCAGCGGCTTGCCGTTAGCCGTTTGCAGTTCGCCGCTCGCCGGTCGCCCGTCGCCGAGGGTGTGCATCCTGGAGTCGCGCGGCACGGGTGACCGCACCGCCCGGGGATGGCTGCAGGTAGCACAGGTAGTAGGGCAGGCAACGGCCGTAATTCCAGAAACGCCGGCCCGGAAGCCTGCAAGGCGCCGCGAGCGCCCAGGCCTGGGAAGTAGCTGCCACATTTCAATTAGCCGAGAGGAGTCCCAGATCCTGCAAGCGCAGGCCGTAGCTGGTCAGGTAATTGGTGGGCAAACTGGATCTCCTGGGCCACTTCAGGGGTCTCAAGGAAGATACACTGGATGCGTTCAGAGACGACCCCAAGCGACGGGAGCAGGTGCGCGGGTGGGCGGGGTGGGCGCGGGTGGCGAGTTCCTGACCACCTGTCGTGCGCGATCTGGCCGGAAATCGACCACCTCACATGGCGGACGCGGCGAGCTGGCAGAAATGCGACTAGACGGACGGCACATGGTGGTCGTTTCGCGTCCACCTTCACCTAGCACCTGCCACCTGGCACCTGGCACCTGGCACCTGGCACCTGGCGCAAAAACGACCACCTCCGGCCGTCATGAGCGCGGAGTGGTCCGAAAGTAGGTAGGCGAGCGGCAGATGGTGGTCGTCTTCCGTCCACCTTAACGGAATGCCTGATCGAAAAACAGCCACCCGGGCGGACACGGAGCGCGAAGTGGCCTGAAACTAAGTGAGGGTGCGTTAGTTTTCGCCCCCCTTCCAGTAGTTGCCGGGTTGCCGGTCACAAAGAGAAAGTACAACACCGGCAACCCAGCAACTACTGAAAAAGGGACAAAGATTAACGCACCCCCATTCAGGGTTGGGAATGATCGGGCACATTAGAGATACCCAAGTCACGAGCTGAGGGATAGTCAAGGGATGATGCCATCATCCCACCGATTGGCGGCTGAACGGACAGTGTGTGGCCCGCACATGGTTCAACTCCGAGCTTGGCCATGTACATGCACAGGATTCAGGACTGCCGCCGGGCTGATCACGCAATGACGCGGGAGCCCTTTCTACGCCAAACTTGACTGATGCGCTGCCACGTGGCTGCGTTTGCCCCCGGCGTCCCCCGGGTGGTCCCTGGGATCCCAGGATCTCCTGCGTGGGTGGTCCCTGGGGGACCAGGTCCGAGCGAAATCTGGTCACCAGAGATCCACCCTCGTCGCAGTTCAGCCGGCAAAACGCCGGACCTGGTCCCCAGGTGACCAGAATCCACGCAAAGATGGTCCCCAGGGAGCCAGGTTCGAGCGCCACCTGGTCCCTTGGTAACCACCTTCGCACATGCTCATGGGAGGCTGGTCCTCAAGGGACCAGGATCTGCGCGCAACTGGTCCCTGGGGGACCAACCTCGAGCGAAATCTGGTTACCAAAGACCCACCCTCCTGGCGCTCGCTCCACGAGGATGCCGGATCTGGTCCTCTGGTAACCAGGTTACGTGCGAAGATGGTCCCCTGAGGACCAACTCCGCCCGTCACCTGGTCCCCACGTAACCACCTTGCGAGATATCCAAGAACGCCTGGTCCCCAGGGGACCAGGTTTTGCGTGGGGGTGGTCCCCAGGGGACCAACCTAGCGGGCAACCTGGTCCCTGGTGCACCACCCCCGGCGGCGGCCGAGGCGTCCTGGTCACGAGAGAACCAGAACGCGCGCCAAGCTGGTCCCCAGAGGACCATCTTCACGCGGGATCTGGTCCCAGGTGCTCCACCTTGTCCGGTTTTAGCGAGGGAAGGCGGTAGGGGTGGTTACCGGAGGACCAGATTCCGAGCAGGACTGATCCCCACGGGACCAGGTTTGGCCGCAACGTGGTCCTCGAGAGACCACCCATGTCCCAGTTGCCGACAGGCGCATGCGTGCTTATACTTATAAGTGCTCAGCCTCGAACTTAAACCCTCGACCCCTAGGTGGCCACATAGCAGGGCGCGCCCGACTACCCACTCTTACAACCTGCCGCCTTGCATTGAAATGATTCGGGTAGAGATAGCCGTGAGCTGATCTATCCCTGGGTGCAACACCAGCAACCCAGCAGCCGCCGGGAAACCCGGGGGAATCAACAAGCCCTCACCTAGTACCACGAACCGGCAAGAACCAGGGGTCTGTCTCATGGGTCCACACTTAGTCCACAAGGAGAAGGCCGAAATAGTTGGTGGCGGACTCCCTGGACGCT
This sequence comes from Bacillota bacterium, assembly GCA_014360195.1. Classification (GTDB taxonomy): domain Bacteria; phylum Bacillota; class SHA-98; order UBA4971; family UBA4971; genus UBA6256. The sequence continues at coordinate 12,600 of JACIXY010000052.1, forward strand.
GCGACTTCGATGGCGAAGCCTGCATTTCGCGCGGTGGTATACACATCTATGCCGCACGCTTCCATGGACGGCCTGGCGTCCTCGGGATGCGCGCATGGGTAGCGCTGGGGACACGGGTCACACAGGTGGCATGGCCCCGATCCCATAGCGAAAGCCTTGTGAAACCCCATTAGGAACGCCTCGCGTTCGAGCGAGGCAACGATCTCCCGTAGTCGCCTCCAGTTGCCCGGCAGATGCACCAGGATAATCGTCTCGTACTCGTCCAGGACTTTTCTCGTCGTCGAAGACGTCGGCGAATGCGGCGGGCACGTGAGGCACTGGTTGTACCCGTCGCACCCATACTGGCATTTCAGCCGCACCCACTCGCCTGTAACAACTTGTGAAGGGCTTATTGGGCGCGCGGCCTTCGCGCCCCGCTCCAGAGCGAGGCGGCACAGCATCTCAACCTTCGCGCTCTGTTCCTTTGCGACCATGATCCGCAGCCTCCTTTGACGGGAATGAATTCGATATGGATAATGTGATTCCTGTGTAGGACTCCAGGCGGGCGTCATACCGCAGAATCCTCTGATGCAAAGAGGAATTTACGTAAGAATGACAAATACGCTAATCAGCGTGCGAAGGGAGGCGGTGTCATGGAGCATCACGACGGACTTGCGCTCGAAGTTGACCAACTCAAGAAGGTGTTCCGCGACCGGAGCGCGCGCGAGGTCCGGGCAGTGGACGGCATCAGCTTCCGGGTGGCGCCCGGAGAGGTGGTTGGCCTCCTCGGCCCGAACGGCGCCGGCAAGACCACTACCATCAAGTGCATTCTCGGCCTCGTCCGCCCTACGTCGGGCCGGGTCACCATCTTGGGCCGCGACGTCGCCTCGCACTACCCCGGCATCCTCAGCCAGGTGAGCGCGGTCCTCGAGGGAAGCCGCAACCTCTACTGGAGGATGACCGTGTGGGAGAACATCGAGTTCTTCACCGGCATCCATGGATTGCCGCGCCGGCAACACCGCCGTTACTTCGAACACCTCGTCGAGCGGTTCGGCCTCGCCGACAAGCGCGACGTCGAGGTCCGCAAGCTCTCCCAGGGAATGAAGCAGAAAACCGCGGTGGTCTGCGCGCTGGCAAAGCGCACGCCCCTCGTGTTTCTCGACGAGCCCACGCTCGGGCTGGATGTCGAGACCTCGTATGAGCTACGCGAGACCCTCAAGGATCTTGCCGAGGAAGAAAACCGCACCGTCGTTCTGAGCAGCCACAACATGGACGTGGTCCAGGACGTCTGCAAGCGTGTGATCATAATGACCGCGGGCCGCGTGGTTGCTGACGACTCCATCGAGCACCTGATGGGGCTCTTCAAGACCAGGGCATACCGCCTCGTCCTGCGCGGCCCGGCGCCCGAAGGGCTCGAGGCTGGCCTTGCGGCGCATTTCCCCGGGCTCAAGGTACAAAGCACGCCGCATATGACCCAGGTGCGGCTGCGCCTGCCGGAACCGAACGACATTTACATGCTAATGGATCTCTTGCGCGACGCGGGCGCGACGATCGAAGAGATCTCGCAGGAAGAGCCGGATCTTGAGAAGATCTTCCTCGAGATCGGCCGAAAGGAGAGGGAGAATCAGTGCAACTCGCGCATACCCTGACGGCGGTGGCCCGCCGGAATATCACCATGATGAAGCGATACCTGTTCAACACGGTGTCCGCTCTCATATCCATCTATATGGTCTTCTGCCTTGCGTTCTTCGGCATGAAAGCGTTCGCTGCCACATCGTCGTCGCGCGCCCTCGACGGAACGTTCGAGGGAACGATCGTGGGCTTTTTCGTATGGACCCTCGCGATCTTTGGTTACTCAGGTCTTTCGTGGGAGCTTATCAACGAAGCGCAGACGGGCTTACCTGGGACGACCTCGCCTCCCGTTTCGGCGGCAAGTGGGTGGTCGACCGACGGTCGTAGGCAGTGGCAAGTAGGTATCGGACGGTAGGCTTCACCAGC
>JACIXY010000053.1 GCA_014360195.1 Bacillota bacterium
CTAGCAAGGCAGATCCTCGTGGGGCTGACGGCACTGCGCACTGCTCTACCGATACCGATGTGCAGATCGGGCTAGTCAGGAAAACGCTGGCTGGAGGGGGACTCGGGTAAGCACAACTCATGAGAGCCACTTCTCCCGGAGCCACTCGTCTGGGGGAAAGGGGGCCCTATCTGCACGATTCGGGCTGGGCAATATTACCATTGTCTGCTCCGCTAGCGGCCTACCATATGTTGGCAGCCCCGGACGCGTTTGCGGAAATCCTGAAGGAGGACGAGATGGCTGCCGCGCTCCACGCATCTGTGTTATAATACCCAAATGGGCGGGCCTGAGTTGGGTACAGGGCAAGGTAACAGCGCAGGGTAACAGTGCAATGCAACAGCGCAAGGCAACAGCGCATGCTGGGCGACCGGGCAGGCGCCCGGCGATCGGGGGAGGGGGATGCCGCATTGCATAACGTGGCAGAGGACGTACGACGCGAGATCCGGGCTGCTGTGGCGAACGCCATCGCCTCGAGCGAGCTTGCGGCGCAGGTGGGAGAGTACCAGACCCACGAAGTTCCTGTGGAGTTTGCGCGGGATAAGTCCTACGGCGACTTCGCCACCACCGTCGCAATGCTTCTTGCGAAGCGGCTCGGACGGCCTCCGAGGCAGGTCGCAGAGGTCATAGCCGCCTCCCTGAAGTCGGCCGTCGGGAAAACCCGCTATATTCGGCGCGTCGAGGTGGCCGGAGCGGGATTCATCAACTTTTTCCTCTCCCGGGCGTGGCTCGAGGAGACCATCCGCGCCGTACACGCTGCAGGCCCCGCCTACGGGAGGAGCGATGTCGGGAGGGGCAAGCGCGTGCAGCTTGAGTTCGTGAGCGCGAACCCCACCGGCCCCATGAACGTCGTGAACGCCCGGGCGGCCGCCGTAGGAGCTGCTCTTGCAAACGTCCTGGAGGCTGTCGGGTATGACGTTAGCACCGAGTACTATATCAACGACGCAGGGAACCAGGTGGCGGTCCTTGGGGAATCTGTGGAGCTCAGGTACAGGCAGCTTCAGGGGGAGAACGTCGAGTTCCCCGAGAGATGCTACCAGGGCTTGTACATTATGGACATCGCCCGCGAGGCCGCGGCGGAGCACGGCGAGAGACTGAAGACAATGGCCCCGGCGGAGCGGGCCCGGTTCTTTCGAGAGTTTGCGCTGTCGCGGATGCTGGAAAGCCAGAAAAGATCGCTTGCCCGCTTCGGCGTGGGCTTCGACGTGTGGTTCAGCGAGCGCAAGCTCGTTGAAAGCGGTGCCCACCAGGAAGTGCTGAGGATCCTCCGGGAAAGAGGGATGGTCTACGAGAAGGACGGCGCGACCTGGCTTTGCAGCACGAAGTTCGGGGACGACAAGGACAGGGTGCTCGTAAAGAGCGACGGCGAGTACACCTATCTTGCTGGGGACATAGCTTATCATAAGAACAAGCTGGACCGTGGTTTCGACCTCATCATCGACATCTGGGGGCCTGACCACCATGGACATGTGGTGCCGACCAGGGCGGGCATCCAGGCGCTCGGATACCCTGGCGAGTGCCTCGAGGTGTTGCTTCTCCAGTTCCTGTCGATTCTGTCTGGTGGCGAGCGAGTGAAGATGTCCAAGCGGGCGGGGGAGTTCGTGACCATGGACGAGCTCGTTGACGAGGTCGGACGTGACGCGGCACGCTACTTCATGCTCATGCGCAACATCGAGAGCCATCTCGATTTCGACCTCGAGCTCGCCAAGCGCCAGTCCCAGGAGAACCCGGTTTACTACGTGCAGTACGCCCATGCGCGGATATGCAGCATCTTCAGGCAGGCCGAAGAAAACGGGGTGAAGTTCGAGGGGGCTGCCAGCGCGGATCTCTCGCGCCTTGAGGAGGAGATTGAGCTCGATATCGCCCGGAAGATTGCGGCCTACCCAGACGAGGTTGTCACGAGCGCCGCGGATCGCGCGCCGAACAGACTTGCAAAATACGCTCTGGACCTTGCAGGATTGTTCCATTCATTCTACAATAGTTGCAGGGTGATGAGTGACGACGCCGGCCTGACATCGGCAAGGCTCGCGCTTTCCGGGGCAGTGGGCATCGTTCTTCGGAACTGCCTCGGCATCCTCGGTATCTCCGCACCGGAAAAGATGTAGGCGGGCGGGATGCCGGCAACAGGAGGTCGCGATGTCAGGACCCAGAGACGAGGTATTAAGAGCAGGTGCCGTGGTGGGAGCGTCGGTGAAAGACGCCTACGGATACCTCGGCACCGTGGTGCTCGTGAGCCTTGCATGGTTCGGGTGGTTCGCCTGCGGTGCGCTCCTCTTGAGCCTATTTGTGAAGTCCTTCATCGTCATGGTGCCAGCGCTGGTGGTTCTCGCCGCCCCGCCGCAAGGGGCGGCCTTTCACGTGATGGCGCTCATTATGAAAGGGCACGATGTGGTGCCTCGCGATTTCCTGGAAGGCCTCAAGCGGTTTTCCCTGCGCTCGCTGGCTATCATGGCGGCACACGTGGGGCTTTCAACCGTTGTCGTGGTTGACATCATTTGGTTCATCTCGAGGCCCGGCACCGCGTTCAAGCTCATCGGGGGGCTATGGCTGTACGCCCTGCTCTTCCTCGCCATGATGACGCCCTACCTGCTTGCCATCATGGTGCAGCAGGACACCGGGTTTCGCAAGGTCTTCAAGAGGGCCGCGCTCCTCGCGCTCGCGAACCCCATTTACTCGCTGCTCGTCATGGTGTTCGAGGCGGTCGTGACGATTCTGTGCGTGGTTCTCGCTCCGGCCTTCAGCCTGCTGTACATGGGCGTGGTCGCTTTTACGAGCAACCGGGCTACGAGGGTGCTTTTTGAGAAGTACGGGGTGCTTGATGATGAGTCGTCACGCGAGGTGGACTCGACAGAGTGAGGGGGTGTCCCTGTGGTTGTGAAGCTTGTTCTGGCCAGTGCAGCGATTGTTGCGGCAGGGTGTCTTTTGGGCGGTGCGGCCAGGGCTGCATCGGGTGGGGAGATCACGGTCAGGTGGTTTGGACACGCATGCTTCCTTATTACTTCGTCGAGTGGTGTCAGGGTCCTGACCGATCCCTTTGATGCGACGGTGGGCTATCCTGTGCCGCAGGTTGAGGCGGATGTGGTGACCTCGAGCCACGATCATTTCGACCATAACAACGTGTCGGCGGCGCGTGGAAATCCCATCGTGTTGAAGGGCAAGGACAGGTACGAGAGAGCCGGCATCAAGATCTACCCTGTGGCGAGCTTCCATGATACCGAACGGGGCGCGAAGCGCGGTCCGAACACCATATTCGTGATGGAAGTGGACGGCATCAAGCTGGCGCACATGGGCGACATCGGCCATGACCTCTCGAAGCAGCAACTGGACGAGCTCGGCAGCGTCGACGTTCTGCTTGTGCCTGTGGGCGGCACGTACACCATCGATGCCGCTGGGGCCAGGCGGTTGGTCGAAGCGACCTCGCCCAGGGTGGTCATCCCAATGCACTACAAGACTCCTGCCGTGGGCCTGCCCATCGCAGGGGTTGACAGGTTTCTGGCGGGCTTCGACAACGTGGTCAGGCTCGACTCGAACGAGATCTCGCTCCGTGCAGGGTCGCTGCCGGAAAGCACCACGGTGTACGTGCTAAACTACAGATAGGGAATGGGCCAGACGCGGAAGGGAGCAAGGGACTTGGCAAAGTACGTGTTCGTAACTGGCGGGGTTGTCTCAGGTCTTGGTAAGGGCGTCACCGCCGCTTCCATTGGGCGGCTTCTCAAGAGCAGGGGTCTTCGGGTAACCGCGATAAAGCTGGACCCATACATCAATGTGGACCCCGGCACCATGAGCCCATACCAGCATGGTGAAGTCTTCGTCACCGAAGACGGCGCTGAAACCGACCTCGACCTCGGCCACTACGAGAGGTTCATTGATGTGGACCTGGGCAGGCTGAATAACGTCACGACCGGTATGATTTACTGGTCCGTGATAAGCCGCGAGCGAAAAGGGGACTTCCTCGGCGGCACGGTGCAGGTCATACCCCATATCACCAACGAGATCAAGTCCCGGATAACGCGGGTGGGGAAAGAGTCCGGAGCCGATGTGGTGCTCGTCGAGGTGGGTGGGACGGTAGGCGACATCGAGGGCCTACCCTTTCTGGAGGCTATAAGGCAGCTTCGCAGCGACCTCGGTCGCGAGAACGTGATGTACATCCACGTCACACTCGTGCCGTACATCGGTGCTGTGGGCGAGCTCAAGACCAAGCCTACCCAGCACAGCGTGAAGGAGCTGCGAAGCATAGGCATTCAGCCCGACGTCATCGTATGCAGGTCTGAACGTCCGCTCTCAGACGAGATCAAGTCCAAGATCGCTCTCTTCTGCGATATCGATAAGCAGGCGGTGATCCCCGACGTGGACGCCGCGACGATATATGAGGTCCCGCTGATCTTCGAGCACGAGGGGCTCGACGACATTGTCATCGACAGGCTCAACCTTGGGGGTGTCGCCGGTCAGTGTGACCTTACGGAATGGCGCGAGATGGTCCACAGGTTTTTGAACCCCAGGCGGCAGGTGGCCATAGCGATCGTTGGCAAGTACGTCACCCTCCCGGATGCATATCTTAGTGTGGTGGAGGCGCTGCGCCACGCCGGGATTGCCCACGAGGCCGAGGTGAAGGTGCTGTGGGTCAACTCGGAGCTCCTTGAGGCGAAAGATGTGGGAAAGGAGCTTGAGGCGGCCGACGGCATTCTTGTTCCGGGCGGGTTTGGGTGCAGAGGAATAGAGGGGAAGATCCTTGCGGCGACATATGCAAGGGAGAACAATGTCCCGTACTTCGGCCTGTGCCTGGGCCTTCAGTGTGCGGTCATCGAGTTTGCCCGATCCGTGTGCGGCCTTGAGAGGGCTCATAGCTCCGAGTTCGATCCAAACACTCCTCATGCGGTCATAGACCTCCTTCCGGAGCAGAAGGGCGTAGAGGAGATGGGCGGCACGATGAGGCTCGGCGCGTACCCGTGCAAGCTTGTGCCAGGGTCTCTTGCCATGGCCGCATACGGCAGGGAGGTAGTGTACGAGCGGCACCGCCACAGGTTTGAGGTCAACAACGGATACAGGGATGTCCTTGAAAAGGCCGGGCTGTGGGCTACCGGGCTGTCTCCCGACGGGCGCCTGGTGGAGATAGTCGAGGCCAAAGACCACCCGTGGTTCGTGGCTACCCAGTTCCACCCGGAGTTCAAGTCGAGGCCGAACCGGCCGCACCCGCTATTCAGGGACTTTGTGGCGGCGGCGCTCGAGCGATCGGCTGCGAGACGAAACGTGTCTGGTCAAGGATAAAGGATAGGAAAGGTGCCGGCGGGCGAGGCGGAAGGAATTTCCGTTTGTACGGCGTAATAACAGTATGGGTCTTCCGTTCCATCCTGCGCATGACGTGTTGAGCCTTCCGACCCCATGGCGAAGGGGCGGATGCCCCGGTATCACAAGAGGTGTACCTGGATTTTATGTAGTCCCCCTGGCAATGCTATAATGCCGGTGTGTAACCAGGCCTCCATTGATGCTGCGTGTTGTCACCAGGCACCATAGTGTTGGCACTATCAGCCTTTTCACATGTTTCCTTAATCGTACCCCGCTGCGAGCTTCCTGTCATACGGCCTTAAGATGGTCGTTCCCATGGCGTGGCGTGGTTCCGAGGCAGAATAGCGTCTGGCACCCCAGACGACATGGAACCGTAAGAATCCACAACGAAAGGACTGGATAAATCGATGGCACGCAATGGACACGGTGTTCCCGAGGAACCCATGAACATCAGCGATTTAGAGGCCAGGACCATCCACGATCTCTATGAGATCGCGAGGGACCTTGGAATCGCAAGTCCAACGAAACTCAGGAAGAAGGAGCTGATCTTCGAAATCCTGAAGGTGCGCGCCGAAAAGGAAGGCCTCATCTTCGCCGAGGGCATACTGGAGATCATGGCCGAGGGCTTCGGCTTTCTCAGGGTGGCCGGCCTTAACCCGAGCCCTGATGATATATACGTGTCTCCGTCACAAATCAGGCGGTTTGCCCTGCGCACGGGCGACATGATATCCGGCCAGGTGAGACCCCCGAAGGAAAGCGAGAAATACTTCGCCTTGTTGCGCGTCGAAGCGGTGAATGGCCGAGACCCCGAAATGGCCACGAGGAGGCTCTTTTTCGAGGACCTCACGCCGATATACCCCAACGAGCGGTTGCGGTTGGAGACGACCCCGAGGGAGATAACCACCCGCATGATCGACCTCATTGCGCCGCTCGGCAAGGGGCAGCGCGGCCTCATAGTATCGCCTCCCAAGGCCGGCAAGACGACGGTTCTCAAGAAGATCGCAAACGCCATAACAGCCAATCACCCCGAAGTTGAGCTTCTGGTGTTGCTCGTCGATGAGCGTCCCGAAGAGGTCACCGACATGGAACGGTCAGTGAAAGGCCTTGTGACGAGCTCGACGTTCGATCTCCCGCCGGAGAATCACATACGCGTGGCCGAGATGGTGCTCGAGCGCGCAAAGCGGCTGGTGGAGCACGGCAAGGACGTTGTGATCCTCATGGATAGCATCACGCGGCTGGCACGTGCCTACAACTTGGTCGAGCCGCCGAGCGGGCGCACGCTGTCCGGAGGCCTTGATCCGAACGCGCTCCGAAGCCCGAAGCGGTTCTTCGGTGCGGCGCGCAACATCGAGGAGGGGGGCAGCCTTACGATCCTGGCGACGGCCCTTGTTGAGACGGGAAGCCGCATGGATGACGTGATCTATGAGGAGTTCAAGGGCACCGGCAATATGGAGCTTCATCTCGACCGCAAGCTCGCAGAGAGACGAATCTTCCCCGCCATCGACATAAACAGGTCCGGGACGCGCAAGGAGGAGCTTCTCCTGACCGAGGAAGAGCTCGACATGATGTACCTCCTCCGCCGGGCGATGGGGAACCTTGGCACCGCGGAGATGACCGAGCTCATGCTGGAGCGGCTCCACCACACGAAGAACAATGAGGAGTTCCGCCAGCTTGTAGTGAAGTCATCGTTTGCCGAGAACGTAAGAGCACTGAGCCAGTAAGCCTGAACCGAGCGAGCGGCGCGGCGACCGCACGGGCATAGCGGGCGGCGGGTGCATGCGATGCGCGAGGTGGGGGCAGGTCGTCCATCACGCTACTGTATGGCGTCCCAGGGCAGCCAGCCTCTTTCCACATCGCTTGCGGTCTGATCCCCCGTCTCCAAGGCAGCCAGGCGTCGGGATCCTGGCCGTGGCGTCAGGGCCATGGCGGCCCCGCTCTGCTGGGCCGAGCCGGGTGGGTGCCGACGATTTGCGTAAATAAAGCGGCCCAGCGGTTGCCGGGCCGCGTGATGAGCACCTAATACAGGTGGCACGCCGCAAAATGGCCTGGGGCCACCGGCTTGAGCTTCGGGTCCTCCTCGCGGCATACTGGTTTTGCGTGCCTGCACCGGGTCTGGAACTTGCATCCTTTCGGCGGGTTAACAGGGCTCGGGACCTCGCCTTCGAGGACGATCCGCTTTCTCTCCCTCTCAACCCTGGGGTCCGGGATGGGGATCGCCGACAGGAGGCCCTGGGTGTAGGGATGGAGCGGGTTCTTGTAAAGCTCCGCGCTGGGAGCAAGCTCAACTAGCCTGCCCAGGTACATTACGCCGACGTTGTCGGAAAGATGCTTTACCATTGCGAGGTCGTGAGCTATGAAGATGTATGTGAGGCCTCTCTCCTCCCGCAGCCGGGACAGCAGGTTCACGACCTGTGCCTGAATGGACACGTCCAGCGCCGAGATGGGCTCGTCGGCCACGATGAATTCGGGGTCGACCGCGAGGGCGCGAGCTATCCCGATGCGCTGGCGCTGGCCCCCGGAGAACTCGTGCGGGAACCTGCTGGCGTGTTCTGCCGACAGTCCCACGATGTTCAGAAGCTCATGTATCCTGGCGAGCCGCTCTTTGCCCCTTGCCAGCCTGTGGATGTCGAGGGCTTCCCCTATGATGTCTCCCACCGTCATCCGGGGGTCCAGGGACGCATACGGGTCCTGGAAGATCATCTGTACCCGGCGCTTGAACTTCTTGACCTCGGCGCCCTTCAGCCTGCTCGTGTCCTCGCCTTTGTAGAGGACTTTGCCGCCTGTAGGGCTGTAAAGCCCCACGATCGTGCGGCCTACGGTTGTCTTGCCGCAGCCGCTCTCCCCCACCAGGCCGAACACCTCGCCCTTTCTTACGGAGAAGGTCACGTCGTCCACGGCCTTGAGGACCGCTCTGCGGCCGAACTGGAAGTACTTCTTGAGGTTTACTACCTCCAGAACCGTATCCTGCGTGTCGTGAACCATCAGCTTGCGCCTCCTCTGGCCCCGGCATCCTCGGCCCTGCCGGCGTGTCTTTCTCTGACATGCGCGGCCCTGGGGTCCATAAGCCAGCAGGCCACGGTGTGGCTACCGCCTGCTGCGAAGTCCCCGGGCTGGTGGTCCAGGCACACCCTCATCGCGTAGCTGCAGCGTGGCGCGAAGGCGCATCCTTTCGGAGGCACGAAAAGATCTGGAGGTGTCCCGGGGATGGCGAGAAGCTCCCTCTTGGTCTCTTCATGAAGCCTGGGCACTGATTTCAGAAGTGCTTGAGTGTATGGATGCAGGGCATTATAGAAGATGTCCTCGGAAGTACCGGCCTCGGCAACCTTTCCCGCGTACATGACCACTATCCTGTCGGCCAGCTTCGAGACCACGCCGAGGTCATGGGTTATCAGGATTATGGACGTGTCCAGCTTCGTCTGCAGGCTCTTCATGAGGTCGAGTATCTGAGCCTGGATGGTTACGTCGAGTCCTGTGGTGGGCTCGTCCGCGATGAGGAGTTTCGGGTTGCACGAGAGCGCGATGGCGATCATGACGCGCTGTCTCATACCGCCGCTGAACTGGTGCGGATACTGGCGGAACCTCTCCTTCGGGTTCGGTATCTCGACCAGCGACAGCATTTCGATGGCCCGGCGCTTTGCCTCCTGGGCGCTGAGCCTTTGGTGCTTGATGAGACCCTCGGTGATCTGCCTTCCCACTGTCATGGTGGGGTTCAGCGACGTCATGGGATCCTGGAATATCACGCCGATCTCCGCGCCCCTCACGCTCTGAAGGTCGCGATCGCTCATGGCGGTGAGGTCCTTGCCGTCAAACAGCACCGTGCCCCCTTCGATCTTCCCCGGCGGCATCGGTATGAGCTTGATGGTCGATTGCACCGAGACGGTCTTGCCGCATCCGGACTCGCCCACTATTGCCAGGGTCTCGCCCCTGTTGACGTGGAACGAGACGCCGCGCACCGCGTGCACCTTGCCGGCGTAGGTGTAGAAGGACACCTCGAGATTCTTGACGTCAAGCAATCTTTCCCCAGCCATCCTTCTCACCTCCGCAGCTTCGGGTCAAGCGCGTCTCGCAGGCCGTCGCCCACGAAGTTGAACCCGAGCATGGTCATGATGATGGCGATCGCCGGGATGATCAGCTGGTAAGGGTATATCCGAAGATACTGATACCCGTCGTTCGCCATGGTGCCGAGACTCGCGAGAGGCAGCGGCACGCCGAGCCCTATGAAGCTCAGGAAGGCCTCGCCGAATATGGCGGCCGGGATGGTGAACGTCATCTGGACGATGATGACGCCCATGGCGTTGGGGATGAGGTGCCTGAGGATTATCCCGAGGTGGCTTGCTCCCAGCACTCGCGCTGCCAGCACGAACTCTTGCTCCTTGAGCTGGAGCACCTGTCCGCGCACCAGCCTCGCCATGCCGACCCATCCGGTGATGGTCATGGCCAGGATCACCGACCAGAGGCCGGGGCCGATGACCACGAGGAGGAGGATGGCGACGATGATGTAAGGGATGCCATAGAGAATGTCCACGATCCTCATCATGACATCGTCTATCACCCCGCCGAAGTACCCCGAGATGCCGCCATAGATCACGCCCACCACGAGGTCAATGAGGGCAGCCATGACCCCGACGAAGAGCGAGATCTTGATGCCGTAGCACAGCCTTGCGAACAGGTCGCGTCCGAGGTTGTCCGTGCCGAACCAGTGCTCGGCCGACGGTGGCTTGTTAGTGTCGAACAAGCTCTGTTCCCTGGGGTCCCAGGGCGTCAGAAGCGGCCCTATGAATGCGAAGGCGAGAAGCGTCACGAGGATGACAAGGCCCGCCACGGCAAGGCGGTTGCGCCTGAAGCGCCTCGCAACCTCGCGCCAGTAGCTTATGGGCGGGCGCGTGATGGCTTCGCCTTCGCCTGCTCTGAGCTGCAGCGGTTCGAACATGTCTTGTGTTATCTCTTGCGCTGATGCCAATCTCATCACTCCCTGCCTCTCATGAGCCGGATCCTCGGGTCGATGATCCCGTAAGCCACATCAACCAGGAAGTTCAGGAACACGAGGAGAACGGCGTAGAAGATCGTCGTCCCCAGGATGAGCGTGTAGTCCCGGTTGAAGATGCTCTGCACGTAATACTTGCCGAGCCCCGGTATGCCGAAGATCAGCTCGATGACGAAGCTGCCTGTCACGATGCCTGCTGTGAGCGGCCCTAGGATGGTCACGATGGGAAGGATCGCGTTCCGGAGCACGTGGCGGAAGACGATCTCCCTCTGCGAGAGACCTTTAGCCTTGGCAGTCTTGATATAATCCTGGCTTGTGACTTCGAGCACGCTCGTGCGCATCATCCTCGCCATTACTGCGAGTGTGCCAAGCCCCAGAGCAGCGGCGGGCATGATCGTGTACCTGAACCCTTCCCACCGCGCTATGGGAAGCCACCGGAGCTTAAGGCCGATGACGTATTGCATGAGGCCGCCCATGATGAACCCCGGCACGGAGATGCCTATGAGCGCTACGAACATCGCAAGGTAGTCCAGCCACGTGTTGTGCCGAAACCCAGCGACGGTGCCCAGAAGGAGGCCGAGGGTCACCGCGTACGCCAGCGCCTCGAGGCCCAGAAGCGCCGAGACAGGGAACCCGTCGCGGATCATGTCGTTCACCGAGCGGTGAAGCATCTTCAGGGAAGTGCCGAAATCTCCGCGCAAGAGATTTCCCAGATAAATCACGTATTGCTCCCAGAGGGGCTTGTCGAGGCCGTACTTGCGCAGCATATTCTGGCGGATCGCCTCGGTCACCTTCTCGCCCAGAAACGGATCGCCCGGGATGGCATGCATCAGAAAGAAAGTGGCTGTGACGATCACCCATAACGCGGCAAGCATTAGCCCGAACCGCCTGAGTATATAGCGTCCCAAAGCACCCACTCCTTTGCCGCGGTCACACCGCGCCTTGCGCGCGTTCCGGAAACCACATCATACGGCAGCGAGGCCCTGCTCTCCTGGCGCAGGGCCCCACTGCTTTCACTGCTTTCTCCTCGAGACAGTCCTATGCCGGGAATACCCGTGAAAACAACAGCCTTAGAGGCTCCAGCCGGTAGACCCGGCTTTATCATCCTGCCCGGCCGGGCTTAAGGCATGGCGTAGCCGAGCTCAGCGAGACCCTCGGCCAGAAGCTGCCTTGCCAGCTTGACATCGGCTTTCTTGGGCAACAGGTCGCCCACGTATACGTCGTGGAACGACACGCCGTCCTTGCCGTGAATGGTCGGCGGCACAAGAGATGTCGCCGGCAGCGAGCCGTTCTTCAGCACGTGGTCAACGTAGGCCTGCCTGTCGAGGGCAAGGGAGAAGGCCTTGCGAACCTTCGCGTTCTTGAAGACCTCATGCTTGCAGTTGAACTCGAGGTACCACGCGGTCGCCTCGGCGATGGTCCTCATGCCCTTGTCTCTGTACTGCTCGATGTAGGTGCCGGGGACACCGACGAGGTCAAGCTCCCCCGCGTCGAACATGTTCAGCGGAGTGGCGATGTCCTTGATCATGTCGGCCTCGATCCGCTGCAGCTTGACGGACTTGGCATCCCAGTAGTAGGGGTTCTTCTCCAGAATGATCTTGTACTCGTGCTGCCACTTGGCGACCCTAAAGGGCCCGCACGCCACCATCTTGTCGACCTCGGAGGCGTACTCATCGCCTAGCTTCTCCACCATGTGCTTTGGGCTGGGCATGTAGGTAATGAAGGTGATGAGGTCAAGGAAGAACGGAGTTGGCGCCTCCAGCTCCACGCGCAGGGTCTTCGCATCGAGGGCCTTCACGCCCACGGTCGCGAGCGCGTCGTCGATGGCCTTGTTCTTTTCGGCTTTCTTGGGATCCTTGTCGTCAGGAACCTCCATGCCGTTGACTTTCTCGGCGTTCTTGATCACGTACATCATGTACGCATACTGCGACGCCGTGCGGGGATCGATGGCCCTCTTCCAGCCGTACTCAAAGTCATACGCGGTGACCGGAACCCCGTCGCTCCACTTGGCATCGCGGAGCTTGAAGGTGTACACCTTACGGTCCTTCGACACCGTCCAGCTCTCGGCGAGGCCGGAACCCTGGAGGATCTTCATTTCCGGGTTCTTCCGGGCAAGGCCCTCATAAGTCGCGTTGATGACCCAGAAGGACACCTGGTCGGTGGACGTGGCCGGGTCAAGGTCCGGCGGCTCCTCACCGAAGTTCATGCGGAGGAACTGATCTTTGTCGCCGCCAGGGCGCCCTTCGGTGTAGGCCCACTTCCACTCGAAGTCGGAACCGACGGTCTTGCGCACGACGTTCTTAACATAGGGATGCTCGACGAAATTCCAGGCCGGCCAGTACAGAGGCGCTATCGGCATCTCGCCGATGAGGATCTTCTCCGCCTGGGCCATGGCCTTCATGCGGACCGCTTCGTCAGGAGAGGTCTTCGCAACCTGGATGAGCTTATCGTAGCTGGGGTTGCTCCACATGACGTCGTTGAACGGCCCGTCGGTAATCCACATGTCCAGGAACGTCATAGGATCGTCGTAGTCGGCGCCCCAGCCGGCGAAGACGATCTGGAAGTCCTTGTTTCTCATCTTCTGAAGCCTTGTCTTGAAGTCAACGGCCTCGATCTCTAGGGGGATGCCCAGGTTTTTGCGGATCATCTCCTGCACGCCCTGGGCGTACAGCCTCGCGATCTGAGAGTCACCGGAGAGCAGCACCAGCTTTGGCAGAGGTTTTGCTGCGCTGACAAGCCCAACACTCATGGTTGCAAGTACAAGCGCGGCCATGAGCACAACAAGCACTCTTCTCATTCAGGATACCTCCTTGGTTTCTCGTCCGCTTAGCTCGCGGGCGTCATTGCCTGCTTCGTGCAATGCGGTCTTATAGGTAACCGCATCCAGAAGCGTCTGGCCATCTCGGAACCAGTAGGTCATCACTCCCTTCCGGCGTCGAGTTGCAGGTCACAGGTCCGGACGCTCAGGGCGAAAGCGGGCCGGGCGCCGGGACCCATCTGGGCACCGGGAACCATCAGAAACCCATGGAAGCCCGGTTGCGCCCTCCGCGTTTCCTGTCGAGCGGGACCCAGGAATCAGGCGGCGGCCTCTTCGTGGAGACCCTGGTCAGCCTCGGCGTGGTCACGCCGGCACGCTGACCGCGGGCAGTCAATGTTGGAGGCCGAACCCTGTGAGTCCGCTACCAACGCGGCGCCACAACGCAGTTGCTGCCCGATCTCTCAAAGCTATTCGATGGCACGCAGCAAATTCCTCCCGAGGAATCCCAACCAGAATGTGGATGCCTCATATTCGCACTGGTACGCTGAATATATACGATTCAGACGCATCGGTCGGACCTCCTTGCGGGGCATCACCCGGGAAGGTATAATTGTTCAACGAGACTACCCGGGTGACCAG
>JACIXY010000054.1 GCA_014360195.1 Bacillota bacterium
AGGCTGGTTTCGGCCGTGGGAAGATACATAGCGCGCAGGCTGCTTGCGGTTATACCCGTTCTCGCCGGGGTGATCCTGGTTGTGTTCATCCTCAGCACCATCGTGCCGGGCGACCCTGCCAGAATTCTCTCCGGTCAGAGAGGTGACCCCGAGACCATCGAGCGTATCCGGCGCGAGATGGGCCTCCATCTGCCGTGGTACCTCCAGATGGTAAAGTTCTACAAGGACGCCATCACCTTCGACCTGGGGCGATCCTACCGGAATAACATGAAGGTCACTCAAGCACTAGCCGAGAGGATCCCGGCTTCAGCGAAACTGGCAGGTGCGGCCCTGGTGATCGCCGTGCCTTTCGGGATGGTGCTTGGCATCATATCTGCGGTCAAACAGTACTCTATCTGGGACTACGCCAGCATGATCCTTGCCCTCCTGGGAGTCTCGGTGCCGGTGTTCTTCTTCGGGCTTCTCATGATCGTGGTGTTCTGTGTCAAGCTGGGCTGGCTTCCGGGCACAGGCTACGGGGGCCTCCGTTACCTCATCCTTCCCGCGATAACCCTGGGGCTGCGGCCCGCCGCTCTCATTGCCAGGATCACGCGATCCAGCATGCTCGAGGTCATACGGCAGGACTATATAAGGACCGCCCGTTCGAAGGGGGTTCACGAGAGAGCCGTGGTGTTGAGGCACGCTCTTCGCAACGCCATGATCCCAGTCGTCACCGTTATCGGCGTGGACGTGCCCAGCCTCTTGAGCGGTGCGATGCTCACCGAGACCATCTTCTGCTGGCCCGGGATCGGCAGGCTCGCGGTTGAAGCAGTGATCAACCGGGACTTCCCGATCCAGCGCGGGGTTGTGCTCTTCATGGCCCTCGTCTTCCTTGGGGCGACTCTCATCGTTGACCTGTCCTACGGGTTCTTCGACCCGAGGGTACGTTACGAGTAGGGGGACAGCGCACTATGTCGAACACCGGAGCTAGAATTCCAGAAACCAGCGGCGCCATCGTGCCTCCCGCGGGCGCAACCGCCTGCAACGCGGGCAAGGAGGAGGTCGGTCGAAGTCTCTGGTACTACGCCTGGCTGCGCCTCAAAAGAAACAAGTCGGCGATGCTCGGGCTTGCCCTTGTTTCGCTGATGGTGTTCTCCGCGATCTTCGCCCCCTGGATAACAAGGTATGACCCCATCGAGCAACTCATCTGGACGGAGGGAGCTTCAGCGCAGCTTGCTCCCCCGAGCGCAAAACACTGGTTCGGGACGGACCTGTACGGGCGGGACATATTCTCCCGGGTGATCTACGGCACCCGGGTATCGCTCAGGCTCGCTGTCGCCGCTACGGTCATCTCGGTCGTAATCGGGACCACCCTTGGTGCGCTCGCAGGGTATTACGGCGGGTTCATCGACGACGTGGTATCCTGGCTCATAAGCGTGATCTTCGCCTTCCCATTCCTCCTGTTCGTCATCGCGATCGTCGCCTACCTGCCCCCCAGCGACACTCTCGTGTACACGGCGATCGGCGTCGTATCGTGGATAGGGGTGGCAAGGATCGTGAGGGGCCAGGTGCTGGCCATCAAGGAAACGGAGTTCGTCCAGGCCGCTGTCGCATCGGGCGCAAGCGATACGAGGATCATCTTCAAGCACATCCTGCCCAACGTGATCGCGCCTGTGATAGTCTCCGCCACCCTGGGGATGGGCGGGATAGTGATGCTGGAGGCCGGCCTTACCTATCTCGGGTTCGGCACCCAGCCGCCCACGCCTAGCTGGGGTTACATGATCTCGCGAGGCCAGGAGTACCTGCTCTCGGGCAAGTGGTGGTGGTCAATCTTCCCCGGGATCGCCATCTGCCTGACCGTGCTCGGGTTCAACCTCCTCGGCGACGGCCTGCGGGATGCCCTGGACCCGAGGCTCAAACAGTGAATGGTGTGCTACGCCTGCTTCGCGCGGACGATGTCTTTTACCTTCATGAGGCGGGTGAGGTTCCCGCGCTCCATTTCGTCCAGCTTCATCGTGATGTACCGGGCCGTGCTCCGGAGGTTCGGGATGAGGACGTACTCAAGCGCGTTGACGCGTCGCCTGGTCTTCTCGATTTCATCAGCCAGAAGCTCAATTGACTTCTCGACCTCGGCAAGCTCCGCCAACTTGGGAAGCAACTCTGCGAGGCCTGCCACAGCGTCGTCCAGCGACGCGCTTGTGCCGCAGAACCCGTAAGGGTGCACGTCCCGTGCCTCTTCGCCGCGCCAGGTGAATTCCGGCACCTTCACGTTCATGATGGTCGCGGTGGATACATCGACGCCGCACGACACCTTCGGCGCCATGAAGGCCTCTTCAAGCGCCTCCCTGGACATGGCGGCCCTGGCCTGAAGGAACGCGGGCAGCACTTTGGCAAGGCCCGCCTCGACATGCCCGCGCAGAGCCTGCTCCTTCTTTATGAGGTCGAGGAACTTCTTCATAAGTTCGTCGCGCTTGTCCTTCAGCAGTTTGTGCCCCCGCTCAGCCATCCCGAGGCGCTTCTTGAGCCTCAAAAGCTGCATGCGGGTGGGGCTGACCCTGACCTCCATGATATCGCCGCATCGGCGCCCCCGGCTGCCTCGCCGTCCCCGGCGCGCTTTGCGGCTCCCTCCCTTTCACATCTTCACATCGACCGCCAGCACGGCCCCTCATGCGGTCCGCACCTTGGGCATGTACTTCTCGATGTACTCCTCGCGCACTCTCTTGAGCTCTCTGACAGGAAGCATCGCCAGGAGTTCCCAGCCTATGCTGAGCGTCTGCTCTATCGAGCGGTTCTCCTCGGGGCCCTGCTTCACATAGCGCGCCTCGAACTCGTCGGCGAACTTCGAGAACTTCTTATCCACCTCGGAGAGCGCGGCCTCGCCCAGGATCACCGCAAGCTCCTTGGCTTCCTTGCCGCGCGCGTACGCGGCATAGAGTTGGTTCATGGTGTCTGCGTGGTCCTCGCGCGTCTTGCCCTTGCCTATGCCCTTGTCCTTCAGTCTGGATAGGGACGGCAGGACGTCGATGGGCGGGTATATGCCCTTGCGGTGCAGCTCGCGCGAGAGGAATATCTGCCCCTCGGTGATGTAACCGGTCAGGTCCACGATGGGGTGGGTCTTGTCATCCTCTGGCATGGTGAGGATGGGGATCTGCGTGATGGACCCCTTCCGCCCTTTGATCCTCCCCGCCCTCTCGTAGATCGTGGCGAGGTCGGTATACAGATAGCCGGGATAGCCGCGCCGTCCTGGGACCTCCTTGCGCGCGGCGGACACCTCGCGCAGGGCCTCACAGTAGTTGGTCATGTCCGTGAGGATCACCAGCACGTGCATGTCCTTTTCGTACGCCAGGTACTCCGCTGCCGTCAGGGCCATCCTGGGTGTGGATATCCGCTCGATGGCCGGGTCGTTGGCGAGGTTCAGGAAGAGCACCGCGCGCTCGATGGCGCCCGTGCGTCTGAAATCCCTAATAAAGTAGTCCGCCTCCTCGAATGTGATGCCCATGGCCCCGAAAACGACGGAGAACTTCTCCTCGGTGCCCAGCACCCGCGCCTGCCTTGCGATCTGCGCCGCAAGGCTCGCGTGCGGAAGTCCAGATCCCGAGAAAATGGGAAGCTTCTGGCCGCGCACCAGGGTGTTCATGCCGTCAATAGCCGAAACCCCTGTCTGAATGAATTCTGACGGATAGTCGCGGGCGTAGGGGTTTATGGGACTACCATTGATGTCCAGCTTCTTTTCGGGGATCACGGGCGGGCCGCCGTCACGCGGGCGACCAAACCCGTCGAACACCCGGCCGAGCATGTCGGGGGACACCGCAAGCTCGATGCCCCTCCCGAGGAACCTCACCCTGGCCCGGGCGAGGTTGAGCCCGGCCGACCCCTCGAAAAGCTGCACGAGGGCCCTGGAGCCGGATGCCTCGAGCACCCTACCCCTCCGGGTCTCGCCCGAAGCGATCTCTATCTCCACAAGCTCTCCATATTTGACGTCCCGGACTTGTTCGACCATCATGAGCGGCCCGGCGACTTCGGAGACCGTCAGGTATTCCTTAAGCAACCTCTTCACCCCCAGCTTGGGTCAGGCCGGCGAACGCCTTCGCTATGTCCTCGCGAACCTTGTCGAGCCTTACGGTATCGCTTTCCGGCACGTACTTCATCCTTGCGATCGTATCCCTCACGGGAAGCTCGAGGATGGCGTCGAGACTCGCACCCTGCTCCACGGCGACAAGCGCCGCATGATGGAAGTCAAGAATGGCCTTGAGCATCAGGTGCTGCTTCTTGAGGGAGGTGTATGTGTCCACCTCGTGGTACGCGTTCTGGTGCAGGAAGTCCTCGCGCAGGCTCTTCGCCGTCTCAAGGGTCAGCCTGTCCTTCACCGAAAGCGCGTCCACACCGACCAGCCGCACTATCTCCTCCAGCTCCGCCTCTTCCTGAAGGATCTTCATGGCCTCGGCACGCAGCATCCCGAAGTCGGGCGCCACAGTCTCAGTTATGTGCTCTTCCAGCCTCTCGAGGTACAGCGAATAGCTGATGAGCCAGTTGATGGCCGGGAAGTGACGCCGCGCCGCCAGGGAGTCGTCGAGGCCCCAGAACACCTTCACAATCCTGAGAGTGGCCTGGGTCACCGGCTCCGAGAGGTCTCCGCCAGGAGGCGACACCGCACCCACCACGGTAAGCGTGCCCTCGCGGTTGTCGCTGCCGAGACATCTCACGCGGCCGGCCCTTTCGTAGAATTCCGCGGCCCTGGAGCTGAGGTACGCAGGGTACCCTTCCTCGCCCGGCATCTCCTCGAGTCGGCCGGATATCTCACGCAGGGCCTCCGCCCAGCGCGACGTGGAGTCGGCCATCAGGGCCACGTTGTAGCCCATGTCACGGAAGTACTCGGCAATGGTGATTCCGGTATACACCGAGGCCTCCCGCGCCGCCACCGGCATGTCGGAAGTGTTCGCCACGAGCACGGTGCGCTTCATAAGCGGCTCCCCTGTGCGCGGGTCCGTAAGCTCCGGAAAGTCCATGAGCACCTCCGTCATCTCGTTCCCGCGCTCGCCGCACCCGATGTACACGATGATGTCGGCGTCAGCCCACCTCGCAAGCTGGTGCTGGACCACCGTCTTGCCACTGCCGAAGGGGCCGGGCACGCACGCAGTGCCGCCTTTCGCTACCGGGAAAAACGTATCGATGATGCGCTGCCCGGTGACAAGTGGCTGGTAAGGGGCGAGCTTCTCCTTGTAGGGACGGCCGCGCCGCACCGGCCACCTCGTGAGCATCGTGATGTCCCTGGTGCCCGACGCCGTCTTGATCCTGGCTATGACATCCAGCACGGTGAACTCGCCCGCGCGGATCTCGTCCACGGTCCCCTCGACATCGTGTGGGACCATGATCCTGTGCTCCACCACGGTGGTTTCCTGAACCACCCCGAGCACATCGCCAGGACCAACGTGGTCACCGGGCTTTACCCGCGGCTCGAACGACCACCTGCGCTCGCGGTCGAGGCCCGGCAGCTCTACGCCGCGCTCGATGCGGTCGCCGACTGCGGCCCGGATCTTGTCGAGAGGCCTCTGAATCCCGTCGTAGATGGACTCGATGAGGCCCGGCCCGAGCTCCACCGAAAGAGCCTCGCCCGTCGAGTACACCGGCTCCCCTGGCCCAAGCCCGGCGGTCTCTTCGTAGACCTGAATCGACGCCCTGTCGCCGCGCATCTCGATGATCTCGCCGATGAGCTTCTTCTCACTCACCCGCACCACGTCGTACATCCTGGCATCGTGCATGCCCTCAGCCACAACGAGCGGCCCCGAAACTTTGATGATCCTTCCCACGTCCATCGACGATCCTACCCTCTCTCTTGAAACAGGATGTCCGCTCCGACCGCCTTCTCGACGATCCTCTTCATTCTTTGCGAGGCAAGCCCGAGAGAGCCGCCCACGCCTGGGATGATGAGCACCGCGGGCAGCGGCGCATCTTGGAACCCCTCGATGACGTCGGGCACGGCCTTCGCCACCTGCTCTGTCACGAAGATCACGGCGTACCCACCATTGCGCGCTTCTTGAAGAACGGACGCGGCATCGTCCTCGTGCTTTACAATGAACACGTCCGCCCCAAGCGCGCGAAATCCGAAAACCGCCTCTTCTTCGCCGACGGCTGCGAACTTATACATGGACATCACGCAGCCTTTCTCTGATGCTCTCCCTGGACATGCCCGAAAGCTTCGCAACGAGGATGAGCCTCACCAGCTTAAGCTCGTGCAACTTCGCGAAGATGTATCCGACAAGGGGCTCAGGCCCCAGGGGCACATACCGCGCCTTCCGGATGCGATCCCACATGACTGCCTCCGAAAGCCTTTCCAGCTCGGCAAGGGGCCTCCCCTCGGCGAGCGCGGCCGCCGCCTGCCTCGCCAGTGCCTCGTAGCCGGTGCCGGCAACGCTTGCGACCACAGCCTCTGGAGGCTGCTCGTACGAGGCGACCAGCCGCATGGGGCTGACCTTCCCCCCCGGCACCATGGCCTCCGCCGCAAAACCTCTGTCCCTTCCCATCCTCCTGGACCTGAAATAGACTGAGAGGTTGAAGAGGTCCACCTCCATTTGGACAAGGTCCACGAGGTACTGAATGCCGAGCGACTTCGCTCTGGCCAGAAGGTAGCGATACATCTCCCGGTCCACGGCAATATCGATGGTCTCAGGCATGGCATGGAGGTCATGGGCTGCCTTCGCCGCACTGAGGGCCTCGGCGAGGTGGCGCGGAAGGTCTTTCGTCTCGCCTTCGATGGCCCGCTTGATGGTGGCCACGTCACAAGTCCCGTGCCTGGCCCAAGCCTTCTCCGGAGGAACCCGGTGCAGCTTCGCCTTGAGCATCACCTTAAGGTTGTGGAAATCCCATCTTGCGGTGATGAAATCCACAAGCTGCGGCTCCGGGGTGGTTTCCCGGATCAGTGCGGCTAGCCTCTCTTCCTCACCGGCTGTAATGTCGTCGATGACCGGGTGCGCCTTTTCAGAAAGCTGAGCACGAGCATAGCCCGCCTCCGCCAGCACCTTCAGCGCGCCCTCGAGATCGGGGGCGTCGATCATGCGGTCGATGCGGCCCCGGTCGAGGAGCCTCGTCTCGAGCACCCTCACGCGCCCGGTAGCATATGCGTACTTGGATTCAAGCCCCAGCATCTTGCCATCCGTCACCTCCCGGGATGCCCGGGTGCCCAGCTTCAGCTGAAGAGAACCCCGGCTACCTCCACCACCAGCGCCTCGCGCTCTCGCGCCAGGATCGCGTCGAACGTAGAGTTCACTTCCATACTCCCTGTCCGCAGCACAAAACCCCCGCTAAATCCACCCGGAGCGCTGGAGAGCCGAAGAGCCGCCTTGCGGCCCTGCCTTGCCAGCTCTGCGTTCACCTCGGCCACAACCTCGGGACCAATGGTGTCGAGGTCGCGCGCGGACATGACGACCTCTTCCTCGCCGCTCTCCACCGCTTCAAGCATCGCCTGCTTCAAGTACGCCCTGTACCGCGCAGGCTCCAGCGAGGCCAGGCGCTTTAGGGCCTCCTGGAAGACCTCATCTACGAGGGCTGCCTTCGTCGCCAGCAGTTGTCTGCGGGCATCCAGCTCCGCGAGGGTCAGAGTGCGCCGCCGCTCCTCGTCGGCCTTCTCTTTGCCCCGCGCAAGCTCCTCATCACGCCTCCTCGCCGCCTCCGCCCTGGCCTCGGCGAGTATCGCCTGAGCCTCCGCTGTGGCGGCGTTCACGATCTCGTCTGCCCTGGCTTTCGCGTCCTCCAGGATTTTCTCCTGCATTTTCTCGAGAGCAGACATTCACGCCACTCCTTTGAGAGGCAGGCCGAACATGATGAGAAGGAGTGAGGCGAGGAACGCCAGCACCGCGTACGTTTCTACCATGGCGGCGAACGTGACGGGCTTGCCCAGCTCCTCGGGTCTCTTCGCTACGACCCCGACGCCGGCCGCAGCGACCTTCCCCTGGTGAATAGCGGAGAGCCAGCCTACTATGGCGATGGGAAGCACCGCCATGATGACGAGGAATCCTTCAAATGTGGTCAGCCTGAGCACGTTACCACTGAACACGCCGAGCTTCATCATGAGGACAAACCCCGCAAGAAGCCCGTATATTCCCTGTGTGCCAGGGAGAACCTGCAAGAGGAGTATCTGTCCGAACTTGTCGGGGTCCTCCGTCACAACCCCCGACCCTGCGGAGCCCACTAGCCCGACCCCCGTTGCCGACCCGACACCTGGCAGAGCTACTGCCAGAGCTATACCGAGAAATCCCAGGATCATACCGACAGTGACGTCCATCTTGTGTTAAGCCTCCCCTTCCTCGTATATTACTGGTTGACGGTACAAGCCAGGTCGCATATCCGGGTTAGCCGCTGGTGGGCCGACGGCCGTCGTAGCCGCGACCGGCGAAGGGCCATACCCTAACGGCCCGCCGGGCGCGGCGCAGGCGATAGATGCTTTAGGCGCTCTCAAGGCCACCAGCGGCCGGCGCCCCCGGGGCGCGGGTCAGCCCTCGAGCATCTTACCCCGGACATCCTGGATCCCGTCGCCGATAATCCGATATAATCTTGTCTCCTTTGGGGCATCCCTGGGAAAATATACTTGGGTCGGCTGGGGTAACTCTTGCCCCCTCCAGTTGCACGATGACTCCCAAGCCTTAATCAGGCATGGGATGAGTGACTTTTCGCAAGAGAATGTTTCCCCGACCTCACCTTGAGCCTCTAACCCCTAGACTGCGCGGAGGCCCTGCCTGCCCGCCCTGAGCAAAGCGGGGTGCAGTCCGGGCAGAGCCTCTAGTGCTAATAACGAGGCAGTCGATCTGGTGAGGTGCCGGGGATGCCCCAAATCCTTGCCACCCGAAGGGGGTGTAAGCCCGTGCCAAACAGGATCTGCGCCGGCATCGACATTGGCCTCGAATCAAATGTCGCAAGCTTCATCGACCAGGACGGCAACGACCTTACCAGAAAGCCCTTGAGGTTTGACAATAACCTCGATGGCCTTGAGGCCTTCTTGAAAACCCTCTCGGAGATCACCACTAAAGTCCCTTGCGACCTCATAGAAATCGGCATGGAAGCAACAGGACTATACTGGTGGCATCTGTGGGAGGCCCTTTCAAGCTCACCCAAGCTAAACCCCATCCCATGCAACATATACATCCTGAATCCCTCGCTTGTTAAAGGGTTCAAGAAGGCCTTCACAATAAAGCCCAAGACCGACATCGTCGACGCCAAGATCATCGCTGAACGCGTAAGGTTCGGTAAGCTCAACCCGGTAACCCCCAACGACCTCAAGCTCCAGCCGCTCGCAAGGCTGACAAGGCTGCGTTACCACCTGGTACGCTCTGCGACGAGCGACAAACATCGGGCGATTGAACTGCTGTTCCTCAAGTTCCCCGAGTACCGAAAGGTCGCAGGGAAAAGGCTTTTGAGAAAGGCCTCTCTGAGCCTTCTGGACGAGTTCACGCCAGATGAACTCCTGGCAATCCCCACGCCGGAACTTGCAAAGTTCCTCGTTGATAACGGTAACGCCAGGTTCAAGGAACCAGATGCATTCGCTGAGGCCGTCAAGACTGCGGCGGCCAGATCGTATCGCCTGAACCCCAAGATGGAAAGCACGGTGGATATAGCCCTATCGATGGTCCTTGAGAACATAGACTTCTTCACGCAGCAGATCAAGAAACTCGATAAGGCCATAGAGCGGGAGATGAGGGCCATACCTAACCCACTGGTCACCGTGCCTGGCATTGGGCCTGTGATATCAGCCGGGATAATCGCGGAGATCGGCGACATCGCAAGATTCCACGACCAGGGCGCCCTGGCCAGATTCGCAGGCCTCACATGGCACAAGCACCAAACAGGCTCGTTCGATGCCGAGGAAACCTCTCTTACAAAGGCGGGGAACCAATACCTCCGCTATTACCTGGTAGAAGGCGCAAACTCCCTAAGACTGCACAACAAGGAGTATGCCGCCTACTACCGGCGGAAGTATGAGGAGGTTCCCAAGCACCAGCACAAGAGAGCGCTCGTACTCACTGCCAGGAAGTTCGTACGTCTGGTCTTTGCCTTGCTCAGCAAGGGCCAAATATACCGGGATAGGAGGTAGGCTTAAGCACCCCAGCAACTTCGGTTTTCAAGGAACACCGGCGATTGCAAAATCTGACCTCGCAACCGCCCGGGCATCCTATTACCCGATACCCAAATATGCCCCAGAAAATTCCTCTCTAGACCCTCTTGACATTACACCCTAGTTCTCCGTAGCGTACTATACCACAGCAACGGCTCTCAGTGGTGCCAGTTGCAGGTCAGCACGTGCGACTGCCGACAACGGTCCGGCGCACTTGGGCTCGCATACTTAGTACTACTTTGCCACGTAGGCAGCACCACTCCATTTCCCGCTGTGGACCGGCGGACCGGTTTGCACTTGAACGCCTCGCACAGGTGCCTGGGCAGCGGAATTGCCAGGAGTTGCATATGTGGCAGCGTAGCATTAGCGGTTCCCACGGCTTCGCTGCCGCCTGCCAGCAGCCGCCGCGCGTCGGCTGGCAGCGCGCCGGGGCTCATCTGGGAGTGCAACCGCATACTCGGAGCCTTGGGCAGCAGGCCCAGGGTCCGGGCGTGTCGCGATGAGGTGCAGCCGCGGGACCGGCTTATCGGTCGGTTCGCCGTAAGACACGCGAGACCGGCCACGACTCAGGCAGAAACCATCAAATCTCTCCTCGCTCGACTTGACAGCGGCGAGAAACAGGAGTGGTCCTCGTCGCCAGTCGCAGGCCCGGGGTAAGAGCGCAACGCGAGCGCCGCAGTCGCCCGCTATGACTCTTCGACGCCGACCGTCGCGGTCCTTCACCCGGAAGGATGAATCACCCTTACTAAAAGGTATTCCCCAAAACGGCAACAACCCCGCACATTAAGGAGTGTGAGCGGCAGCAACGCGCAGAAGATAGGTCGCGACCGAGTGCCTAGCGCAGGGCCCGCAGCCTCTCCGCAAGGCCGGAGTAGCGCCGGTCTTGCGTGCTGTTCTTGACGGCGATGGCGAGGGCCTTGGGAGTACCCACCAGCACCACAAGGCGCTTCGCCCGGGTGATGGCTGTGTAGAGGAGGTTTCTCTGGAGCATGATGAAGTGCTGCGTGGTGATGGGCATCACGATAACGGGATACTCGCTGCCCTGGCTCTTGTGGACCGAGATGGCGTAAGAGAGCACGAGCTCGTCGAGCTCATGCTGCTCGTAGGTGACGCGCCGCATGCCGTCGGGCTCCACGAACGCCACCACAACCTCCTGGTCCTCCGGGTCCACCTTCACCACGCGGCCGATGTCCCCGTTGAACACCATCTTGTCGTAGTTGTTGCGGGTCTGCATGACCTTGTCGCCCTCGCGGAGCACAAGCCCGCCCAGGCGCATCTCCTGCTTGCCGGGGGCAGCGGGATTGAGCGCGTCGCGCAGGACCGCGTTGAGGTTTTCGACGCCGGTGACCGTCCGCCGCATCGGCGCCATGACCTGGATATCGTCGATCGGGTCGCACTTCGCGTAGGTGGGCAGGCGCCGCACCACGAGGTCCTTCACGAGGGTGGTGACCTTCTCGGGGTCGTCCTCGGCGATGAAAAAGAAGTCGGCTTTCGCTCCTTCGGTGAGGTTTCTGTTCAAGACGGGCATCTCACCTCTGTTGACGCGGTGGGCGTTGGTGACTATCATGCTCGTCCTGGCCTGCCTGAATATCTCGGTGAGCCGCACGACTTCGACCGCACCGGACGAGATGACGTCGCGCAGCACCGACCCTGGTCCCACCGACGGCAACTGGTCCACGTCGCCCACCAGGACTAGCCTGGCGCCGGGGCGCACCGCCGCAAGGAAGTAGCTCATGAGCTGGATGTCTACCATGGATGTCTCGTCCAGGACGATAACGTCAGCATCGATGGGCGCCCCCTCGTTGTGCTCGAAGGACATCTGCCCCTGCCCGAAGCTGACGCCGAGGAGCCGATGGATGGTCCTGGCTTCGCGTCCGGTGGTCTCCGCCAGCCTCTTCGCCGCTCGCCCCGTGGGTGCAGCGAGCGCGACGCGCAAGGCCCCGGCCTCGAAGATGCGGAGCATCGTTCGGACGGTGGTGGTCTTCCCTGTGCCCGGCCCGCCCGTCAGGACAAGCACGCCGCACCCGACGGCTTTCTCCACAGCCGCCCGCTGCTCCGCGCTGAGCTGGACGCCGTCGCGCCGCCCTAGTTCAGCGAGGAGCCGGGCCACATCGACCGGGAGCGGCTTCGGCGGGCGGCGCGCGAGCGCGGCGAGCCTCTCGGCGACGCTCGTCTCGGCGCGATAGAGGTAGGCGAGATAGACGGCCTTCTCGCCCTGCACTGTGTCGCGGATGATCGCGCCGCGCTCCTCAAGCACGGGCAGCACTGCCGCCACCAGGTCCTGCCCCACGCCGAGGACTTTCGCAGCCTCGTCGAGGAGCGCCTGCTCGGGGTAGTACACGTGTCCGTCCGCGGCAAGCTCGTTCAGGACGTATATGATGCCGGCGGCGACCCGCTCCGCCGAGGTCGGCTCCATGCCCAGCTCAGCAGCGATCTTGTCCGCAGTCTTGAAGCCGACCCCGTGGATCTCGTCGGCGAGACGATACGGGTTCTCGCGGACAGCCTGGATGGACGCGTCGCCGTATCGGCGGAATATCTTGATAGCGAGCGTGGGGCTCACCCCATGGCCCGCCAGAAACATCATGACCTTGCGGATCTCCTTCTGCTCCTGAAAGGCGCGGGCTATCGTGGCGGACTTAATCGGCCCCACGCCCTCGACCTCTGTGAGCCTCTCGGGATGATGCTCGATGACGTCGAGCGTGGAGAGGCCAAAGTGTGAAACGAGCTTCTTCGCTGTAACGGGGCCGATGCCCTTAATGAGGCCCGACCCGAGGTACTTCTCAATGCCCTTCTGCGTCGCGGGGACGACCGACTCATAGCGCTCGACCTTGAACTGCCGCCCGTACTCCGGGTGGTCCACCCACTCTCCCTCGAGGGCGAGCGTCTCGCCCACGCTGATGAACGGGAAGGTGCCCACCACTGTTACCGGAAGCGCTCGCCGCCACCCGCTCCCCGCTCCCGGCGCGCTCCCCGCTCCGGGCGCGCGCCGCAGGTGTGCCGCACTTCCGCCAGCCCGCCCGTTCGTCCTGGTCCCCGGGCCTGCGCCATCCCAGGCATCCTGGGCACCCCGGGTATCCCGGGCACCTCCTTCGGCCGCCCTATCGGCCGCCCCACTGGCAGCACCCTGCGCGCGGCCACTCCCGCCGGCTGGTCGGCCACTCCCGTCGGCCGGTCGGCCACTCCCGCCGGCCGGTCCGTCGTCCCAGTGGGTACACGCAATCCTGGCCACAGTGTAGAAGTTGTCCTCGTTGCGGTATGTGATCCGCTCGACCGTCCCTTGAATCGAAGGCATGTCCACCCTCCGCGCGAGGTCTTGGGTACCTCCGCTTCCTCATTTTAACATGCGGTGCTCCCGGAGTAAACGCCTATCGGCGATGCTGTTGTCTCTTGCTTGGCATCGACCGCCAGCGGCAGCCGGGAATACGAACGATCCCTGCAGAACCAAGTTGCGGGAAGACCTGGGCCTGTGGGGATCAGCCCGGCGCAAGATCTGGTCCTCCGGGAACCACCCCTGCCACCGTCCTTCGCCAAAACGCGGCAAGGTGGAGCACCAGGGACCAGCTCTCGCGTGAAGATGGTCCTCTGGGGACCAGCCTGGC